>DASXGR010000070.1:0-58622 GCA_036488935.1 Caulobacteraceae bacterium | reverse complement strand
CGACGTCTTCACCTCGATCCACATCGAGGAGTTCGAGGTCATGGCGCGCGACACCAAGCTGGGGCCGGAGGAGATCACCCGCGACATCCCCAACGTCGGCGAGGAAGCCCTGCGCAACCTCGACGAAGCGGGCATCGTGGCCATCGGCGCTGAGGTCCTGCCGGGCGACATCCTCGTGGGCAAGGTTACGCCCAAGGGTGAATCGCCGATGACGCCGGAGGAAAAGCTGCTCCGCGCCATCTTCGGCGAGAAGGCCTCGGACGTGCGCGACACCTCGCTTCGCCTGCCGCCCGGCGTCGCCGGTACGGTCGTCGAAGTACGGGTGTTCAACCGCCACGGCGTCGAGAAGGACGAGCGGGCGATGGCCATCGAGCGGGCCGAGATCGACCGTCTCGGCAAGGACCGTGACGACGAGTTCGCGATCCTGAACCGCAACATGACCGCCCGCCTTCGCGAGCTGCTCATGGGCAAGAACGCCGTCTCCGGCCCCCGCGGCCTGGGACGCGGCGAAATCACGCCCGAGAAGCTCGAGGAGATCGCGCCCGGTCTGTGGTGGCAGATCGCCGTCGACGACGAAAAGGCGATGGGCGAGCTGGAGGCCATGCGCCGCCTGTTCGACGACGCCCGCAAGCGTCTCGACCGCCGGTTCGAGGATAAGGTCGACAAGCTGCAGCGCGGCGACGAGCTGCCTCCCGGCGTGATGAAGATGGTCAAGGTCTTCGTGGCCGTGAAGCGCAAGCTTCAGCCCGGCGACAAGATGGCCGGCCGTCACGGCAACAAGGGGGTGATCTCGCGCATCCTGCCGATCGAGGACATGCCTCACCTGGAGGACGGCACTTCGGTCGACGTGGTGCTCAATCCCCTGGGCGTGCCCTCGCGGATGAACGTCGGCCAGATCTTCGAAACCCACCTGGGTTGGGCCTGTGCCGGCCTCGGCAGGCAGATCGCCGAGCTGTATGACGCCTGGCAACAGGGCGGTCAGCGCGCGGCGCTCCTGGAAAAGCTCCGGGATGTCTATGGGCCGAACCAGGTGCTGCCGGAGTCCGACGACGAGCTGGTTGAACTGGCGCGCAACCTCTCCAAGGGCGTGCCGATTGCCACGCCGGTGTTCGACGGAGCGCACATCGCCGACATTGAGAACCTGCTCGAAAGGGCGGGACTCTCGAGGACGGGCCAGGTGATGCTCTACGACGGCCAGACCGGCGAGCAGTTCAAGCGGCCGGTTACGGTGGGCTACATCTACATGCTGAAGCTGCACCACCTGGTGGACGACAAGATCCACGCGCGCTCCATCGGCCCGTACAGCCTGGTCACCCAGCAGCCGCTGGGCGGCAAGGCGCAGTTCGGCGGTCAGCGCTTCGGGGAGATGGAGGTGTGGGCTCTCGAAGCCTACGGCGCCGCCTATACCCTGCAGGAGATGCTGACGGTGAAGTCGGACGACGTCGCGGGCCGCACCAAGGTCTACGAGTCGATCGTCCGCGGCGACGACGCCTTCGAGGCGGGCATCCCCGAGAGCTTCAACGTTCTGGTCAAGGAGATGCGCTCGCTGGGGCTGAACGTGGAGCTGGAAAACAGCTGATCCCGTCCGGCGCATCCGCAGACGTCAGAGGCGGGGAGGGGCCGTCAGCCCCTCCCCATCGCCCTCTTCATTCATTCTGACGAACTGGAAATCGACATGAACCAGGAAGTCCTGAACATCTTCAATCCGGTGGTCGCGGCGCCGACCTTCGACCAGATCCGCATCTCGCTCTCCAGCCCGGAAAAGATCCGGTCCTGGTCGTTTGGTGAGATCAAGAAGCCGGAAACCATCAACTACCGCACGTTCAAGCCGGAGCGGGACGGTCTCTTCTGCGCGCGCATCTTCGGGCCGACGAAGGACTACGAGTGCCTGTGCGGCAAGTACAAGCGGATGAAGTACAAGGGCATCATCTGCGAGAAGTGCGGCGTCGAGGTCACCCTCGCGCGCGTCCGTCGCGAGCGGATGGGCCACATCGAGCTGGCCTCGCCGGTGGCGCACATCTGGTTCCTGAAGTCGCTGCCGAGCCGCATCGCCATGATGCTCGACATGCCGCTGAAGGACATCGAGCGCGTCCTCTATTTCGAGAACTACATCATCACCGAGCCGGGCCTCACCAGCCTGAAGCTGCACCAACTCCTCAGCGAGGATGAATATCTCCGCTATCAGGAGGAGTTCGGCGACGACTCCTTCAACGCCGAGATCGGCGCCGAGGCGATCCAGGGCCTGCTCAAGGCGATCGAGCTGGAGTCCGAGGCGGAGAAGCTTCGTGAGGAGCTTCTCACGACCACCTCGGAAATGAAGCTCAAGAAGACCTCCAAGCGTCTGAAGATCATCGAGGCCTTCATCGAGAGCGGCAACAAGGCCGAATGGATGGTGATGACCGTCATCCCGGTCATCCCGCCGGAGCTGCGTCCGCTGGTTCCCCTGGACGGCGGCCGCTTCGCGACCTCGGACTTGAACGACCTCTACCGCCGGGTGATCAACCGCAACAACCGCCTCAAGAGGCTGATCGAGCTGCGGGCGCCCGACATCATCATCCGCAACGAAAAGCGGATGCTGCAGGAGTCCGTGGACGCCCTGTTCGACAACGGCCGCCGCGGCCGCGTGATCACCGGCGCCAACAAGCGGCCCCTGAAGTCGCTCGCCGACATGCTGAAGGGCAAGCAGGGCCGGTTCCGCCAGAACCTGCTCGGCAAGCGCGTCGACTACTCGGGCCGTTCGGTGATCGTGGTTGGTCCGGAGCTCAAGCTGCAGGAGTGCGGCCTGCCCAAGAAGATGGCGCTCGAGCTGTTCAAGCCGTTCATCTACGCGCGGCTGGACGCCAAGGGCCTGTCGGGCACCGTCAAGCAGTCCAAGCGAATGGTGGAGCGCGAGCAGCCTCAGGTGTGGGACATCCTCGAGGAGGTCATCCGCGAGCACCCGGTCCTGCTCAACCGCGCCCCGACCCTGCACCGCCTGGGCATTCAGGCGTTCGAGCCCAAGCTCATCGAGGGCAAGGCGATCCAGCTCCACCCGCTGGTCTGCACCGCCTTCAACGCCGACTTCGACGGCGACCAGATGGCCGTGCACGTGCCCTTGTCGCTGGAAGCTCAGCTCGAGGCGCGGGTGCTCATGATGAGCACCAATAACATCCTGTCCCCGGCCAACGGCCGGCCGATCATCGTGCCCTCTCAGGACATCGTGCTCGGGCTCTACTACATCTCCCAGGCGCGTACGGGTGAGCCGGGCGAGGGTAAGGTGTTCTTCGACCTGGCGGAGATCGAGGCCGCGCTCGACGCCGACGTCGTGACCCTGCACAGCAAGATCAAGGCCCGCTTCACGGAGAGCGACCCCGAGGGGAAGCTGGTCACCCGCACGATCGACACGACGCCGGGCCGGATGAAAATCGCCGACCTGCTCCCCAGGAACCCGAACATCGGGCACCGCCTGGTGGAGAAGAGCCTGACCAAGAAGGAGATCGGCAACCTGATCGATCAGGTCTACCGGCACTGCGGTCAGAAGGCGACGGTCATCTTCGCCGACCAGATGATGCGCCTGGGCTTCCGCGAGGCGGCCAAGGCGGGCATCTCCTTCGGCAAGGACGACATCATCGTCCCTGAGCGCAAGGTCGGCATCATCGACACGACCCGCAAGCTGGTCGAGGAGTACGAGCAGCAGTACGCTGACGGCCTGATCACCAAGGGCGAGAAGTACAACAAGGTCGTGGACGCCTGGTCCAAGGCCACCGACCGCGTGTCCGACGAGATGATGGCGGAAATCTCCACCGCTCATTTCCACGAGGACGGCCGTCAGAAGGAGATCAACTCGGTCTACATGATGGCCAACTCCGGCGCCCGCGGATCGCAGGCCCAGATGAAGCAGCTCGGCGGAATGCGCGGCCTGATGGCCAAGCCGTCCGGCGAGATCATCGAGACGCCGATCATCTCGAACTTCAAGGAAGGCCTGACCGTCCAGGAGTACTTCAACTCCACCCACGGCGCCCGGAAGGGTCTCGCCGACACGGCGCTGAAGACGGCCAACTCCGGCTATCTGACGCGGCGTCTGGTCGACGTGGCGCAGGACTGCATCATCACCGAAGAGGACTGCGGCACCACGCGGGGCATCACCCTGCGCGCGGTGGCCGAAGGCGGCGAGGTGCAGGTCTCCCTGGGTCAGCGGGTCCTGGGCCGCTTCTCGGCCGAGGCCATCAAGACGCCGAACGGCGAGGTCATCATCCCGGCGGACACCTACCTCGATGAGGACATGGTGGACCTGATCGAGAAGGGTGGCGTGCAGTCGGCCAAGGTGCGCTCGGTGCTCACCTGCGAGACTAAGGTCGGGGTCTGCGGCGCCTGCTACGGCCGTGACCTCGCCCGCGGCACGCCGGTGAATATCGGCGAAGCCGTCGGTGTCATCGCGGCCCAGTCGATCGGCGAACCCGGCACACAGCTGACGATGCGGACCTTCCACATCGGCGGCGCGGTGCAGGTGGCCGAGCAGTCGTTCTTCGAGGCGGCCAACGACGGCGTCCTGAAGATCTCGCCCGGCAACCTGGTCCTGGCGCCCGACGGCGACGTCGTGGTGATGAGCCGGAACCTGCAGGTCACCGTTCAGGTCGATGGCGTGGATCGCGAGAGCTACAAGCCGCCCTATGGCGCGCGCCTGAAGCTCAAGGACGGCGACGCCATCAAGCGGGGCCAGCGCTTCGCCGAGTGGGACCCCTACACGACCCCGATCATCACTGAGGTGTCCGGCAAGGTGCGCCTCGAAGACATGATCGAGGGCGTCTCGGTGCGCGAGGAGGCCGACGAAGCGACCGGCATCACCAGCCGCGTCGTCACCGACTGGCGCGGCGCCTCCAAGACCGCGGACCTGCGGCCGGGCGTGGCCGTCCTCGACGACAGCGGAGCCTACAAGCGTCTCGCGAACGGGGGCGACGCCCGGTACATGGTGCCGGCCGGCGCCATCCTCTCGGTGGGCGTGGGCGATGAGGTGAAGCCGGGCGACGTGCTTGCGCGTCTGCCGACGGAAGCCTCCAAGTCCCGCGACATCACCGGCGGTCTGCCGCGGGTGGCCGAGCTGTTCGAGGCCCGCCGGCCGAAGGACTGCGCGGTCATCGCCGAGATGGACGGACGTGTCGAGTTCGGGCGCGACTACAAGAACAAGCGCCGGATTAAGATCACCCCCGAAGACGGCGGCGAAGCGGTCGAATTCCTCATCCCGAAGGCCAAGCACGTGGCCGTGCAGGATGGGGAAGTCATCCGCAAGGGCGAGTACCTCATCGACGGCAATCCGGATCCGCACGACATCCTGCGGATCCTGGGGATCGAGGCGCTGGCCGACTTCCTGGTGAACGAAATCCAGGAAGTTTACCGGCTGCAGGGCGTGCCGATCAACGACAAGCACATCGAGACGATCGTTCGTCAGATGCTGCAAAAGGTCGAGATTCTCGAGCCGGGCGATACGGGGCTTCTCAAGAACGACCACCTCGACAAGACTGAGGTGGACGACGAGAACGTCAAGGCCGAGGCCCGCGGCGGACGGCCGGCGCTCACCGCGCCGGTCCTGCTGGGCATCACCAAGGCGTCGCTGCAGACCCGCAGCTTCATCTCGGCGGCGTCGTTCCAGGAAACCACCCGTGTCCTCACCGACGCCTCGGTGCACGGCAAGCGGGACACCCTGGAAGGTCTCAAGGAGAACGTCATCGTCGGCCGGCTCATCCCGGCGGGCACGGGCTCGTACCTGCGTGGTCTCCAGCGCATCGCCGCCAAGCGCGACGAAGTGCTCGCGGCGAGCCGCGAGACGGCCATGGAGCCTCTGCCGGCGGACATCGCCGAGGCTGCGGCGTCCGAGACTCAGCCGGCCTGACGCCAGGCATACCTACGGTTGTCTACAGAGCGGCCCGGGAGCGATCCCGGGCCGTTTTTTTTGTACCCAATGGGACGGGTGCGGCCCGGTGGACTCGCGGCTCTTCTCCGGGCGATCCGCCACGCTTAGGGTCGATTCGGGCGAGGTCGCGGGGGAGTGATGCCAGGCGCAGGGACCAGGGCGCGGCGCAGGAACGGTATGACCGGGCGCCGCCGGATTACTCCAGATAGCGCCGAGGCGGCGTCGCTCGGCCGCCTATGGGCGGTCATCCTCTTCATGTTCGGCGTGGTTGTCCTCTCCACGCTGGCCTACATGGAGGCCGGCTGGAACCTGGGCGACGCCCTCTACATGGTCCTTCTGACGGTCTACACCGTCGGCTATCGCGAGGTTCGCCCCGTCGATACGACGTGGCTGCGCTTCGTCACCATAACCACGATTGCCCTGGGCTGCACGGGCATGATTCTGGTCACCGGTTTCCTCGTGCAGTGGCTCACGGCGTCGCAGGTCCGGCGCCTGCTCAGCGGAGGACGAATGCAGAGTGACGTAGACCGCCTCGAGGACCACGTGATCCTCTGCGGCTTTGGCCGGATCGGCTCCATGGCCGCGCATCATCTGGCCACGGGCGCGAGTGCGTTCGTCGTGCTGGACCAGTCCGAAGGCCGATTGGCCGAAGCCCGGGCGGCGGGCTTTCTCGCCATCCAGGGCGACGCCACGGATGAGGAGGTGTTGCGGGCGGCGGGCGTAGAGCGCGCCCGGGTGTTGGCGACGGTGCTGCCTTCCGACGCCGCAAACGTCTTCATCACGTTGAGCGCGCGCAGCCTCAATCCTCACCTGCAGATCATCGCACGGGGAGAGGCGCCCTCGACCGAGAGCAAGCTCATCCAGGCGGGGGCCAGTCAGGTGGTGCTTCCCGCCCATATCGGCGCTGAACGGATCGCCGACATGATCCTGTTTCCCGAGACCACACATTTCGTCCGTGACTCTCCTCAGCTCCGGGAGATGGACACGGTCCTGAGACGAATGGGTCTTGGATTCGATATGACCGAGGTGCGCGCTCACACCCCACTGGTCGGCCTGACGATCGGCGAGGTCGAAAGGCGGACGAGCGGCGCCCTGTTCGTGATCCAGGTGGAACGCGCAGGCGGAGAAGCCATCATTCGACCGCCGAAGGACTACCGCCTCGCCTCAGGCGACGGACTGCTGGTGGTCGGCCGCGACGGCGGTGAGATCAGCGCCGCCCTCGTCGAGGCGGGCCTCGCCTGAGCAGATGGGAACGTTGCCTGCAGACAGATGAATTGTCGCGCCTTTGTCACCCCCAACCGCCATGTTAGCGTCCCGGGGTCGAGCGTGGTCCGCACATGACAGGGGGAGGGGCTCTTGGCGAACCAGCTCGGGAAGATCGAGCATGTCGTCCAGCTCATGCTGGAGAACCGCTCCTTCGACCACATGCTCGGCTTTCTCTATGCCGACCACGGCAATGTCTCTCCCGCCGGCCAACCATTCGACGGTCTCACAGGCGACGAATGGAACCCCGACGACACCGGAGCGCAGGTCAAGGTCTATAAGATCCAGGCTAGCGACCCGCATCCCTATCTGATGCCCGGCGCGGATCCGGGAGAGGGATTTCAGAACACGAACTACCAGTTGTTCAACAACGACGACCCCGCCGCCGGCGCCGTTCCGGGCAATCAGGGGTTCGTCATGAACTTCAAGTCGGCGATCGCCTCGGATCTGGCCAAGAACTATGGCGACACGATTGCGGGCACACAGCCGTCGCAAATCATGGGCATGTATACGCCGGAGTTGCTGCCGATCCTTTCCGGCCTCGCCAAGGGCTACGCGGTCTGCGACTGCTGGTTCGCATCGGCGCCGACCATGACCATGCCGAACCGCGCATTCGCCGCGGCGGGAACGTCACAGGGCCATTTGGACGATCACGTGAAGGTCTTCACTTGTCCGAGCATTTTCGGCCGACTGTCTGACAAGGGGATCGACTGGGCGATCTACGGCTACAACCGTGATCCGCTCACCCGGCAGGACTTCCCCGACACGCAGAGCGCAGGCGAAAGCCACTTCGGCCATTTCCGCGATTTCCAGGATCGGGCGGCCGCAGGGACGCTGCCGGCCTACACCTTCCTCGAGCCGAGCTGGGACGCCAGCGGCAACAGCCAGCATCCCAACTACGACGTCTCCCAGGGCGAGCAACTGATCCGCGACACCTACTACGCCCTCTTCAATGGCAAGGCGTGGGCGAACACCCTGCTCATCATCACCTATGACGAACACGGCGGCTGCTATGATCACGTCGCGCCGCCGGCCAACGCAACGCCGCCAGGGGACGGCACGGTTGGAGAGTTCGGGTTCGACTTCACCCGCTTTGGCGTCCGCGTGCCTGCGGTGCTGGTCTCTCCGTTGATCGTGTCGGGAACCGTCTTCCGCGGATCGGGACCGATCGACCACACATCTGTCCTGAAGACCCTCCAGGAGCGGTGGGGCGTGGAGCCGCTGACCGCTCGCGACAAGGCCGCGGGCTCGCTCGCCGACGTGGTGACCCTTGCGCAGCCCCGAACGGACGATCCCCTTAAGGGGGTGGCGGTTCCCTCGTCGCAGGCGCCCCACCCCCAGGCGGCCGTGCCGTCGAAGATCGACATGATCCAGGCCAAGCGCGTGGCGGCCCTGCCGATCCGCAACGAGAAGGGGCACTACGAAGAGGAGGGTGAGCTTCCGCCGCTGATGACGGCGGGGGACGTCAGCGACTTCATCCGTGATCGGACGGCGGCCTGGAGCCAGCATGTCCAGCGACAGAGGCGACGCCGAGGCAAAGCCCGTGCGACGGACAGCAACGGCCGGCCCACCTCTTCGACCTGAGCGGGGCGAGCGTGAACCGGTTGATCCTGGTGCGTCACGGCGGGAGCACCGCCAACGAGGACAGCAGCTTCTATAGCTACAACGACAGCGCCATCTGCCTCACAACCAACGGTATCCGTCAGGCTCTCAACACCGCGGGGGTCCTGGCCAAGGTCGATTCGCGTTGGGCCATGCCAGGGAACTTCGCCCTGGAGGTGTTCGCCTCGGAATACTTCCGCACCCAGCAGACGGCGCGCATAGCCCTTGATCAGATGGGTTTGCTGTCCGTCGCGCCCCGCATCGAGCCCCTGTTGAACGAGCGGGACTATGGCGCGGTCTACGATCCGCGTATGGACACCGACGCAAACTTCGACGGCAATGACTCCGAAAGCGCCGTGCGCGCAAAGCTCCGGTTGCGGGAGTTCATCCAGGGAGTCGAGGGGCTGCTCAACCGAGCCGACGTCCTGGCGTTCTCGCACTTTGGCGCGATCCGGGCCCTGGTCGCCGACCTGATCGGATTGACGGACGCGCAGATGATGAGCCTGGACGTCCCCAACGGCGGCGCCTTCCTGTTCGTGAGGATGATCGGCGCCGATGGGAAGTCGAGCTACAGCCAGCAGGCCTTGCCCGAGCACGTCCTGCCGAAGATCGCGACCCCCATCTCTCCACCCCCGGCCGCGCCTCCACCGAAGCGGTAGCCCGGTTCAGGGCGAGCGGGCGGTCACGACCGTGAGCGACATCGCCGGCAGGATCACCGGGCCGGCCGCGATGTCGAAGCGTGCGGGTGGAAGGTCCCGGGCGGGCTGGCTGTTCGGCCCGCGGTCAAGCCAGGCGTACTGGGCGGGCGAATACTGGACCACGCTCGCGCCGCTCACGGGAAAAGACGGATCCGCAACGGCGTCGCGCACACGCATGGACACCTCGTGCGCCGCTTCCTGGTCCCGGTTCAGCAACATCACCGAGAGCGTCCCGTCCCTGCGCTTCAGGGCATAGGCAAGGACCATCGGCCGCCCCTGTGCGTCGGTGGCTTCGCCCGCCGCGGCGAACAGACGATGGGGCTGACCGGAGGGCGCGCCCCAATCATGGATCATCATGCTCTGTGCGAAAAACATCGGCATCGGCCAGCGCGACTGGCCCGCGGCGTCCGTTTCGAACAGCATCATGTCCCCGTAGCCCGCGCACGGGAACGCCTGGTTCCAGGGCCGGCCGGGCGTGTAGCCGAACATGAAGGCCGCATGGCCGCCCCGCGAGAGGAAGTGGCCCACCACATCGGCCGAGAAGAGGGCGCTAGGGACGAGCGACATCGCCTGGCCCGAGAAAGGCGAGAGGCCGTACTCACTGATCATCCACGGAATTGAGGTGGGCATCCCCGCAGCGATCGTGCGGTCGAGAATATGGTCCAGCTGCTGGGTCTCGTCGCGCAGCATGACCCCCAGGGGCCTGCAGACGTCGTCGAAGGCGTAGTGCTCGAACGAGAAGAACTGAAGCTCGCCCAGTGCATGGCGCTCGCGAAGGTAGACGACGAAACGGCCGACCCACGAGCGGCCGGTGTCCGGAACGGGCCAGGTGTCGGTCAGCGCACCCTGCATGCTGGGACCGCCAAGTTCGAATTCCGGCGCGACCTTTCGGATCCGGCGCGCCGCCTCGAGGTAGAGGTCGGCGTAGTCCTCCGGTGCGATGAACTGGCCATCGGGTTCTTCGCCAAGCTCGAGCCGCCGCACCGGCCACCCTCGGCGGCGGATGTAGCTGGCTTCCGCCGCGGCATTTTCCGGTGTGTCGTAGAACACGCCCACGGGGACCAACAGGGGCATGTTCCCGTTCAGGCCATCCCGGAAGATAAGGTCGAGGCTCGGCTGCTCTGTGTGCGGATCTCGATCGATAGCCCTGTGCCAGGGATCGGTGGAGGAGACGTTCACATCCGTCTGCAGATAGCGGCCGGCGCCGTGGCGCACGGCGTCGACGAAGCCGCCGTCGGGCCCAATGACGCCCAGCCCGATCTCGGCGATGGCGTAGCCGAGGCGATCGCGCACGTCGTGTGTCGGCGATGGCTTCGTCCCAGACGACCGTGTCAACAGGATGCGAACGAAGCGGGCGCTCACTGGCGCGTTCGCCAGGCGGATGGTCTCGTCTCCGGGAAACCTGTCCCGGCGCTGAGGGCCCGCGGGGAAGTCGACCCATCGGCCAGCCCTGTCGGACTCGTTCTTGCCGGTCCAGTACTGGATCTCGAAGGCGCTGGCGTAAGGCTGGGCCCAGGCAATCCTCGCGGCGTCGATCGGCTGGGGGCGGTCGAACGAAACGACCACCCACTGGGGCCGGTTAGGGGAAAGCCCCGTAAAATGGCGATCGAGATAGGGGTTGCTCTTCCAGAACGAGATCCTGTCGCCATCGTCGAGGCGCGAGTAGCCCGTGTCATTGGCCTGGTCGATCGTATCGCCGCGCCGCGGAAGGCTATAGCCCCAGGTCACGTCCGGGTGCCGGCTGGGGTGGTCGCTCGAGGTCCAGTAGCCCTGATGGCGCGCTGGGTCGCTCCACCGGCCTTCCTCGCTCCAGTGCCAGGCCTCGATCCCCAGTTCCGTACGCAGGCGATAGGTAGCCCGTCGAAGCCCGGCCGACTTCATCAGGGCGATGTTGCGAGGCGTGAGGATCTGCGCGACCTGGCCCTGCTGCATCCCGTCAATCGCCGCCCCGAGAGCTTCGTCAGGGACGATGGTGCGCGATGGACCGGTGAGATCGATCGTCACCGTGTCGGCGACAGGCGGCGCTCCCCAGGCCGCCGCGGCGTGAGACGCCGCTGCCGTGATGACGGTGAGGATTAGCCGCCGCGGACCGGGATGCGCCTTCAAGGCCGGGGCGGGCCCAGCACTTCCAGGGCTCGGCGGGCGATCGGCTCGCCCCACTCCTGAACGAAGTGTCCCGCCTCAGGGAGGATCATCGGTTCGGGGCAGCCGCGGATCTGGCGGCGCAAGACTTCCATGTGCTCGGGAGAAAAGACCGGATCGCGGGCGCCGCAGGCCATGAACGCGCGGCCACGCCAACCATTGGCCCAGAAGTCCCTCGCTGCGCGAGATTCGGCGACGCCCGGCATGTCGGGGCTCGTCATGACGAGCCTTGGGAAGGCCCGCACGCCGGCCTTGTGGCGAGCGTCGGGGAAGGGCGCGTCATAGGCGGCGACGTCATTTTCGGTCAGGACAGAGGTTCCGCGACGCATCAGGGCGCCGACCGCGAGATCTGGCTGACTCGCTGCATAGGCGCGCCAGGCTTCGAAGCCGGGCGTCAGCGGCTCGCCGAGGGCGAGAGCCGTGTTCATCACCACCAGACCTTCGATGCGAATCCGCGCGCCCTCGTCGACCGGCAGGGTAAGCCCAAGCAGCCCGCCCCAGTCCTGCACGACCAGCACGATGCGCTGCAGATCCAGCCGTTCGATCAACCGCAGCAGGAAGTCGCGGTGAAAATGGAAGCTGTAGTCCTCGTCGCGCACCGGCTTGTCCGACCGACCGAAACCGAAGAAGTCCGGAGCCACGACCCGCGCGCCCGACGCGAGGAACACCGGGATCATCTTTCGATAGAGGTAGCTCCAGGTCGGCTCGCCGTGCAGGCAGAGGAACGTGCGGTCCGCGTCTCGAGGGCCCTCGTCGATCGTTGCTGCGCGAAGCCCGGTGAAGCCTGGCAAATCCTCGAGCCAGACCGGCGGCCAGGAGAACCCGCCGAGACTGGCGAAGCGATCCGGGGCCGTGCGCACAGCCTCCATGCTTTCCTCCGCGCCCCCTTGCCCGGCTTGCGCGCCTGCTTCTAGCGCTTCGCGGGAGGCTCGCAAGCTCGACGCTCCCTGGTTACGTTCGCGCCGGTCGCGTGGGGGTCGGATGAGTCGGCTGAACTGTTTGATGATTGCACTCCTGCTTCTTGCTGGATGCGAGCAGCGACCCGGGCCAGCCCCAGATCCCTGCCAGACGCCGGCGCTGGCTGCGCCGGCCGACGCGGCGGGGACGCCTGACGGTGAGACGGAACGATTGACGCTCTGCATAAAGTCGGCGGTGCGGGACCTCGACCGTGCTGGCGGCCCGGCGGAGGCCGCCGCCAAGGCGGCCGTAGTGCGCTGCGCCCCACAGGAACAGGCCGAGTTTGCCGCCATGGCGCGTCGCGAGCGGGTCTATCAATGGGAGAAGGACGAAATGCACAACCGGCTCGAACACGTCGCCCTGATCAACGCGCGCCAGACCCGATCCCGCGGCTGCGGCCGTCCGGGCGGCGCGCCCGAGGAGCCTTGAGTGGGTGTAGGGGCGGGAGGACGGCTTGGCGGATGAAAGTGGGGTAGGGCGCACGCCGCCCTTGGGGATCATGGAGGGCTACTACGGTAGGCCCTGGTCGTGGGAGGAGCGGACGCGCACGGCGGAGTTCCTTGCTGGCCACGACTACGATTTCTTTCTCTATGCCCCCAAGGCGGACGCATTCCTGCGGCGGCGGTGGCGCGAGCCCCACCCGCAGGACCAGGCGCGCGAGCTTGCCGCCTTCGCGCAGAAGTGCGGGGGACTGGGACTCGCGTTCGGCGTGGGCTTAAGTCCGTTCGAGATCTATCGGGGTTTCGACGCCGATGCGAAGGCCGCCCTGACGGGCAAGCTGGCCGAGCTGGACTCGCTGGGCGTCCAGCGGCTGGCGATCCTGTTCGACGACATGAGGGGCGACCAGCCGGACCTCGCTGCACGCCAGGCCGACATCGTGCATTGGATCGGCCAGCGCACACGCGCCGAGCGTCTGATCATGTGCCCGACATACTACACGGACGATCCGGCCCTCGACGCCCACTTCGGCGTGCGCCCGGAAGGTTACCTCGAGGCGCTGGGATCGGCGCTCGATCCTGGGGTCGAGATCTTCTGGACGGGGCCTGAAGTTTGTTCCCGCGAGCTGAAGCCTGGCCACATTGCGCGGGTCGCCGCCCAGCTCGGGCGCCGCCCTCTGCTTTGGGACAACTACCCGGTCAACGATGGCCCACGGATGAGCCCCTACCTGTATCTGAGGGCGTTCACCGGTCGCTCGGCCGCGATCGCGCCGCTGATCGCGGGCCATGCGGTGAACCCGGCGCTCCAACCGACGCTGAGCTGCATCCCTGCGCTGAGCCTGGCCGAGAGCTATGTTAAGGGCGAGGATTACGACTATGGCGAAGCCTTCCGTCAGGCCGCGGCGGCCGTGCTCGGCGAGACGTTGGCGACCGAGGTCGCTCGCCGTGTCACGTCCCTCCAGGACGTGGGGCTGGACAAACTTGGAGATGCGGCGGCGCGGCTGCGCTCACGGTTCGTGCAGTTCGATCATCCCGGCGCGCGCGAGATTGTCGCCTGGCTCGACGGCGCCTGGAGGATAACCCGGGAAGAGATAGAGGCGTCCTGAACGGGCGTCCGCCTCAGTGATCGTGTTCCTCCGCAGTCGGCGTCCCCGGGACGCCGGGCGGACAGTCGTCGCCCAGGCGGTGGGCGTCGGTCGAGGCTTCCACCGACATCGGCCCGATCTTCACCAGCGCCGTCATCTTGAGCGTCGTCTCGGTGTATTCGCCGTGGCCGGAGATGCCGACGGCGAAGCCCTTCTTGTCGACGCAACGGCCGTTGAAACTGATCTGCCCGTTGGCGGCCGAGTGCTCCGGATACTGGCAGTCATAGATGTGGTTTCGCGGCCCCTGGATGAACTTCGCCACGTCCTTTGGCGTGATGCATCGACGGTCGATCTTGGTCGAGGCGACTGGGAAGCCGACCTTGTTCACTGACTCCCAGTAGCCCGGCTTTATCGTGTCCTCGGCCGAGGCGGCGCCGGCGCAGATGACGGTGGTCGCGGCCAGGCTGAGGAGGGGGAGGCGCATCGTCGTCTTCATTCCGGTGGTTGCGACTGGACGGCAAATGCGCAAGCGCGCCGTCGGATCAAGGGTCAGTTGGGAAGCTTGATGGTGGTGGTCGTCTCGTCCTTGGGCACGCCGCCCAATCCCACCATGTCCCGCGCGGTGGTGGAGTTGCGATAGGCGCGGGCGCGGTCGGCCTTGTCGACCGCGTGATCGAACGCGGCCCGCTTGTCGGGCGGGATGTCATCCAGGTGGGGCGCCGAGCCGATCGAGGCGCCGAACCGCGTTTCGCAATGGGCGCGCTCCACGGAGGAAAGGCCGACCGCCTGGGCGTTCGCGCAGCCCACCAGGCTGCCGCGCAGGCCTGGACCTCCATTGGGGAGGTAGCCCTTGGGATAGGGAGTCAGGCCCTGCAGGCGGGAGCCTCCACCGCCCGCTTCGGGCGCGCCACCGCCCGGCGCCGCGGCCTGACGCCCGCCCGCCGGCGCTTGATTCGGCGAAGGGGCCATCGGCAGGGTCGGCACGCCCGCAGGGGCCTCCTTCTCCGACTTGTGGATGTTCAGGTGCGGCGCGACGGGTCCAGGCGTCGTCGCGGGCGCCTGCACGGCGGCGGGCTTGGCCGGCGCGGGCGGCGCCGCGGGCGCGGGGGCCGGCGTCGGCGCCGGTGCAGGAACGAGCTCAGGTATGGCGTTGGGCGCGAGGTTCACGCTCGGCGCCTGTCGCGCGACGAGCGGCGCGGCGCGAGGGGCCTGCACGGTGGGGACGGGCCGGGCGATGATCGGGGCTGGCGGGGCCGGAGTTTGTTGCGCGGGAGCCGGCGTAGCCTGAGGCTGGGAAGGCTCAGGCGTCGGCTGGGGCCGGGGCTGGGTCGGCGCCGTCGGTGGGGGAACTCGGGCCTCGGGAATGGGGGGAAGGTTTTCCGGTGGGATGACCTGCTCGGGCCGGACGATCTCCGCCTCCACGGCCGGTTCGGGCGGCTCCGGCGACTCAGGAGGTTGGGGCAGCTGATATTCCCCCACGCCCTGGACGAGGAACACCGCCAGCGCCAGGAGGTGCACCAGCGCCGAGGCTACAAAGGCCACGGCGTTCCGCAAAGATCGACGCTGGCCGGTCAACAGAAAGAAAGTCCTCGCCGGCTTCAGGGCCCCGCGGGGCGGAGGGAGCCGGTCCCATGTGACCAAGTCAAGGCGCGGTCCGCCGCAGCTGACGATCTGTCCCTTATGCGGAAGGTCGGCCTTGACGCTCCAGGCGCCCTCGTTTAGACACCGCCCTTCCGAATGAGCCGGCTGTGCCGCGTGGGGGTTCGCCTCTGCAAGGCAGACGCGGTTCGCAAGACGGAACGGATCTGATGGTCCGTGAAACGGCCCTCGCGGACACGCCGCGCGGGCCATTCGTTTTTGCGGGCAGTCGCGTTCGTCCAGCCGGGCCTCGGTCGAGGGTCGGCGGGACCGGTCTTTGACAAGGCGGATTAAGAGCGCGGGGCCTCAAGCCCTCGAAGGAAAGTCGAAGTAGAGCGATATGGATCGTCAGAACATCCGCATCAGGCTCAAGGCCTTCGATCACCGGGTCCTGGATCATTCCACCCGGGAGATCGTGAACACCGCCAAGCGTACCGGCGCGACCGTGCGCGGACCCATTCCGCTGCCGACGCTGATCGAGCGCTTTACCGTCAACCGCTCGCCGCACATCGACAAGAAGTCGCGCGAACAGTTCGAGATCCGCACGCACAAGCGCGTGCTGGATATCGTCGATCCGACCCCGCAGACTGTCGACGCCCTGATGAAGCTCGACCTGTCGGCCGGCGTCGACGTCGAGATCAAGCTCTAAGGGGACGTCCATGCGAACCGGACTCATCGCCCGAAAGCTCGGCATGACCCGCCTCTTCGACGAGACGGGGACCCACGTGCCCGTGACTGTGCTCAGCCTCGACGGCTGCCAGGTCACCGGTCAGCGCACCAAGGCCCGCGACGGCTATGTCGCCCTCCAGCTCGGCGCCGGGGCAAAGAAGGCCAAGAACACCAGCCAGGCCCAGCGCGGGCAATTCGCGAAGGCTCTGGTCGAGCCCAAGCGCTGCATCGCTGAATTCCGCGTGTCTGAAGAGAACCTGATCGATGTGGGCGCGGAGCTGACCGCCGACCACTTCATCGCAGGCCAGAAGGTCGATGTCGCCGGCGTGACCGTCGGCAAGGGCTTCGCCGGCGCCATGAAGCGTTGGAACTTCGGCGGCCTTCGCGCCACCCACGGCGTGTCGGTGTCTCACCGTTCGCACGGATCCACCGGCCAGCGGCAGGACCCCGGCAAGGTGTTCAAGAACAAGAAGATGGCCGGCCACATGGGCCAGGAGAACGTGACCACGCTCAACCTGACCATCCACCGGGTGGACGTGGAGCGCGGTCTGATCCTGGTGCGTGGCGCGGTCCCGGGCGCTCAGGGCTCGTTCGTGAAAATCCGCGACGCGATCAAGGTCGCCGCGCCGGCCGACGCGCCTCGTCCGGGCGCCTTCCGCGCATGCGGTTCCGAGGCTCCGGCTGCTGCTGAAGCGCCCGCCGCCGACGCGCCTGCCGCCGACGCCAGCGAGACCGAGGCCTGAACATGAAGATCGACGTCATCACCCTCGACGGCGGCTCCGGCGAAGCGCTGGAACTGCGGGACGACATCTTCGGCATCGACGATATCCGCGCCGACATCCTGCACCGCTGCGTGACCTGGCAGCTCGCCAAGCGCCGCGCCGGCACGCACAAGATCCAGGTCCGTAACGAGGTCTCCCGTACGGGCAAGAAGATGTACAAGCAGAAGGGCACCGGCGGCGCCCGGCACGGCTCGCGCCGCGCCGCTCAGTTCGTCGGCGGCGCCAAGGCGCACGGGCCTGTCGTTCGCAGCCACGCCTTCGACCTGCCCAAGAAAGTCCGCGCTCTGGCCCTGCGTCACGCGCTGTCTTCCAAGGCCAAGTCCGGGGCCCTGGTGGTGCTCGACGACGCGCGCCTGGACGAGCCCAAGACTGCGACCCTGCGCGGCCGCTTCGCCAATCTGGGCCTGAAGAACGCTCTGATCATCGCCGGGCCCGAGGTGGACGCCAACTTCAAGCTGGCCGCCCGCAACATCCCCGACGTGGACGTCCTGCCGAACGCCGGCCTGAACGTCTACGACGTGCTGCGCCGCCACACCCTCGTGCTCACCCGCGCGGCCGTCGAAGCCATCGAGGCCCGCTTCGAAGCGAAGGAAGCTGCGTGATGACCGCCACCGCCCGTCATTACGACACCATCCTGGCGCCGCTCATCACCGAGAAGGCGACCCAGCTCTCCGATCAGAACAAGCTGGTCTTCAAGGTCGCCCTCGACGCCACCAAGGAAGAGATCGCCGCGGCGGTCGAGGAGCTGTTCAAGGTGAACGTCGTGAAGGTCAACACCCTGATCCAGAAGGGTAAGACCAAGCGCTTCCGCGGCCGTCCGGGTCGCCGTTCGGACATCAAGAAGGCCATCGTGACCCTGCGCGAAGGCCAGTCCATCGACATCACGACGGGACTCTGAGGGTAGGGTCATGGCTCTGAAGAACTTCAATCCGACCTCGCCCTCGCGACGCGGGCTGGTGCTGGTCGACCGCTCCGAGCTCCACAAGGGCCGGCCTGAGAAGTCTCTCGTCGAGGGGCTGAACAAGTCGGGCGGACGTGGCGGGGGCGGACGTATCTCCACGCGCTTCCGCGGCGGCGGCGCCAAGCGGCTCTACCGTGTGGTGGATTTCAAGCGCCGCAAGTGGAACGTGCCGGCGATTGTCGAGCGCCTGGAATACGATCCCAACCGCACGGCCTTCATCGCCCTGGTCCGCTACGCCGACGGCGAACTCGCCTACATCCTGGCGCCGCAGCGCCTGAAGGCGGGCGACGAGGTCGTCGCCGGCGAGCGCGTGGACGTGAAGCCCGGCAACGCTTCGCCCCTGCGCAGCCTGCCGGTCGGCACCATCATCCACAATGTCGAACTCAAGCCACTGAAGGGCGGCCAGATCGCCCGCAGCGCCGGCGCTTACGCCCAGCTCGTCGGCCGTGACGCCGGCTACGCGCAGATCCGCCTCAACTCCGGCGAACTCCGCATGGTGCCTGATGGCTGCATGGCCACGGTCGGCGCAGTCTCGAACCAGGACCACATGAACGAGGTCCTCGGCAAGGCCGGCCGTGTCCGCCATAAAGGCCGTCGCCCGCATGTCCGTGGCGTCGCCATGAACCCGATCGACCACCCGCACGGCGGCGGCGAAGGCCGTACATCCGGCGGCCGTCACCCCGTCACCCCCTGGGGCAAGCCCACCAAGGGTCGCAAGACCCGCACCAACAAGACGACGGATAAGCTCATCATCCGTTCGCGCCATGTCAGGAAGGCCCGCTGATGACCCGTTCGGTTTGGAAGGGGCCGTTCGTCGACGGCTATCTGCTCGACAAGGCCGACGCCGCCCAGGCCTCCGGCCGCAAGGACGTGATCAAGACCTGGTCGCGCCGCTCGACCATCATGCCCCAGTTCGTGGGCCTCACCTTCGGTGTGCACAACGGCCAGAAGCACGTGCCCGTCCTGGTCTCCGAGGACATGGTGGGCATGAAGCTCGGGGAGTTTGCTCCCACGCGCTACTTCCCCGGCCACGCCGCCGACAAGAAGGCCAAGAGGAAGTAGCATGAGCAAGTCCGTCAATCCGCGCCGCGTGGGCGCCGATTCCGCGATGAGCAAGGTGCGTACCCTGCGCACCAGCGCGCGGAAGCTGAACCTGGTGGCCCAGTCCATCCGGGGTCTGAAGGTGCAGCGCGCCCTCAACGAGCTGGAGTTCAGCCCCAAGCGCATTGCCGCAGATGTGCGTAAGGCGCTCTATTCGGCGATTTCGAACGCCGAGAACAACCACGGCCTGGACATCGACAACCTGGTGGTCGCCGAAGCCTATGTAGGCCGCAACTTGGTCATGAAGCGCTTCTCGGCGCGCGCACGGGGGCGCTCGTCGCGGATCGAGAAGCCGTTCTCGGAGATCACCATCGTGGTTCGTGAACTAGGCGAGGTCGCCTGATGGGTCAGAAAGTCAATCCGGTCGGTCTGCGGCTCGGCATCAACCGGACCTGGGACAGCCGTTGGTTCGCCAGCGGGCACGATTATTCGCGCCTGCTGCATGACGACCTGAAGCTGCGCAAGGAGCTCAAGAAGCGCCTGCAGCAAGCGGGCGTGTCGCGCATCCTGATCGAACGCCCGCACAAGAAGTGCCGCGTGACGATCTATGCTGCTCGCCCGGGCGTGATCATCGGCAAGAAGGGCGCCGACATCGAGAAGCTCCGTTCGGACCTCTCGAAGATGACCGAGGGCGATGTCCACCTGAACATCGTCGAGGTGCGCAAGCCGGAGACCGACGCCCAGCTGGTGGCGGAAAACATCGCTCAGCAGCTCGAGCGCCGGATCGCCTTCCGCCGTGCGATGAAGCGGTCGATGCAGTCGGCGATGCGCCTGGGGGCCAAGGGCGTCC
This sequence comes from Caulobacteraceae bacterium, assembly GCA_036488935.1. Classification (GTDB taxonomy): domain Bacteria; phylum Pseudomonadota; class Alphaproteobacteria; order Caulobacterales; family Caulobacteraceae; genus Acaudatibacter. Next base: position 38,610 of record DASXGR010000070.1, on the reverse strand, counting down.
GGGTCGAGGTGGCCGGTCGCCTCGGCGGCGCGGAGATCGCTCGTGCGGAGTCCTATCACGAGGGCCGCGTGCCGCGTCACACCCTGCGGGCGGACATCGACTACGGCTTTGCCGAGGCGAAGACGACCTACGGGATCATCGGCGTGAAGACCTGGATCTTCAAAGGCGAGGTCCTCGAGCACGACCCGATGGCGCTGGACAAGCGCTTGGCCAGCGAGACCGGCGCCGCCGGTGAGGGCGGCGGCCGGGATGGCCGGGATCGAGGCGATCGGGGCCCGCGGCGCGAGCGCCGCGAAGCGCCGGCGGCGTAAGGCAGGGATCGACCGATGCTGTCTCCGAAGAAGACGAAGTACCGCAAGCAGTTCAAGGGCCGCATCCATGGCTTGTCCAAGGGTGGCTTCTCGCTGAATTTCGGCTCGCATGGGCTCAAGTCCCTGCAGCCGGAGCGCGTCACGGCGCGCCAGATCGAGGCCGCCCGCCGCGCCATCACCCGCCAGATGAAGCGTCAGGGCCGGGTGTGGATCCGCATCTTCCCGGACGTCCCGGTCAGCGACAAGCCGGCCGAAGTGCGGATGGGCAAGGGCAAGGGCGCCATCGAGTACTGGGCTGCGCGCGTCGCGCCGGGCCGGATCATGTTCGAGGTGGACGGCGTGCCGGACGACGTCGCGCGTGAGGCCCTGCGCCTGGGCGCGGCCAAGCTGCCGGTGAAAACCCGCATCGTGACCCGTATCGGCGAAGCCGCGGTCGAGGCTGCGTGAAGACCATGAAGATCGATGACGTCCGCCGCATGAGCGCCGACGAGCTCACTGACGAGCTGCTGTCGCTCAAGAAGGAACAGTTCAACCTGCGTTTCCAGTCCGCCACCGGGCAGCTGGAAAAGACGCACCGGGCCCAGGAGGTCCGCCGGGACATCGCGCGCATCAAGACAGTGATGCGCGCCAAGTCGGCGAACGCCTGAGCCAACAGAGAAGATCAAGATGCCCAAGCGAATCCTCGAAGGCGTGGTGGTCTCCGACAAGGAGAACAAGACGGTGATCGTGCGCGTCGAGCGCACCTTCCTGCACCCGCTGCTCAAGAAGACCGTGCGCCGGTCCAAGCGCTACCACGCCCATGACGAGACCAACTCGTATCATGAGGGCGAGATCGCGCGGATCATCGAGTGCGCGCCCAAGTCCAAGCTCAAGACCTGGGAGGTCCTGCCGAAGGACGCCTCCCAGACCGGCGCCTGACGGAGCGGCCGAACCATGATCCAGATGCAGACCAACCTCGAGGTCGCCGACAACTCCGGCGCGCGTCGGGTGATGTGCGTGAAGGTGCTGGGCGGAGCCAAGCGCCGCTACGCCGGCGTGGGCGACAAGATCGTCGTGTCGGTGAAGGAAGCCATCCCGCGCGGCCGTGTGAAGAAGGGCGACGTGCTGCAGGCGATCGTCGTGCGCACCAGCTCGGCGATCAAGCGCCGCGACGGCTCGGTGATCCGCTTCGACAAGAACGCGGCAGTGATCGTGAACAAGCAGTCCGAGCCGATCGGCACCCGCATCTTCGGACCCGTTCCGCGCGAGCTGCGGGCCAAGAACCACATGAAGATCATCTCCCTCGCCCCCGAGGTGCTGTGATGTCTGCGAAGATCAAGAAGGGCGATCGGGTCATCCTGATCGCCGGCAAGGACAAGGGCCGTACGGGGGTGGTCGAGAAGGTCATGCCCAAGGACGATCGCGTGATCGTCGGCGGGCTCAACCTGGTTCAGCGCCACACGCGTCCGAGTCAGGGCGATCCGCAAGGCGGCATCAAGACGAAGCCCGCCAGCATCCATGTTTCCAACGTCGCCCTCGTCGACAACAACGGCAAGCCGACCCGCGTCGGATTCCGTGTCGAAGGGGACAAGAAGGTGAGGGTGGCCAAGACCACCGGCGAGGTCATCAATGGCTGAGACCGAAACCGCGTACGAACCGCGGATGAAGACCGAGTATCGCCAGCGTATCCGCAAGGCGATGAAGGACAAGTTCGGCTACACCAACGAGATGCAGATCCCGAAGATCGACAAGATCGTCGTGAACATGGGCATCGGCGAAGCCGTGACGGACTCCAAGAAGGCCGCCTCGGCGATGAAGGACCTGGGTGCGATCACCGGCCAGAAGCCTGTGCCGACCAAGGCGCGCACGTCGATCGCCGGCTTCAAGCTGCGCGAAGGCATGGTGGTGGGCGCCAAGGTGACCCTGCGCGCCGACCGCATGTATGAGTTCCTCGATCGCCTGATCACCATCGCCTTGCCGCGGGTGAAGGATTTCCGGGGTCTCAAGCCGACGAGCTTCGATGGCCGTGGCAACTACGCCATGGGCCTTCGCGAGCACCTGGTGTTCCCCGAGATCAACTACGACGAGATCGACCAGATCTGGGGCATGGACATCATCGTCTGCACCACTGCCAAATCCGACGAGGAGGCACGTCAGCTCCTCAGGGAATTCCACTTCCCGTTCACCCAGGCCCAGGCCTGAGCCGAAGAACGGGCAAGGAGCTAAACCCATGGCCAAGAAGAGCGCCGTCAACCGCAACGAACGGGTCCGCAAGCTGGTGAAGCAATTCGCCGCCAAGCGCGCCGCGTTGAAGGCGACCGCCGAGAACGACAACCTCTCGCTCGAAGAGCGGTTCGAGGCGCGTCTGAAGCTCGCCAAGCTGCCGCGGAATTCCGCGCCGACCCGCATCCGCAATCGCTGCGAGGTGACGGGCCGTCCGCGGGCCTTCTACCGGAAGCTGAAGATGAGCCGTATCGCCCTGCGCGAGCTGGGATCGGCCGGGCAGATCCCCGGCCTCGTGAAGTCGAGCTGGTGAGGAGGGCGAGATGGTGAACGATCCTCTCGGCGATATGATCGCCCGGATCCGCAACGCAGCCCAGCGCAAGCGGTCTAAGGTGCTCACGCCCGCCTCGCGGATGCGCGAGCGCGTCCTCGATGTCCTGCTGTCGGAAGGCTATATCCGCGGCTTTACCCTGGTTCAGGAGCCGGGCGCCTTTCCGCAGTTTGAAGTCGAGCTGAAGTACTTCGACGGCCAACCGGTGATCGCCGAGATCTCGCGCGTGTCCAAGCCGGGCCGCCGCGTTTATTCGTCGATCGGCGACCTCAAGCCGGTGAAGAACGGCCTGGGGATCTCGATCCTCTCCACGCCCAAGGGTGTGATGTCGGACTCGGCGGCGCGCAGCGCCAACGTGGGCGGCGAAGTCCTCTGTCAGGTGTATTGAGATGTCGCGGATCGGCAAGAAAGCGATCGCCATCCCTTCGGGGGTGACCGTCACCCTTCAGGGCCAGACGGTGACCGTGAAGGGGCCCAAGGGCCAGCTCGCCTGGACGGTGAGCGACGAGATCGAGGTGAGCCAGGCCGATGGCCAGCTTACGTTCGTCCCGCGCTCGGACTCCACGCGCGCCAAGGCGATGTGGGGCCTTTCGCGCACCTTGATCAACAACATGGTCGTGGGCGTGACCAAGGGCTACGAGGAAACCCTCGAGCTGGTCGGCGTGGGCTATCGCGCAGCTATGAAGGGCCAGGCGCTGAGCATGCAGCTCGGTTTCTCGCACGAGGTGGACGTGCCGCCTCCGCCCGGCATCAGCTTCGCTGTGCCGCGCCCGGTCGAGATCAAGATCAGTGGCATCGACAAGCAGCTCGTGGGTGAGATCGCGGCCAAGATCCGCAAGATCCGCCCCCCTGAGCCCTACAAGGGCAAGGGCGTTCGCTACGGCGGCGAGACTGTGCGGCGCAAGGAAGGCAAGAAGAAGTAAGATGGCCCTCTCACCGCGAGATATCACCAAGAAGCGCGCCGAGCGCGTGCGCCGGCGGTTGCGCAGCCTGGCCGGCGGCCGTCTTCGCCTGTCGGTTTTCCGCTCGGCGAAGAACATCTACGCCCAGGTCATCGACGACGAGCGCGGCGTGACCCTGGCGGCGGCGTCCTCGCTCGAGGCGGGCGACAAGGGTTCGGACAAGGCGGCGGCCGCAAAGGTCGGCGCCCTGGTGGCGCAACGCGCAATCGAGAAGGGCTGCAAGGAGGTCGTCTTCGACCGCGGCGGCTACATCTATCACGGCCGGATCAAGGCGCTGGCTGACGCCGCGCGTGAAGCCGGCCTGAACTTCTGATTTGGAAAGGCTTTAGCATGGCCCGTGGCGAACAGCAGCGTGGCGGCGGAGAGCGCCGGGATCGGCGCGACCGGAACAAGCCCGAAGAGCGGGTCGACTCCGAAATCGTCGAGAAGCTGGTGCACATCAACCGCGTCGCCGCCACGGTGAAGGGCGGCCGACGCTTCTCCTTTGCCGCCTTGATGGTGGTGGGTGACCAGAAGGGCCGCGTGGGGTTCGGCCACGGCAAGGCCCGCGAGGTCCCCGAAGCGATCCGCAAGGCGACCGAGGAAGCCAAGAAGTCGATGATCCGCGTGCCGCTGCGCGAATCCCGCACCCTACACCACGATGGCGCCGGACGCTGGGGCGCCGGCAAGATCATGATGCGTGCGGCGCCTCCCGGCACCGGCGTCATCGCCGGCGGCCCGATGCGCGCCGTCCTCGAGACGCTGGGCGTGCAGGACGTGGTGGCCAAGTCTGTCGGCTCGTCCAACCCGTACAACATGATCCGCGCCACCTTCGAAGCGCTGAAGGAGCAGTCCTCGCCCCGCCAGGTTGCGGCCAAGCGCGGCAAGAAGGTGAGCGACATCGTCGAGCGCCGCTCAGACTCCGCCAGCGGCGAAGCCGTCGAAGCCTGAGCCGACCGGGATCCTTGAACATGGCCAAGCTCACCGTCCGTCAGACCGCCAGCCCGATCCGTCGCAAGTTCGACCAGCGCGCCACTCTGGTGGGCCTGGGCCTGAATCGGATCGGCCGTAGCGCGACCCTCGACGACACCCCTGCTGTTCGCGGGATGATCGCCAAGGTCGCTCACCTGGTCGAAGTCGTTTCGGCCGAATAGACCTCAGCCGCGGGCGCCAAGCCCGCGGTTTTCATTCTTCCAGCCGAGTCGGGGCGTTGCCCTGGCGATAGATCTCCAGAGGAGAGGCGCCAATGACCAAGCTCAATGAGCTCGCCCCGACCCCAGGGTCGACCCAGTACCGTACGCGCGTGGGACGTGGCCCGGGATCGGGCAAGGGCAAGACCGCCGGCCGCGGCGTGAAGGGCCAGAAGGCTCGTTCGGGCGTCGCCATCGCCGGCTTCGAGGGCGGCCAGATGCCGCTGCACATGCGCATGCCCAAGCGCGGGTTCAACAATCCCCGCGCCCTTGATTTGGCGGAAGTGAACTTCTGGCGGCTCGAGCAGGCGATCGCCGCCGGCAAACTGGACGTCTCAAAGCCCATCGACGCCGCCGCCCTGGTGGAAGCCGGCGTTCTTCGCCGCGCCAAGGACGGGGTGAAGCTGCTCGCCAAGGGCGAACTGACTTCGAAGTTGCAGATCACGGTCTACGCCGCCTCCGCGGCGGCCCGCGAGGCCGTGGAAAAGGCTGGCGGGACGCTGACGGTGACCCGGCCCCAGCCGGCCGCCGAGGAGGCTGCTGCGGACTGAGTTTTGCAGGGGCGAAGGGCCGCGGCCCTTTCGCCCTCGCGTCCGTCGCGCGGGCCGCCTATCTTCGTCTCCGCGCACGACCTCTTTATTTCCGGGATGACGCATGGCTTCGGCCGCCGAACAGCTCGCCGCCAACATGAACTTCGGCGCTTTCCAGAAGGCGACGGAGCTTCACAAGCGCATTGGCTTCACACTGCTGGCGATGGTGGTCTATCGCCTGGGGACCTACATCCCGATCCCCGGCATTAACGCCGGCGCCTTCGCCCACGCCTTCGAAGGCCAGGCCAAGGGCATCCTTGGCATGTTCAATATGTTCTCCGGCGGCGCTGTCCAGCGCATGGCGATCTTCTCGCTGAACGTGATGCCGTACATCTCGGCCTCGATCATCGTTCAGCTGCTCGGAACGGCCTATCCCCCGTGGGAGAAGCTGCGCAAGGAAGGCGGGGAGGCGGGCCGCAAGCAGCTCAACCAGTACACCCGCTACCTCACCGTCGTGCTGGCCCTGTTCCAGTCATTCGGCATCGCCGTCGGGCTCTCAAATGCGCCGGGCATCGTCGACGAACCCGGCGTGTTCTTCATCGCCTCGACCATGATCACGCTTACGGGCGGCACCATCTTCCTGATGTGGCTGGGCGAGCAGATGACCACGCGGGGGGTCGGCAACGGCATTTCGCTGATCATCTTTGCGGGCATCGTGGCGCGACTGCCCGTGGGCTTGTGGGACCTGCTGCAGGAAGCACGGCTCGACCCGTCGAAGACGGCGCTGATCTTCGGCTACATCGGCCTTGCCGTGGCCGTGATCCTGTTCATCGTGTTCATGGAGCGCGCGCAGCGGCGGCTGCTGATCGTCTACCCCAAGCGTCAGGTCGGCAATCGGATGATGGGCGGGGAGAACTCGTTCCTGCCGCTCAAGATCAATGTGAGCGGTGTGATCCCGCCGATCTTTGCCTCATCGCTGCTGCTTCTCCCAGCGACGGCTGCGGGCTTTCTGGCGACCGCGAAGCTGCCGCCCTGGGCGCAGTGGCTGCCGACGGCGGTCGGCATGCTCAGTCATGGCAAGCCGCTGTTCATGCTCCTTTACGGGGTCCTCATCGTCTTCTTCTGCTTCTTCTATACCTCCGTCGTCTTCAATCCCGACGACACGGCCGAGCAGCTGCGGAAGTACGGCGGCAACCTGCCCGGCATCCGTCCCGGCAAGCGCACAGCTGAGTACATCGACTATGTGCTCACGCGCCTGACCCTGATCGGCGCGGCCTATATCGCGCTGGTCTGCCTCCTGCCGGAGTTCCTTGCCGGCCCCAGCGGCTCCTACGCCTTCGGCGGCACCTCGATCCTCATCGTGGTGTCGGTGACGATGGACACCGTGGCTCAGATCCAGTCCCACCTGCTTGCCCACCAGTACGAGGGACTGATCAAGAAGTCGCGGATGCGGGGCGCCCGCCGCTGACGAAGGCGATTGAAACGATCGCCGCCGGCTGACGCAGCGACATGCTGGAGCACGGCGCCGACTCATGGGAGCGGACGATGCCTGGAGGCGCGCCTGTAAGGCGGACGTCCAAGGGAGGGAGTGAATGAACCTGATCCTTTTCGGACCGCCGGCGGCGGGGAAGGGAACTCAGGCCAAGCGCCTGGTGGAGCACAGGGCGATGGTCCAGCTCTCCACGGGTGACATGCTGCGGGCGGCCATTGCGTCCGGCTCCGCGCTTGGGCGCAAGGTCGAGGGGATCATCCAGCGCGGAGAGCTGGTGCCCGACGAGATCGTCGTAGGGCTCATCGAGGACCGCCTGCCGTCGCTCGCCGGAACCGGGGGCGCGATCTTCGATGGCTTCCCGCGCACCCTGGCTCAGGCCAAGGCTCTTGACCGCATGCTCAAGCATTCTGGTCAGCAGATCGATCAGGTCGTCCGGCTGGTCGTGGATGATGAGGCGCTCAAGGCCCGCGTGGCCGGGCGCTTTGCCGAGTCCGGCCGGCCCGATGACAATCCGGAATCTTTTGCAGTGCGGCTGGCGGCGTACAACCGCGATACCGCGCCGTTGATCCCGTACTACGAAGGGCAGGGGAAGCTTCGAAATGTTGACGGAATGGCCAGCATCGAGGCTGTCGCCGAACAGATCGATGGAGCCCTTGAGAAAGCCTGAAATAGCAAGTCAAAACCTATTGACCTCGACGTTTTCACCCCTATAACCACTCCCTCCGCGAAAGAAGCGCGATCGTCGTCTGCCCCTGCGAGGCGGCGGGGGCGGTCGCGCTTTTCGTGCTGTCCGGCGCCGTCAGGAGATTAGTTTGGCCCGCATCGCAGGCGTTAACATCCCCACGAACAAGCGCGTCATCATCGCGCTGCAATACATCCACGGCATCGGTCCGGCGGTCGCTCGAGAGATCGTTGACCGGGTCGGCATCGCCGATGAGCGCCGCGTGAACCAACTCACGGACCAGGAAGTGGTTCAAATCCGTGAGGTGATCGACCGCGACTACCTGGTCGAGGGCGATTTGCGCCGCGAGACGGCAACCAACATCAAGCGGCTGATGGACCTGGCCTGCTATCGCGGCCTGCGTCACCGCAAGGGCCTCCCGGTTCGGGGCCAACGCACCCACACCAACGCCAGGACCCGCAAGGGCCCGGCCAAGCCGATCGCCGGTAAGAAGAAGTAAGAGAGAGGCGTCCGATGGCCAGGGAACCTGCGCGCGTCAAGAAGCGCGAACGCAAGAACATCACTTCGGGCGTGGCGCACGTGAACGCCTCGTTCAACAACACCATGATCACGATTACCGACGCCCAGGGGAATGCGATCTCCTGGTCGAGCGCCGGGTCGATGGGTTTCAAGGGCTCGCGTAAATCGACGCCCTATGCGGCGCAGATGGCTGCCGAAGACGCCGGCCGGAAGGCGGCGGAACACGGCGTCCGCACCCTCGAAGTCAACGTCTCCGGACCGGGCTCTGGCCGGGAGTCGGCGTTGCGGGCGCTGCAGGCCGTCGGCATGACCATCACCACGATCCGCGACGTTACTCCAATGCCGCACAATGGTTGCCGGCCTCCCAAGCGCCGGCGCGTCTGAGTTCCTATATCTCCTGCCTCCCGATATTTCCGTCATTGCCGATCTGTGACGACCTGCGCAGGCCGGCGAATTCGTGTCGAAGGACACCGTCAAATCCGTGATCGAACGTAACTGGAACGAACTGATCCGCCCGGAAAAGCCCCAGATCGAAGCCGGCGCGGACAGCTCCCGCAAGGCCCGCCTGGTGGCCGAACCTCTGGAGCGGGGCTTTGGCGTCACCCTGGGCAACTCCCTGCGCCGGGTGCTCCTCTCCTCGCTTCAAGGGGCCGCCGTCACCTCCATCCAGATCGATGGCGTGGTGCACGAATTCTCTTCACTCGAGGGCGTGCGCGAGGACGTCGTCGACATCGTCCTGAACATCAAGCAGCTGGCGCTGCGGATGCACTCCGAGGGCCCCAAGCGCATGACCCTGCGCGCCACCGGGCCCGGACCAGTGACCGCGGGCCAGATCGAGGCGCCCTCGGACATCGAGATCCTCAATCCCAGGCACGTCCTGCTCACCCTCGATGAGGGCGCGAGCGTGCGGATCGAGTTCACCGTGCAGAACGGCAAGGGCTATGTGCCGTCCGAGCGCAACCGGCCGGAAGACGCCCCGATCGGCCTGATCGCCGTCGACGCGCTTTACAGCCCGGTCAAGCGGGTGGCCTATCGCGTCGAGCCGACCCGTCAGGGCCAGAGCCTCGACTACGACAAGCTGATCATGGAAGTGGAAACCAACGGCGCCGTGTCGCCGGTGGATGCGGTCGCCTACGCGGCGCGCATCCTGCAGGACCAACTCCAGGTCTTCATCACCTTTGAAGAGCCGAAGAAGAAGCTCGAGGGCGAGGCCAAGCCGGACCTGCCGTTCAACCCGGCGCTGCTCAAGAAGGTGGACGAGCTGGAACTGTCGGTGCGTTCCGCCAACTGCCTGAAGAACGACAACATCGTCTATATCGGCGACCTGATCCAGAAGACCGAGGCGGAAATGCTCCGCACCCCGAACTTCGGACGCAAGTCGCTCAACGAGATCAAGGAGGTCCTAACCAACATGGGCCTCCACCTCGGTATGGATGTGCCCAACTGGCCTCCCGAAAACATCGAGGACCTGGCCAAGAAATTCGAAGACCAGATCTAAACCTCTGGTATAAGGCCCGTCCTTCTTAAGGGGCCGTTTGGAGAGACGAGACCATGCGCCACGGTTACGCGCACCGCAAACTCGGCCGCACCTCGGCCCACCGCACGGCCCTGTTCGCCAATATGTCGGCGAGCCTGATCAAGCACGAGCAGATCGTCACGACGCTGCCCAAGGCCAAGGAGCTTCGCCCCTTCGTGGAAAAGCTCGTGACCCTGGCCAAGCGTGGCGACCTGCACTCCCGGCGCATCGCCATTTCCAAGGTCCGTGACGTTACCCAGGTCGGAAAGCTGTTCTCGACGCTTGGCCCGCGCTACGCCGGCCGCAACGGCGGGTACACTCGCGTGTTGAAGGCCGGCTTTCGCCACGGCGACAACGCCGCGATGGCGGTGATCGAGTTCGTCGACCGCGACGTCTCGGCCAAGGGCCGTGACTCCGGGCCGACCCAGGCCGCCGCGGAATAAACCCCGTCTCTCTTTGCGAACCCGGGCCTCACGACCCGGGTTTTCATTTGACCAGATAATTTCGCAAGCATAGAAATATTCTCCAGAAACGCAGGAGGTGCGTTATGGAGAGCGAACGTCCGACCCTTGCCGTAGGTGTTGCGTATAGGGATCCGCGCGCGGCGCTGGCCTGGCTGGAGAAGGCCTTCGGCTTCGAGACCAGCATGGTGGTGGAGAATCCCGACGGCTCAATCGGCCACAGCGAGATGCGTGTGGGCCGCAATGGACTTGTGATGGTGGGCAGCGAGTGGGACGAGTTCCACCGCAGCCCCGCTTCGATCGGCGGCGTGAACAGCCAGTCGGTCCACATCCACCTGGATGACTCCGAGGACCTCGACGCGCATTACAGGCGGGCGCTCGCAGCCGGCGCTAAGAAGCTGCGCGAGCCCGCAGACCAGTTCTACGGCGATCGCGTCTATGGCGTCATCGACCCGGAAGGCCATCAATGGACCTTCAGCCGAACGTTGAAGACCATGACGTTCGAAGAGATGGAAAAGGTTGGCGGCCGGAAGATCCGCGAGCGTCTGGAGGAGTCGCGATGAGCTCTCCCTTCACGCCCACAGCATTCTACCGAGATCCCATGGCCGCCCTTAAGTGGCTCGAGCAGGCGTTCGGCTTCGAGACGACGCTTCTGGTTACGGACGAGGGCGGCAATGTCGGCCACGCTGAGATGGGCTTCAACGGCGGGGCGGTCGGGATTGGCGGCGAGTGGGGTGCGCGCGAGTTGATCGGCCCCGCCACGATGAAGAGCCCCGTTTCGCTTGCAGGCCAGGGGACCCAGTTCATTCGGGTGCACCTCGAGACGGGGCTCGACGACCACTGCGCCAGGGCGGAGTCGGCGGGTGCCCAGATCACCCAGCGTCCCGAGGACCAGTTCTACGGCGCACGGGTCTATCGGGCCCTCGACCCCGAAGGGCACGTCTGGACGTTCGAGCAGACGATCAGAGACCTCTCCCACGCCGACATGGAGCGGGCGAGCGGGTTGAAGATCTCGACCTCGCTCTGACGTGTCGCGGCTCGACGCCACTCTCGCGGCCCTGGCCGATCCCAACCGCCGTCGCGTGGTCGACCTTCTGCGCGAGCGGCCCCGGGCCGCCGGCGAGCTTGCGCGGGAGGTGGGGGTGCCGGGGCCGGCCATGAGCCGCGCCCTGCGCGCCCTGAGGGAGGTCGGGCTCGTTGCGGAGACACATCCCGCCCATGACGCCCGCATTCGCATCTACGAACTTCAGCCAGGGCCGATGCGCGAGCTCAAGGCGTGGCTGGACGAGACCGAAGCCCTGTGGAGCGAACAGCTCTCTGCGTTCAGGGCGCATCTCGAGCAGGAAGCCTGAGTTGGCGTCCCGCGTCCTGGTGGCGCTGCGCGTGCCGGCGGCGCCACAGCGGGCGTTCGACGCCTTCACCGGCCAGATCGGCCGGTGGTGGCGGCCCAGTCCGCTGTTCGCTTTCACCCCGCGCAGTCCCGGCGTGCTTGCCTTCGAGGGCGGCGAGAACGGGCGGCTGATCGAGACCCTGCCGACGGGCAAGGTGTTCGAGATCGGCAAAGTGAAGGTCTGGTCACCGCCCGAACTGCTGGTCTTTTCCTGGCGACAGGCGACCTTCGCTCCGGATCAGGACACCGAGGTGGAGGTCCGCTTCGAGCCGGTGGGTGAGGAGACCCGTGTGACCGTCGAGCACCGCGGTTGGGACACCGTCCCCGCCAGTCACGTCGCCCGGCACGGCTTCCCCAATCAGGTCTTCCTGCTGCGGCACGGGGAGTGGTGGCAGGCCTTGCTTGGCTCTTTGAAGGGGTCCATGGCCGAAACCCGGGACGGGAAGGAGGGGCCGTGACCGCTTCGACGATCAATGGCGCGCGTCAGCCGCGGGCGGCCGCCTTCGGATTCGTCTTCGCCACGGCGCTGATGAACTCGGTGTCGTTCGGGATCATGATCCCGATCCTGCCGAATCTCATCAAGGCGATGAACGGGGGCGACACCGCCGCGGCGTCGACCTGGAACGCGGCCTTCGCCACGGCGTGGGGCCTGATGCAGTTCTTCTGCGGGCCGATCCTGGGCATGCTGTCGGATCGATTCGGGCGCCGGCCGGTGATGCTGATCTCGATCTTCGGCCTGTTCGTCGACTTTCTGTTCATGGCGCTCGCGCCGAACCTGCAGTGGTTGTTCGTCGGGCGCGTGCTCAACGGGATCACGGCCTCGAGCTTTTCCACCGCCAACGCCTATGTGGCCGACGTCACGCCGCCGGAGAAGCGCGCCCGCAATTTCGGGATCATGGGATCGGCTTTCGGCGTGGGGTTCGTCCTGGGTCCGACGATCGGCGGCATCCTCGGTCAGCATAACCTCCGCTGGCCCTTCTTCGCCGCGGCCGCCTTGTGCGCAATCAACTGGATCTACGGCCTGTTGGTCCTCCCCGAGTCCCTGCCGCCCGAGCGGCGCAGCCGTATCCAGTGGTCGCGCGCCAACCCGGTTGGCTCGCTGCTTTTCCTGCACAGCACGCCCAAGCTCCTGGGGCTGGCGAGCGTGGGTCTGCTCTTCCAGCTCGGATTCACCGTCCTGCCGACGATCTTCGTGCTCTACACCGGCTACCGCTATGGCTGGACGCCCCAGATCCTTGGCTTCACCTTCATGGCGACAGGGATCAGCCAGATCGTCGTCCAGGCCTTCCTCGTGGGGCCGGCGGTGCGCTGGCTGGGAGAGCGGGGAGCTGTGCTCGTCGGGCTCGCCGGCGGCTCCGTGGCCTTCGTTGTCTACGGCCTCGCCCCCACCGGCTGGCTCTACCTGTGCGGCATCCCAATCTTTGCCCTGACCGGTTTCATGACCCCGGGATTGATGGGGCTGATGACCCAGCGGGTCGGGCCGACCCATCAGGGCCAGCTGCAGGGGGCCTACCAGAGCCTGCAGGGGATCTCCTCCTTCGTCGCGCCGTCCTTCTTCGGCTTGGTGTTCGCGTGGGCGGTGAGGCACAACTCCACTCTTCACTTGCCGGGACTGCCGATCCTGGCCTCCGCCGCGCTCATGGCCACAGGTTTCCTGCTGTCCCTCCGGGTGGCGACGCCCGTCGTCAGAGCTCAGCCGGCGTCGTCTTGAAGCCGCCGAGGGCCTGTGGCCTTGTCGCCCTCGCGTGACACGCCCCCCGATCTCACGAGGATACGATCGATGACCCGAGGCCTCCTGGTCCTTGCCGCCGCCTCATGCCTTGCCGCGCCGGCCATCGCCCAGCCGAGCCTTCCCGAACCGACGCGAGTCCCCTCCAGCGCGTCTGAAATGCGCCTCTCATTTGCGCCGATCGTGCGGCGCGTCGCCCCCGCGGTGGTCTATGTCTATTCCAAGAGGGTCGTGCGCGCGCAGCTCGACCCGTTCTGGTCGTTCTTTGCCGGCGGCATGCCCCGGTCACGTGTCCAGCAATCACTGGGCTCGGGCTCGATCGTCCGGTCCGATGGCGTGATCCTGACCAACCACCACAATATCGAGGGGGCGCAGGAGATCCGCGTGGTGACTGCCGATCGCCGGGAGTGGCCAGCCACGGTCCTGCTCGATGATCCACGGGCGGACCTGGCGGTCCTAAAGATCGACACCAAGGGCGAGCGGCTGCCAACCATTCCCATCGACGCGGAGGCAAGCCCTCAAGTGGGCGACCTGGTCCTCGCGATCGGCGACCCGTTTGGCGTGGGCCAGACGGTGACGAACGGCATCGTCTCGGCGCTGGCGCGGTCGGACGTGGGGATCAACGACTACGCCTTCTTCATCCAGACCGACGCCGCCATCAATCCGGGCAATTCCGGCGGACCCCTGGTGGACATGAACGGGGATCTGATCGGCGTGAACACCGCCATCGTCTCCAGCTCCGGCGCCTCGGCCGGCGTCGGTTTCGCCATACCCGCGGTCATGGCCAAGCAGGTCGTACAGACGGCCCTCAACGGGGGGCACGACGTGATCCGGCCGTGGCTGGGCGCCAAGACCCAGACACTCACCGACGAAATGGCGCACAGCTTCGGTCTTTCGGCCCCTGTGGGGGTGGTCGTGACGCAGGTGTGGCCAGGCGGACCCGCGGACCGGGCCGGCCTTCACAGCGGCGACCTCATTGAGGCCGTGAACGGCGCGCCGATCGATTCCGAAGGCACGCTGACTTACCGCATCGCCACGCTGCGGCCAGGTGAGAACGTTCAGCTCACCGTGCGCCGAAGCGCGACGAGCCTCTTGCCTCACCTCACGGTGGAACCCCCCCCTGCAATCCCGCCGGAGGACAAGCGCGTCATTTCCGGCCATAATCCCCTGGCCGGCGCCACGGTGGTGAACCTCTCGCCGGCAACGGCCCTCGCCAATGGCGTGGATCCCTTCTCAGGCCACGGCGTCCTGGTGACGGAAGTCTCCGGCGGCGCCGCAGGGATGATCGGACTTCGCGCCGGCGACATCGTCCGGGCCGTGAACGGTCAGGCGGTAGCCGACACCGCGGGCCTTGAGGCTTTGCTCGGGACCGCAGCTCGAGGCTGGAGCCTCGCCATCCAGCGGGGCGACCAGGTGATCACGGCCAGGTTCGAAGGCTGATCACCGCCGGGTCTCTCACGCATTCATCCCGCCCTCGCAAGGCAGGATGACCCCAGTCGTCCAGCGCGCCTCGTCCGAGAGGAGGAAGAGGGCCGCGCGGGCCATGTCCTGGGGGTGGGCGATGTAGTTCATCGGAAAAAGCGCGGCCATGCCTTCGCGCGCCGCCTCATCGGGCATCCAGCGATCGAACATCTCCGAGCGCGTGGGACCGGGTGCGATGGCGTTCACACGGATGCCCAGGGCGGCATAGTCCCGCGCGGCGCACCGGGTGAGCCCTTCGAGGCCGAACTTGCTGGCCGAATAGATGCTGTTGTGGGCGCCGCCCCGCAGTCCACCGATCGAGGAGACGTTGACGATCGACCCCGGACCGCCGGCGCGGACCATCGCAGCCGTCTCATGCTTGAGGCAGAGGAACACCCCGCGCAGGTTCACGGCCATGATGTGGTCGAAGGCCCGGGTGTCCGCCTCGTGAATGGGGGAGTGTCCGCCGCCCGCGCCGGCGTTGTTGAAGGCGCCGTCGAGCCTGCCGTAAGTCTTCAGGGCGAATTCGACCATGGCGGCGACAGAGTCTTCATTCCTCACGTCACACGTCACCGCGGCGGCCTCCAGTCCGCCTGTGCGAAGCTCGGCGGCCAGAGCCTCGATCCTTTCGACGCGGCGGGCCGCCGCGATGACGCGCGCGCCCTCGGCGGCGAACAGGCGCGTCGCCGCTTCGCCGATACCGCTCGAAGCGCCGGTCACAATCACGACCCGGTCGCGCAAACGGTTCCAGGTGTCGGGCAGGGGAGGCGGGTTGTTGTAGGTCATCGACGGCTCATGGCAGCGTGTTGACGTTGTCAACGTGCCATCCGTCTGTTGACGTTGTCAACGTGCCTTGCGAGACCATCGCGATGAGCGCTCGACGGGACGAACTGATCGAGGCGGCCGCCCGGCTATTGGACGATGGGGGACCTCAGGCGGTCACCCTGCGTGAGGTCGGCCGCGCAACGGGCGTTTCGCACAACGCCCCTTACCGGCACTTCGCGGATAAGGCGCAGCTGCTGGCGGCCATCGCGGCGCGTGAGCTTCGTCGCCAGGTCCCGAGCGACGAGAGCCAGGATATCGAGCGCCGGATGGTCGGTTACGTGCGCTGGGCGCTCGCCTTCCCCGAGCGGTTTCGTTTGGTCTTCGGCCGTTGGGAGCGTGACGATGCAGAGCTCGGCTCCGCGGCGGACGGCGCGCGTGCCGGCCTCGTGGCCGCCGTTGCGACGGCGCAGGACCAAGGAAGGCTCCCGGTCGGCGACCCTGAGCGTGTGGCCTCGCTCCTGCTCGCGCTGGCCCACGGCGCAGTCACGCTTGCGCTGGCGGGCCACCTCGCTCGCGATGGCAAGGGTCGCGCCTCGCCGGAAGACCTGGTTGCGGATCTCTTCGCCTGCCTCCGGGCGAGCGGCGTCGGTTAGGCCGTCCGCTTCCTCAACCCCCAGATCGAAGGCGCGCCCAGGGCGTACCATGCCGCCAGGGCGGGATCGCAGATCGCGCAGCCCAGGGACGATGACGGGGCGAATGGGATGATTGGATGGCCCCACAGGTGATGGGCGACGTCCCAGACGCTGTGCAGGAGCCAGCCCACTGCGATCGTCCGATAGTGCTGCAGGCCCAGGTAGGCCAGCACGGTGATCAGGGCGCAGAAGGCGAATTCCCAGATCCCGAATCCGCCGCTCAGGTAGGCCGCGCCCGCTCCGGCGAGGAAGACGGCGCTGAACCGCTGGCGCGCGGGTTCGGGAAGTAGGGAGCCAAGCGCAATGAGCAGGCCGGCCGCACCAATTGGCGCGAACCACTGAAGAAGAGGAAGGGTTTCGACTGAGGGCATGGCGACCTCGCTCCGGGGCGCCACATGCGCCAGACCCTTTCGCTACCCGCTAGCGACCCGGGAGCGTGAGATGGCCGCCAGCCAATCATCATCGATTTCTGGTCACGCAGCCGGACTGGACTTGACCGAAGACTGCGGTGGGGCGGTGAGTGGCGCATGCATTGCATCGCGATCCTGGCGCTGAACGACGTCTCGCCGGGGGATCTCGCGATTCCCTGGGAAGTCTTCTCCCGCGCCCGCGACAATGACGGACTGCGCCTTTACGACGTGCGTGTCTGTGGCGAGGCTCCAGAGATCTGCGCCGGCGCTTTCCGGCTCAGGGCGCCGTGGACGCTGGCCGAGGTGGCGCTCGCCAATACTGTGCTCGTGCCGGGACGGAGCGAGGCTACAGCGCCGATCGCCGAAATCGTCCTCGAGACAATCCGCGCCGCGCACGCCCGTGGCGCGCGCGTGGCGTCGATTTGCTCGGGCGCCTTCGTGCTTGCCGCCGCCGGCATTCTGGATGGACGACGCGCGACGACCCATTGGCTGGCTGCCCCCGCTCTCGCGGCAGCTTATCCGACGGTGCGCGTGGACCCGGACGTGCTGTTCGTCGATGAAGGATGCGTCCTGACCTCCGCAGGCGCCTCGGCTGGGCTGGATCTTTGCCTGCATATGATTCGCAGCGACCACGGGCAGGCGGTTGCGGCCGAAGCGGCGCGGTTGGCCGTGGCGCCGCTGGATCGCGCTGGCGGTCAGGCCCAGTTCATTCGACGCGAACCACCGACCTCAACGGCCAGCCTCGCGCCTCTCCTGGAATGGATGAGCGGCCACCTCGATGAGCGATTGACGCTGGAGAACCTTGCACGCCGGACAGCGGCGAGCCCACGCACGCTGACCCGACGGTTTCGCGCCCAGACCGGGTTGTCACCGCTGCAGTGGCTGCTGATGGCGCGTGTGCGCCGGGCGCAGGAACTGCTGGAGACCACATCACTGCCTGTCGACACGGTCGCCTTCCAGTCGGGGTTCGAGAACGCCGGCGCGCTTCGAGAGCGTTTCCGGCGCGTGCTGGGTGTCAGCCCGCTTGCCTACCGCGGCGCCTTCAATTCAGCATCGTGCGGAGACGCTTCCTGAGGACCGGGAGGGTTTGGCCTCCGGGCCGGCCGGTTTGTCTTTCGACCGTCTACGGATCGACGGGCGCTCCGGCCTGACGATAGATCACGCCGCCCTTCATCACGAATTTCACATGCTCGAGGGTCGTCACGTCCGTCGTCGGATCTGCGTCCACGGCGATGATGTCGGCATATGCGCCGGGAGCGATCTCGCCGAGCCCCTGACCGATGGGGCCAAGCACCTGTGCGGCCGTCGAGGTCGCCGCCTGGATGGCCTGCATGGGCGTCATGCCCCACTCCACCATCTTGGCGAACTGCCTGGCGTTATCGCCGTGCGGATAGACGCCTGCGTCCGTGCCGAACGTCATGGTGACGCCCGCCTGCACCGCGCGGCGGAAGGTCTCGCGTTGTTTGCGGCCGATTGCGCGTTCCTTGGCGAGACTCTCGGGAAGCATCCCTACCTTCGGCCCTTCGGCGAGGATGTAGTCATCGTTGTAGATGTCCATGTCGAACACCGCCCCGTGCTGCTTGGCCAGGCGGATGCTTTCGTCGTCCGCGAGGCTTGCATGCTCAATGGTGTCGACTCCGGCGCGGATGGCGTCGTTGATGCCAGCCGTCCCGTGTGCGTGAGCGGCGACCTTCAGGCCGAGCATGTGTGCCTCGTCGACGGCGGCCTTCATCTCATCGTAGGTCATCTGTTGGGCTCCGACGCTGTCGCCCTTGGAAAGGACGCCGCCGGTGGCGCAGAGCTTTATGAGGTCGGCGCCGTACTTGTGGTTCTCGCGCACCTTGTGGCGTACAGCGTCGGGCCCATCAGCCACGCCATCGCCCACGTCGTGGTAGGCGTAGGGCAGGAGGTTCTCGTCGCAGTGACCGCCGGTGGCGCCGATCAGGGGGCCGGAGACGAACATCCGGGGGCCTTCAACCTCGCCATCGGCGATCGCGTCGCGCAGGTCCACGTCGGCGAACCCATCAGCGCCTACGTTGCGGACGGTGGTGAACCCGGCCTGCAGGGTCTTGCGGGCGTTGGCGACGCCGTCGATGGCTTGTCGAGGAACGGAAACCCCCAGCCCGCGGTACCCCGAATCCTCCGGACGCGAGGTCATGTGAGTGTGCATGTCGATCAGGCCCGGGAGGATCGTTTCGCCGGCAAGATCGATGTGGCGCGCCCCGCTGGGAGCGGGGAGGGAGGCTGCAGGTCCCACCGCGGTCACCTTGTCGTCCTGGACGATGACCGCAGGCCCCTGGATAACCCGCCCCGCTACCGGGTCCACCATGCGCGCGGCGGTGATGTAGAGGGTCTCGGCTTTCGCAGCGGCGCCCATCATGCCGGCCAGGCACACGCCTGCCGCAACCGTCCAGATATTCATGTGTGTCCCGCCCGTCCCCCCAAAGCGGGGAACTACCTATCGGGACTCGGGCCAGCGTCAAACGCTCGCTGAGCGCTACTCTATCGCCAGGATCTCAGCCTCCCCGCCGGCGACGTTTGCGGTGTCCCCAACGGACTTGCCCGAGAACGCTCTTGCCAGGGGCGAGACATAAGAGATCCGCCCCTCCTTGGGGTCGGCCTCGTCCTCGCCGACGATCCGGAAGCGCTGGACCCGGCCGTCATCGCGTTCGATCGTGATCGTGCAACCGAAGGCGACGCTCTCCAGATCCTCTGGCGGACGGACTAGCTGGGCGGAGGCGCGGCGGACCGACCAGTAGCGCAGGTCCCGGGTCGCCCGGGCCATGGCGGTGCGATCGGCGCTCACGTCGTCTTTCGCCTGCGCCGCGGCATAGGCGGCGCGCGCCTCGGCCAGGGCGGTCTCGATCGCGGAGAGGCCTTCGGGCGTGACGAGGTTGGGGTGAGGGGAGACCGGCCGATCGGGAAGATCGGCCGCGGCGGCCTCGAGATCTTCCTCTCGGGTGAAGGCGACACTCATGAGATAGCTTTCATTGCGCTTGATCGTACACGACTGTGGCGGTCATGATGCCCTTGATGATCAGGGTCTGGGGCCGTCGCAATTCATTCAATGTGCAGAAGGTCATGTGGCTGCTTGGCGAGTTGGACGTCGAGCACGAACATGTCCCGGCGGGAGGCCCGTTCGGTCGGGTCTCGGAGGCTCAGTTCGCCACGCTCAATCCCAATCGCCTGGTGCCTGTGCTGGAGGACGAGCAGGGCGCGATCTGGGAGTCCCACGCCATCCTCCGATATCTCGCCGCCCGCCATGGCGGCGTCGGCTGGTGGTCCGAGGACCCGTTCGCGCGCTCGCAGGCCGATCGCTGGATGGACTGGTGTCAAAGCGCCTGGCAGCCGGCCTTCATCGGCGGCGTGTTCTGGGGCTACTGGCGCACGCCGGAACCAGAGCGCGATCTGATTGCGATCGAGCGGGCCGTGGACGAGTGCGCGCGATTGATCGGCCTTTTGGACGAGGCGTTGGCCGGACGGCAGTTCCTGTTGGGTGAGCGGCTTTCCCTGGCGGACATCCCGATCGGCGCTTCGATGTACCGATATTTCGCTCTCCCCATTCGTCGCCCAAGAGTTCCACGCGTGGAGGCGTGGCATGCCCGCCTGCGCGAGCGCGCCGCGTACCGGACGAACGTCGAGATTCCTTTCGACGACCTCAAGGCGCGTCTGGCCTTCTGATCATGGAAGCAACGAGCGCCTGGCTCGATCTCGCCGAACGCGCTTGCGCCCTGGGCGGGCTGGCGTCGAAGGGCCTCACGGTGGAGGCGGTGGATCACGGGCGCTCGGGCGCCCAGGTCCTGCGGCTCGACGGCGCTGCGCCAGCAATCCTCAAGGCGGTCCCCGCCACGAAGCAGACGGCCGTGGCGAGCCTGACGCGCGAGGCCGAGGTCATCGCCTGGTTGTCCGAACGAGCCTGTGTGCCGAAGGCGTACTGGTCAGGCGAACTCGATGGGTGGCAGGTCCTGTTGACCGAGCGCCTGCCCGGTCTTCCGGCGTCGCACATCCCCTCTGCGGAGGCGCCCGGCGCCCTGGCCCGGGTCGTGCGCGCGCTCGCCGCCCTCCACGCGACGCCGCGGGGCGAGTGCCCGTTCGACCAGCGGTTGCCGGTGAAGCTCGCCGGCGCCCGGGAGAAGGTAGAAACCGGCGTGATCACGCCCGACGATTTCGCAGGGCGTAACCGGGGCCAGGACCCCTGGTTGATGCTTCGCCGGCTGGAAGCACGGACGCCACGCCGTGAGGATCTGGTTCTTACCCATGGCGACGCCAGCCTGCCCAACTTCATCGTTCCGTCGGATGGGAAGGTGGGCCTGGTCGACCTCGCCCTCTTCGGCGTGGCTGACCGCTGGCATGATCTCGCGCTCTTTCTGAGGTCGGCGGCGCGCAACTTCCCGGAAGTCGACGCCGTCGCCATCCTGAAGACCAACTACCCGCTCGCGCACATCGATGAGCGACGGCGCGAGTTCTACCGGCTGCTCGACGAGTTCGCCTGAGCGGGCGGATCGCGTCCGCCGTCTTCTGACGCTTTGTGCCCTGTTCCGCTGCAGCCCGGCGCGCGGCGCTTTCGGCTGGAGTCGCGACGTGCGAAGCGATGGGACCACTTTCCAGCAGCGCTTCTCTGGAGGTCCCGATGCGCCTGCCCCTTTTGCCTCCTGACCAGCTGAGCGACGCACAACGTCCGCTCTACGACGCGTTCCGCAAACAGATCGACGCGGGGTTCACGGGCTTTCAGGCGGTGCGCGACGATGGCGCTCTCCTGGGCCCCTGGAGCGTGTGGATCCACGAACCCGCGGTCGGAGAGGCAACGCGGCAGATCCTCGACGCCGTCAGCCGAATGGGCCGACTCTCTGACCCGGTGAAGCAGATTGCCATCCTCGCCGTCGGCGCCCGGTTCAAGGCGGCCTACGAGATGTATGCTCACGCTGCGGTCGGCGGGCGGGACGGCCTGGGCGCCTCCAAGATGGCGGCGGTCTGCGCCGGCCAGAGGCCGGCCGACCTCACATCAGAAGAGGCGACCGCCTTCGACGTGGCCATGGCCTTGATGGATGGAGGGGTGCTCCCCGGCGCAACCTATAAGGCGGCGCGCGACGAACTGGGCCAGGGCGCTCTGAATGAGCTGATCCAGATCGTCGCGCTCTACGCGTTCGTTTCGACCATTCTCAACGCCTATGACGTCCCCACCGAGGACGCGGACGATTGAGACAGCCTGGACGATCGCTCGCCCCACTTCAGAACCGCTCGCCCACCATCTCCTCGCTCTTGGCCCACAGCGCCTTGGCATGTTCGGGATCGAGGGCGTAGGGGCGGATGCCGCCCATGAGGAGGTTGTCGGCGTCGACCGCCTCGGCGACATGGCAGTCCTCGCAATAGCGCCCGCCCACTTCCGCGGCCGGCGCCACGCAGGCCGCCCACACGGAGGTCGCAGCGCCCTGTGGAATGGTCTTCCACTGGAAGGCGCCCACCCCGCCGGGGCGTGAGGCGTTGACGTTGTCGATCATCCGCTGGATCACTTCGGGGGTCATGTGACGTCCCAGTTCCGTCTGGATGCCGCCCGGATGGACGGCGGCGGCGCGGACGCCGCGCTCGCGGTGGCGTCGATCGAACTCGACAGCGAACAGCACATTGGCCGTCTTCGAGCGGCCGTAGGCGCCGAACTCGTCATACGGCGTGTGCTCGAAATTGGGGTCGTTCAGGTCGACGTCGGAGAAGCGATGGCCGGACGAGGAGAGGTTCACCAGCCGTCCGCCGTCCTTCAACAGGCTGGCGATGCGGTTGACGAGGACGAAGTGGCCAAGGTGATTTGTGCCGAACTGGGTCTCGAAACCGTCGGCAGTGACGCCCTTCGGACATGCCATCACCCCGGCGTTGGCGATGATGACATCGAACTGTCGGCCATCCGCGTTGAGCACGTCTGAACAGGCGCGCACGCTCGCCAGATTGGCGAGGTCGAGCTCCACCAGCTCAAGTCCGCCGCCGTTCGTCGCCTGGGCGCGCACGTCCTGGGTCGCGCGTTCCGCCTTGGCGAGGTCGCGCGCCGCGCCCGTCACGTGAGCCCCATGGGCGGCAAGGGCGCGGGCGGTCTCAACCCCAAGTCCGGCCGAGGCGCCGGTCACGAGGATGCGCTTGCCGGACAAGTCCATGCCTTTCAGGACATCGTCAGTGGTCGATTGGGCTCCAAATTGTGCAGTCATGGCTTTTCTCCTGACATGGGTGGGTCCTGCGCGCCCCGCGCGAGCCGGACGGATTGCGCCAGGCCGGTGCTCTACCTATAAACGGAGGGCGTCTCCGGTTAGGATATGGAGGCAGCCTCCGCTTTTCAAGGGTCGGATTATTGAGCGCTGAGGAATTCCAGAACGAGGCCGCGTCGCCGCCGCGACGACCGCGCGCCGACAGCGCCCGCAACCGCGAGCGGCTGATCGCGGCGGCGCGCGCGGCGTTCGCCAAGGAGGGGGCGGAGGCGAGCCTGGAGGAGATCGCCCGCTCGGCCCAGGTCGGGATCGGCACTCTGTACCGGCACTTTCCCTCGCGGCTGGACCTGCTCGAGGCAGTGTACAGACGCGAGGTGGAGCAACTCGCACAGGCGGCCCCGCGGCTTCTCGCCGAACGCCGGCCGTTCGAGGCGCTACGCGAGTGGATGCGCCTCTCGGTCGACTACCTCGCCGCGAAGCGCGTCATCGCGCCGGCTCTGGCTGCGAGCGCCGGCGCGCCGCAGATCTACGCCGCCTCAGGGGGACTCATCACCGGGGCGATGACTCAGTTGGTGGAGCGTGCCGTGCAGAGCGGCGAGATCCGGTCCGATGTCGACGCCAGCGATCTTCTCCGGGCAATGGTTGGCCTGTCGTACAGCTACACGGAGCCAGGCTGGGAGGCGAGCGCGCGGCGGCTCGTCGATATCCTCATGGATGGCCTGCGCCCGCAGGGCCGGTGACGGGCCCGGGCGCCCGGCGGGAGGTTGATCGCCCGCGCTCCAGCCGCCGCAATACTAAGAGGCGCATGGGCCAGCCAATGAGGAAGAGGCCGGCGAGCGTGAGGGGAACCAGCCCCGGCGGCGGGTTGCGCAGGCCGCTTACCAACAGAAGGAAGAGGGGCGGGGTGAGGAGGATCAGGAGGAAGCCGAGGATCCTCGCCGGTCGCTGCACTTCCGGCGCAACCTTGTCGGCGATCAGGGCCGCATAGCCCCAGAGGGCGGCTAGGGTGGCGCCGATTGCGACCACCAAGGCGGAATAGACCTCCATCGCCGGCTGGATCGGGCCGCCGCCGTGGACAAGATGGGTCACCGCCGGCAGCAGGGCCACGAGGGCGAGGAAGATGAGGTTCAGCACTGTGATCGGCGGATCGGCCTCCAGGATCATCGCAAAGAAGCGGCGGTGCGCGAGCCAGTAGACACCGATTACGAGGAAGCTGAGGGCGTAGGCGTCGAGTTGGGGGGCGAGCGAGCGCCAGATGTCCGCGTCGGTGGTCCAGGTCGCAGGCGCGCGCAGCTCCAGCGCGAGCAGGGTGATCGAGATGGCGAAGACCCCATCCGACAGCATGATCACACGATCGAACCAGTGCCGACGCACCCGCCGCTGCAGCGGCTCGTCGGTGTCCAGAGATTCAGGCTCGCCGGCCATCGAGTCGCCGTCAGCCGAATCCGCGGTCGGCCAGCCAGTCACCGAGCAGGTCGATCCAGCGGTCGGAGGGGAGGCCCTGACGCACCATGCCAAAACCGTGCGCGCCGCGGGCGAAGATATGCAGCTCGGCCGAGCGGTCTGCGTCCGTCCAGTCGATGTAGAGCTGTTCGACCATGCGGAACAGCAGCCGATCGTCGTGGGCGATGACCGTGAAGAGCGGCGGCGCATCCGCCGGCACGGGGCGTTTGCGCGTGTCGCCGCCATAGATGGCCGCTACGAAGGCGGGCGGCGGTCCCTGCGGATCCATCGCCACGTCCGTGACCAGGAAGGCGCCGGCGGAGAAGCCGATCAGACCAATCCGATCCGGCGCAAGACCGAGGTCCGCGCCCCGCTCGCGGGCGATTTGCAAGGCCCGCCGTCCATCGTCAGCGGCGATTTCCTGCGCCGGCCGCAGGCGCTCGTCGCGCACAAGCTGGTCGATTCTGTGGGGAGCCTGGGCGGCGGGCCGGGGTGTCGAGAGCTGCGCCTGCATCGCCGCCGACGCCTTTGCGAATTCCGCCGGGTCGGCGGGCGTGGCCGATACCCGGTACTTCAGCAAAAAGGCAGTGAAACCTCGCCGGGCGAACCAGGTCGCGACATCGATCCCTTCGTGTTCCCAGGCCAGGATGCGCCATCCCCCTCCGGGACAGACCACCACGCCGCAGCCGTTGGCGGTCCCCGGCTCAGGTGTGAAGACGGTCAGGGTCGGTTCCGACACATTTCGCAGCATGGTCGTGCCGGCTGCGACACCCTCGGGCGGGCTAAACGTCTGTTCAGGCCCCACGTCGGGCAGCGAACGAGCAGGCGGCGTGGGCCAGAGGGCGATGACTTCATGCGCCAGCGGCGCGCTGCCCCGAACGTCGTCGGCCATGACGGATCCTCCCTTGAATATTCCCCACCATCCGACGAGGCGGGGCAGCCGTCAAAGGTCAGACAGAGATGAATTCGCGGAGGACCGCGATTGGGGCCAAGGCGGTCCACCCGCAGAAGTCGGATCGGGCGATCCTTCCGGGCGCCAGGAAGTCGGGCGAATAGTTCTCCCAGAACGTGCCGGTAGCCTCGAAGACTTGCGCCACGGCCCAGTAGTAGGCGCGCGCGAGCTGTCGCGCCGTCGCTTCCGCGCGGCATCGACGAAGCCCACGCAGGAGCATGTAGTTCGTCGGCGCCCACACCCCGCCCATCCAGTAGTCGCCGCGGGGGGAGAACCCAGCTTGATCGGCGGGCCAGGCCGGCGCCGGGACGCGTCTCCCGAACTCGGCTGGATTCATCAAATGCGCGATCATCTTTCGCGCTTGGTCGCGTGACGCCACGCCGGCGAGCAGCGTCCAGAACATGCCGATGTGCTTGCGCCGGATCTGCGCGCCATACCCCAGGTCGTAATAGAAGCCGTCGACTTCACTCCAGCAGTGGGCGTTGATCGCGCCGGAGATATCGGCGTGCGCGTCGCGCCAGCGAGAGATGTCGCGCTTTTGGCCGACGATCCGGGCGATCTGCGCCAGCTCATCGGCGAACAGCGCCATCTGGGCCGAAAAGTCGACGCTGCGCCCTTGCCGGTTCCACTTCGAGCTCAGGAGCTCGTAGTCGAAGACCTTGGGATAAAGATTGTGCAGGGGTATCCCGCGCCCATCGTCGCGCCAGCCGTCGGGGTAGCGTGGGATGTTGTCCATCCCTGAGCCCAGCGCGTCGCTGAAGAAGAGCCCGTCGTCGCCCCGGTAATGCGTCATGAGAAATTGGAAGAAGCTGACCAGCCGGGGATACACCGCCTTCAGGCGTGCATGGTCGGGTACGCGGCTGAACAACTCCAGTTCGGCGAAGGCCAGGAGCGGCGGATTGATGCTGACCGGATGGTCCTTGGGCCAGAACGGGCGGCCCTGTGCATCGTATTCACGGCAGATGAAGCCGTCGGGATCCTGGCGGAGGTAGAAGTTGTCCAGCGCCGCTTGGATCGGCAGCTCGTCCTGGTGGTACTTGGCGTAGGCGGCGATGAAGCAGGTATCCCACAGGAAGATATGGCTGCTGAAGGCGGCGTCGACGAACGGCTGCGGATAGGGCGAGCCAGGCTCGCCGCCGCGAACATGGCGCTTGGCGCTGTCCAGCGCCGCCGCGTACATCCGCTGCTGGAGCTCGGGGGGAACGTCCAGCGCCTTGGTCTCGTCGGCAAACGACGGCCATCCGGCGAGTAGCACGGCGCCGCCTGCCGTCGCGGCGATCACCTCGCGGCGCGAGGGCGGAGCGGGGCGGGGGAGGGGCGAGCGCATGGCGCTCAGCCTAGCAGTGGATCCAGGCTCGCGAACCGCAGCGTTTCATTGCGGATGTCCTCCGGCCATCCGGCCAGGCTCGCCCGAAGCTTGTCGAGGTCGCCCGCAAAAAGTGACCTGGCGGCGGCCTCGAAGCCCGGCAGATCCCCGCCCATGGCGACCATGAAGCGATAGGCGGCCTCCCGCGCGACGCGCTCGCGGCCCGCGTCGCCTTCGGCGCTGCGCGCTGCGTCCACCAGACGGCGAAGGGCGGCCGAAGCGCCCCCTGGTTGTCTCGCGAGCCAGTCCCAGTGCCGCGGCAGCAGGGTGACCTCGCGCGCCGTCACGCCGAGTTTCGGACGTCCGCGCGTCGGGACGCAGTGTTGTGCTGGCGCATAACGGGCGGCGACGTCTGCCTCGTGGCCCCGCAGGTCCAGGTCGACCACGGCGCCGGTCTCGCCGTCGAACACCAGTACGGGCGTCTGAGACCCGCGCTGGTGCGCGCGCCAGGCGGCGACCGCCGCTTCGGCGAGAGCGCCGCGGGCCAGTCGCAAGGGTCCCTCGAAGGCAATGAAGATTTTCGGCGGCGCGCCGGCTTCCGGGGTGGGCGTCGATGTCATCGCCCCTATTTACCCGGGTGTAAATAAGGGTCAATATCGCCCGGATGAAAGAGGGGCGAAATGCAACGGGCTGAGCGGCGGGCGGCGATCGCGGCGTTCAAGATGCGCAAGGCGGCGTCGGGCGTATTTGTGATCCGCTGCACAGCGACCGGCGCTGCGTGGGTCGGCGCGAGCCGCGACCTGGAGGCCCAGGAGAACAGTGTCTGGTTCTCGCTGCGTCATCGCGCCCACATCAACCGCGCCTTGCAGGCGGCGTGTGACGCCCACGGGCCGGACTCCTTCGCGTTCGAGGTGCTCGAACGCCTGCCTGACGATCTCTCGGATCTTCGGCGTCCGGACGAATTGAAGGCGCGCGCCGCATACTGGCGATCAACACTGAACTGTTTCCCCCTCTAGAGCGCTTAAGAGTGAAGTGAGGACGGCTTTCCGGGGGATCGCCCGAAGAGAATGCGTGTAGGGTCGCCAGTACCTTTGGGAGTTTGCGTTCGCGCCGCGCGTGGGGGAGCGCCAATAGTTGTCCTCGGCCTCGTTGGCGCCCTGGCCGCTTCGGCGGGGGCCACTGGCCTAGCCTGCCGGCGAGCGCCGCATGCGGCGATCGAATCGTGTCGACGCACGCCGCACGCGGCGATGGAAAAAGCATTCCGTAACGCGACCTGGGTGGTGAGGGCGCGGTTCACAGCCGCCGACGATCAGTGGGCTGGCGCTGGCCACTCCTGGAGCCTGATCCACGCTCGGGTCATCCACGCCTACAAGGGTCGCCCGCCCCCACGGCTGGAGATCCTCACCCGCGGCGACGACGGGGGCGCGTGGCTCAGTCGCGGCTCGCTCAGCGAGTTGGGTGAGGAATATCTGCTGTTCCTTCGGCCGGCTCCGCCAGGATCGCCAATCGAAGATGTCGCCGTGGTCAGTGACCGGTGCGGGGCCTCAAAACCATGGTCACGCGTGTCGTACCATGAGGCCAGGTTGCTGGAGGGCCCTCGCAGCCCGCACATCCCTCACAGCCATGTCATTCTGGCCGTGCGGAGCGAGCCGGTGCAGCCGGTGCAGCACCCGCGGCACGACTGGCGTTGGCGCTGGCGGAACCGTCTGCGCGCCCTCTTCGGCTAGGTTCACGGTTCCTGAGAACTCAGGCGGGTTCCATGTTGGCGGCGCGGGCGGCGACACTTTCGACGTAGGTGCGGCGCGCGTCGAACTCCTTGGCGATGTCGTTATCGGCGTCCTGCAGCGCCTGAACGTCGGCGTCGGCATAGCCGAGTATGCCCATCTGCTCGTAGCCCTTGCGGATTGTCTCGCCCCAGAGGCCGATGTCCTTCACGATCGGGACGATGCGGGTGAACAGGCTCGAGCGGAACTGTTGCATGAACCCAGAGTCGTACATGTGCTCGGCGCACCGCGCCGGATCGAGCCCGAGCCGCTTCCAGACCTCCACGGCATCGAACCGGTCGCGCATCAGATAGCAGGCCTCGAGCAGGAACTCTTCGCGCTCGTTGCGCTCCTTCTGGGTGAGCTGCGGATAGTAATCGCGCAGCGCGAGGCGGCCGAAGGCCACGTGGCGGCTCTCGTCCTGCATCACATAGGCGTTGACCGCCGCGGCCAGGGGATTTTGCGCGTGGTCGCGGATCTGCTGGAAGGCGGCCAGAGCGAGACCCTCAATCACCACCTGCATGCCGAGGTAGGTCATGTCCCAATGGCTGTCGCGCAGCACCTGGTCGATCAGCTCCTGCAGGGGCGGTGTCATCGGGTAGGCGACGCCGAACTTCTCGAGCAGGCGCTTGTAGCTCTCCACATGGCGCGCCTCGTCGATGGTCTGGGTCGAGGCGTAGAACTTGGAATCGACGTCCGGGACCTGGGTCACAATCTTGGCCGCGCAGATCAAGGCGCCCTGTTCGCCCTGCATGAACTGCGAGATCTGCCAGGCCTGGAAATGCCGCCGCACCGTGGCTTTTTCCTTACGGTCCATCGCCTCGTACTCGGCCATCCCGGCGATCGGCAGCATGGCCTCAGGCAGTTGCTCGGGATTTTCCTCGTCCAGCTCCTGCGACCAGTCGATCCGGCTCTCCGCATTCCACTGCATCTCCACCCCCTTGCGGTAGAGACCCATCATGGCTGCGCGACCTTCGTCGTAATCCCAGTTGAAGACGACATCGAAGTCCTGCGGCACCGCATAGTTCGAGCCATCGGGCTGGATGGCGTAGATGTCGCGCAGCTTGGCCATAGGACTTCCTCTTTGCGTTTCTTCTCACCTAGAGCCGACAATACGCATTTGGGCCTCGCTGTCACGGCTTGGCCGATGACGGTGACAGCCGGCGCGTGCGGTTCTTTTATGTCGGAGGGGTCACGAATTCTCAGTCTGCAACCGATTTGCTGCGGTCGAACCGGACGCGATCATGGCGAATTTCGTCCAAATTAGAGCTGTTGTCGCGCTCATTGCCGTGGAACCGTCTTGGCTATTCTTGCATTTACGTCGGAATCGTACGGTTCCGTTGTGCCCCGCCGTATGTTTGCGGATCAGACAAGCGTGCGTATTGCTACTCCTCTAACCTTGCGTCAATCTTGTACAAGCCTGCGTGCGCCTGGGGGGTCGGGCTCACCAAGTTCGCGTTCGGACCATCGGTGCGGTGACCCATGACCCCTGACGACTCGGCAGTTCTCAGTGTCCACGACGGCGTCTCGCCAGGCGCGTCGCTTTCGACGGCCGCACTGGGTCTCGATGAGGCCTCGCCGTTCAACCTGCAGCAACTGCTCGAAGCCCTGCAGGCGGTGAGAGTGGGGGACTTTTCGGTCAGGCTGCCGGGCACAGAGACCGGCCTCGCGGGACGCGTGGCGGACGCTTTCAACGATATCGTTGCGGCCAACCAGCGTATGGCCCAGCAGCTCGAGAAGGTCGGCGAGGTTGTGGGCCGCGAAGGCAAGACCCGCACCCGCGTGCGGCTGGGTCTGTCCAGCGGCTCCTGGGGCGACATGGAGGAGTCGGTCAACACCCTGATCGACGACCTGCTCTGGCCTACCACTCAAGTCACCCGGACCATTGCCGCCGTCGCCAAGGGCGACCTTCTGCAAACCATGCCCCTCGACGTGGACGGTCGGCCACTGAAGGGCGAGTTCCTACGCTCGGCCAACATCGTCAACACGATGATCAAGCAGCTCTCGGTGTTCGCCTCGGAGGTGACGCGGGTGGCGCGCGAGGTCGGCACCGACGGCAAGCTGGGCGGCCAGGCCCAGGTTGTCGAGGTTACCGGCGTTTGGAAGGACCTCACCGACTCGGTGAACTCCATGGCGTCGAACCTCACGGCCCAGGTGCGCAACATCGCCGAGGTGACGATCGCCGTCGCCAACGGCGACCTCTCCAAGAAGATCACCGTCGACGTGCGGGGCGAGATCCTTCAGCTGAAGGAAGCCATCAACACCATGGTGGACCAGCTGCGCTCGTTCGCTTCGGAAGTGACGCGCGTGGCGCGCGAAGTCGGCACCGAAGGCAAGCTGGGAGGCCAGGCGATCGTGCCGGGCGTGACCGGCGCCTGGAAGGATCTCACCGACTCGGTGAACGCCATGTGCGGCAACCTTACCGCTCAGGTCCGCAACATCGCACAGGTAACCACGGCCGTGGCGCGCGGCGACCTCTCGCGCAAGATCACCGTGGATGTGTCCGGCGAGATCCTCGAGCTGAAGGAGACCATCAACACGATGGTGGACCAGCTCAACGCCTTCGCCGGCGAGGTGACGCGGGTGGCGCGCGAGGTGGGCACCGAAGGGCGGCTCGGCGGTCAGGCGCAGGTGCCTGGCGTGGCCGGGACGTGGAAAGACCTCACCGACAACGTCAATTCCATGGCCTCGAACCTCACGGCCCAGGTCCGCAACATCGCCGAAGTCTCGACCGCCATCGCCAGCGGCGACCTCTCCAAGAAGATCACCGTCAACGTCTCGGGCGAGATCCTCGAGCTGAAGGAGACCATCAACACGATGGTCGATCAGCTCAACGCCTTCGCCTCCGAAGTAACGCGTGTGGCGCGCGAGGTGGGCACCGAAGGGCGCCTCGGCGGCCAGGCCAACGTGCTCGGCGTCGCCGGCACCTGGAAAGACCTCACGGACTCGGTGAATTCCATGGCCGGCAACCTGACGGCCCAGGTCCGCAACATCGCCGAGGTCTCGACCGCCATCGCCAACGGCGACCTGTCGAAGAAGATCACCGTCGACGTGAAGGGCGAGATCCTCCAGCTCAAGGAGACGATCAACACCACGGTCGACCAGCTCAACGCTTTCGCCTCCGAGGTCACACGTGTGGCGCGGGAGGTGGGCGCCGAGGGCAAGCTGGGCGGTCAGGCGCAGCTGAAGGGCGTGGCCGGGACCTGGAAGGATCTGACGGACTCCGTCAACTCCATGGCCTCGAACCTCACCGCCCAGGTCCGCAACATCGCCGAGGTCGCCACCGCCGTGGCCCGCGGCGACCTCTCGCGCAAGATCACCGTCGATGTGAAGGGCGAGATCCTCGAGCTGAAAAACACCATCAACACCATGGTGGACCAGCTCAATGCGTTCGCCGGGGAGGTGACGCGCGTCGCCCGCGAGGTCGGCACTGAGGGCAAGCTCGGCGGTCAGGCCCAGGTGTCGGGCGTGTCGGGGACCTGGAAGGACCTGACCGATTCGGTGAACTTCATGGCCGGCAACCTGACGGCCCAGGTGCGCAATATCGCCGAGGTGGCGACCGCCATCGCCTCGGGCGACCTTTCTCGCAAGATCACCGTCGACGTGCGCGGCGAGATCCTTCAGCTGAAGGAGACGCTGAACACCATGGTGGACCAGCTCAACCGCTTCGCCTCCGAAGTGACGCGGGTGGCGCGCGAGGTGGGCGCCGAGGGCAAGCTGGGCGGTCAGGCCAACGTGCCGGGCGTCGCCGGGACGTGGAAGGACCTCACCGAGAACGTCAACTCCATGGCGTCGAACCTGACGGGCCAGGTGCGCAACATCGCCGAGGTGACCACCGCCGTGGCCCGCGGCGACCTTTCCCGTAAGATCACCGTCGACGTGAAGGGCGAGATCCTGGAGCTGAAGAACACCATCAACACCATGGTGGACCAGCTCAATGCCTTCGCCGGCGAGGTGACGCGCGTGGCCCGGGAGGTGGGCACCGAAGGCAAGCTGGGTGGTCAGGCCCAGGTCTCGGGTGTCTCCGGCACCTGGAAGGACCTGACGGACTCCGTGAACTTCATGGCCGGCAATCTGACGGCCCAGGTGCGCAACATCGCCGAGGTCTCGACCGCCATTGCCTCGGGCGACCTCTCCAAGAAGATCACCGTCGACGTGCGGGGCGAGATCCTGCAGCTGAAGGAGACCATCAACACGATGGTGGACCAGCTGCGCTCCTTCGCCGGCGAGATCACGCGCGTGGCTCGCGAAGTGGGAACCGAAGGCAAGCTGGGCGGCCAGGCCAACGTGCCGGGGGTGGCGGGCGCCTGGGCGGACCTAACCGACAATGTGAACCTGCTCGCGGCGAACCTCACCACCCAGGTGCGCAACATCGCCGAGGTGACCACCGCCGTGGCCCGCGGTGACCTCTCCCGCAAGATCACCGTGGACGTGAAGGGCGAGATCCTGGAGTTGAAGAACACCATCAACACCATGGTGGATCAGCTCAACGCCTTTGCCGGCGAGGTGACCCGTGTGGCCCGGGAGGTGGGCACCGAAGGCAAGCTGGGCGGCCAGGCCCAGGTGCCCGGGGTGGCCGGAACCTGGAAGGACCTCACCGACACGGTGAACGTCATGGCCGTCAACCTGACCGAACAGGTGCGCGGCATCGTGAAGGTGGTGACCGCCGTGGCGAACGGCGATCTGAAGCAGAACCTCACGGTGGCGTCCAAGGGCGAGGTCGCGGCCCTGGCCGAGACGATCAACAACATGACCGACACCCTGGCCACCTTCGCCGATCAGGTGACGTCCGTGGCGCGCGAAGTGGGGGTGGAGGGACGCCTCGGCGGCCAGGCCAACGTGCCTGGCGCGGCCGGCACATGGAAGGACCTCACCGGCAACGTGAATCTGC
The DNA here is from genome assembly GCA_036488935.1 of Caulobacteraceae bacterium. Lineage (GTDB taxonomy): Bacteria > Pseudomonadota > Alphaproteobacteria > Caulobacterales > Caulobacteraceae > Acaudatibacter. The sequence goes on along the minus strand of DASXGR010000070.1, from coordinate 5,445 downwards.
TGGCCGCCAACCTGACCACCCAGGTGCGCGCCATTGCCGAGGTGGCCACCGCGGTGACCAAGGGCGACCTCACCCGGTCCATTCAGGTCGACGCCCGCGGCGAGGTCGCCGAGCTGAAGGACAACATCAACACGATGATCGGCAACCTCCGCCTGACAACGGACCGGAATACCGATCAGGACTGGCTGAAGACCAACATCGCCCGCTTCACCAGCATGCTGCAGGGCCAGCGCGACCTGACCACGGTGGGCCGCATGGTTCTCTCCGATCTCGCCCCGCTGGTGGAGGCTCAGCACGGGGTGATCTACCAGGTGGTGAGCGAGCCGGACGGCGAGTTGGCCCTGCGCCTGCTCGCATCTTATGCAGATCAACCAACCGGCGGTTATCCGCGGCGGCTGCACCTGGGCGAGGGTCTGGTGGGTCAGTGCGCCCGGGACGCCCGCAGCATGGTCCTCACCAGGTTGCCGGATAATATCACGCCAATCCGCGGCGGCTCGTTCCGCGCCCGTCCCCGCAATGCGGTGGTCCTGCCCATCCTGTTTGAGGGCCAGGTCAAGGCGGTGATTGAGCTGGCGGCGCTCACGCCGTTCACCGAGCTCCAGCTCTCCTTCCTCGAGCAGCTCACCGCCTCGATCGGCATCGTGCTCAACTCGATCGAGGCGACGATGCAGACCGAAGGACTGCTGACCCAATCCCAGCAGCTGGCCGCGGAGCTGCAAACCCAGCAGCGCGAGCTTCAACAGACCAACGATCAGCTCGAGCAAAAGGCCCAGCAGCTCGCCGAGCGTAACGTCGAAGTGGAGGCGAAGAACCAGGAGATCGAGCAGGCCCGCCGCGCCCTCGAAGAGAAGGCCACCGAGCTGGCGCTTACTTCGAAGTACAAGTCCGAGTTCCTGGCGAACATGAGCCACGAGCTGCGCACGCCGCTCAACTCCATCCTTATCCTCGGCCAGCAGCTGCAGGAAAACCCGGACGGAAACCTCTCCGACAAACAGGTGGAGTTTGCCCGCACCATCCACGGCGCCGGCACTGACCTCTTGAACCTCATTTCGGACATCCTCGACCTTTCGAAGATCGAGTCCGGCACGGTATCGGTGGACGCCGAAGAGATCCTCTTCGCGGGTCTGCTCGAGACGATGGCCCGGCCGTTCCGGCACGAGGCGGAGAACCGCAACCTCTCCTTCGACGTGCAGCTGACGCCGGACCTGGATCGGTCGATCATCACCGACTCCAAGCGCCTGCAGCAGGTGCTCAAGAACCTGCTCAGCAACGCCTTCAAGTTCACCGCCCAGGGCGGAGTGCGGCTCAAGGTGTTCCCGGTGGGCGGCGGGTGGAGTCCCGAGCACCCCACTCTGCGTCACGCCCCGTCGGTGGTCGCCTTCGAGGTGAGCGACACGGGCATCGGCATCCCGCCCGAAAAGCAGAAGATCATCTTCGAGGCGTTCCAGCAGGCCGACGCGGGCACCAGCCGCAAGTATGGCGGTACGGGTCTGGGCCTGGCGATCAGCCGCGAACTCGCTGGCCTGTTGGGCGGCGAAATTCAGCTGCGTTCAACGCCGGGCGAGGGTTCGACCTTCACCCTTTTCCTGCCGTTGACCTACGTCGGCCCGCAAGGCTCCGCCGCTGTGCGGGAGTCGGAAGGGCGTCGCTGGTTTCCGCCAACTCAGGACGGGCTGGGCCAGGCGCGGTTGTCAGAGCCCGTAGAAGTCATCCTGGACGACCGCAGTCGTATCGAAGCCGGCGATCCGGTCCTGCTGATCGTGGAGGACGATCCGCACTATGCGCGGGTGATGGTCGACCTCGCCCGGGACAATGGCTTCAAGGTGCTGGTGGCCATGCGGGGGGCGGACGCCCTGACCCTTGCGCGCGACCACCTTCCCACGGCGGTCTCCCTCGACGTGTTTCTGCCGGACATGCTGGGCTGGACCGTGCTCAGCCAGCTCAAGCAGAACCCATCGACGCGCCACATCCCGGTCCAGATAGTCACCCTCGACGATGACCGGCAGCACGGCCTCGCCCGCGGCGCCTTCTCCTTCCTCAACAAGCCCACCACCATGGAAGGGCTCGAGGACGCCCTGGCCAAAATCAAAGCCTTCTCTGCGCCGCGTCAGCGACGCCTGCTCGTGGTGGAGGACAATCCGGCTGAACAGCTCAGCGTTCGGGAACTGCTGGCGCACGACGACATCGACATTGAGACCGTGGATTCCGGCTCCGCCGCTCTGACGCGCCTTGCCGAGGCGCCGGCGGACTGCGTCGTGCTCGACCTGCGGCTGCCCGACATGAGCGGCTTCGAGGTGCTCGAGCGCCTGCGCGACGATCCAACCCTCGCGGACACGCCGGTGGTGGTGTTCACCGGTCGCGAGCTGACGCCGGAAGAGGATGCGCGCCTGCACACCATGGCCCGCAGCGTGGTGGTCAAGGGTGTCGAGTCGCCCGAACGCCTGCTCGATGAAACCGCCTTGTTCCTCCACCGGGTGGTCGGGGATCTGCCGCGGGACAAGCAGGCGATGCTCGAGCGGTTGCACTCATCTGATGAGGACCTGGTCGGCCGCACGGTGCTTCTGGTGGACGACGACGCCCGCAACATCTTCGCGCTCTCCAGCGTGCTGGAGCGGCGCGGGATGCGGGTGCTCACCGCCACGACCGGAAGCGACGCCGTATCTATCGTGCAATCGAGTCCCGAGGTGGCGATCGTACTGATGGACATCATGATGCCTGGCATGGATGGCTACGAGACGATCGGCGCGATCCGCGCCGACCCGGCCTATCGCCGCCTGCCGATCATCGCCCTCACGGCCAAGGCCATGAAGGGCGATCGCGAGAAGTGCCTCGAGGCCGGAGCCTCGGACTATCTCGCCAAGCCCGTGCACACCGAACAACTGCTATCCGCTTTGCGGATGTGGCTGCATCGTTGAGGGAGGCCCCACGCCTTTGAGTTCCGCCGATCCGGTCAACATCCTGCTGGTCGATGACCAGCCGGCCAAGCTGCTGAGTTATGAGGTCATCCTCGGCGAGCTGGGAGAACGGTTGATCAAGGCTGGGTCCGCGCGCGAGGCCCTGGCCCAGCTGCTCCGACACGATGTGGCGGTCGTCCTCATCGACGTGCAGATGCCCGAGCTGGACGGCTTCGAGCTGGCGGCGATGATCCGCGAGCACCCGCGGTTCCAGAAGACCGCCTTGATCTTCGTCTCTGCGATTCACCTTTCGGAACTCGATCGCATCCGAGGCTATGAGGCTGGGGCGGTCGACTATGTGCCCGTGCCGGTGGTGCCCGAAGTCCTGCGCGCGAAGGTGCGCGTGTTCGTCGATCTGCACCGCAAGACCCGCGAGCTCGAGCGTCTGAACGCCGAACTCGAGGAACGCGTCGCTGCGCGGACCGCCGAGCTCGCAGCGACCGCAGCCGAATTGCAGCGCCTCAATGAGGATCTCGAACTGCGCATCGAGGCGCGGACCCGGGAGCGGGAGCTGGCCCTGGCCCAGCTGTTCGAGGCGCAGAAGATCGACACCATCGGTCAGCTCACCGGCGGGGTCGCGCACGACTTCAACAACCTGCTGATGGCCATCATGGGCAGCCTGCAGGTGCTACGCCGACGCTTCCCGCTCGAGGAGACGGCCATCCGCTTGGTGGACAACGCCCTGAAGGGCGCGGAGCGGGGGGCGGCTCTGACTCAGCGCCTGCTGGCCTTCGCCCGGCGTCAGGAACTCCGTCCTGCGGCGGTGGGATTGGGCGAGCTCGTGGCGGGGATGAACGATCTCCTCGCCCGCGCCGTGGGACCCGGCGTGCGGCTCACCCAGACCTTGGCGACGGACCTTCCCCGGATCCTGATCGACGCGAACCAGCTCGAACTGGCGCTCCTTAACCTGGCGGTGAATGCACGCGACGCCATGCCTGATGGCGGAGAGCTGATCCTGGCGGCCGAGTGCGTCGAACCTGGCGCTGAGGATTTGGCCGCCCTGAACCTGGCGCCCGGCGCCTATGTGCGCCTCAGCGTCACGGATACCGGCTCGGGCATGGACGAGGGGACCCTTAAACGGGCGGCTGAGCCTTTCTTCACCACCAAGGGCGTTGGCAAGGGCACGGGCCTCGGCCTTTCGATGGTCCAAGGGTTGGCCGTCCAGTCGGGCGGCGCCATGCGCCTCACCAGCGCGCCAGGGCAGGGGGTGCGGGTAGATTTGTGGCTGCCCCAGGCGCCGGCCGCCGTCTGCGAAGCTCAGCCGCGATCCGAGCGCATGGCCGTCATCATGCCGCAGGAAGCGCGCAGGGTTCTCATCGTCGATGACGATCCATTGGTCGCGGCAGGGGCCGCGGCCATGCTGGAAGATCTCGGCCACACCGTGGTGCACGCCTCGTCCGGCCGCGAGGCCCTGGCCTTGATCCAGGCGGGCTGCGAGGTGGATCTCGTCCTTAGCGACCACGCCATGCCGGAGATGACCGGCGCGGAGCTGGCCCGCCGGCTGCGGCAGTTGCGCCCCGACCTGCGGCTCGTGCTGGCCACCGGCTATGCCGATCTGCCCGCAAACGTCACCGCCGAACTCGACCTCCCGCGTCTGGCCAAGCCGTTCGACCAGGACGAACTCTCTCGGGCCGTCGCCGAGTACGCCGCCCCGCGCGGTGGGCCGCTGGCGGCGGCGTAAAGTCCGGAACGTGGTGCGCCGGGTACGCCCTCAGTTCTTCCGTGGAATGACGACCTTCATCTCGTCATAGCCCTTGATGAAGACCGAATAGCTGCGCTTCGGCTCTTCCAGCAGGCGGATCTCCGGAAAGCGCCTGAGGATCTCTTCCCAGATGATGGTCAGCTGCAGCTCGGCCAGGCGATTGCCCACGCACCGGTGGATGCCGTAGCCGAACGAGAGGTGCTGGCGAGGCCGCGGCCGATCGATGATGTAGGCGTCCGGGTTCTCGACCGCCGTCTCATCGCGGTTGCCCGAGACGTACCACATCACTACCCGGTCGCCCTCGCGGATGGTCTTGCCCTGGAACTCAAAGTCCTGGGTCGCGACGCGGGCCATGTGCGACAGCGGCGTCTGCCAGCGGATGGTCTCGCTGACCATCGAGGGCACGAGCGAGGGATCGGCCCGCAGCTTGTCGTACTGCTCGGGGAAGCGGTTGAGGGCGAAGACCGAGCCGGAGATGGTATTTCGGGTGGTGTCGTTGCCGCCGATGATCAGCAGGGTGACGTTCGAGAAGTACTGGTCCATCGACGCGCCGCGGGTGTCCGGACCGTGCGCCAGCATGGAGATCAGATCGCCCGCCGGCGGCGCGTTCACCCGCTGGTTCCAGAGCTCGACGAAGTAGGCGCGGCAGTCCGCCAGCAGCTGGCGGCGCTCCTCGTAGGTGTTCCAGGGGCCGTGGCCGGGCGCGGTGGTCATGGTGTCGGACCACATGGTCAGCTTGCGCCGCTTCTCGAAGGGGAAGTCGAACAGGGTGGCCAGGGTCATCGCCGT
>DASXGR010000066.1:0-48307 GCA_036488935.1 Caulobacteraceae bacterium | reverse complement strand
TGGGGTGGCTGGCCGAAGGCGCGGATGAAGGCGCGGCGCATGTGGTCGGCGTCGGAGAAGCCCGTCTCGCGGGCGACCCGGTCGAGGGATGACGGCCCAGCCGCCAGCCGGGCGCGGGCCGCCTCGAGACGCAGGCGCTCGATGGCCTTGGCCGGCGTGATCCCGGTCTCCGCGGCGAAGGCGCGGGCGAAGTGGCGCGGGCTCATCGCGCAGTGGTCGGCGAGGCGCTCGACGTCCAGCCGCTCGTCGAGGTTCTCGCGCGCCCAGGTCAGCAGGTTGGCGAACCGGCCCTCGGCGGGGGTCAGATCGGCGAGCGCCGAGAACTGCGACTGGCCGCCCGGCCGCCGGTAGTAGACCACGAGCTGGCGGGCGACATCGCGGGCCACGGCCTCGCCCAGGTCCTCGGCCACCAGCGCCAAGCAGAGGTCTATGCCGGCGGTGATGCCTGCGCTGGTCCATACAGGCCCGTCGCGCACCCAGATCCGGTCCGGCTCGACGTGCAGCGTCGGGAAGCGCCGGGCGAGATCGGCGGCGCGCGACCAGTGGGTCGCTGCGCGGCGGCCGTCGAGCAGGCCCGCGGCGGCCAGTACGAAGGCGCCCGAACAGACGCTGGCCGTGCGCCGCGCCTGAGCCGCGGCGGCGCGCACCCACGCCAGCAGCACCTCATCGAACATCGCCGATCGCGTGCCTTCGCCGCCGGCGACGAGGATGGTGTCGAAGCCGGCCGGCTCGCCCAGCGGCGCAGAGAGGAGTCCCGCCCCCGCCGAACTGGCGACCGATCCGCCTGACGCCGCGCGCAGCTCCACATCGTAGCTCCCGGGAACGTAGCGCTCTGCGATCTCGAAGACCGCAATCGGGCCCGCTGCGTCCAGGATCTGGAGGCCCTCGAAGATCACCACCGCCACGCGTCGGGTCATGGCTGTAATCACCGGATCATTGTCATTCCTGCCACGACAGATGCGGGTCATATTCGGCGCAGGTCAAGCCGGGGACACGCTCATGCCGACAACGCACATCATCATCGCCCTCTATCCGGGCGTGACGCACCTGGACTTCACCGGCCCGCATCAGGTCCTTTGCCGCCTGCCGGACGCGAAGGTGACGACCGCCAGTTTGGGCGGGACTGACATCAAGGCCGACGGCCTGCAGTTCACTGGGCTCGCGAGCCTCGAAGAGGTCGCCGAGTGCGATGTCCTGCTGCTGCCAGGCGGCTTCGACTGCACTGCGGCGATGAACGATCCTGCATTCATGGGCGAGATCAGACGGCTCGGCGCAGGCGCGCGCTATCTCACCTCGGTGTGCACCGGCTCGCTGATCCTTGGGGCCGCCGGCTTCCTGCAGGACCGACGCGCCGCCTGCCACTGGGCCTGGCGTCACCTCCTGCCCCTGTTCGGCGCAATCCCGGACGAGGCGCGCGTCGTTCGCGACGGGAACATAATCACCGGAGGAGGCGTCACGGCGGGCATCGATTTCGCCCTGACGCTGGCGGCCGAACTTGCGGGACCCGAGATTGCTCAGACGATCCAGTTGTCTGTCGAATACGCCCCGGCCCCACCCTTCGACGCCGGGCGACCGGAAACGGCGCCGCCCGAGGTGCTCGCGCGCGCCCAGGAGATCAACGCACCCCGGATCGAGGCTCGCCGCGCGGAAACGGAGAGGGCCGCGAAGGCCCTCGCCGGAGATCATGCGGCCGCCTCTCGACCGTAGGCCTCCGAAACGGCATTCGGGGACCATGGCGGATCCAAGATGAGCGGCGTCATGGCGACCCAGAGGGTGATCGGTCTCGTCGGCGGCATGAGCTGGGAAAGCTCGGCCCACTACTATCGGCTGATCAACGAAGGCGTGCGGGATCGCCTCGGCGGGCTGCATTCCGCCCGCTGCCTCATGTGGTCGGTCGACTTCGCCGAAGTCGCCGAGCTTCAGCATGCCGGCCGATGGGAAGAGGCGACATCAGTGGTGGTCGACGCGGCCCAGCGTCTCGAACGCGCCGGCGCGGACTTCCTGGTGATCTGCACGAACACCATGCACCTGATGGCGGATGAGGTGCAGGCTGCGGTCCATCTGCCGCTGCTGCACATCGCTGACCCCACCGCCGAGCGCATCCGGGCTTCGGGTTTCAGTCGCGTCGGCCTGCTCGGCACGGCCTTCACGATGGAACAGGAGTTCTACAAGGGTCGCCTGGCCTCCCTTCACGGTCTGGAAGTGCTGGTTCCCGAGGCCGCGGACCGCGCCGTGATCCATCGGGTCATCTACGAAGAACTGGTCAAAGGGCGTATCGTGGAGGCTTCGCGGCAGGCCTACCGCCAGATCATCGATCGGCTCGTGCAGCGAGGCGCGCAGGCGATCATCATGGGATGCACCGAGATCATGCTTCTGGTGAAGCCGGAGGACAGCGCCGTCGCTCTGTTCGACACCACTGCGCTTCACGCAGAGGCCGCGGTCGAGTGGGCCTTGACCGGAGCACCCTCGGAAAGTCCGTAGGCTGAACGGGCGGCGCAGGCGCGAGGCCTGCGCCATTAGACTCAGGGAAGTGGGCCGCCGAAATAGGCGGCCCTGCCGTTCCGGCTATTTCAAAGATTGCTCGTGGGCCTTTCCCGTGTGGCTATGGGCCTCCGCGCTATGGGCGTGAGCCGAATGCGAATGCTGCTTGGCCTCATCGTGACGGCCGGTCTCGTGATGATGGGCGGCCTGCCGATGATGATGCGCGGCCGTTTCGTGGCTCGCGGCGGCGGCGTGGTGATGCGTACTGGCTGGATGCTTGGTCGTAGCCATTGATGGCTCCTTGGGTGTGTGGGACCAAACGCCCGCCGACCTCGCCTGATCCTTTTCGTACGGGACGCGAATCTAGCGGGCGGTTGCGTCGGCCGTCTGCGATGGGGACTTGCGGCGGCGAGGCGGCGCATGGTCAAGGACGCAAATGAATCAGGTCGTTCTTGTCACCGGCGCGGGAAGCGGGATCGGGCGAGCGGTGGCGCTCGCCTTTCTGAAGCGCGGCGACACGGTCGTATTGGCTGGCCGGCGACGGCCGGCGCTGGAAGAGACCGCTGCGCTCAGCGCGGCAAGCGAGCGAGCGATCGTCGCGCCGGCGGACATCGCCGACCCCGACCAGATCGCGGCCCTGTTCGAGGGGCCGGTGGCGCGCTGCGGCCGCCTCGACGTCCTGTTCAACAATGCGGGCCGCGGCGCCCCTCCGGTCCCGTTCGAGGACCTGCCCCTGGACGCATGGCGCGCGGTGGTGGACGTGAACCTCACCGGCGCGTTCCTGTGCGCCCAGCACGCGGTGCGCCAGATGAAGCGCCAGGACCCGCGGGGCGGCCGGATCATCAACAACGGCTCGATCTCCGCCCATTCGCCGAGACCCAATTCGGCAGCCTATACGTCGACGAAGCATGCGATCACTGGGCTGACGAAGTCGATCTCCCTGGACGGCAGGGCGTTCGACATCGCCTGTGGCCAGATCGATATCGGCAACGCCGAAACGCCGATGACGGCGCGGATGGCTGGCGGCGTACCGCAAGCGGATGGTCGCCTTGTCCCGGAGCCGGTGATGGACGTCGAGGCGGTCGCCGATGCCGTGCTGATGATGGCCGGACTGCCCCTGTCGGCCAACGTTCAGTTCATCACCGTGATGGCGACCAAGATGCCATTCATCGGCCGGGGTTAAGAATGAATAGGAGTAAGACCATGGGGCCAACCAGGACGATCGCGACGGTCCTCGCCGTGAGCCTCGCCCTGCCCGCTGCGGCGCAGACGATCTCTGCGGCCTCCACGCCCGCGCCGGCGGCCACCGTGGGTGGATTGACCGGCCCTCTGGTTCCCGGGGTCTGCCTGCTCAGCCGGGACGACCTGATCATGAAGTCCAAGGTCGGAGAAGCCGCGGTGGCCCGCCTCAAGGTCCTGGCAGGTCACGCCCAGGCGTCGCTCGACGCCGAGAAGACCCACCTCGAGGCGTCTGGCAAAGCCCTTTCGGCGAAGCGCGCGACCCTGACCCAGCAGCAGTTCGAGACGGAAGCCGCCGCTCTCCAGCGACGCGCGCAGACACTGCAGATCAGCGTGGGCGCTCGCGAGCGCCAGATCGAGGCGACGCGGAACCGCGCCTATGCGCAGGTGCTGGAGGCGGCTCAGCCGTTCGTCTCCACTGCCTTCGCCGCGCACAAGTGCGGACTGCTGTTCGCCCGCGAAGCGGCCCTGGGCGGCAACTTCGGCAACGACCTGACGCCCGACGTGCTGTCCTCCTTCGACGCCAAGGGGACGCCGATCACCGTCGAACTGGCGCCGGCCGAGACCCCCTGATCGCTTGCTCTAGCGCCGGCGCAGCCAACTCCCGAGGCGTTCCACGCCCTCGTCCAGCGCCGGTTCGCTTACGGCGAAACACCAGCGCAGCCAACTTTCGCCCTCAGGCCCGAAGGCCGAACCGGGAGCGAGGCCCAGGCCCGCCTCGTCGATAAGGCGCTTGGCCAGGGCGAGACTGTCCTGCTCGCCGTCGACGCGCAGCATGATGTACATCCCGCCGTCGGGAGAGGTCGCCTCGACGCCCGGAAGAGCGGTAAGCCCGGCGAGCAGGCGAGCGCGCCGAGCGACGAGTCCTGCGCGGACCTCGGCGATGAACGGCTCTCCGTCGTTGAGCGCCGTGATCGCAGCAGCCTGCACGAAATCGGGCGCGCAGGAGGTGTTGTACTCGAGCAGCTTGGCCAGATCGGCCTCCAGCGACGCCGGCGCCACCATCCAGCCGAGCCGCCAGCCCGTCATGCGCCAGGCCTTTGAGAAGCTGTTGGTGCTTATCAGGCGATCTTGGGGATCGGCCAGCGGCAGAAAGGACGGCGCATTTTCCGTCTCGAAGGTGAGCCGCTCATAGACGTCGTCGCTGATCAGCCAGACGCCCAGGCGCCGGCAATGGTCGAGCAGCGGCTGGCGTTGTTCGGATGCGAGGGTCCAGCCGCTCGGATTGTTCGGCGAATTGAGCAGGACGAGGCGCGTGCCCGGCGTGATCGCGTCGATCAGCTTGTCCAGATCGAGGGTCCATCGGCCATCACGACGGTCGATGCCGACCCGGACGACCTCGGCGCCGAGGATCTGGGGAGCTTCCGTGCAATTAGGCCAGACAGGGGTCACGGCCACGACCCGGTCGCCTGGGTCCAGGATCGCCTGCATCACGATCATTAGGGCCTGGATGCCAGCGCTCGTGACGGACAGGCGATCGGGATCGAAGGCCTGACCGTGCAGGCGGGCCAGATAGGCGCCCAGGGCGTCGCGCACCTCCGCCGAGCCGCGGTTGTGCGTGTAGAAGGTGCGCCCTTCGCTCAGCGCGCGAACGGCCGCGTCGCGGATGAACTGCGGAGTGACCTCGTCGCTCTCGCCGACCCAGAAGCGACGCAACCCCGGAACGCCGTAACCCCGGTTTGCGACCTCGCGGATCTTGGATGCTCCCAGCGCCTGGGCTCGCAGGCGAGCCATTGGCATGTCTGGAATCATCGGGTTGATCCGTGCGTCGTCGGCCATGGGGTTCCCAGCAGTAGCGGTCGAGGCGATCGTCCTTAGCCGTCGATATAGCCGAAAGTCGGACCGACGGGGGACCGCGCTCTTCGCCTCGGTTCTACCGCCAAAGGATCAATGGCCGGTGAAGATCGCCTTGGGCATGACCACGTGGACGCCCTTGTTGCGGTCGACCAGCTCGGTGATCTCGGTGTCTCCCGCGACGCTCGTGAGCATGTAGGCGTCGTCGCGCGAGAGACCTTTTTCCGCGGCCAGGAAGTCGATCATGTGCCGGATCGCCTTGCGCGCCGCCACGGTCACGTCGTCATCGAAGCCCATGGAGATGTAGGCGCTCGGGGTCTCGGCGCGCGGATAGTCCTGGTGCGTGCCCTTGTGCAGGATGAACTGGAATGTCCCGACGAGCGAGGTCTCCAGGGCCGTGATGTCCACTTCGCCATTGCCCTGCCCTGCATGGCCGTCGCCCACCTCGAACAAGGCGCCGGGGACGAACACCGGAAAATAGACCGAGGTCCCCGCCACCAGCGACTTGTCGTCCATGTTGCCGCCGATGATCCCCGGCGGCGTGCTGTCGTAGCGGCCGATCGAAGCCGGCGGCGCCACGCCCATGCTGCCGAAGAAGGGATGCAGGGGAACGTCCACGCCCGGCGCGAAGTGGGCGACCATCGCCTTGGCGTCCAGAGGGATGATCTTCATCCGCCGATAGGGGAAATCCTCCGGCAGCGATCCAGACCCATAGCTGAAAGCGTTGTAGGCGTAGGGGATCGCCAGATCGATCTTCACCACGCGGACCTCGAGCGTGTCGCCCGGCTCGGCTCCTTCCACATAAACCGGACCGGTCAGGATGTGACCGCCGGGACCCTTGTCCTTCACCTGATCGACGATCGTCTTCAGTGAGTCCTGCACCTGGTCGGCTGGAACCCCCGCCTTCTCGAGCGCCGGCGGCGTGCTGGTGATCAGCGTGTGGATCACCACCGTGTCGCCCGACTTGATCCGCACGGCCGGCGTCGCGTTGCTGTCATAGTGACCCCATTCGACGGTCTGGGGCGTCGCCTGCAGGGTGAAGGTCTCGGCATGTGCGCCTGCGGTCGCACCGATCAGGAGAGCCGCGGCCGCAGCCTGAAACAGTCGTCGCTTCATGATCATCCCCCTAGCCGGTGAGGGCGGCAGCGGTAGCTGATTGCAGCGCTCAATCAAGCGGTCGCGCACTGCAGTGCTCATCGAGACCCCTTGGTCCGCCGGCGTCTCGCCGGCCCTCTCTCTTCATTCCGGGAGCGCCGACGCCGCTCGGCTGGAGGGGAAAAGGAAGAGCCGGCGAGACGCCGGCGGACCAGAAAGATTTGAGCTTTGGCGAATATCGATATCGGGGCACGGCGGGCCTAGGGTGCAGGCATGACCATCACCCAATCCCTCTTCGCCTTCGTCCTGGCGGCGAGCCTGATCACGGTGACGCCCGGGCTGGATACGGCCCTGGTCCTTCGCGCCGCGGCGTCCGAGGGCCGAAAATCGGGAGCGTGGGCAGCGGTGGGCGTGGGTGCGGGGTGCCTGATCTGGGGTGGCGCCGTCGCCCTCGGCCTGACGGCGCTGCTGGCCGCCTCCACGGCGGCCTACGCTATGCTGCGCTGGGCCGGAGCCGCCTATCTGCTCTACCTGGGCGTGCGGCTACTGCTGACTCCACGCTCAGCCCTGCAGATTGAGGCCGCCCCCAGCGCCGCCGGCAATCCGTTCAGGCGCGGCCTGTTCACCAACCTGCTCAACCCGAAGGTCGGCGTTTTCTACGTAAGCTTCCTGCCTCAGTTCATCCCGACAGGCGTGAGCGGACCTGCCTGGACCTTCCTCCTGGCCGCCATCCATGTCGTCCTGGGCCTTGCGTGGTTCGCCGTTCTGATCGGGGCGATCGGCCGCGCGAAGCGATGGCTTGCGCGCGCCGCTGTCATCAGGAACCTCGATCGTCTGACCGGCTGTGTCTTCGTTGGGTTCGGCCTCAACCTCGCCCTCTCCCGTCGAGCCTAACTGTACGCGGCGACACGCCGCGGGCGAAGTGGCTGCGGCGCGCCAAGCTCTACCCTAAGCTTGCGAGAGTGGGGGAGTGAGTATGGCGTCGAAGTTCTGGGGCGGACTCTGGCTGAGCTTCGCCATGTTCGTGGCTCTGCCCTCGATGGCCGCGCCGGCCGCGGCGGATACGCCCCACGAGACGCTCGCCTGGGATCCGGACGTCGTCCACGGCGCGCTCCCCAACGGCCTCCGCTATGCGATCATGCGCAACGCTCATCCTCAGGGCGGCGTATCGTTCCGCCTTGGGGTGTCAGTCGGCAGCCTCGACGAGACCGATGACGAACGGGGCGGCGCTCACTTCATCGAGCACCTTGCCGCCAACGGCGCCGAGGGCATGTCCGAGGCCGATCTGAACCGGCTGTTCGCCAGCGCCGGCGTCGCCTTCGGGCGGGACCGCAACGCGGAGACGGGCTTTCGGACCACCACCTATCGGATCGACCTTCCGCAGGCGGATGCTCACCAGACCGACCTGGCCCTGGGCTGGCTGCGCCACGCCGCCGACGGCGCTGTCATCAACCAGGCGAGTGTCGACCACGAGCGCGGCGTGATCCTCGCCGAGCGGGAAGCACGGCTGAACGCCGAGCATGAGGTCAACGAGGCGGTCGGCCATTTCATGCTCGACGGGCTGCGGCTCGTCGACCGCGAGCCGATTGGAACCCTCGAAAGTCTACAGGCCATGACCCCGGCTGCGTTGGAGGGCTTCTATCGACGCTGGTACCGACCACGAAACGCCGTTGTGGTGATTGTCGGCGACCAGCCCGTAGCGCAGTTGCGTGCGGCGCTCACCAAAGCATTCGGCTCGTGGGAGGACAGCGGCCCGCCTCCAGCTCGCACCGCCTTGGGAACGGTCGACGAGCATCGCGGACTGGCGGTCCTCACTCTCGCTCATCCCTCGGCAGGGGCCATCATTCGCATCTGCCGGGTTCACCCCGGGGGACCTGAGAGCGATGACGCCGCTAATCTCGCAGCCCGGATCCGGCGCTATCTGTGGGCGGAAATCCTACGGGAACGTCTGAACCGCGTGGCGGAGGACGCCTCGTCCGGACTGGCCAATGTCGTCGTGTCGGTCGATAGCCCCGATCCCGCTTCGGCAGGAATGTCGTGCGTCGTAGCCATTCCCACGCCTGGAGCCGTTCAACCCGCCCTCACTTCACTGGCCGGCGAGATCGGCCGCTTCGCTGTGGGTCCGAACGAAGAGGAGTTGCTCGAAGCTCTCAGGGCGCAGGAATCCATCTACCGCGGCGCGGTCGCCACCGCCGAAACGCGACAGTCCGAGGCTCTGGCCAGCCAGTTCCTCCAGGCCGAGTTGGGCAACCGGATCATCGCTTCGCCCGCGGAAAGCATGCGAGCCTACGAGGCCATCGCCCGTCGCCTCTATCCGGCGGACATCACCGCCGCCTTCCATGCGGACTGGGCCGGCGCCGGTCCGATTATCGCCCTGACCACGCCGACGGCTGTCCCCCGGACCACTGTGGCGGATCTTTGGACGAATGGCGTCGCCAGGCCCGGGATGCGCCCGCTGCCGGCGTTGGGAATGGCCTGGGCCTACGATTCTTTCGGCGCGGACGGCGGACTCTCGCACCGGGAGGCCTTCGATAGGCCGCGGTTCACGAGGTTCACCTTCGCCAACGGGGTCGTCCTGAACGTCATGCATACCGAGTTCGACCACAACGTCGCTCGGGTGGAGATCGTGTTCGGTCACGGCTTTCGGCAGGTGTCGCGATCCGACTACTTGACGGCCGTGATCGGTGCGAGCCTCTTCAAATATCAGGGCCTCGGACATCACGGGTTCGAGCGGGTCAGCGAGATTTTTCGCGACAGCAGCTGGGGCGCGAACCTCACCATCGGCCCCGATGTCTTCAGACTTGATGGATCGGCGCCCACCGCGGGGCTTTCGACCCAGCTGAAGATCCTGGCGGCCTACGTCAGCGATCCGGGTTTCCGCGATATCGACGCCAAGGTGAAGGCGGTCGTCCCGATGCTTGTGCGCAACTTCCAGACGAATCCCGAGACGGTCGCCCAAGCGGCGCTGAACGCCGAGGTCGAGCCCGGCAGCCCGGAAGGGCCCTTCGATCTCAAGGCGCTGGCGCAGGTGGATTCGCGAACCTTCGCCCGGGTGCTGGGTCCGATCCTCGCCCAGTCTCCCGTCGAGGTGAACGTCGCCGGAGACGTCGACCCGGACGAAGTTTATTCCCTTGTGGCGGCGACGTTCGGGGCCTTGCCGCCGCGGCGCTCGCCCTTCCCGGACAAGTCGGACGCCTGGTTCATGCGCTATCCCGCTTCACCAGCGCCGCCCACCCTGCGGGTCCAGCACGATGGCCCGCCAGAGAAGGCGGCCGCGCTCGCGGTATGGCCGCTGTGGGTGGCGCGGCCGGAACGGCGGCGTGAGGAATATGCGGTCACCCTTGCAGCAGCGATCCTGAACGACCGAATCCGCGACGAACTGCGGGGGGCTCAGGGCAAAACCTACGCACCGGAGGCTCAGGCTCTTCTGCCCGATTTCGGCGACCAGGGCGAACTCGAAGCCATTGTCGAGACCTCGCCGGCCGAGGCGGAAGCTGCAGCGGAGGAGATCCGGCGCGTCGCGCAGCGGCTGGCGCACGGCGAGATCACCAGCGCCGACCTCGAGGCCGTGCGAGGGCCCAAACTCGCGGAACTGGCGCGCCAGGCGCAGACCACGGACTATTGGCTCGGCGCGATCTCAACCTCCTCGCGCGCGCCCACCTCACTCAACGATGCGCTGGACGCCCGAGAGATCTACGCCGCGATCACGCTCGATGAGGTGCGCAAGGCCGCCGCGGACTGGCTGAGCCGCGCGCCCTGGGTCGTTATCGCGACGCCGAGGGCGGCCTCTCGACCACAGCCAGGATCGGTCGCAGTGGGACCACCGACGACTGGATGGTAGCGCGCGGTTGGGAGCTCTTGAGATTTCTCACTCGCTCACCCCCTAAACTCCGTCATCGCCGGCCGTTAGTGCCGGCGACCCATCGTGCGGCTTGGCGGGGCTCTCGCATTGACCGCGCCGGGCGGCGCGGTCGCGCCGCGTCGCTCGGTCCTAAAAACGGTGTCCAGTCGTTCCACCCGTCATGGCCGCGCCAAGAACGCGGCCACAGCATTGGTTCTTCAAGTCGATCGATGGGTGGCCGGCATTAGAGCACGTCCCGTTCAGGCGGAATCGCCTGAACGGGATCAACGTGCTCTAGATTCAAAAATTTAGAACCTGATTCAGCGTTCGCATCTGTTCCGTTCAAACGCATCAGGCTCTAACGGCCGGCCATGACGGTCTTAGAAAGAAGTGACGACGCCTTAAGGCTCAACCGCCGTAGATGACCGAGATGGTCTCGGCGACGCAGGCGGGCCGCTCCTCGCCTTCGATCTCGATGGTGCACTGGTTCTTGACCTGAAGACCGCCGGAGCGCGGTTCGACGCCCAGCAGCTTCTGGCGCAGGCGTACGCGCTTGCCCACGCGGACCATGTTGGTGAAGCGGACCTTGTCCGAGCCGTAGTTGATGCCCCGCGTAACGCCCTTCACCGGCATCAGGCCCGCGGAAAGGAAGGGGATCAGCGACAGGGTAAGGTAGCCGTGGGCGATCGGGCCGCCCATCTCGCGCGTCGCGCGCTCGACATCGACGTGGATCCACTGGTGATCGCCGGTGGCTTCGGCGAACTGGTTCACCCGATCCTGAGTAATCTCGAGCCAGTCGGAAACCCCCGTCTCCTGACCCACCAGGCCCGGAAGGTCCTTCATCTCCACTGCGTCCACGCAAATCTCCTTGTCTCACAGATGGATCGCGCCGGGCCGTCGCCCGGATCACACGATCTTGGCGTCGGCCTTACCGCAATAAGCGTCGCGGATCAGCCGCTTGTAGAGCTTGCCGGTCTGGTGGCGCGGCAGTTCGGCCATGAAATCGATCTTCCGCGGCGCCTTGACGTGGGAGAGGTTGGCTCGGGCGAAGGCCGAAAGCTCGGCAGCCAGCTCGTCCCCCGCGTCGCTCCAGCTCACCGGCTGGATCACCGCGACCACCTGCTCTCCCATCTCCTCGTGAGGCGCGCCGACGACCGCGACATCCGCGACCTTGGGGTGGGAGATCAGCAGGTTCTCGATCTCCTGCGGATAGATGTTCACGCCGCCTGAGATGATCATGAAGCTCTTGCGGTCGGTCAGGAACAGATAGCCGTCTTCATCCAGCCAACCGACGTCGCCAAGCGTCGTCCAGCCGTGCTGGTTGCGGCTCTCGGCCGTCTTCTCCGGCGCATTGTGGTACTCGAACTGGCCGCCGCCGGAGAAATAGACCACGCCCTCCTGGCGGGGCGGCAGTTCGTTGCCTTCCTCGTCGCAGATCTTGACCTGGGCGGTCAGTCCGCGACCGACGGAGCCCTTCTTCTGCAGCCACTCCTGAGCGGCGATGAAGCAGAAGCCGTTGCCCTCGGTGCCCGCGTAGTACTCGTGGATGATCGGGCCCCACCACTCCATCATCGCCTCCTTCACCGGGACAGGGCACGGCGCGGCGGCGTGGAAGACGCTCTTGAGCGAGGAGACGTCGTATTTGGCCCGCGTCTCGGGCGGCAGCTTGAGCATCCGCACGAAGTGGGTGGGCACCCACTGCGCGGACGTCACCTTGTATTTCTCGATCGCCTCGAGGGCCGCCTCGGGGTCGAAGCGCTCCATCATCACCACCGTGCCGCCGATGGCCTGGACGGCCATCGACCAGCCCAGCGGCGCGGCGTGATAGAGCGGCGCGGGCGAAAGGTAGACCATGTCCGGCGAGAAGCTCAGCAGGCTCTGGCCGATCACCGAAAGTCCGTTGGGCGCGTCGATCGGCTGGGGACCCTCGACTCCCGCCCGCTTCACCCCTTTGGGGCGGCCGGTGGTGCCGGAGGAATACAGCATCGCGCCGCCAGCGGATTCATCGGCGACCGGCGTCGTGGGCATGGACGACCGGGCGTCCTCGAAGCTCTCGAAAGGCGCCTTTGCGCCGTCCACCATCCAGAGCTTCACACCGGGGATCAGGGGCGCAGTCTGGAGGGCGACCTCGGCCACTGCGGCGGACGCGAGGAAGGCTTTCGCGCCGCAGTCCTTGACGATGTACTCGACTTCGCCCGCCGTTAGTTTGCTGGAGATGCAGGTGAAGCGGACGCCCGAACGCTGGGCCGCCCACAGCACTTCGTAATAGCGCGGGCTGTTGTCCATGAAGATGGCGATCGCATCGCCGGCCGCGATTCCGGCCGAGCGCAACAGGTGCGCGCCCTGATTGGAGCGGACGTCGAGCTCGCCATAGGTCACAGCCTCACCTGAGGCGGCCATGATGTAGGCCGCCTTGTCGGGATGGGTCCTGGCGTGGTGCGAAGGATGCATCGAAGCCTCTTTTTCAGGCGGCCAAATTCTTCAGGCGGCCAAGTTCTTCAGGCGGCCAATTCTTCATGCGGCAAGAGCGCCGGCGGGCGCCTTGCCGAGGATCATGTCGGCGGCCTTCTCGGCGATCATGATGGTGGGGGCGTTGGTGTTGCCCGACACGAGCCTCGGCATGATCGACGCGTCGACGACTCGAAGGCCCTCGACGCCGCGCACACGCAACTGCGGATCGACCACGGACTGCGGTCCATGGCCCATCTGGCACGTCCCGACCGGGTGGTAGATCGTCGAGCCGGCCATCCGGGCGTACATCAGCAGCGCCCTGTCGTCGGACATGTCCGGGCCCGGCATCATTTCATGATCGATGAACGGGGCGAGCGGCGCCTGCTCGGCGATCTTGCGGCCCCACCTGAGGCCCGCGACCGCAACCTCCTGGTCCAGCGGATCCGACAGGTAGTTCGGCTCGATGGCCGGGTAGACGGCGCCGTCAGGCGAGACGATGCGGATCCGGCCGCGACTCTCGGGCCGCACCTGGCAGGGCGCGATCGTGAGGCCAGGCTGGGTCTCGAGCTCCATCTTCTGCTCGTTCACCAGCTTCTGGGTGTCCATCGTGGCCGGCAGGATGTGGAACTGTATGTCCGGGCCGGCGAGATCAGGGCGCGACTTGCAGAAGGCGGCGATGTGGGCGGCCGAAAGAGTCAGCAGCCCCTTCCGCTGGAATACATACTTGACCGTCTCGCCAACGAATCTCGCGCCGCGCGTCAGCTCGTTGACCGACACCACGTCCGGCTTGAGCCGCCAGGTCATGGTGATCACATAGTGGTCCTGGAGGTTCTCGCCGACGCCCGCCAGGTCGCTCACGATCGGTATGCCATTCTTGGCGAGCAGATCGGCCGGACCGACCCCAGACAGCTGCAGGAGCTGGGGCGAGTTGATCGCCCCACCGGCGAGGATCACCTCGCGGGCTGCTTTCAGGTGCTTCTTCACGCCGCCCTGGATGAACTCCACCCCGACCGCGCGCTTGCCCTCGAAAATTATCTTCGTGGCCAAGGCGTCGGTGGCGACCTTCAGGTTCGGCCGACGCAGCACCGGGTGCAGATAGGCGACGGCAGCGGAGCAGCGCTGGCCGTTCTTCACCGTCAGCTGGTAATAGGCGACGCCTTCCTGCTCATCGCCGTTCACGTCGTCGTTGCGGGGGATGCCCGCCGCCACGCAGGCCTCGATCACCGCGTCGGAAACGTTGTGCTTCTGGGTGACGTCGGAGACGTTCAGGGGGCCGCCGACGGCGTGGTGCTCGCCCTCCCCTCGCTCCTGGTGCTGCGCGCGCAGGAAATAGGGCTTCACGTCGTCCCAGCCCCAGCCCTCGCACCCGAGTTGGCGCCAGCCGTCGTAGTCGGCGTGCTGACCGCGGATGTAGAGCAGGCCATTGATGGAAGAAGAGCCGCCCAGAACTTTGCCGCGCGGCCACACGTGCGTGCGACCGCCGGTGCCTGGATCGGGCTGGGTCGTATAGAGCCAGTTGACCTTCGGATCCTTGAGCGTCTGCGAATAGCCCACCGGCACGTGGATCATCAGGTTCGACAGGAACTGGCGAGGATTCTTGGTGGGCCGGTCGTCGCCTCCCGCCTCCAGCAGGATCACGCGGTTCGACGCATCGGCCGAAAGCCGGTTCGCAAGGACGCAGCCAGCCGAGCCCGCTCCCACGATGATGTAATCGGCGTCGGGCGTTCCGGCCACGCGCATCCTCCACGACTTCCGCTTTTCTACCAGACGTCTTATGCCGCCCCCGTCGCGCTCGTAAAGGTCGCGCACGACGCGGCGTCTCTATGGGTGAAGCCAGGAATTGGCAGCCCCTGTGCGCCGGCTGAAGCAATTGCCTGGAGAGGAAGCCCATGGCCCCGACCTTCGAGACCCTGCTTTATTCGGTAGAGGACGGCATCGCGACGATAACCCTCAATCGTCCCGACCGTCTGAACGCCTTCACCAGCAGGATGATGGCGGACATGATCGCTGCTTTCGACGCCACTGACGCCGACGACGCGGTCAAGGCGGTGATCGTCACAGGCGCGGGCCGGGGCTTCTGCGCCGGCGCCGACCTGGCCTCCGGCGGCGCCACTTTCGACTTCGCCCGCAGCGAAGATCCACTTCGCGTCGAGGCGCGCGTCAACGGCGTTCAGCGGGACGGCGGCGGACGGGTCACCTTGCGCATCTTCGACAGTCTCAAGCCGGTGATCGCTGCCGTAAACGGGCCGGCGGTCGGCGTGGGCGTGACCATGCAGCTGCCGATGGACATCCGCCTCGCGTCGACCAATGCGCGCTTCGGATTCGTCTTCGCCCGCCGGGGCATTACGCCCGAAGCGGCCTCTTCTTGGTTTCTGCCGCGCCTGGTGGGCGTCCAGACCGCGCTGGAGTGGTGCTACACGGGCCGGGTGTTCTCGGCGCAGGAAGCGCATGAGAAGGGTCTCGTGCGGTCTCTGCACGAACCCGAGGACCTGCTCCCCGCCGCGCGCGCGCTGGCTCGGGAAATCATCGACAACACTGCGCCGGTGTCCGTGGCCCTTACGCGGCAACTGATCTGGCGCATGGCCGGCGCAGACCATCCGATGGAGGCCCACAAGGCCGACAGTCGGGCGATCCAGGCCCGCGGCGTCGCCGACGATGCGAAGGAGGGCGTCAACGCTTTCCTGGAGAAACGAGCGGCGGCCTACCCCAACAGGGTGTCCACGGACCTGCCGGAAGTCTGGCCGCACTGGAAGACGCGAGTCTTCGAGTAGCAAAGAGTCACAGACTCGGCGTCAGTCCGCCACCAACGACTCCAAATCACCCTGGGGCTAGGTGGCAAATCGGCGAGCAACGCAGCTTGTGTCTGGTATCGAAACTCCATACAAGCCGCGGCAGAATCGAGGGTGCAGGGCTATCGACCTTCGGTGTTCAGGCAAACGAGTGATTGAAATGGATGACAAGGCTGAAATTATCGAGATGACGGCGGAGATCGTCGCCGCCTATGTGGAGAACAACACGGTCGCGTCGGCCGATCTTCCCGGCCTGATCCAGAGCGTGCATCGCGCTCTCGCGGGCGTCACCGCGGGACCGGAGACGGTCGAGGCTCCGCCGAAGGAACCGGCGGTGCCGGTGCGCCGGTCGATCACGCCCGACCACCTTGTCTGCCTGGAAGACGGACGCAAGTTCAAGTCGCTCAAGCGTCACCTTCGCACGAAGTACAACATGAGCCCGGAAGAGTACCGGACCAAGTGGGGCCTGGCGAAGGACTACCCCATGGTGGCGCCGAACTATGCGAAGGCGCGGTCGGAACTGGCCAAGCAGATGGGCCTCGGCCAGGGTGGCCGTCAGGCGGCCCGCAGCGGCGCGAAGCGTCGCGGCTAAAGTCTAACAGGGCGGGCTCTGGCCCGCCCTGTTCCGTCGAAGGCTCAGCGGTCTTTCGCCGCCTGGGCCTCGGCGCGAATCCTCTGGACCATTGAAGCCAGACCGTTCGCGCGCTGTTGTGAGAGCGCGCCGGTAAGGCCCAGTCGCGCAAGGGCGGCAGGAGCGTCGAACGCCAGGATCTCGTCCGGCGTCCGGCCCGAATAGAGCCGCAGCAGGATGGCGATCAGGCCCCGCACGATGTGGGCGTCCGAATCACCACGGAAGACCAGCGTCCCATCCGGTCTCGGATCGCGCACCAGCCAGACCTGGCTCGCGCAACCGCGAACTTTGTGAACGTCCGTGCGCTCGGACTCGTCGAGCGGGGCCAGGGTGTGGCCAAGCTCGATCACATAGCGGTATCGTTCTTCCCAGTCCCCGAGCAGCTCGAACTCTTCGTCCAGCTCGCCCAAGGCGTCATCGATGGTTCGGGCAAAGGACGCCGGCGCATTCATGGGCTGCTATGTGGCCCGCCTCGCCCCACGCGACAACCGATTCAGTGACCGGCCTCGTGTCCGGTCTCCTCGAACGCATCGGCGGGAGCCACGCACCGGCTCACGCTGCGCGTGTCCAGCGAGAGGCCGTCGCTGATGAAGCATTCGTCGAACACCGAGCAGTAGCAGGTCCGGAATCCAACGCGCCGGACGTTATGCCTCAAGGCGTTGAAGACGGACTGGTTCACCGGCTCCGGGCGCAGGGTGATCATGTCGACCGTGTCGCCCGCCCGGACAACGGTGTTGGTCGACAGCGAATAGACATAGTCGATGTGACCCGCGGGCGTGAGGCCGCAGCATCGCGCCAACAGCTCGACGGTCGAGCGCGCCGGCTTGCCGTCATACATCACCTGCACCCAGCGCACCTTCGCCGGCCCGACGCCCTCATTGGCGATTCCCAGGGAGATTCCCTTCTCGTCCACCGACATGTGGGCGCCGATGAACGGCCAGGAATTCGCTTTCACCAGCCGTGCATTGGCGTCGGCCATCTGCCTCATCGTTTCCCCGTGGCCGATCGCGACCACGAGAGAGACGACGGAGACCAGCAGCGCCGAACCGGCGATGACAAAGTCGACCCAGCGATGGCCCGTCTTGTGTGGTTCAGGCGTCTCGACGTCGAAGTGCATGCGCGATCGTCCCCTCCCGCCGTTCGCCCGGTCAAGAACGCTCCTCAACCGGCGCGGGCAAGCCCATACTCGCATCCCATGACCAGCGCTTCCCCGCCGGCGGCCACGCCCCCCAACCTGGCTGCGCTTGCGCACGAGCTGCGCACGCCCCTGGCCGCGATTGCGGGCCTGGCGGACGCCCTTGGCGCCCAGGCCTTGGGGCCGTTGCCAGACGCCTATGTAGAGTACGGCCGGCTGATCCGGGAAACGGCTCTCCACGCCATAGCGGTGGTCGACGCCATGGGAGCGGCGACGGCCGCCACGAGCGAAACCCCGGCTCCTCTTTCGAAGACGGCGCATGATGTCATCTCGGCCCTTGGTCCGCGCGCGCGCCAACAGAGGGTCCGCATTGCGATCGAGGACCATCTGGGCTCACCGCTCTGTCTGGCTGCCCGGCCCACGTCCCAGATCCTGTTCAACCTGCTGGACAATGCCCTGAAGGCCACCGCCTGCGAGGGGGTGATCACGGTAAGTCTCGACGAGGACGAAGGCCTCGCCCGGATCGAGGTGCGTGACACCGGGGGTGTCCAGCCGCCGGACGGGGCGAGCAGCGGCGGCATTGGACTCCCTGTCGTGCGGGCGCTGTGCGCGGCGCATGGCGGCGAACTCCAGTTCGAGACATCGCCCAAAGGGGCTGTGGTCCGCGTCTGGTTGGCGCCGGCTGCACCATGAGGCTCTCCACCGATCTTTGGGTTTACGCACTGGTGCGCCGGGCCCAGCTCGCCGGCGCCTTCGCCACCATCGTGCGCAAGGGCGACGCGCGTGGCGGGGCGGTGCTGATCAAGACGTTCGATCCCAAGACCCGCGCGGCCCGCCTCTACGCCCAGGCTCTGTCGCGGGACGGCGAAAGCATCTGGATGCAACCGATCTCCTCCACAGCTGAGAGCGATCTCGACGCGTATGCCGAGCGCGCCAGCCAGCGCGATCCCGACATTTGGGTCGTCGAGATCGAAGACAGCGACGCGCGCAGGTTCCTCACCGAGCCGTTGGAGGACGGGTGATCCCTATGCGGATGCTTCCGGAGCAATCAGGGAAAGCTTGGGGAAATATGTGCGATAGCGCGCCGGATCCCGCGTCATGAGCAGGTGTCCGGCAATGGCGGCATGGGCGCCTATGAAGAAATCAGGAAGCGGCGATCGCCTTGCGCCGCCCCGTCGCCGATAAGCCAGGAAAGCCTTACCCGCCAAGAAGGCGGCTTCGTAGGGGATGGCTTCCCGTTCCAACATTGTTTTGGGAAGTGCGGCATCGAGGTCTTCGATGCGCGAATAGCGAATGGAAACCTCGGCATAGATGATCGGATTGATAACCAGCCGATGGCGATCGGCGGCGCGCTCCAGGGCTTGCGCCGACCATGCGAACCAACGCCCGTCCTCCGTCATGAGGTCGAGAAGGACGTTGGCGTCGATCAGGACCGCTGTCATTCAGTGTCGCGGGTCAACGCCATGATCGCGTCAGTGCTCATCGCGACATCGCCTCGCCCCCGCAGGTGGGCGACAAGTCGAGCGCCGCGCCCCTCTTTCTTACGGGCTTTTGCCGGAACTATCCGCACGACCTCACCATCGAACTCGAATTCCACTTCGGTCTGCGGCAACAAGCCTGCCTGCTCGCGAATCTCGGCCGGAATGGTCACCTGGCCCTTGGACGTGATGCGCATCAAAATCTCCTTACTCTTACATGTAAGAGTAAGAAATCTCCCCCGATCTGCAAGCTAAGTCTGGCTGCCTGGGGCTGATCGCAGCAGCGGCCAGTTTGCTCCACGCGTCCGCGCGCGCTAAGCGCCCGCCATGTCCAATTCTCCCGCCGCCGAGGCCGCGCGCCGGCGGACCTTCGCCATCATCAGCCACCCTGACGCCGGCAAGACGACCTTGACCGAAAACCTGCTGCTGGCCGGCGGGGCGATCCGCGCGGCCGGCGCCGTGCGTGCGCGCGGCGAGCAGAGGCGCACCCGCTCCGACTGGATGAAGATCGAACGCGAACGCGGCATTTCCGTCAGCGCCAGCGCCATGACCTTCGATCACGCCGGGCTGATGTTCAATCTGCTCGACACGCCCGGCCACGAGGATTTTTCGGAGGACACCTATCGCACCCTCACCGCCGCGGACGCGGCGATCATGGTTCTCGACGCCGCGCGGGGCATCGAGCCCCAGACGCTCAAGCTGTTCGAGGTCTGCCGGCTGCGGGACATCCCGATCATCACCTTCATCAACAAGATGGACCGTGAGGCGCAGGATCCCTTCGCCCTCCTTGATGAGATATCCGCCAAGCTTGCCCTGGACCCGGCCCCGCTCTACTGGCCGGCAGGCTCCGGCAATCGGTTCAAGGGCATGCTGGACCTTCGCCACGAGCGGTTCCTGCCGTTCCAGCGGCCGATCGCCGGAGGCCTGCCTGAACGCATCGCGCCGATCCCACTGAAATCGAACGCCCTCGTCACCGTCCTGGACGAGACCGAGCAGGAGGAGGTCGAGGAAGGCGGAATGCTCGTGAGAGAGGCGTCCAAGCCCTTCGATCCGCAGAGCTTCCTGGAAGGTCACATGACACCGGTCCTCTTCGGCTCGGCCCTGCGCCACTTCGGCGTGGACGAACTGCTCGAGGGCCTCGGAGCCTTTGCGCCGGCGCCAAAGATGGTTGAGGCGCGGCGTGGCCAGGCCGAAACCCATGTTGCGCCCGGCGACGATGAGGTCAGCGGCTTCGTCTTCAAGATCCAGGCGAACATGGATCCAAACCACCGCGACCGGATCGCCTTCATGCGCCTGACGTCCGGCCGCTTCACGCGCGGGATGAAGCTGAAGGTCGAGAACACCGGCCGCCAGCTCAGCGTCAATTCGCCGATTCTGTTCTTCGCTTCCGACCGGGAACTGGCCGAGGAGGCGTTCGCCGGCGACGTGATCGGCATTCCCAACCACGGTGTGCTGCGCGTGGGCGACAGCCTTTCGCAGACCGGAACCCTGCGATTCGCCGGCCTGCCAAACTTCGCCCCGGAGATCCTGCAGCGCGTGCGGGTGAAGGACCCGCTCAAAGCCAAACATCTGAAGAAGGCGCTGGAAGGCCTGGCCGAGGAAGGGGTCACTCAGCTCTTCCGGCCAACTATTGGCTCGGACTTCATCGTCGGCGCCGTTGGTCAACTGCAGTTCGAGGTCATGGCCGATCGCCTCTCCGGCGAATACGCCCTGGACGTCGTCTTCGAGCCTTCGCCCTACGCCGAAGCGCGTTGGCTGGCGGGCGCAAAGGCGGACCTCGACGACTTCGCCGGCAAACACCGCACGGCGATTGCCGAGGACATCGACGCCGCGCCCGTTTTCCTCGCCAAGTCGGCGTGGGAGATCGGCTACCTGACCGAACGTTTCCCAAAGGTTTCGTTCCTGCGCACACGAGAGCGCGGGTGACGGAGGCGGTCTACGGCGCTCCCCCGCTCGAGCTCGCAACGCCGGGCAAGGGCGCTGTCCAGGTCTCGCCTCTGGTGCTCGGCGCCACATCGCTCGAGGCGCTGGAAGACCGGTCTCTGGAGCGGATGATCGTCGCGGCGCCTCCAGGCGTGCTCGAGCGGCGCTATGCCTTGGCGCACGCCCTGCGCGCCCTCGCCACGAACGGGGAGCTGATCGCGCTCGCGCCCAAGACCCGGGGCGGCGCGCGCCTGGGCCAGGAGCTCCGCGACTTCGGCTGCGAGGCCGCGGAGACCGGCCGCCGACATCACCGGATCTGCGTGGTCCGTCGGCCGCCGGAGCCGACCGGGCTCGCCGAAGCCATCGCCGCGGGCGCCCTGCAGTTCGTCGCTGATCTGAACCTTTGGTCCCAGCCCGGCGTCTTCAGCTGGGATCGCCTGGACGAAGGCACGTCGCGGCTGCTCGCCGCCCTTCCGCCCCTCAACGGCCGCGGCGCCGATCTCGGTTGCGGCCTGGGCGTGCTCTCCCTCGGTGTTCTCCGCAACCCAGTCGTGACCGAGCTGACCGCGATCGACATCGACAACCGGGCCATCGAGGCGGCGCGCCGCAATGTCACCGATGCGCGCGTCCGGATCCTCCAAGGCGACGTTCGTCAGGTCGCGCTGTCGGACATGGACTTCGTGGTCATGAACCCACCGTTCCATGCGGGAGGGCGGGAGGACCGTGAGCTTGGGGCCGGCTTCATCGCTGCCGCGGCGCGGTCGCTTAAGCGGGGCGGACGATGCCTGCTCGTGGCGAACATCGCCCTGCCCTACGAAGCGCCACTCGGAGCGGCGTTCCGGCAGGTCCGCCTTCTGGACCGTTCCGGCGGCTACAAGGTCTTCGAGGCCGTGTTGTGAGCCGCGCTCGCAGCCTGCGCCTCGACCGCCTGCTCGCCAATCTCGGCTACGGGTCTCGGCGAGAGGCGAATGCGCTCGTCAGGGACGGCCTGGTCACGCTCGACGGCCAGACGCTGACCGACTCGGCCGAACATGTCCCACTCACGCCCGACCTGTCGGCAAGGATGCAGATCGATGGCGCTCCGCTCGACCCGGTGGCGCCGCTCACATTGATCCTCCACAAGCCGCTGGGCGTCGTGTGCTCCCATAAAGAAGCGGGACGCAGCGTCTACGAACTGCTGCCATCCCGCTGGCGGCGCCGCGACCCGCCGCTCTCCACTGTCGGCCGCCTCGACGCCGAAACCACCGGCCTGCTCCTGATCACCGACGACGGGGCGCTGTTGCACCGGATCATTTCGCCCAAGAGCCACGTGCCCAAGGCCTATGTCGCCGACCTGGCGCGCCCGCTGGAAGGACATGAGGCGACCCTCTTCGCCTCCGGAACTCTGCTCCTGGAAGGAGAGACGGCGCCCCTCGCCCCCGCCCAGCTGGAGGCGCTCGCGCCGAACCAGGCGCGGCTGATCATCACCGAAGGACGCTACCATCAGGTGCGACGGATGTTCGCCGCCGCCGGCAATCACGTCGAGCGGCTGCATCGCGAGCGGATCGGCGGGCTTCAGCTTCCGGCGGATCTTCAGCCAGGGCGGTTCGTCCAGATGACCGCCGACGACGAAGCAGCCATCTTTTCCGGGCCATAGCACCAGCGCTCTCGGCGGTCGGACGGAGCGGTCTGCTCCGACATGATTTATCAGATAATTCGAATACTTGAACGCTACGGGCGTCGCATCATCGAGGAGTCTGACGCGTCGCGCAGAGCTTAGGTAAGCGCTGAATCAGACTTTCCACTTTTGCATCAGGAGCAGGTGATCCGTGCTCAGATGATCCCGTCTGAATCGAATTTGTTCTAGCGGCCACGGTTGAATGAGCTGGCGAAAGGTCGGCAGTCTGCTCGATCGCAAGGAAGTGTCCGAATCCGACCCAATGAACCCATGAGAACTTGACTGCGATGGTTCTAAGCACTTGATTACACAGGCATGATCTAAACTTAGATATAACAGTTCCATAAAAAAATCTAAAATTTGCCTTGCCAGCGGGGCGAGGCTTGGCCATAAACCCGCCATTAATAATTTGATGGGGCTAAGCCATGAATAGGATCGCGCTCGTCGCCGCTGTAACGGCGACACTGGCGGCCGCCACGGCGGCAAACGCCACCACCCAGTTAGTAACGAACGGTGATTTTACAAATCTAACCAGTGGTTTGGGTCAACTCGGCTTCAATACGACCGCTGTCGGCTGGTCGACCACCGGCTACAATTTCGTCATGACCCAGGCCGACGTGGGTTCTGTTGGATCCTTCGGCAAGGTGACGCTCTGGGATGCGGCGAACGGCGGTAGCAACAGCTGGAACGGCCTAACCCTCAGCGGGACCGGCAACTTCGCCGCCCTGAACGGAGATTTCCACACGGGGCCGCTGACTCAGACCATCACGGGACTGACGGTGGGCGACAAGTACCACCTGAGCTTCAACTACGCCTTCTCGCAGCAGAATGGCTTCACTGGCGATACCTCACAATCTCTGACCGAGACGCTTGGGGGCCAGACGTTCAACTCAGGCAGCGTCAGCCTGCCGAGCCACGGCTTCTCCGGCTGGCAGACCTTCAGCACGACCATCACGGCGAGCTCCAGCAGCGAGACCCTGTCTTTCCTGGCGGCCGGGACCCCTCAGGTTCCTCCCTTCGCCCTGGTCAGCAATGTCTCCCTGACGGTGCCTGAACCGGCGGCCTGGTCCTTGCTGATCCTCGGCGTGGGCCTGGTGGGCGGCTCGCTGCGCCGCCGCCGCGCGGACATCGCGCTCACGGCCTGATAGGCGTCCGCCAGGACAGCTATCACCGACTGCAGATGCGGGCGCCGCCTTGTGCGGCGCCCGTTTCGGCCGTCCACTGAGGGACCGCGAGAGCCTCATGATCGCGTTCTTCGCCGCTCACCAACACCTCCTCCTCTACTTGAAACAGGTGGCGTCTGTCTGCGCGACGCTGGTGGTGGCGACAGTCATCTTCGCGCCCCTGGAGGCGTTCCTTGCAGTGCGCAAGGCGAAGTTCTTCTACCCGGGGTGGCGGGTCAACCTGGGCTGGTACTTCCTCGACGGTCTGTCCATAGCATTGCTGCTAGGGCCGCCATCGGCGGTGATCGCCTGGACGATTCACGCCGTCATCCCCGCGACCGTGACCGATGCGGCGTCGGCCCTGCCGCTCTGGGCTCGCGCGATCCTCGCAATGGTGGTCGGTGAGATCGGCTTCTACTGGGGACACCGCTGGAGCCACGAGATTCCGTGGCTATGGCGGTTCCACGCCGTGCATCACAGCGCCGAACACGTCGGATATCTGGTCAATACCCGCGCGCACCCGGTCGACCTGATCTTCA
Organism: Caulobacteraceae bacterium; assembly: GCA_036488935.1. Taxonomy (GTDB): domain Bacteria; phylum Pseudomonadota; class Alphaproteobacteria; order Caulobacterales; family Caulobacteraceae; genus Acaudatibacter. The sequence continues at coordinate 24,091 of DASXGR010000066.1, read as the reverse complement.
CGCGCCTCTGCGGCCTGACCCTGCTCTACGCCACCGGCCTCGCCAACACCGTGGGACCGCATCCGGCGCTGATCCCTGCGCTCGTGTTGTTCGTCGGTTCGATGTGGAGCTACTTCATCCACGCCAATGTTAGGCTCCGGCTTGGCTGGCTGGAGGAGATCATCTCCACGCCAGCGTTCCACCATTGGCACCACACCCGCGAAGATCATAAGGACCGCAATTATTCCTCGATGCTTCCGTTCATGGACCGGGTCTTTGGCACCTTCTATCTGCCGAACCACTGGCCGACGGACTATGGGACCGACACCCCGATGCCCCACTCCGTGATCGGCCAATTGGCCGAACCGTTCGCGCCGGCCAGAGCACGTCCCGTTTTGGCGGAATCGCCTGAACGGGATCAACGTGCTCTAGATTCAAGAGTTTAGAGCCTGATTCAACGTTCGCATCTGTTCCGTGCAAACGCATCAGGCTCTCGGCGCGGCGCCGCCCAACCGATCGCCCCGACTACGACCACCTGATCCCTCAGCGGCCACGCCACCATAGAAGCGCGCGTCTCTCGAGCGCCTGGAAGAGCACGTGGACCGCGGCCGCCATGAGCGCGAGGGCCAGGATGGCCGCGAACATCTTGGCTGTCTGCAGACGGTTTCCGGCCTCGAGGATCCGCCAGGCCAGGCCCTGGGCGCCCCCGGAGCCGGCGACGAACTCGGCGACCACCGCGCCGATGATCGATAGGCCCGAAGCGACCTTCGCCCCTTCGACGATAAAGGGGATCGCCGATGGCAGTCGAAGCCTCCCGAGCTTCTGGACCGCGCTGGCTCCGTAGAGGTCGAACAGGCGCTCCAGGTCCGGATCGGGCGAGCCCAGGCCGCGGACCGCACCCGAGAAGATCGGGAAAAAGGCCACGATCGCGGCCAGCGCCACGATCGCCCGGTCCGGATGATCGACGCCGGCCCAGATTACGAAAAGCGGCGCGATCGCCACTACCGGAGTCACCTGCAGGGCGACGGCGAGCGGCCGGATGGCCCGATCGAGGGTGCGGCTGAGGCTCACGGCGAGCGCCAGGACGCCGGCGAACACGGCGGCGGCGACCAGTGCCTCCATGGCCATGGCCAGGGTCCGGCCAGCCGAGACGACCAGGGGCCCGACGTTCTGAACCAAGGCGAGGCCCACGGCGGAGGGCGTCGGCAGGAGATATTCCGGGATCGCCAGGACGCGGCACGCGGCCTCCCAAGCGGCCAGGAGCGCCGCCACCAGCACGAACGGCGCGATCAGGCCGAGGAGCCGGTTCATAGCGGAGGCGCCATGGCAGCTGCCAGGCGGCCCGAGATCGCCTCAGCAGCCTCGCGGAACACGGCCGTGGTGCGGAAGCCGGGCGGCCGCGGCATGGGCGCCTCGATCTGGGTCTCGCCGGCGCTGCGTCCGGGCCCCGCCGTCATCACGATGACGCGCCCGGCCATGTAGACCGCTTCCTCGACATTATGCGTCACGAACACGATCGCCGGCCGCGCCTCGGCCCAGATCGCCAGCAGGTCGTCGGCGAGGGCGCGACGGGTGATCTCATCGAGGGCGGCGAAAGGCTCGTCGAGCAGAAGCAGGCGTGGCCGGGTGACCAGCGCCCTGGCCAGCGACACCCGCATGGCCATGCCGCCCGAGAGTTGGGCGGGACGGGCCGAGGCGGCCTGGGCGAGCCCCACGCGGGCCAGGGCGGCGTCCGCCTGGGCGCGGGCCGCCGCGCGCGCAGTCCCGGCAAGTTCGAGAGGAAGGGCGACGTTCGCCCGGGCGCTCATCCACGGGGCGAGGGTGGGAGCCTGGAACACGACGGCCGTCTCGCCCCGATGCGCCGCGCGGCGCACCTCGCCGCCAGTTGGGGTTTCGAGCCCGGCAAGCAGCCGAAGGGCGGTGGACTTGCCGCAGCCGGAGGGGCCCACCAGGGCGACGACTTCGCCCTGCGCCAGGGTGAGGTTGAATGGCCCCAAGGCGCGCCCTCGCCCCGGATAGTCCACTTCCACGCGATCGAGCGCGGCGACGCTCTCCGTGCTCACGGGCCGGCCCGGCGCCTCATCCGCCGCTCTTCGCCGGACCAACGAACTGCAGATCGTAGGCGGACCGGTAGTCGAGCGTCTTGGGGAACACGCCCATGGACGAGGCGACGGCGAAGAAGTCGGCCCACCGCTTGTCGGTCATCGCCCCGATGCCCAGCGCCTTGGCGTCGCCGGAATCGACGATGCCATAGGTCCGCATCTTGTCCCGGGCCTGGGCCAGCACGTCCTCGGTCATCTCCGGATTGTCCTTGAGGATCAAGGCGTCTCCCGGCGCAGGGTTGCCGAACAGATAGTCCTTCCAACCCGCCGCGCTGGCCTCCACGAACGCGCGCACCACCTTTGGCGAGGAGGCGATCAGGCGGTTCGGGGCGAGCACCATGCCGGCGTAGCCCGGATAGCCCTCGTCGGCCAACAGGAACACCGCCGGCTTGATGTGGCCCTCCTTCTCGATCGTGTAGGGCTCGGAGGTGACGTAGCCTTCCTGCACGATCCGCTTGTCGGCCAGGAACGGCGCATTGCTGAACGCGTACTTGCGGACCTGATCGTCCGTGAAGCCGTATTTCGCCTTCAGCCACACCCAGAAGGCGGTCACCGAGGCGTCCGCGAGCAGGATCGGGTGGCCCTTCATATCCGCCAGCGAATGGATGCCGACGTCGGGGTGCGCGATCAGGACCTGTGGATCCTTCTGCATGAAGGCGGCGACCGCTTTCACCGGGACATGCTCGGCCGCCAGATTCACCACGATGAAGCTGTTGGAGCCGATCCCCATCTCCACGGCGCCCGAGGCGACCATCTGGGGCACGTTCACCCCCGGGCCGCCGGGAACGATGGTGACCTTCAGGCCCCGCTTGGCGTATTCGCCGTCCGCAAGCGCCTCATAGAAACCGCCCTGCTCGGCTTCCGCGCGCCAGTCGGTCTGCAAGCGGATCGGCGTCAGCCCATCGCCTTTCGGCGCAGGCGCCTTCGAACAGGCCGCCAACGACGCGGCCGCGACGAGCGCGACAACGCCGAGCGAACGAACCACGCTCCTCCTCAACGTGCGTCGAGCCCCGGGTTCAGGGCTTGCGGAAGACGTAGATGAACTGGTCCGTCCGACCTCGGACCGAGGGATCGAACACCACCTTGTCCCGCGTGTCGGCTGCATTGCGCAGGAGCGGGCTCTCGCCGACGAACTGGAAGCCGGCGGCGGCCATGTCGCGTTTCACCACCGCCGCGTCGATCCGGTGGGTCGTGTTGGTGTCCGCCAGCCCTGTGCCGTCAGGCGCGGAATGGTCGATGACGACGAAGGTCCCGCCGGGCTTCAGCGCCCGGAATACGGCCTTGTTGAAGCCCGCCACATCCGCCGGCCCCATGAAGGGGTCGTAAAGATCGTGATAGTTCTGGCGGATCCAGACCACGTCGACCTGGTTCGGAACAGTGAAGTTGTTGATCGGACCGCCATAGGCGACCACATTTGGATGCTCCGGATACGGATGGTCTCCGTCCTTGGGCATGGTCAGGTGTTCGACCTTGGCCGCCTCGGCAGGCGTCCAGGCGATCACCTGGCCGTTGGGCCCTACGACATCCGCGAACAGCCGGTCCCAGTAGGCGCCTGGCCAGACGTCGACGATGGTTTGGCCGGGTTGCAGACGGATAAAGCTCATGATCTCCGCCGGACGACGCTGGGCGTCCAGGGCCTGGTCCTTCGCGGGGCGGTTCGGATCCGCCAGGGCCGCGGCGATCGGCGGGGACATCTGCGCGATGGCCGGAGCCGCCGCCATTGCGAGCGCGGCTGCCACCGCTCCGATCATCAAGCCTCGCCGCATCCCACCCTCCAAAGCGCTGTCGCTCGAATCTCCATATCACGACGACTCGCGTGCGCCATCGCGCGGCGATGCTAACGGCTCGCCAGCGCCTCGCGTCGCGCCTCGAGTTCGAGCCAGACCTCCTCCGCTTCGGCCAGCCGGATGCGCGCCTGCTCCAGCGCCTCGCTCGCCTTGGCGAAGGCCCCGGGGTCACGCGCATAGAGGCCTGGGTCGGCCAGGATCTGCTCCCAGCGGGCGATCTCGTCCGGAAGCGACGCTACCAGACCTTCGGCTTCGGCCAAGCGGCGCTGGTCCTTGAATGAGAGCTTGACGGGGGCGTTGACGGGCTTCGGCGCCGACGGGGCGGGGCGCGCGGAAAGCGGGGCGATCGGGGGCGGCGCCAGAAACTCAGGATTCTGCGAAAGGAAGTCCTGCCAGCCGCCAGGCGTTTCCACCGCCTCGCCGCGCCCGTTCAGCGCGATGGTGGAGGTCGCGAGGCGGTCGATGAAGTCGCGATCGTGGCTGACGAGGATCAGCGTCCCCTCGAAATCGCTCAGCATGTCCTCGAGGAGGTCGAGGGTCTCCATGTCGAGGTCGTTGGTCGGCTCGTCGAGCACCAGCACATTGGCCGGCCGCGCGAGGGCGCGTGCGATCAGCAGGCGATTGCGCTCGCCGCCGGAGAGGCTCGTGACCGGCTGACGGAGCTGGTCGTCGCGGAAGAGGAAGTCGCGGGCGTAGGCGGCGACGTGCCGGGGCTGGCCCTGGACCATGATCTGGTCTCCGCCGCCCGGCGCCAGCGCCGTCCACAGCGTCATGCCCTCGGTGAGGTCCGCGCGGGCCTGGTCGACATAGACGATCTGCAGATTGACTCCGAGCTGGACCGAACCGCTGTCGGGCGCCAGCTCGCCGAGCAGTAGGCGCACCAGGGTCGTCTTGCCCGCGCCGTTCGGACCTACGATCGCGACGCTGTCGCCCCGCAGGATCCGCGTGGAGAAATTTCGGATCAACGTCCGTTCCCCGAAGCTCTTGGTCAGACCCTTCGCCTCGGCCACCCGCCGGCCGGATATCGGCGCCGATCCGGCGGTGAGCGCCAGCTCGCCGCGGGCGAGCCTCAGGCTCTCAGCCTTGGCGGCGCGCAGGGCCAGCAGCCGGCGCCGGCGTCCCTCGTTGCGCGCCCGACGCGCGGTGACGCCACGTTCGAGCCAGTGCTGCTCGCGCGCGATCGCCTTCTCCAGCCGTCGCGCCGCCTCAACCTCCGCGGCCGCTCGCTCCTCGGCCCAGGCGTCGAAGGCCGCGAACCCGCGGTCGAGCCGGCGGACCTCGCCGCCCTCGAGCCAGAAGCACCGCCGGGTGATCCGCTCCAGGAAGGCGCGGTCGTGGCTGACCACAAGCACCGCGGAGCGGCTGCGCGCGATCATCGCCTCGAGCTGCTCGATGGCGATGATGTCGAGATGGTTGGTCGGCTCGTCCAGCAGCAGGACGTCGGCCTGTTCCGCGAACGCCCGGGCGAGGGCCGCCCGCCTCGCCTCCCCGCCCGACAGCCCCACTGGAGATCTCTGTGGATCAAGGCCGAAGGCGTCCAGAGCGGCCTCAGCTTCATGGCGGGGGGCGCCCCCCGCCGAGGCATAGTCGCCGAGGCTGGCGCCCTCGATCGCCGGCTCCTGGGTCACCAGTGAGACAGTGACGCCAGCCTGCAGCGTCCGCTCGCCATCATCGGCAACCGAGAGGCCAGCGAGAATCCGCAGCAGGGTGGACTTTCCCGCACCGTTGCGTCCCACCAGGCACGCGCGCTCGCGCGGCTCGAGGGCGATGTCGACGCCATCGAACATCCATCGGGGCCCGTCGGCGAGGCGCACGGCGCGCAGGGCGATCAGCGGTGCGGGCATGTTAGCTTCGGAAAGCGGACTTTCGCGTCCATGCCCCGGCCCTATCTTTTCGCGACGCCGGAGGTCTAGTGCATCCTATGAACGAGACGCCCTTCTGGCGGCAAAAGACGCTCGCGGAAATGAGCCCCGCGGAGTGGGAAAGCCTGTGCGACGGCTGCGGCCTGTGCTGTGTCATCCGCCTCGAGGATGACGACACCGGCGAGGTGACGCCCACGCGGGTGTCCTGCCGCCTTCTCGACTCCCACACGTGCCGCTGCACCGACTACGCCGACCGCCATCGGACCGTCCCCGATTGCATCAAGCTCACGCCGGGAAACATCCGCGACCTGCCCTGGATGCCCCCCAGTTGCGCCTATCGCCGCATCCACGAAGGCAAGGATCTCCCCTCGTGGCACCCCCTGATCACGGGCGATCCGCAGAGCGTTCACCGGGCCGGAGTGTCGGTCCGTGACCAGACGATCAACGAGATGGCTCTGGACGACCCGGACGACGCCCTCGATTTCCTCGCCCCGGAGTGGCTGGTCGATCGCAGCGAGGGCTGAGGACGCCCGGCCACCTATGTGGCTTTCCCGCCACAGTAGCCTCTTGCGCCCTGGCGGCGCAGCCTTAATTCATCCCCGTGGCGCCGCCGTCGTGGCGCAAAGATTTCAGGCTCAACGAGGACCAGCGGCTTGGCGCAGGATCCCTATACGGAACTGGGCGTGGCTCGCGGCGCGAGCGCGGATGAGGTCCGAAAGGCCTTTCGCAAACTCGCCAAGCAGCACCATCCCGACGCCAATCCGGGCGACAAGGCCGCCGAGGAACGCTTCAAGCGCGTCAGCGCCGCGTTCGACATCCTCGGCGACGAGGAGAAGCGCCGGAAGTTCGACGCCGGAGAGATCGACGCGGACGGCCGCGAGACCGCACGCGCCTACGGACCCAACCCGTTCGGCGAAGGGACGGGCGCGTACCGGTCCGCTGGTTTCGAGGGCGTCGACCTCAATGACATCTTGGGCGAGATGTTTGGCGGCGGCGGCGGCCGGGCGCGAGGCTTCGGAGGCGGCTTCCAAGGTGGAGGCTTTCCCTCCCGCGGATCAGACGTCAGGGCGAACCTGGAAATCGATCTCGAAGAGGCGATCGCGGGCGCCAAGCGCCGGATCAGTTTCTCCGACGGCCGCGTGCTCGACGTGACCATTCCCAAAGGCGCTTATGACGGTCAGGTCCTGCGCCTGAGGGGTCAGGGCTCGCCTGGGCGCGCCGGCTCGGGAGACGCGCTGATCGAGCTTTCGATCCGACCGCACCCGCTCTATCACCGGGAAGGCGAGAACCTGGTGATGGACGTGCCGGTCTCGGTTCCGGACGCGGTCCTCGGCGGAAAAGTCGAAGTGGACACCCCCGACGGTCCGGTCACCCTCACAGTCCCCAAGGGCTCCAACTCGGGCCGCACCCTGCGCCTCCGCGGGAGGGGATTGTCGGACAGCCGCGGTCGGCGGGGGGACCTGATGGCGCGCCTCGTCGTCACCCTCCCGGATACCGTCGATCCGGAACTGGAGAGGTTCGCCGAGGCTTGGAGAGACGATCGGCCCTATTCCCCGCGCGTCCGGCGCTGAATCAGACGCAGGCGGACTCATTTGTCTGAACGGAGATCGTTTCCTTTCGAGAACCGAAATTCAGCGTCCGTTCTGAGCCAACGCGTCAGGCTCTAAGGGCGGACCGTGAGCGGTCACAATAGGTTGTGGCCCTCATTCAGATGGCGTTCAGCCCAGGTCGTGTACGTTTTCCGTGTGAGCCGGATAACCGCCTTCCTGACCATGCTCGCGGTTGGCCTCGCCACCGCCGCGTCTGTCATGGCCCAGAATCATGGTCACGGCGGCGGCTTCTCAGGACATGGCGGGGCGGGCTCCATGGGCATGGGGCGGCCAGGTGGCTCCATGGGGGGTGGACGGCCAGGCGGCTCCATGGGGGTGGCGCGGCCAGCCGGCCCGATGGGGGAGGGGCGGCCAGGCGGCGAGTTCCCGTCAGGAGGTCGGTACGCGGGGCCATATGGCTACGCCTATCGCGGCGGCGGCGGCTCCAGACCTCCCGGATATCCCGTCCCGGGGCCGGCCCCCTACGGAGCGCCTATCTATCCGCCCGGCTACGCAGGACCAGCCAGACGACCCAACTCGCTCGGACCCGATTGGCGTCAGCAGCAGGAGGAGGCCCGGTTCGGGGTCAGGCATGGACACTTCGCGCCGCTCGGGCGTGTGATCGACAGCCTCGAGCGCCGCTCACCGGGGCGTCAGCTTGACGCCGGGATCGAATATGATGGCGGCCGACCGGTCTACAGAGTGCGATGGATCACCAATCATGGACGTCGAATCGATTTCCTCGTCGACGCGGTCACAGGCGCGGTCATCGGCGAAAGATAGGGGGCAAGCTTGAGAATCCTGCTGGTTGAAGACGATCCCGACCTCTCGCGCCAGTTGAGGCGGGCCCTGGGCGACGCCGGGTACGCGGTCGACCACGCCGGCGATGGCGAGGAAGCCGCCTTCCTGGGCGAGACCGAGCCCTATGACGCCATCGTGCTCGACCTCGGGCTGCCGAAAATCGACGGCGCCGCGGTGCTGGAGGGGTGGCGACGAGCCCAGATTCCCACCCCCGTGCTGATCCTGACCGCGCGCGGCGCCTGGAGCGAAAAGGTCGCCGGCTTCGACGCCGGGGCGGACGATTACCTGACCAAGCCGTTCCATACCGAGGAGCTCCTTGCGCGCCTTCGCGCATTGCTTCGGCGGTCCGCGGGGCACTCCGCTCCCAGCCTGAGCTGCGGCGACCTTCGCCTCGATCCTCGCGCGGCGCGGGCCACAGTGGCGGGCGAGCCGCTCCGCCTGACATCGCTCGAGTACCGGCTGCTGCACTACCTCATGATGCACCAGGGCCGCGTGATCAGTCGGACCGAGCTCGTGGAGCATCTCTATGACCAGGACTTCGACCGCGACTCCAACACGATCGAAGTGTTCGTGGGCCGGCTGCGGAAGAAGATCGGAGCGGAACGCGTCGAGACGGTGCGAGGGTTGGGCTATCGGCTCGTCAGCGTGGATGGGGAGGCTAGCCGGGCGTGAGAGCCCCCTGGGGCGCCGTGCGCCCCCGATCGCCGCTGCGCGCATCCCTCGTCTGGCGACTGGTCTTGCTCGCCGCGGCGTGGAGCCTTGCGGTGATTGTTCTGGCCGGGGTCGCGCTGTCCGCCTTCTTCAGCCACGCCGCCATCCAGCGGTTCGATAACAGCCTCTCCGAGGCCCTCGACGGGCTGGTCGCCGGGGCGTCTGTGGAGAACGCGCAGATCGTCCCACCTACCTTCACCGATCCGCGCACGCTTCGCGCCTACAGCGGCGCCTACTGGGAGATCGCCACCCTCGATGACGCGGGCGACGTGGTTCCCGCCGCGCGGTCGCGGTCGCTGTGGGATCGGATCGTCATCACGACGCCCGGCATCGTCACGTCTATGGGCAGGGACCCGGGTCACGTGGTGTTCTTCGACGCGCCCGGCCCACTCAACCAGCACCTCCGGGTCGCCGCCATGCAGGGGCGCCTGCCGGATTTCGGCGCCCCGGTCGTCTTCATGACCGCCGAGGACCGCCGGCCGGTGGACACGGCCGTGCGGACCTTCGCCACGGCCATCGCACTCTCGCTGGCCGTGCTGGGCGCCGGCCTGATCGCCGCCGTCATCGTCCAGGTCAGGGTAGGCCTGCAGCCGCTGTTCGCCCTTCGTCGGGAAGTCGCCGCCGTCCGGACGGGCGACAGCGAACGCATCGGCGGTAACTATCCCACCGAGCTTCAGCCGCTCGCCGCCGAGCTCAATGCGCTGATGGCGCACACCCAGGAGGTCGTCGAGCGCCAACGCACCCACGTTGGGAACCTCGCTCACGCCCTCAAGACGCCGCTCTCGGTGATGATGGCCGAAGCCCATGCCCGCCCCGGCCCCCTGGCGGAGGTGGTCGAGCGGCAGGCCGGGACGATGAGCGCCCAGGTCGATCACCACCTGCGCCGGGCGCGGGCGGCCGCGCGAGCCCAGGGGCCGGGCGAACGGACGCCCCTCGCGCCCGTCCTGGACGAACTGGCCCGCACGCTCGAACGCATCTTCCAGGACAAGGTCTCGGAGATCGAGTGGACGTGCCCGGAAGACCTCATCTTCCTTGGCGAGCGCCAGGACCTGCTCGAGATCGCCGGCAACGTGATGGAGAACGCCTGCAAGTGGTCCCGCAGCTTCGTGCGGGTGCGCGGCGAGCCCAATGGCGCGCGACAGCTGCGCCTGGTGGTCGAGGACGACGGACCGGGCCTGGAACCGGAGATGCGAACCGAGGTGTTGCGCCGCGGGACACGCCTGGACGAGCGGACGCCCGGCTCGGGGCTCGGACTGTCGATCGTCGACGAGCTCGTCCGCGCCTACGGAGGATCGGTGTCGCTAGGAGGGTCTGATCTTGGGGGACTCGGCGTCGTGGTGGAGCTGCCGAGCGCCGAGACATGACCCCTCCCCCTTCGCACCCCAGAACGTGCTAAAGCGGCCGTGATGTCCCTGCTCCCCAAGTCGCGAATGGCCCGGCGGCGCCTGATGGTGCTGGCGGCTGCGGCGCCCATCCTATGCCTGGCGGCCGGACTGGCCCTCTACGGTCTGCGCGCCTCCATCTCCTATTTCTACACCCCGGCCCAGGCCGTGGCCGCCCACGTCCCGGCGGGGCGCACGATCCAGCTCGGCGGGCTGGTGGAGACGGGAAGTCTCCGCCGCGGCCCCGATGGCGAAGTCGCCTTCACGATGGCCGACAAGATCCGGGCCGCCCCCGTGACCTATCGTGGCGACCTTCCGGACCTGTTCCGTGAAGGCCAGGGCGTAGTGGCGACGGGATCCTTCGACCGCTCCGGCGTCTTCGAAGCGACGCAGATCCTGGCCAAGCACGATGAGAAGTACATGCCCCGCCAGCTCAAGCAGGCGCTCAAGAGCGAAGGCGAGTGGCGAGGCCAGGGGACCGAGTCTTCGAGCGCCCGTCAGACACAGACTGAGCCGCGGCCGGCTCTGTTGACCGCAGGGATGGCCCCGCGGCGATAGAAGCGGCCATCGACGCGCCAGATTCAGGCTCTACAAACGCCAACACGCTAACCGAACCGTAACTTGCAAGCCCCTCTCCCACTCAAGAGAGTGAGACACTAAATTTAAGGCCGGTCCTTCGCGGGGAGGAGCCGGGAACTAAGGACGAGTCATGGCTGTCAGTAAAACCCACGTTCTCTTGGGAGCCGTTGCCGCAGGCGGAATCGCCGTGGCGGCGATGGCGGGCGCGGGTCTGCGCCCCACGGCCCTTGGCTCGAACGGCTTTGGGCGGTTGATTAATGTCGCCACGGAGCCGGTAGTCGCCTCGACTCCCGGCGCGCCGATGTCCTTCGCGGACATCTTCGAAAAGGTCTCGCCGGCCGTGGTCTCGATCCGCGTGACGTCGAAGGTCGACATGACCGCCGTACCGGGCCTGCGTGGCTTCCCCGGTATCCCGGGCCTCCCGTTCAATCTCGTCCCGCCCGGCGGCGGTGGCGGTGGCGGTGATGATGATGAGGACGGCGGCAGTGGCGGCGGGGCGCCCACCCCGCGCCACGAACCCAAGCAGATGTCGTCCGGTTCGGGATTCTTCATCTCCGCGGACGGGTTCATCGTCACCAACAATCACGTCATCCAGAACGCGGACGACATCAAGGTCATCCTCAAGGACGGCCGCGAGTTGAAGGCGACGCTGGTCGGGCGTGACGAAGGCACCGACCTCGCCGTCATCCGGGTGTCCGGCACGAACTTCCCGTATGTGAACTTCGAGGACCGTGCGCGGCCGCGCGTGGGCGACTGGGTCCTGGCGGTTGGCAACCCCTACGACCTGGGCGGCACGGCGACGGCCGGCATCGTCTCGGCGTACAACCGCGATATCGGTGAGAAGTTCGTCGACTACATCCAGATCGACGCGCCTATTAACCGTGGCAATTCCGGCGGTCCGACATTCGACACCTACGGCCGCGTGATTGGCGTCAACACGGCGATCTTCTCGCCCTCAGGCGGGTCGGTCGGCATCGGCTTCGACATCCCTGCGGACGTGGCCGAGAACGTCACCCATGAGTTGATGGAAGGCCACAAGATCCAGCGTGGCTATATCGGCGCGACGATCCAGGATCTGAGCGACGAGATGGCCAGCTCCTGGGGCCTGACCGGTCGCAAAGGCGCGGTCGTCGCGGGCCTGGTGGCCGGCGGACCGGCCTCGAGAGCCGGACTCGCTCCTGGCGACGTGGTCGTGTCCGTGAATGGCCACGCGGTGACGAACGGCAACGAGATGACGCGCGAAGTGGCCAAGGTCCACGCCGGCGACCAGATCCATCTTGACGTCTTCAGGAACGGAAAGGAACGGACCGTCGATATCACCGCCGGCCTGCGCCCATCCGAGGAACAGCTCGCGCAGAACGGCGGCCCTGGCGGTGAAGACGAGGGCGAAGCGCCCGGCGCCTCCAACGCCTCGCGGCCGGTGCTGGGCATGAGCCTGGCCCCGATCGATCCTGCCGCTCGCCAAGCCTACAACATCGCCCCGACCATGCACGGCGTGGTGATCGAATCCGTGAAGGGCTCGTCCGACGCAGGCGACAAGGGGCTGCGTCGCGGCGACGTCATCGTCCGCGCCGGCGATCGCGAAGTCGCATCGGCGAACGACGTCACGGCTGCGGTCGGCGATTGGAAGAAGCAAGGCCGCTCCAGTATTCCGCTGGAAGTCAGCCGCAACGGCGTCTCGCTGTTCGTCCCGATCAAGATCGAGGGCTGATAGCGATGACGCGCACAGGCAGGGGACCTGATGCGACTTCTCATCGTCGAGGATGACCTCGAGGCGGCCCGCGCCATGGCGACGGGTCTCGCGGAGCACGGCTATCAGTGCGAGACCGCCCCCGATGGGGAAGCGGGCATCCTGGCGGCGCGCGCGGGCCGCTTCGACGTACTGATCGTCGACCGGATGATGCCGCGGGTGGACGGCGTCACCATGGTCGAGACCCTTCGCCGAGAGGGCGACAAGACGCCTGTCCTGTTCCTCTCGGCGCTGGGTGAGATCCATGATCGCGTCCTGGGCCTCAACGCCGGCGGCGACGACTATCTGGTGAAGCCCTACGCCCTGGCCGAACTGGTCGCCCGCGTCGAGGCCCTCGCGCGTCGCCGCGAGATGGGCGGCGTCCAGACCTTGCTGAAGGTGGGGGACCTGGAGATGGACCTCATCGCCCGGACCGTCCGGCGGGCCGGCGTGGAGATCGACCTGCAGCCGCGTGAGTTTCAGCTGCTGGAGTTCCTCATGCGGCACGGCGGTCAGTCAGTAACGCGCACCATGTTGCTGGAGAAGGTCTGGGAATATCACTTCGATCCCCAGACCAACGTCATCGATGTGCACATCTCCCGTCTCCGCTCGAAGATCGACAAGGGCTTCGACAAGCCAATGCTGCAGACGGTGCGGGGCGCGGGCTATCGGCTGGAGGCCTGATCCGAGGCCTGGAGCCTGATGGGTTTGCACAGAACCGATGCGAACGTTGAACCAGGCTCTATACTTTTGAGTCTGGAGAAGAGCCCGTTCAGACGACTGAGTCTGAACGGGCTCTTCTCTAGGGCCTGAGGCCATGCGCCTGCCTCGCCTCTTCCGCACGACGGCGTTTCGCATGACGCTGCTGTTTCTGGCGCTCTTCGCATCCGCCGCCAGCGCATTCCTCGCCTACATCTATGTCGCCACCGCCGGGGAAGTGACCGATCGCGCAGACGCGCAGGTGCGTCGCGAGATGGTCTCGCTGGAGCGGGTCTACAACCAGGGCGGTCTGCAGGCGCTCAACGCGGCGGTAATTGAGCGCTCGGCGGGCGACCATCCGCTTCTCTACCTGCTGATGACGCCCGCTGGGGTCCCGATCAGCGGCACGGTCGGCGCCTCTCCAGTACCGACCTACGAGGGCCAGTCCGCCTGGGCGAGCTTCACCCTTACGGACACCGGGCCAAGCGGGGGCGTGATCAGGAAGCCTGCCCGCGGGCTGGAGGAAAAACTTGCCGGCGGCCCCCGCCTTTTCGTGGGCGCCGACGTCGGGGAGTCCGAGGCCTATGTGCGCAAGATCATCCATGCGCTCTGGGGCGCTGGCGCGCTGATCATCATACTGGGCCTGGCCGGCGGACTGCTGATCAGCCGCGACGTGAGCCGCAACGCCGCCGCCCTGACGACGGTCATCGACCGCGCGCGGGCTGGCGATCTTGCGGCTCGCGCGCCGATCCGTGGTGTCGCCGACGAGTACGACGACCTCGCCGTCGGCCTCAACGACATGCTCGACCGTCTCGAGCGGTCCATCGCCGGACTTCGTCATGCCGGCGACGCTATCGCCCACGACCTGCGCTCGCCCCTAACCCGCCTTCGCGCGCGGCTGGAGGCGGCGATGATCGACGCCGACGCGGGCCGGGCTGACGCCAAGGCGGCGCTCCATCAGGCGCTCGAGGACACCGACGGGGTCCTGCGGACCTTCGGCGCGGTCCTTTCGATCGCACGCCTGGAGGCTGTCGCCGACGCGCCCAGCCAGAGCGACTTTGATCCAGGACAGCTGGCCGTGGATGTGGCCGACCTCTACCAACCCCTTGCGGAAGACAAGGGCGTGGCCTTCGAAATGCAGATCCAGTCGGGCCTGCGGATGCGCGGCAATCGCGAATTCGTCGCTCAGGCCGTGGCCAACATGCTCGACAATGCAGCCAAGTACACGCCCGCCGGGGGCGCGATCATGCTGCGTGTGCGCCGGCGCGCATCCGGCGACGTCGAAGTCTCCGTGACCGACACGGGCCCGGGCATTCCGGAAAAGGACCGAACCCGCGTGATCGAGCGCTTCGTCCGCCTGGAGAACAGCCGCAATGCCCCCGGGGCCGGCCTGGGACTCTCCCTCGTGGCGGCCGTCGCGAGATCCCACCACGGCCGGCTGGAGCTGGACGAAGGTCCTGGAGCTGTGGACGGGTATGGCCCTGGCCTCCGTGCAGCCCTGGTCTTCCCCGCCGGCGGCTGAGGGTGCGCGCGTGAAGACTTTGGGCGAATTGATCAGGCCTTGCGGGCCGGTGCTCGACGCGGACGCCGCGGCGCGCGCCCGCGAGCGGCTGGATGGCGGCGCCGCTTCGACAGATGCGGACAAAGCCTGGGACGCCCTCGCGCCGGTCTTCGCGGCCTCGCCCTATCTGTCTGGCCTCGCCACGCGCGCGCCGGAACGATTGGCCACACTGCTTCGAGCCGACCCGGCCGCCTCGCTCGAGCGCATTCTCGAACAGACGGCCGCGCTGGCCATCAACCCGGCGGGACCTGTCGAGGCGCCCCTGCGACGACTGAAGGGCGAGCTGCATCTGCTGACGGCGATCGCCGATCTCGGCGGAGTCTGGGATCTCGTTCAGCTCACGGGGGCCCTGTCCCGGTTCGCCGAGGGCGCGGTCGCGGCGGCCCTCGCCCAGGCCGCGCGCGAAGGGGCGGAAAACGGCTGGTTGACCACCACCGGCGATGATGGCCGTGGCCCCGCCCCGGGCTTCTTCGCGGTCGCGATGGGCAAGCTCGGCGCGTTCGAGCTGAACTATTCGAGCGATATAGACATCAGCCTCTTCTACGAGCCCGAGGCCCTGCCCCTGACCGGCCGATTGGAGCCGGCCCGGGCCGCCCAGCGCCTCGCAGAGCGTATCTCGCAGATCCTGCAGTCACGCACCGCGGACGGCTACGTCTTCCGGGTGGACATGCGGCTGCGTCCCGATCCCCTCTCGACTCCTCCCGCGGTGAGCGTCCCAGGGGCCCTCGTCTACTACCAGAATGTCGGACAGAACTGGGAGCGCGCGGCGTTCATCAAGGCGCGCCCCCTCGCTGGCGACCTTCCGCGGGCCGCCGCTTTCCTGGACGAGCTGCAGGCCTTCGTCTGGCGGCGCAGCCTCGATTTCGCGGCTATCGCCGACATCCAGTCGATCAAGGGTCAGATCCACGCTTGGAAGGTCGATGACCGGCTGACCGCACGGGGCGCCGACCTCAAGCTGGGTCGCGGGGGCATTCGCGAGATCGAGTTCTACGCTCAGACGCTTCAGCTCATCCACGGCGGACGGGATCCATCGCTGAGGGCCCGCGGCACCGTGGCCGCCCTGGAGGCGCTCAGCCGTGCGGACCGGATCTCACGCGAAGCCGCGGTGGAGCTCGAGGACGCCTACACGACACTGCGCCGGCTCGAACATCGCGCCCAGATGATCGCCGATGATCAGACCCACCGCCTGCCGGAGGCGGACGGGGCCCGCCGCGCGATCGCCGCCCTCGACGGCTTCGATACGCTGCGGAAGTTCGACACCCTCGTCACCCGGACGTTGCGCACGGTGAACCGGCGGTATGGCGAGCTGTTCTCCGACGCCGAGCCCCTCTCGTCACGCCACGGCAGCCTGGTCTTCACGGGCGTCGAGGACGATCCGGAGACGCTGTCGACGATCGCGCGCATGGGCTTTTCCGATCCTGCGCGGGTCTCGCACGATATCCGCAGCTGGCATCACGGGCGCATCCGAGCCACGCGATCCCCCCGCGAGCGAGAGCTGCTCACGCGCCTCGCGCCGCGGCTCCTGGCGGCGGCCGAGGCCAGCGGCGCGGCCGACGCCGCCTTCACCCGATTTGGGGACTTCTTCTGCGCCCTGCCCTCCAGCGTCCAGATCCAGTCGCTGTTCCTGGCCCACCCCGACCTGCTGGACCTGCTGGTCAGGGTGCTTGCCTTCGCGCCGGGGTTCGCACGCACCCTGGCCCAGCGCCCCGCCGTGCTCGACTCCCTGCTCGACCCCAGCTTCTCGGCGGAGATCGGCGCCCTGCCCGACGTGGTCGCTCTGCTCGCCCGCACACAAAGCTTCGAAGAGGCGATGGACGAGGCCCGCCGGCTGTACGCCGAGAGCGCCTTTCGCATCGGCGCCCAGGTGCTGGCCGGACGCGCCTCGTCCGAGGCGGCGGGACGAGCGTTCGCAGACCTCGCGGATGCTCTCATCGCCGGACTCGCCCCGGCGGCCCTGGCGGAAACCGAGCGCATGGGGGGCGCCTTGGAGGGAGAGACGGCCGTTGTGGCGCTCGGCACCTGCGGCGCGCGGGAAATGACCGCCCGGTCTGATCTCGACCTGATGACGCTCTATGCGCCGGCTCCGGGCGCGGCGAGCGCGATCAAGGGGTGGGCGCCGGAAACCTTTTATGCCCGCTTCACTCAGAGGCTGATCGCCGCGCTTTCCGCGCTCACTCCGGCTGGCGGCCTCTACAAGGTCGACCTTCAATTGCGGCCATCGGGATCCGCCGGCCCGGTCGCCGTGAGCCTGGCTGCCTTCGAACGATACTATGAGGCCGAAGCGGAGACCTGGGAGCTGCTGGCGCTCTGCAAGGCGCGAGTCGTCTGGGCCTCGACCCCGCAGTTTGGCGCGCGCGCCGCCCGGGCCATCGAGGATGCCCTGCGGCGCCCTCGCGATTCCGCCCGCACGGCTGCGGACGTGATCGCCATGCGCGAGCTGATGGCGCGCGAACGTCCCGCGTGGGGCGAGTGGGACCTCAAGCTGGCTCCGGGCGGATTCGTGGACATCGAGTTCTGCGCCCAGCACCTGCAGATCGTGGGCGCCGCGGACGGCGGTCCTTTGCGCCAGAACACCGGCGAGGCGCTGGAGACCCTGTCCGTCGCACAACCGGAGCTCCGCGCAGCCCTGGCGGATCTGAAGGCGGCGTGGTTGCTGCAGAGGAATCTGGCCCAGTTGCTCAAAATCGCGCTCGAGGATCCGGCCGATCCGACCCACGAGCCCGCAGGCTTTCGCCGCCTGCTGGCGCGGGCGGGCGGCGCGCGGACCTTTCCACAGCTCGAGCGTCGCCTGGCCCAGGAGCAACGGGGTGCGAGGACCGCATTCGGGACGCTGGTCGGCTGAGGCCCGCGACGGAACCACACCCGGAGACCGTTGAACCCGCCTGGGACTCACGGAGAAGGTGGCGTGTGCGAGGCGGAGGTTGAACTCGGAGGCCGGCGACCGCGACGACGAGCTCATCCTGCGTGTTGCGCGGGGGGACGCGCAGGCCGTGCGAGACCTCGTCGCCGCCAAACTGCCGCGCGTGGTCAACCTCGCCAGGCGCATGCTTTCCGATCCGGTGGAAGCCGAGGACGTCGCACAGGAGACTTTCCTGCGCGCGTGGAAGGCTGCGCAGACCTGGCGGCCGGGAAAGGCCAGGTTCGATACCTGGCTGCACCGCGTGGCGCTCAATCTCTGTTACGACCGCCTGCGGCTGCGCCGCCGAGCTGGAGGCGAGCCGCTCGACCAGGCGGACGAGGGCCCGGGTCCGGAGCGTGGGCTTCACGCAGCGGACGTCGGTCGGCGCGTGGAGCGCGCCCTGAGAGCCTTGCCAGCCCGCCAGAGGGAAGCGATCACGCTCGTCCACTACCAGGAGCTTTCGGCGGCCGACGCGTCGGCCCTGATGGGCGTCAGCATCGAGGCGCTGGAGAGCCTGCTCTCCCGCGGCCGACGCGCACTGCGCGCCGCGCTCCTCGATCTGCGCGATACGGAGACTAGGTCGTGACCATGCAACTTGCGGACTTCATGCGTCTGGTGGACGCCTACGGCGCCAACCCAGACCGCTGGCCGCCGGAGCAGCGCGCAGCGGGTCTCGCCTTGATGAACGGCGACCCGACGATCGAGGCCGCGCTTCGCGAGGCGCGCCTCCTCGACAGGATCCTCGACGGAGCGCCAGACCAAACCCCGAGCCCCGCGCTCAGGGCGACGGTCGCCGACGCCGCCCTCAGCGGCGGCAGACGCCCCCGGCCGCGGCCGTTGTCAGCGCGGACGAGCTCCTCGATACGCCGCTCCCCAAGGCGGTGGACCGCGGCCGCGGCGCTTGCAGCGGCGACCATGGCTGGCGCCGTGACCGGCGTGGCTGCAGCGACGCATCAAATCCAGCCCAGCGCCGTGGCCGCCTCGTCCGATCCGGCGGTCGACGCCGCCGGCCTGCTCGCCGATCCCATCGAAGCGGAGGGTTGATGTCGCAGCGCGCGCTCGGGATCGGGCTCTTCATCTCCATCGCGTTCAACGCCTTCCTGGCCGCCGCCTTCATCGGCGCGCTCAGCCTGGCCGGCTATGTCGCCCATCATCCTGCAGCGCCCGTTATGCGTCAGGCCGCCCAGAGCCTCGATCGCACCCATCGCGCGGCGTTCATCGCCATGCTGCACCAGCAGGGACAGAGCGTGCGGCCGATGAACCGGGAGGCGCACGCCCTGCGACGAGAGGTCTGGGAGGCGATGCAGCAGCCGGGCTTCGATCCAGCATCTGCGAAGCTGAAGCTGTCTGAGGCCCGGACGCAGACGATTGCGGCCAGGGCAAGCGTCGAGGACGCGTTCGTGGATTTCGCCGCGACGCTGCCCGCAGACCAGCGGGCCGCTCTGGGGCGCGCCCTGGAACACATAACACCGCGGGGCCATGCAGGGCCCCCAGCCGGCGGGTCGCCAATGGCCCCGCCGGATGCTGCCGCGCCGGGCTGATCGGGCGGGACCGCGATCAGCTCGCCGAAGAGTTTCTCCAGCCGAGGCCGAGGCTTTTCGCGAGCGCGACGAAATCCTGGGTCAGTTGCACCTGCGCTTGCTCCAGGTTCGTCTCGGCCTCTACGCGACTGCGTTCGGCGTCGAGTACGTCAACCGTGGTCGCCGTACCTCCTTGGAACCTCAGGTCTGTCAGGTGAGCTGCGCGGTCGGCCGACGCCTTCACCTGCGTCAGGGCGACGACGGCTTCGCGCTGGCGCCCGTATCTGGCAAGGGCGGTTTCGGCGTCGTCGAGCGCGGTGAGCACGCTCTTGCGGTAGTCCGCCGCAGCCTCGTCGCGCGCCGCCTGCGCCTGATGGATGCTCGCGCGCGTGCGGCCGAAATCCCACGGGCTCCACTGCAGCGTGGGCGCTGCGACATAGAGCAGACTGGCGGGGGTGAAGAGGCTCTCGACCTTGCTCGACGTGAAGCCGATGTCGCCGAGCAGCTGGACCTTCGGGAACAGGTTGGCGGTGCGCTGACCGATCAGCGCGGTCTGCTGCTCCAGGCGTCGCTCGGCCGCACGAATGTCGGGGCGACGCTGCAGCAGCTCGGCCGGGTCGCCGACATCGACCTTCTCCGGCGGCAGGGGCGCCGGCGCGGCGCCCGTCAGCTCGGGGTCCACGTCGCCCGGAGCGCGTCCGGTGAGCACCGCCAACCGGTCTAGCTCGGCGGTGATCTCGGCCTGGAGTGGCGCGAAGTTGGAGCGGGTGCTGAGGAGCTGGTTATTGAGCCGCTCGACGTCGAGGTCGGTGGCCACGCCCCCGGCCTGTCGCTGCCGCTCCATCCCCAGCGTGCGGGCCTCGATGTCGGCGTCCCGGTGCGATTGATCCAGCCGGGCCTGGGCGTCGCGCAGGGAAAGATAGGCCTGGGCCACCTCGGCGGTGAGGCTCACCTCTGCGCCCTGCAGGTCGTCCTGGTAGGCCTGCGCTCCCGCCCGCGCGCCTTCGATCGCCCGGCGGTTGCCGCCGAAGAGGTCCAGCTCCCACGTGGCGTCCAGGAAGCCGGCGTAAGAATCGGTCACCGGGTTGGGGGACGGCTGCTGAGAGGAACCCGAACCCGCCGGGGCGGCTCCCAAGGCGCTCGTGAGACCGCGCGCATGCAGGAAAACCGCCGACGAGCCGCTGGACGGCAGCAGGTTCGCCTTGTCCTGGCTGAGCACCGCTCTTGCCTGCCGGACCCGCGCGGCGGCTACCTCGAGGTCGGGACTGGAGGTCAGGGCCGCAGTTTCCAGGCGGTCGAGTTCGGCGTCGCCCAGCGATGTCCACCAGCGCGCCGGCGGCGGGGCGGCGCCCTGGTCGGGGCCTGCGCGGCGGAAGGCCGGGGCGTTCACCGCTTCAGGCGTGACCTTGGGTGGTCCCCGATAGTTCGGCCCAACCATGCAGCCGGCAAGGCTGGCGGCCAGCACAAGCTGGATTGCGCCTCCAGCCAGGAGGCGAGTCCCCCCCTTTGAGCCGGCCATCAGTGTTCGGCCGTCCGCGGGGGTCCCGCTCCGAGGGCCGGGGGCGCGCGCAGCAGCAGGATCAGGGGCGACAGGGCGATGATGCAGAATCCAAGGACGAAGAAGCAGTCCGAATAGGTCATCACGAGAGCCTGGGTATGAATGGTCCCGGCCAGCGCCTCCAGAGCCTGACTATGCCCGTAGGCGAGGTCGCCGCCGTTGTTGACTGCGAATCCGGCCGACTGGCTCGCGATGTGGTCCTGGACCAGCTGCGAATTCGCGTTGAGCGTCTCGCGGATTGCGTCCGCGTGGCTCTCCGTCCGGCGATCGATGAAGACGCCCATCGCGGCAAGGCCAAGGGACCCCCCAAGGTTGCGCGCCATGTTGTAGAGCCCCGAGGCGTCGGGGGTGTCCTCCCGGCTCACGGCGCCGACCGAGGCCTGGTTGAGCGGCATGAACGCCAGCATCTGCCCTGTACCGCGCAGCAACTGAGGGATCAGGAACTCAAACCCACGGTACTGGTCGGTCAGGTGGGTGTTGATGAAGCAGCTGACGACGAAGCAGGCGAAGCCGCAGCCAACCAGGACCCTGACGTTCACATGGCCCAGCAGGCGCGGGAGGATCGGCATCACCAGAAAGGCGGGGATGCCCGAGATAAACAGCACCCGTCCGGACTGTTCGGCGTTCTCCCCGCCGATGACGCCCAGGAACTGCGGCAGGACGTAAATCACGGCGTAGAGAGCCATGCCCACGGCGGTGACCAGGATGATGGTGCTGGCGTAAGACCAGTTGCGAAGGAGCGCGAGCTTGATCACCGGCCGCCTGGCCGTGAACTGCGCGACCCCCATCAGGATCAGGCCGAACACGCTGGCGAGAGTGAGATTGATGATCATCTTCGAGTCGAACCACTGCTGGCGCTGACCCTCCTCGAGGACGACCGTGAGGCAGGACAGCCCCATCGCGAGGCCGATGATTCCGAGCCAGTCCGCGTGGATCACCTCCTGAAGGTTGGACCTCGTGTGCGGCAGCCCCAGCAGCAGCAGAGCGACCAGCCCGATCGAGATCGGGACATTCAGGAAGAAGCACCACTGCCAGCTGGCGTTTTCGGTCAGCCACCCGCCCACGAGCGGGCCGACGAGGGGGCCGAGCAGGACGATGAGGCCGAACATGCTCATGCCCACCGGGATCTGCTGCGGCGGCAGGCGCGTGCGCGTGATGGTCTGGGCGGTCGGGATGAGCGCGCCGCCGAAGAAGCCCTGCCCCACGCGCCCAAGGATCATCATCATCAGAGTGTGACTGATGCCGCACATCATCGAGAACAGGGTGAAGAGCACGACACAGACGAGCAGCAGGGTCCTGAGGCCCAGCACGCGGCTGAGCCACGCGCTAAGCGGGATCATCACCACCTCGCTGACGAGGTAGCCCGTCGAGATCCAGGTGCCCTCGGTGCCGCTTGCGCCGATCTCGCCCTGGATTGTCGGCAGGGCGGCGTTCGTAATGGAGATGTCGAGGGAGGCCAGGAGGGCGCCCAGGGCGCCGGCGAAGACCGCGATCCAGTCTTCAACCGAGGCCTTTTCCTGCTCTGGCCAGGCTTGGCTGGCTGCGGGCGGCTGAACGGCGGCCGCTTCGCTTTTCTCAATGACGTCCGTCACGCCGGCGCTCCTCGCCTGGAACACCGGCAAGGCTGCGGGCGGCGGGGCGCCGGCGCGGCGTTGAGGGGCTTGGGCATGCAGGAATCGCGGTTTGCAACCGACCAAAAGGCGGTGGGCGCGGAGAAGTCTTCCATTTGGACGATATCTGTCAAGGGCGGTTGCGTGACCCGGCCCACTCCGCCCGTCCTCAGGCGCGGCCGCCGTTCGTCGCCTGGAGCGTGTCGATCTTCACCGTGGCCGACAGTCCGGGAATGAGCCGGCCCGCGAGGTTCGCCGGGGGCAGCAGGCGAAGGCGGACCGGGACGCGCTGCACGATCTTGATGAAGTTGCCGGTCGCGTTCTCCGGCGGGAGCAGGGCGAACTGGGCCCCTGTTCCCGGCGCGAAGCTCTCAATTACCGCATCGATCGTGCGCCCGCCGAAGGCGTCGATTTTGACACTGGCGTGCTGGCCGATCCGCATCTTGCCGATCTGGGTCTCCTTGAAGTTCGCCACCAGATAGACGTGCTGGATCGGCACGATGTCCATCATCCGCGTGCCGGGCTGCACGAACTGGCCCAGACGCACCGTCTTGTCGCCCACGCGCCCGTCTATGGCGGACGTGATCAACGTGTCCGAAACGTTGAGGTGGGCGGACTGTGCAGCAGCCCGCGCCGCCTCGAGCTGCGCCTGGGCCTGCGTGATCTGCGCCTTGAGGGCCTCGGACTGCCGCTGGGCGACGGCAAGCGCGGCCTCGTCGGCCTTCACCTGCTCGGCGGCCTGGTCGGCCTGATTCTTCGCCTGGGTGTAGCGCTCCGTGGTCTCGACGCCCTGCTGGCTGAGCTTGCGATATCGCGCGCTTTCGCCGCTCGCATAGGCGGAATTGATCTGCGCCGTGGTGAGGCGGACCCTCGCCTCCGCCACCGCCGCGTTCTGCTGGTCAACTTGGCGCTGCGCGGCCTCGATGTCCGCCTTCCGGGCGTCGAGGGCCGCCGTCTGCTGCGCAAGCGCCGCGTCGTAGGAGCGTGCGTCGATACGCACGAGCGGCTGGCCGGCTTTCACGTCCTCGTTGTCAGAGACATAGACCTGATCGACGTAGCCCAGGACCTTCGGCGCCACGGTCACGCCGTCGGCGCGAAGGTAGGCGTCGTCGGTGCCTTGGATGAACCGTCCGTGCGTCCACCAGCCGAAGCCGAACACGACGAGCGCAGCGACCACGACAACGCCGCCGACGATGAGCACGCCGCGCACCGCAGGGTTATGCAGCGGCGAGCGTCGGGGCGCTCGGGCGGCGCCGTTCACGTCAGTCATCAGCAGAATCGCACGGAAGTACCGGGCAGGAGCGTCGCCGGCGTCTCAGATGTCTTCCGATTGGACGATATCTGTCAAGCGTCAATATTGTCCAACGGTCGGTCATGTCTGCCAATTGGAAAATATCTGTGCGGCGCCGTATAAGGCTCGGATGAGCGAGGCGAGGGCCAATGCGCCGCGGCGTCGACCTGACCGAGGGGGGTACGCCCGCGGAGAGGAGACGCGCGCACGCATCATCGACGCCGCCCTGCGCGTCTTCGCCGAGGAAGGTTATGTGCGCGCCTCCACGCGGCAGATTGCAGAGGCCGCCGGGGTCACGCCGCCGGCGCTGCAATACTATTTCGACAGCAAGGAAGGCCTGCACCGGGCCTGCGCCCAGCTCATTATCGGCGAGCTATGGAAGACGATCGAACCCGCCCATCGCCAGGCCGAACTCGCGGCGGAGGCAGGAGA
>DASXGR010000064.1:0-22366 GCA_036488935.1 Caulobacteraceae bacterium | reverse complement strand
GGACACGGGGATCGGCATCGCGCCGGCGGACTTGCCGGCGATCTTCGAGGCGTATCATCAGATCGACAACGCCGCCCGCGAACGGGGCCGCGGCCTGGGGCTGGGCCTTGCGATCGTGGACCGCCTGGCGCGCCTTCTCGATCTTGGACTCCGCGTCGAATCGGTCCCCGGCAAGGGTTCGGTGTTCATCATCGAGGCGCCGCTGGCCGCAGACGTCCCTGCGGCGCGCGCCGGGCCGCCCGCGGCGCAGAGCGCCCATGCGGAATCCGGCGGCGCGGCTCCTGCGGCTTCGATTCTGATCGTGGAGGACGACAAGGACGTCGGAGAGCTTCTGGAACTCTTCCTCAAAGGCGAGGGCCACCACGTCGCCCGCGTCATCGACGGCGCCTCGGCAGTGAGAATTGTGGCGCAAGGAAAGATCCGGCCGGACCTCTTGCTGGCGGACTACAACCTGCCGGGCGCACTGGACGGGTTGGGAGTCGCCGCCGAACTGCGCCAGGCGCTTCGCCGCCAGGTCCCCGTCGTCATCATTACCGGTGACATCTCAATCGCAACACTAAGATCGATCGCCGAACACGATTGCCTTCAGCTGAGCAAGCCGATGAACCTGGACGACCTGACGCAGGTCATCCAGTCCGTGCTACCTTCCATAGAGTCTTCGGGGCTGGCGCGGCCCCCAACAGCGGACCCGGCGCGCCCGGCCACGGTGTTCGTGGTCGATGACGATCGCGTCGTTCGGAAGGACCTGCGCGAGGTCCTCGAAGAGGGCGGATACGCCGTCCACGACTTCGATTCGTGCGAGGCGTTTCTCGACGCCTATCAATCGGGTGAAGACGCCTGCATCGTCGTCGACGGCTATCTGCCCGGCATGAGCGGCCTGGATCTGCTCGCGAAGCTGAAGGCGGCCGGCGACCGGACGCCGGCGATCATGGTCACCGGAAAGAGCGACACGCCGATGGTCGTCCAGGCCATGAGGACCGGCGCGTGGGACTTCATCGAAAAGCCGATTGGTCGCGATGAACTGCTGACGGCGATCGAACGCGCACTCGAACAATCGCGCGACTCGCTCGGCGCGTCCGCCTGGCGCACGGCCGCGACGAAAGCCATTTCTGCCCTTACACCTCGCCAGCGCCAGATCATGGACCTCGTCCTTGAAGGGCATCCCAGCAAGAACATCGCGGCCGACCTGGGCATCAGTCAGCGGACGGTGGAGAACCATCGGGCGTCGATCATGAGCCGAATGGGCGCCAAGTCCCTTCCGGCCCTCGCCCGGATGGCGCTGGTCGCGGAAGAGGGAGAAAGGCCGGACGGAGCCCTCCCCATCGGGTCTCCGACCACCTAAACTCTGCCGATGACCGACACCGTTGTCGCCGAGGAGACCAACGCCCAGGCGTATAGCGTCTCAGAACTGGCATTTGCGCTAAAGCGGACGATCGAGTCGGCCTACGGCTTCGTGCGCCTTCGGGGCGAACTGTCGAAGGTCACCTTCCACGGCAACGGCCACGTCTATCTCGACATCAAGGACGACAAGTCCTCCATCGCCGGAGTGGTGTGGAAGACCAACGTCAAGGGTCTGGCGATCCGTCCGCAAACGGGGCTTGAGGTCATCGTCACCGGCCGGATCACCACCTACCCGGGGCGGTCTCAGTACCAGATCATCATCGAGACCATGTCTCCGGCCGGCGTGGGCGCCCTGCTGGCCCAGCTCGAGAAGCTCAAGGCGAAGCTCGCCGCCGAAGGCCTGTTCGAGGCGACCCGCAAGCGGCCCCTGCCGGCCATGCCCGCCGTCATCGGCGTGGTCACGAGCCCCACCGGGGCGGTGATTCGCGACATCCTCCACCGGATCAGCGACCGCTGGCCATGCCGCGTCATCGTCTGGCCCGTCGTCGTCCAGGGCGACCAGGCCGCCGCTCAGGTCCGCGCCGCCATCGAGGGCTTCGGCGCGCTGACGCCGGGCGGCGCGCTCCCGCGTCCGGACCTGGTGATCGTCGCCCGCGGCGGTGGTTCAGTGGAGGATCTCTGGCCGTTCAACGACGAAGCTCTGGCCCGCGCGGTCGCCGCCTCGCCGATCCCGCTCATTTCGGCCGTCGGGCACGAGACCGACACCACCTTGATCGACTTCGTCTCGGACCGGCGTGCGCCCACGCCCACCGCTGCGGCGGAGATCGCCACGCCCGTCCTCGCCGACCTCGCCGCGACACTGGCCGACCACGAGCGGCGGATGGCCTCCTGCGCGCGCCGCCATCTCGACCACGGGCGCGTGTGGTTCGCGGCCGCTTCGGCCCGCCTGCCCCGCCTGCCGGACTTGCTGGCGATCGCCACCCAGAGGCTGGACATCGCTTCGGGGCGACTGTCCGCGTCCCTGGGCGCCAATGTCGCCGCCCACCGCCATCAACTCACCACCTCCGCGGCCTCGCTGCGTCCGCACCTGCTGCAGCGTCTCACGGAGGCGAAGGCCCGCGCTCTGGCCGCGCCCGCGCAGCGGCTCGACCCGGCGATGCGGCGCATCCTCGCCGACCGGACGGCGCGTCTTACGTCCCTTGCCAAGCTCGTCGCCTCGCTCGATCCCGACCAGGTGCTCAAGCGGGGCTTCGCCCGCGTGGAGCGCCGCGACGGGCGGATGGTCCGCTCAGCCGGAGACCTGGCGCGTGGCGAGGGCGTGGAGATCGTCTTCCACGATGGACGGCGCTCCGCCGTGGTCGATGGCGCGGCGCCCGCGCGTCGCACCGCGCCGCCAGCGCCCGCTCAGGGCGATCTGTTCTGAAATCGTCGAGGGGGCTAGGTTCCGGACCATGAACGCATTGGACAAGGACCCCACGGGCGACCTCGCGGTCGTGCGCTACGGGGATGGAGAGATCACCGTCCTGCGGCCGGGCCGGTTCGTGCTGTGCGCTGTCAGTGGCAAGCGGGTCTCGCTCGAGGATCTGCGGTATTGGAATCCTTCCCTACAGGAAGCGTACGCCGGCCCCGCCGAGGCGCTGGAGCGGTGGCGACAACTCAACACACCCTAAAAAAGATTTTAGCGCTGCAAAGCTGGGTCGGAACCGTCAAGCTCGTTGGTGGTTCTTAGCGTAGAGGGGGGGTGTCTCGACATTGTTCGGAACCCAGCACACATGACCAGATCTTTGTTTGCGGGCGCCGCCCTGGCGGGCGCTCTTGCCTTGGCCGGACAGGCCAGCGCGGACGGCGTAAAAGTCGGTACTCTGTCCTGCCACGAGTCCAGCGGCTTCGGCTTCATCTTCGGCTCATCAAGGTCAATCCGTTGCGTCTATTCGGGCAGCGGCGGCCATGTCGAGCGCTACACTGGCAACATCTCCAAGTTCGGCGTTGACATCGGCTATCAAGGCTCCGCCGTGATCCTGTGGACCGTCGTCGCCCCGCACACCGGCATGCGTGCCGGCGCGTTGGAGGGCCAGTATGGCGGGGCTCAGGCCAGCGCCGCCGTCGGAATTGGCGCCGGCGCCAACGTCCTGGTGGGCGGGCTCGACCGCAGCTTCACGCTGCAGCCCGTCAGCATCCAGGGCAACACCGGCCTGAATGTCGCCGCGGGCATCGGCGCGATGACCCTGCACTACGTGCCAGGTTCGTCCCACGCCGACTAAGGCAAGAGAAGGGGGGCTCAGCGCCCCCCTTCCGAATCGTAGACCGCGGCCGGCCACCGGCGGTGCATCCACCACCACTCGCCTGGCCGCTCCCGCACGCGCGCCTCGATGAAGGTGTTGATCGCCTGCACGCCGGCCTCCACCGCACCGGTCTTGCCGCTGGCGCCTTCGACCAGGATCGGCTCATGGGCGATGACGCGGAAGCGCGCGCCGCGGGTCCGCTGGATCGATAGCGGCTGGATCGGAGCGCCGAAGCGCAGCGCCAGGCGCGCGGCCGCCGGGTTGGTCATCACCTCGTGACCGAAGAAGCAACCCGCGACGCCGCCGTCGTACTTCTGGTCATTGAGGATCGCGATCGAGCGGCCCGCCTGCAGGGCCTCAAGCAGGTCCCGTGCGCCCTCCGCGCCCTTGGGGGCGAACAGTCGGATCCCGTACTTGAACCGGCTGGCCTTGATGCGCTCGTCCACCAGGGGATTGTTCGCGGCGCGGTAGGTGACGTCGCACTCCACGCCCGAGGCGAGGATGACCGCGGCCATGATCTCGATGTTGGAGAAGTGGCCCGAGATGAACACCGCCGGCCGGCCCGAACGCGCGATCGCCTCCAGCCGCTCGGCTCCCACGATCTCCACGCGACCGCTGGCGGGCGTCAGCCGGTCCGCGATCGGGAATTCGAAGATGTAGCGGCCGAAGTTCTCCCACTGCGCGCGCAGGACCTCCCGGCGCTGCGCCTCCGGCATGTCGGGAAAGGCGATCTCGAGGTTGCGTCTGGCCGTCCGGTCCGAACTGGTCAGGGGGCCAACCGTGCGCCCAAGCCATGCGCCGATGGCGGAGACGACGTTCGGCGGCGGGGCGCGCACCAGGGCGCTGAAGATATCGAAACCCAGCGCCTCGAGCCGCCATCCCAGTCGGCGGGTTCTGGGCGGCGATGAGTTGGCCATGCCCCCCCTTAAGGCGCCCCTCGCCTATTGCGCCAGCCGGGCTTTGGCGTCAGCGTCCGCGCCATGCCGTCAGGTCCGACTCTCGAAGATTTCGAATCCTTCCTCATCGAACTGAACCGGGCGGCGGCAGGCGCCATCCTGCCCCTGTTCCGCGCCGACCACGGCCTGGAGAACAAGGCCGGCCCCGGCGCCTTCGATCCCGTGACAAAGGCCGATCGCAATGCGGAGGCGGCGATTCGCACGCTGATCTCGCGGCGGTTCCCCGAGCACGGCGTGATCGGCGAGGAGTATGGCGAGGACCGTCCCGACGCGGAGTTCGTGTGGGTGCTCGATCCGATCGACGGCACCCGCGCCTTCGTCGCGGGCCTCCCGCTCTGGACGACCCTGATCGGCCTGCGGGCGTCCGGCGAGCCGGTGCTGGGCTCCATCGGCCAGCCCTACGTGGGCGAGCTCTACATGGGCCACGCCGGCGGCGCGCGGCTCCTCACCCGCGGCTCCAGCCGACCGCTCGCCGTGCGCAAGGGCGTTGGACTCGACCGCGCGATCATCGCCACCACCGATCCCGAGGACTGCTTCAACGCGACCGAAAAGCTCGCCTGGCGCCAGGTGCGCGCGGCCGTGCGCCTGGCCCGGATGGGCTGCGACGCCTACGCCTACGCCCAGGTCGCCGCTGGAACGATCGACCTCGTCGTCGAAGCCGGCCTCAAGTGTTGGGACATCGACGCGGCCATTCCACTGATCGCCGGCGCTGGCGGCTATGTCACCGACTGGCGCGGCGAACCGGTCGGCCGCCACGGCGGGCAGGTCGCCATCGCCGGCGATCCTGATCTCCTGGACGCAGCCCTGGTGGCCCTGCGACCGGCGGCTGTCGCCGTAGCGTAAGGACCGCCCGCCTGTGGGACGGGCTGCAAAGAAAGTTCAACGCAGAGACGCAGAGAATTCCTGAGATGCGTTGATGGTGGGAAATGCGTTTTTTACCACGAAGCTCACCAAGGACACGAAGGTCAGCTCAAGCGAGTTTGATAGCCGTCGGATCTCGTACAGCTGAAATATAGGTTTGATAGCGCCTTCGGCGCGGTTCTCTTTGACAGATTTAGATCACCCGGCCCCACCGCGACGCGCCGGAGGCGCAATAAACACCTTCCCCGCGACCCTCTAATCCGAAGGTTTCGCGATCTGTCGCCGCTGATCTTTGTGTCCTTGGTGAGCTTTGTGGTGAACGACGGCCTGTCGGACGCCGATGCGTCGCAAGACAGGGGATCTCTCTGCGTCTCCGCGTCTCTGCGTTGAACTTTTCGCACCTTCGGATGCCGCCCGTCCGGAAGTGGTGTTAGCCTTCCCCTCGAAGGCCGCGCGCAGACCGCGGTCACGATGGAGAGGAACGCCGTGACAGAGACTCTCGACACGCGCCGCACCGGCGCTTTCCGCGCGCCGCGCAACCTGCACCAGGAGGCGGCCGGATCGATTCACAATGACGCCGTGGCCTCGAAGCTCGGTTTCAGGGGCGGCACGGTGCCGGGCTCCATCCACATGGATCAGTTCGTCCCGATGCTGGCGGAGATCCACGGGCCGGCCTGGTTCGAGAGCGGCGGGATGTCGGTCTATTTCACCCGCGCCACGACGGACAATGAAGAGGTGCAGGCCTCCATCGAGCCTGGTCCGGCGCGCACGCGCCTGACGATGATCGACCGGTCGGGCGCCCAGGTCTGCCAGGGAACGGCGGCCGCGGGCGGTCTGGACCAGGCCTCGGAACTTCGCGCGCGGATGCAGGCCCAGACGCCAGCGCCAGCCAGCGCCCTGCGCATCCTGGCCGACATCGCCGTGGGGGACGAAGCGCGCGACATGCCCGTGAAGGTGACGCGCGAGAAGCTGGACAAGGCGCTGGAGACGATCACCGAGCCCATGCGCGCCTATCGCGAGGACAGCGTCCTGCCCCCATCGCAGATCGTCCACCTGGCCCACATGACCCGCGCCACGGTGATGGCGAAGCAGAAGAAGGCCGTGGGCCTCTTCGGCGCTCTGGAGACCCAGGCCTTCGCCGGGCCGCTTCGCGCAGACATCGACTACCTCGCCCACAGCCGCATCCTGAAGCTGACCGAAAGCCCCAAGACCGAGAACGTCTGGTACGAGGTGTTCTTCCGCGAGCCCGGCTCGGACCAGGACGCCGGCCTGGTGCTTTACTGCCTGCGGTTCATGAAGGGCTCGTCCCCTCTGTGGAGCGAGTGACCGCGACGCGACGTCAGGCGCGTTGACCGCGGGCGCGAGCCCGGGCAGCGGAACCGCATGGGGGAAAGGCTCCGCATCCGGATGAGCGCATCGCACAGGGCGATCCTCGCGATCGCCCTGCCGGCCATGCTGACCAACGTGGCCACGGCGCTGTTCGGATTGGCGGACACCTGGGTGATTGGCCGGCTCGGCGACGCGGCGGCCCAGGGCGGGGTCGAGATCGGCGCCAAGCTGCTGATGACCCTGCTGGTGGTGTTCAACTTCCTTCGCTCGAGCACCGTGGCCCTCACCGCGCAGGCCGCCGGCCGCGGGGAAGAGGACGCCCAGGCCCAGGCGCTGGCGCGCGCGCTGGGCGTGGCTCTCGCAATCGGACTGCTGGTCCTGGCCGCCGCGCCGGTGGTCATCCCGGTCGGACTTTCGATGTTCGGGGCGAGCGGCGCGGTGGCGGCCAAGGCCAGGCGGTATGTGGAGATCCGCTACTGGGGCGGCGTCCCCTGGCTGCTCAACTGCGCCCTCGCCGGCTGGTTGATCGGCCGGCGCAGGGTGCGCACCGTGCTCGCGGTCGAGGTCGGCGCGAACCTGATCCATATCGCCCTCGACGTCGGACTGGTGCTGGGAGCAGGCCTTGGCGTGGCCGGCGTGGCTGCGGCCACGCTGATGTCGGAGACAGTGAAACTGATCGCCCTCGCCTTGGCGGCGGGCGCTGGCGGATCGGCGCGTCGGCTCCTGACCGCGGCGCGACAGGCGGTGACCTGGAAGGCGGCCGAGTTGGTCAGCCTCATGCGGCTCAACGGCGCCCTGTTCGGCCGCACGCTGCTGTTGATGACCGCCACCGTGCTGCTGACCAGAGCAGGAGCGCGCCAGGGGGCGGTGGTGCTGGCGACCAACGCGATCCTCTATCAATTCTTCATGCTCTCGGCCCTGCTGCTCGACGGCTTCGAGAGCGCGGCGCAGGTCCTCTGCGGCGAGGCGGTGGGCGCGGAACGGCGGGCCGACTTCGCGTCGGTGACACGCGAGATCCTGGCCCTCGCGGGGGCGGTCGCCCTGATCATCACCGCGGTCTACGCCCTCGCGGGGGGCAGCCTTGCGGCCAGCTTCAGCACCGCCCCGGCCGTGGTCGCAACCGTGCGGGCGCACATCGGCTGGGCGATCGCCATGCCGCTCGCCGGCTTCGCGTCCTACGTCTTTGACGGCGTCTTCATCGGCGCCAGCTGGACCCGGGCCATGCTGGCGACCATGGCCGTAGCGGTCGCCGGCTTCATCGCCCTGCTGCCGCTCACCCGCGCTCTGGGCGATGATGGCCTCTGGCTGGCCTTCACCCTCTTCCTGCTGCTCCGGGCCGCCGGCCAGGCGGCCCTGCTGCCCAGCCTGACGCGCCGCAGTTTCGCGCAGGCGGTCGTGGCGTGAGGGATTGATCCTGTTTCAGCTTGGTCGCGGCGGCTTTCCCCATCCGTCCGTCCGCCTACGGCGGCCGGCCACCTTCCCCATAAAGGGGAAGGAGAGCGAGTTCCTTTGAAATTCAATGCTCTCCTCCCCCCTTCATGGGGGAGGTGGACGCGGCGAAGCCGCGGATGGAGGGGGAAAGCCGCGCCTCGGGTGCTTCAGGCTTGATCCGACACCAGCGCACTGAAAGCGGCCGTGGCGCGGTCGATGAACACTTCGCGTTCGCGGCCGCGCAGGGGCTCGCCGCGGATCAGGCGTTCGACGAGGAAGCCGATGAAGACCGCCGCCAGGACGCGCGCGCGGGCGTGGGCGTCCTCGCCGCCCAGCCAGTCACGGATCGGCGCCAGGAAGCGCTCCTGCACCGCCACGTTGAGCAGGGGCGCAGTCGTGGGCGAGGTGGCCGCGCGCAGCAGGAACTGAAAGCCGTGGTGGCGTTCCTCGTCGCGATGGACGTTGTCGGCCATCATCACCGCCACGTCGCGGGCGAAGTTCGCGCGGTCCCAGGCCTGGACGCGGTCGGGCTGAATGGAGGCTTTGAGGGCCTCGGTGAACAGGCCCTCCTTGCCGCCGAAATAGCGGCCGATCAGGGCCACGTCCGCTCCGGCCTCGGCGGCGATCTCCCGCAGGGAGACGCCCTCGTAGCCAAGGCGGCCGAAACGATCCATCGCCGCGGCCAGAATACGCGCACGCGTGGCCTGGGCGTCGCGTCGGCGGGGACGTTCGTCGGCGAGGGTGGCGGCGTCGCTCATGCGCGCTTCTAACCCGATCCGGGCGTCCAGGTCAGGACGCCCACTCCTGCCGCATTAGTTCCGCGCCGGGATCACGACCTGCATGCTCTCGAATCCGTGCACGAACGAAGAGTAGTTCCGAACGGGATCGCCGACGAGTTCGATCCTCGGAAAGCGCTTGAGGATCTCTTCCCAGATGATGGTGAGCTGCAACTCCGCCACGCGGTTGCCCACGCAGCGGTGCACGCCGAAGCCGAACGACATGTGATGGCGCGGCCGCTCGCGGTCGATGATGTAGGCGTTGGGGTTGTCGATCACGCTCTCGTCGCGATTGCCCGAGATGTACCACATGACCACCCGGTCGCCTTCCTTGATCGTCTTGCCGCCGATCTCGACGTCGCGCAGGGCCGCGCGCCGCATGTGGGCGAGCGGCGTCTGCCAGCGGATCGTCTCGGACACCATCGAGGTGATCAGGTCCGGATTGGCCCGAAGCTTGTCGTACTGGTCCGGGTGCTTGTTCAGCGCATAAATGCTGCCTGAGATGGTGTTGCGCGTGGTGTCGTTGCCGCCCACGATCAGCAGGATCACGGTGCCGTGGTACTGTTCGCGCGACATCGCCAAGGTCTCGGGATGCTGGGTCAGCATGGAGATCAGGTCGATGCCGGGCTCCGAGGTGAGCCGCTCGTTCCACAGCCCCTCGAAGCGGGTGAAGCACTCGGCCATGGCCTCGGCCTTGTGCTGCCAGCTCTGCACCGGTCCGTGCCCGGGCTGGTTGGTGACCATGTCCGACCAGTAGGGCAGCTTGCGCCGCTCCTCGAAGGGGAAGTCGAAGAGAGTGGCCAGGGTCATGGCCGTGAGTTCCTTCGACACCAGGTCGACCCAGTCGAAGGGTTTGCCGATGGGCAGGGAGTCGAGGATCTGCCCGGCGCGCTCGCGCACGACCGGGGACATCTTGGCCAGGTTCGCCGGCGCCACCGTGGGGCTCACCGCCTTGCGGTGCACGCTGTGTTCCGGCTCGTCCATGGTGATGAAGCCCGCGCCGCCGTTGCGGCGGGGCTCGCGACCCATGGCGGCGAACGCTGCGCGCTGCTCCTCCAGCATCTGGCGGTTCACCAGGGTGATGCCATCGGCCGAGGAGAAGTCGATATGGTTGGTGTCGATCGCCATGATGTCGTCCCACCGGCTGATCGACCAGTAGGCGCCAAATTCGCTGTCGGGTGTGTGGTGGATCGGGTCCTCGCGCCGCAGCCGCTCGAACACCGGCCAGATGGTGTCGTTCCGGAAGCGATCGACCCGCGCCGGATTCAGCTCCTCGAGCGGCACGGTCCAGGCATCCGCCTCGATTCCCGGTTCCGGCTTCACCGCGATGTTCATGGCGTTCTCCCGTTTTCCGGCGAGCATCCCGGCTTTGCGCCCCCATGTCAATGACTGTTGACTTAACTTCTGAGTTGGGAAGGACGCGGACCGAGCGCAGCCTTTTAGGCGGTCAGGCGCTGGAAAAGGGGAGCTGGGCGGCGCGAGACTTTCGAGGCGAGCACGAGTGACCACCTCTCCCACCGACCGGCGCCTGGCGCGCCTGGCGCTGGCCGGTCTGACCGCTGTCGCCCTCGCCGCGATGGCCTTCAGGGTCGCAGAGGCAAGCTCATCGTCGCCGGTCCCGCCCGGCGCCACGGAGGACCAGGTGCAAGCCGGCGCCCACCTCTTCCAGACCTCGACCTGCAACAGCTGCCATGGGACGGACGCCCATGGCACGGAGCAGGGCCCCGACCTCGGCTCGGGCCATTGGCTGTGGAGCGGAGGCGACCTGGCCGGCCTCCGCGGCACGATCGCCCAGGGCGTGGCCCAGCCCAAGCAGTACGGCGGCCCGATGCCCCCGATGGGCGGCGCCCAGCTCTCGCAGCAAG
Organism: Caulobacteraceae bacterium; assembly: GCA_036488935.1. Lineage (GTDB taxonomy): Bacteria > Pseudomonadota > Alphaproteobacteria > Caulobacterales > Caulobacteraceae > Acaudatibacter. The sequence goes on along the minus strand of DASXGR010000064.1, from coordinate 11,525 downwards.
ACGTCGACGCTCTCGCCGCCTACGTCTGGTCGGTGGGGCACGCGGGCAGGTAGCGTCCCTCCCCTTCTGGGGAGGGTGGCTGAGCGCAGCGAAGCCGGGTGGGGGAACCCAGGGAAAGAACACCAGCGCTGCGGGATGATCCAGACTTCCCCCACCCGTCGCGCTTTCAGCGCGACACCCTCCCCAGAAGGGGAGGGACAGGCTCACTTCGGACGGCCGACCGCGCCCAGCGGGTCGGGGAGTTCGAGGATGCGCTTGGCGATGATGTTGTTCTGGATCTCCTGGGATCCGCCGGCGATGCCGCCCGCCTTGCTGGCGAAGAGGTTACGGACGGCGGCGATCTCTTCATCCGTGAACGGATCGCCTTCCCAGCCGAGGCCATGAACGCCCATCGCCTCCGAGGTCAGCTCGGCGCCGTCCCGGCGGACGAAGGAGCCGGCGTTCTTCAGGATCGAGGCAGTCGCCGTCGGTCCCTGGCGCGCCCGAGTGCTTGCCGCGGATCGCGTGAGGGTGAGCTGAAAGGCGCGAAGCTCGGTCTCGAAGGCGATGATCCGTTCACGCAGGTCGCTCATGCCCACGCGTCCGTCTTCATCCTCGCCGACATGCTCCTTGGCGAGGTCCGGCAGCTGAGCCCGCGCCTCCGCCCTCTGGGTCTGGGCCGCGGCTGCGATGCCGCTGCGCTCATGCTGCAGGAGGCGCTTGGCGATCCCCCAGCCGGCGTTGAGCGGCCCCACCAGGTTCTCCTTGGGCACGACCACGTCGGTGAAGAAGGTCTCGCAGAAGGGCGAGGCGCCGCTGATCAGGCGGATCGGCCGGGTCTCGACGCCCGGCGTGCGCATGTCGATCAGCAGGAAGGAGATGCCCTCGTGCTTGCGGCTCGGGTCGGTCCGCACGAGGCAGAAGCACCAGTCGGCCATGTGCGCGCCCGAGGTCCAGATCTTCTGACCGTTGACCAGAAAGTGGTCGCCCTTGTCTTCGGCCCGGGTCGAGAGCCCGGCCAGATCCGATCCCGCCCCGGGCTCGGAGAAACCCTGGCACCAGCGCAGATCCGCCCGCGAGATCGGCGGCAGGTGGCGCGCCTTCTGCGCCTCGTTCCCATATTCGAGCAGGGTGGGGCCGAACATCATCACCCCCATGCCGCCGATGGGATTCCAGGCGCCGAGGCGCGCCATCTCCTCGCGCAACACCCCCGCCTCGGCCGGCGTCAGCCCCCCGCCGCCATAGCGCGTCGGCCAGGTTGGTGTGCCCCAGCCGGTTTCCGCCATCGCCTTGCGCCAGCGCTCGGCGTCCTCGGCGTGGTCCTCGCTCGCTTCCGCCGCGAACGCTGTCGCCCGACCCTTGAGCGAAGGCGGGAAATTCTCCGCCAGCCACGTGCGCGCGTGCTCGCGAAAGGCGTCGAGATCAGCCTGCGCCATGATGCGTCTCCTCGGTCGGCCGACGCGCCTCGCTGGGCGTGTCTGTTCCAACCCGCAGGTTAGGCGCGCGCGTTGGGCGGCGCCAAGACGGGGGGACATCCGCTCGCTCTCCTTCCCCTTTTTGGGGAAGGTGGATCGGCGCCGAACGCGGCGAGACGGATGGGGAAAGCCGCGCCAATCATCGTGGAAGAGGATCAACCCGCCGGCGCCCGTGCGGCCGCTTTCCCCCTCCGACCCTCCTGCGCCCTGCGGGCTTCGGAGGGCCACCTCCCCCATGAAGGGGGAGGAGAGTGGGATTTCGCTAAGCCCCCACCCCTTCCTTCACGCCCGCCAGCTCGTCGAACGCTTGCCAGACCTGGGCCTGGATCTCGTCGGTTTCCTGGAACAGCTCGTGGCGCGCGCCGGGGACGAGTTCGAAGCGGCCGTGACGGAGGCGGGCGGTGACTCGGCGCAGGGCGGCGTTGTCCACCAGGGCGTCCTCGCCGGCGGCGAGCACGGTCACCGGGATCGCCACGCGCGGGACGCCTGGGCCGCTCTGCAGATCGTGCGTGGCGGAGAAGGCGAAGTCGAGCCAGCCCCAGGTGGGAAGCCCGAGCGCCAGATCCGGCGCGCCCTCCACCAGAGCGAGGTTGCGGGCATAGCGGACTGGATCGTGGGTGAGGATGTTGCCCTCGAACGGCGCGGCTACGGCCGGCGGGCCGAACACAGCCTCTCCCCCACGCCCCACCGCCTTGAACAGTCCCGCCAGCCCCCGCGCAATCGGCCGGGGCGCCTGTCCCGTCAGGAGCCCCAGCATCGGCGCCGAAAGCAGGGCGCCGGAGAACCGCGCCTCGCCGTGCGCCAGGGCGAGCAGGGTGAGGCAACCGCCCATGGAGTGGCCGACCGCCAGCCAGGGCAGCGGCAGGCGCGGCTCGAAGGCTGCGAGCAGGGCCGCGTAGTCGGCGAGAAAGTCCTTATAGCCGTCCGCGTGCCCCAGGCCGCGGTCCGCAAGGGCGCGGGCGGAAAGCCCCTGCCCACGCCAGTCATGGACCAGCACGACGAAGCCGCGCGACGCCAGCCGCGCGGCCATTTCGAAATATTTCTCGATCGGTTCGGTCCGTCCCGGACTGACCACCACAGAGCCGCGCGTCGGCTCGGCTGCAGGGATCAGGGCGGCCCGCAGACGCGCCCCGCCGGCGCCGGCGAACCATTCGGCCCGCGCGCCAGGGGGCGGCTCGGCGCCGGCGACGCCGAACAGCGGCGCCGCCTCGCCCAAGGCTCAGCCCATCTTGGCGAAGAGCGCCTGCAGCTTGCCCTGCTGCGACATGGCCAGGCCCATGTCCGACAGTTGCAGGCGGCCGGTCATGACCGCGGTCATGGCGTCCAGCTTGCCCTCGCCCATCGACACGAGGTCGGGAAGGCTGATGGTCATGGTGAGGTCGGCCGGCTTGTCGTCATTGCTGACCGAGGTGCGGTCGATGAAGATGCAGCCTTCGCCCTTGAGGTCGAACTTCAGCGTCTTGTCGAGGCCGGAGTCGCTTCCGACAGCCGTCTTCATACGGTCGGTGATTTCTTGCAGCGTCGCCATTTCTAAGGTCTCCCGTTGCGGCCCCGATCCGCCGGCTGCCGCCCCTGTTTACGGGAGGGGTATCGCGCCGCCTGCGGCGAAGCAAGCCGGGCGCAGCTCCGCTTTGAACGCGGGGGCTTCGCGCGGCCGGTCTTGAACCTGGGAGAGGCGCGCCAATCTATCTGCGCGAAGGCGCTGGACATCCGGGCCTTCCGGGTCGCCCGCGAGGCCAGCTTCGGCTCGCGACGGGCCCGCACATCAACGCAACCTTGCTTCAGAGAAGGATGCCGAACATGCGCACGATCGACCTCACCCCCCTCTATCGTTCTGTCGTCGGTTTCGACCGCCTGGCGGACCTGCTCGACGCGGCCAGCGCCGAAGCGGCCAGCGGCTATCCGCCCTACAACATCGAGCGGACTGGCGAGAACGCCTACCGCATCGAGATCGCGGTGGCCGGTTTCAAGGCTGACGACCTGAATATCGAGGTGAAGGAGAATCTCCTCACCGTTCAGGGCCGCAAACCCGCCAATGACGAAGCCAAGCGCTACCTGCATCGCGGCCTGGCCGAGCGCAATTTCGAGCGCCGGTTCCAGCTCGCCGACTATGTGGTGGTCAGCGACGCCAACCTCGCCAACGGCCTGCTCTCGATCTCCCTCAAGCGCGAGCTTCCGGAAGCCCTGAAGCCTCGCCGCATCGAGATCGGCGCACCCGCGTCCAAGGACGCGACCCTGATCGAAAGCGAGAAGGCGGCCTAAGCCCCTTCAGCCCTCGGCTCAGGAAGGGCGGCGCACTAGAGCAAACCCAGTTCAGACGAAACCGTCTGAACTGGGATGATTTGCTCTAGCTTCAAAAATATAGAGCCTGATTCACCGTTTGCATCTGTCCCGTGCAAACGGATCAGGCTCTAGCGTCGCCCTTTTTCTATTGGGTGGATCAGGCGAGGCCACGCAGCAGAGACTTGCTGACCAGCCGGCACCTCACGGCGACAACGATGCTGTCCATGCCCGTATCGGTGTCGCGCAACCAGGCTTTCTGGCCGCGGAGCGCCATCACTTCGTGCTGATGGAACTGATCCGATCCCACAGTCACGGTATCGCCGACGGCGACCGCGTCATCATAAATGGGCCGTTCGACGTGGAAGAGATTGAGATAAGTCATCGCCTTCACCCTGGGCTCACTGTTACACAGATGAACCGTCGATGACCCTTCGGATACGGGAGCCAGCTGGTACCCGTTCCTCCTCGGGCCAACAACGACAATGGGGAGATGTTGCGCCTATCCCTCCGTTCGCACGCCTGTCCGCAATGGGACATGACGTAGATCATGCAGTCGCAGGAATCCGCGCGCCGGTCGTGGATCGACTACGACTTTCGTCTAGCTCTGGCGCCCCCCTTGTGAGGCCGGCCGCGAGGCCGGAGGGCTAGAGCCTGATCCGTTTGCACGGGACAGATGCAAACGGTGAATCAGGCTCTACACTTTTGAATCTAGAGCAAATCATCCCCGTTCAGACGATTCCGTCTGAACGGGGTTTGCTCTTGGGGCGAAGCTGTCGTGAACGGCCTTGTAAAGGGTCGCGGCGCCGGTGATGGCGGCCGCGGCGATGAGAATCGCGGCGATTACCGGATTGTTCTTCAGATAGGTCGTCCACCGGTCGAACGTGGTCGCCCCCCAGGTCGGTTTCCAGACCGCGGCCTGGCGGGCGAGGCTCAGGGCCTGATCGACGCCGCCGGCCAGCTCTGCCGGCGATCGGTCCGGCCCGGTGACCGCCTGGCGAATGCAGCGCTCGAGGTCGTCATAGGGCGCGGCGATGCTGTCCAACCGGCCCAGCCGTTCGCGCAGGATGTCCACTGCCTCGCCCAGCAGCCAGCGGTTGTCGCATACCGTCTTGAGGTCTGGATCATCCCGGATCGCATCAAGCCAGGGATCCGACCCTCGCGGTTCGCTCCCGCGCGCGGCGCAGACGTTGTTGTAGCGCTCGTCGGTGACGCGCCTCCAGACGATATCGCCCGCCTGCGCCCGCGCCAGGATACGCCCATTGGCCCCGGCGATCGCCTCGAGCAGGTCGTGGCATCGCTGCGCCTCGACCTGGACCGCCGCAAACGCCGCCTTCTGATTGGCGTCAGTCTTCGCGTCCATCGCCCTTCCCTCCCATCGTCCCCACCGCCGCCATGCATCGCTCGTAGAGTTCCGGATGGGTCGCCTTCACCCGCGATTCCAGCCGGTCGGCGATCCCGGCGTCCGCCTTGGCCTCGCCGATCAGGTGAGTGAAACCAGTTCGCTCCGCCTGTTGGGGGTCGAATGCGTCCGTCGAGCTTGGGAACAGATACTCGACCCGGACCGGCCGTCCGCTCGCGCCCGCGTCCAGGCAGGCTGCGAGGAAGTATTGTTCCACCAGGATGTTGTCGCGCACGGCCCCGATGCGCTCCCAGGCCGCCTGGTTGCGCGGGTCGCCGATGATGTCGATCGCCGATCGCGCATAGCGGCTGATGAAACCAGCATCGGCGCCGCCTAAGATGCCGCAGCACGCCGCCGCCCTGCCCCGCGTGGCCGCGTAGCGGCGCCACGCCGGCGGCAACCAGCCGCCCAGGTCGCCGATCGCGCGCATGAAGGCGTCGATGCGGTAGAGCGACTGGTCCTCGAAGTCGAAATGCTCCGGATTCTGCGCCAGCACCGGCGCATACAGGAGCCGCGCAGGGAGCGGCTTCCAAAGGATCACGTCCGCATCGAGGTGGACGAACGGCGCCTTCTGCGCAGCATAGGCCGTCAGCTTGCCCAGCACCCACCAGAGCGGGTCCGCCCCCTCGCGGTTCAGCGCCTCCAGCTCCGTGCTGACCTGGGCGAAGGGCAGGCCCAGCCGGCCCGTCAGCAGCTCCGCCCCAGCCTCGTCGGCGACGAGACAGACCTCCTCGAAATGTCGCGCAGCCTCCGCGACCGAAAGCGCCCAGCACAGCAGGTGCGCGCGCTCGCTACGCCAGAGCCGGTGGTAGTAGAGCCGGTGCGGCCGCGACCAGAATGACCACACCGCGCGCATCAGATCAGATGACTGCCGATGCCGAGCCCACCGCCGCCATAGCCGGCCGGCCCCACAACCTCGAACGCCCGCGGCAGACGGCGGAGCCTGCCGTTCAGAACCACCTCGATATCCCGCCAGCCCAGCGGCGCGTCACCCTCTATGGCGACCATCCCCTCCAGCCGCCCTTGTCCAGTTCCCGCGATCCGCCACACCGTCGCGCCAGGACCCGACAGCGCGAAGTCCGTGGCTTCCTCGATGCGGTCGGCGATCAGGACCAGGCGCACCACGCTCCCCCTGCGGCCCTGGCTTGGGAAGATCGTCGGCGGCCAGTCGGCTTCGCGCCCCATCTCCCCCGCCCCCGGGACGTTTCAGTGTGTGGGGAGGATAGCGGTTAAGCGGTCAGAGCGGTAGCGGACAAGACTGCGGGCGGCCCGTGGCGTCGCCAGTTCAAGGCGCGTCGCGCCAAAGGGGACGACTGACCAGCCGACACCTCACAGCGACGACGATGCTGTCCATCCCCGTCACAGACTCCCGCAGCCAGGCTTTCTGACCCCGGATCGCCATCACCTCGTACTGACGACCCTGGTCCGGCCCCACGGCGACGATGTCGCCAATGCCGATCGCCTCGTCGTAGGTGGGTTTTCCAACATGGAAGAGGTTGAGGTAGGTCATGGGACTCACCGTTACCCGTGGGCAAATGAACCGCAGATGACCCGTCGGATGGGGAGCCGGCGGCGCCCATGCTCCTTCAGGCCAACAACGGACATCGAGGGTAGGTTGCGCCGTCCCGGCGCTCATGCGCCCGCCCGCGATGGGGCCTCAGGTACGCAGCGCGGTCGTACGACTCCGCGCTCGGATCGTAGGTCCGGCGCCAGTTTCGGACAGGGGTGTTGAGGTTTGGTTTACGCGGCGAGCGGGGCGGGAATCGCTGGCAACGCCGTCGCCGACCCCTCGTCCAGATACCTCGCCGCCACCGGCGACCCATCCGCCCCCAGCTCCACCAGCAGCGGGTTCCCCGTGGGGATCTCGACCCCGGGGATCGCCTCGTCCGAGACCTTGAACAGGTGCTTGACGATCGCGCGCAGGGAGTTGCCATGGGCGGCGACCAGCACGGTCTCGCCGGCGGCGAGGCGGGGGGCGATGTCGGCGGTCCAATAGGGGAGGACGCGCTCGAGGGTCGTCTTCAGGCTTTCGGTCTTGGGCGGGGTGATCCCGGCATAGCGGCGGTCGCGGGTGAAGTCGTATTCGCCGCCGGGTTCGAGCGGCGGCGGCGGGATGTCGTAGGAGCGTCGCCAGATGCGCACCTGCTCGGCGCCGTACTTCTCGCGCATGGACTCGTGCTCGAGGCCCGTGAGGCCGCCATAGTGGCGCTCGTTCAGGCGCCAGTCCTTGGTCATCGGGATCCAGAGCTGGCCGGCCTTCCAGAGAGCGAGCTCGGCGGTGCGAATTGCCCGCGTCAGGACCGAAGTTAAGCAGCGGTCGAAGGCGAGGCCCTCGGCGGCGATCAGTTCGCCTCCCCGCATCGCCTCCGCCTCGCCTTTCTCCGTCAGGTCGACGTCGACCCAGCCGGTGAAGCGCTGGGCGATGTTCCAGCGACTCTGGCCGTGCCGGAGAAGGACGAGCTTGGACATGGATCCGCCTTGGTGTGGACGATGGCCGCCGGGCTAGGGCCTCCGCCCCGCTAGCGTCAAGCGCTGAGGCGCACACCGGGAGAACACGACGCGCCGGCGCTCCGGGTGAGCCTTGCGTCCGTGGTCGACCGCCAGCGCCGCTAAGGTGGCGGACGCCTTCGGCGGCGACTATAGGTAGGCGCGACGATGAGCGATCGCCTTTTCTTCCCCCTCGTGGCCCTGATCGCGCTCGCCCTGATCCTTTTGTCGCTGGTCTGGCCGCAGGGGCTGGGCGCGCCCTCCCCTGCTCCGGTGGGACATCCCATGGCGCCGATACGTCAGGACGCGCCGGCCGCGACGGGCGTTCACCCGACCCAAACCGTCGCCGACGGCCCGGGTTGAAGGCCACGCTTTCCATTTTGCTCAGATGAGAACCCGCATGCCGCTGAAGCCTCGAGCCGACCTCGCGCCCAACACAAAGGCCTATGAGATCACGCCGCTGGTCAAGCCGACCGGCTTCCGTGAGTACGACGCGCGCTGGCTGTTGGGGTCGGAGATCAACCTGCTGGGGGTGGAGGCCCTCGGACTGGGACTTGGAACCTACATCCAGAGCCTTGGCCGCCGGCGGATCGTCACCGGTCACGACTTCCGCTCCTATTCCCAGTCGGTGAAGCAGGCGCTCACGCTCGGGCTGATGCAGGCTGGGTGCGAGGTGGTCGACATTGGCCTGGCGCTCTCGCCGGTCGCTTATTTCGCCCAGTTCGACCTGGAGGCGCCGTGTGTGGCCATGGTCACCGCCAGCCACAACGAGAATGGCTGGACCGGCGTGAAGATGGGCGCCAACGCCCCCCTCACCTTCGGCCCGGACGAGATCGGCCAGGTGCGCGACATCGTCCTCTCGGGCTCGGGCGTCGAGCGGCCGGGCGGGACGCTGACCCGGGCCGAGGGCGTGGCTGAGCGCTACATCGCCGACGTCGCACGCCGCTGCCAATTGAGCGCGCCGCTGAAGGTGGTCTGCGCCTGCGGCAACGGCACGGCGGGCGCCTTCGCTCCCGAGGCTCTGCGCCGGATGGGAGCGGAGGTCATCGAGATGGACTGCGACCTCGACTGGACCTTCCCCCACTACAATCCAAATCCTGAGGACTCGGAGATGCTGCACGCCATGGCCGCCGCTGTGCGCGAGCATGGCGCCGACCTCGCCCTCGGCTTCGACGGCGACGGCGACCGTTGCGGCGTCGTGGATGACACGGGCGAGGAGATCTTCGCCGACAAGGTAGGGCTGATGCTGGCGCGCGACCTCGCGCCCGTGCATCCGGGCGCGACCATCGTCGTCGACGTGAAGTCCACCGGCCTCTACGCCACAGACCCGATCCTGGCGGCCCATGGCGTAAAAACGGTCTATTGGAAGACCGGCCACAGCTACATCAAGCGCAAGACCGCGGAGATCGGCGCCCTGGCCGGCTTCGAGAAATCCGGCCACTTTTTCGTCAACGCCCCACTCGGGCGCGGCTACGACTGCGGCCTCACCGCCGCGGCGGCCATCCTCAACATGCTCGATCGCAACCGCGGCAAGAAGCTCAGCGACCTCAAGCGCGCTCTGCCGATCGCCTACACTTCGCTCACCATGAGCCCGCACTGCGCGGACGAGGTGAAGTACGATGTGGTCAAGGAGGTGGTCGCCGAATACGAGGCGCTGGCCAAGGCCGGCCAGAAGATCCTCGGTCGTTCGGTCAAGGAGGTGATCACCGTCAACGGCGTGCGCGTGGCGCTGGAGGACGGAAGCTGGCTGCTGGTCCGAGCCTCGTCGAACAAGCCCGAGCTGGTGGTGGTGGTCGAGAGCACCCGCTCGGCCGACGACATGCGCGACCTCTTCCATAAGGAGGTCAAGCCGCGGCTGGCGGCCCACCCCGAGGTGGGGAAGTATAATCAGGAGATCTGAGGGGGCTGGCGCGCTCCCCAGGCTACGCGCTCTCCCCCCCTTCATGGGCTACGCCGTTCACACATTTCGCTAGACGGCCCGTCAGCTGAGCGGCGGCGCCATCCTGTTCGACACAGAGGTCACAGAGGATTTGGAGGACACAGAGGCGCCGCAAGGTCGCTCCGAGGCGATCAGCTTATTGCGCGCTTCGCGCGCGACTGAGGACTTCGGCGCCCCGTGCATTCCGACAATGCACTCCGCGCCCTCCAATTCCTCTGTGGTCTCTGTGTCAAAGACCCAAGTCGCAGCCCCCGCGCAGGGACGGCGTCTTGAGAAGCGTGAATCCGCTAGCCCTTCATGGGGGAGGTGGATCGGCCCGCGCAGCGGGACGAGACGGAAGGGGAAAGCGGCGGCCTGGATGCTGGCGGGTTGATCCTGATGCGGGTTAGACGGGGTGGCTTTCCCCATCCGTCCTCCGGCCGTCGGCCACCTTCCCCATAATGGGGAAGGAGAGGGCGACGAGCGCCTCTTCTCACAATTTCGTGTAAAGCTTCAGTGTACCAGAGGGTGCGTTGCGAACATTGCGCCGATCCAGAAGGCGCACGCGAGAAGACCCCCGAACAAGAGACAGGCCCAGCCGCCCGATCCCTTTGCCACCTCAACCGGTTTGCCGGTCCTGTTAGACGGCGACCTGCCTTGCATGCAGCTTCCTTTGAAGACGGACCCGCAAGGCGCTGACGCAGCGCTTGTGAAATCTGATGAAATCAGAGTTCAGCGGTGCTGTCGAGATTGAAACCACGCGGCGATCCGTCGCCGCGAAGCCTGCCCATTCAGGCCGCAGCCGCAGCCGCGGTTTTGACCGCCCCCGCAATCTCGCGCACGAGCTGGCTGATCAGCTTCTCGTCGTCGCCCTCGGCCATGATGCGGATGAGCGGTTCGGTGCCCGAGGCGCGTACGAGCACGCGGCCCGATCCGTTGAGCTTGTCCTGGGCGCGAGCGATGGCGGACTTCACCGTGTCGGTCTCCAGCGGACGCCCGCCGCTGAAACGTACGTTCTCCATCTTCTGGGGCACCGGCTCGAACTGCCGCGCCAGCGCGCTCATCGGCTGGGTGGAACGGACCAGTTCGGCCAGCACCTGCAGGGCGGCGATCAGACCGTCGCCCGTGGTGGAGTAGTCAGAGAGAATGATGTGGCCGGAGGGCTCGCCGCCGAGGTTGAAGCACCCCTCGCGCATGCGCACCATCACCGAACGGTCGCCCACGGGGGTGCGCTCGAGGCTGAGGCCCCGGTCGGCGAGGAAGCGCTCGAGGCCGAGGTTCGACATCACCGTGGCAACGACGCCGCCGCCCGCCAGCTTTCCCTGCGCCGCCCAGGACTTGGCGATGAGGGCCATGATCTGGTCCCCGTCCACAAGCTGGCCCTTCTCGTCGCAGATGACCAGGCGGTCGGCGTCGCCGTCGAGCGCCAGGCCAATGTCCGCGCGGTATTCGCGGACGGCCTTCACCAGGCCGCCCGGGTTGGTCGAGCCGCACTCCTCGTTGATGTTGAAGCCGTTGGGGGTGACGCCGATCTCGATCACCTCCGCGCCCAGCTCGTAGAGCGCGGTGGGGGCGACCTTGTAGGCGGCGCCGTTGGCGCAGTCGATCACGATCTTCAGGCCGGTGAGATCGGTGCCCGGTGGCAAGGTCGAAGCACAGAAATCCTGGTAATGCGTGCGCGACTTGTCAACGCGCGTCGCGCGGCCGAGGCTGCGCGAGGTGCGCGTCACCGGGGGTTGCGCCAGCTCCTGCTCGATACGATCTTCCAGGTCGTCCGACAGCTTCGCCCCCGTGGCATCGAAAAACTTGATGCCATTGTCGTCGTAGGGGTTATGCGAGGCGCTGATGACGACGCCGAAATCACACTCGAACCGGCGCGTCATGTAGGCAATGCCTGGCGTGGGCAGCGGGCCGATGAGCATGGCGTTCACGCCAGCGGCGACAAAGCCGGCTTCGAGCGCCGACTCGAACATATAACCCGACA
>DASXGR010000024.1:0-7672 GCA_036488935.1 Caulobacteraceae bacterium | reverse complement strand
CCGCGTTCGGCGATGGAGACGATCTGGAGTCCTGGCTCGTCGGCTACGCCGTCCGACAGCTCGAGGTCGTCCTGACCCCCAGGATCCTGCAGTTGCGCCGCCTCGTGATCGGGGAGGTCGGACGCTTTCCCGAACTTGGCGTGGCGCTCTACGCCGGCGGCCCGGGCCGGGCGATCGCGACATTGGCGGCCATCTTCGAAAGGCTTGGCAAGCGCGGCGCCCTATCGGTTCCAGATCCCACGCTCGCCGCCACGCAATTCAACTGGCTGATCATGTCGGCGCCTCTCAACCGGACCATGCTGCTCGGCGACGCCGCGATTCCGGGCACGGACGAAATCCGCGAGCATGCCCGCCAGAGCGTCCGCATGTTTCTCGCGGCGTATGGCAAGTGAGGGTCGTACGGGCGCCTGCGCTCCGTACCCGTATGTTCAGGGAGGCAGCCGGGTGGTCGAAGTGCAACCGTCTAAGAGGAGAGACGGAATCGGATTGGCACGGTAACCGTCGCACCTCCAACAGGTTTCCCGTCAGGGGTTACAGGGGACATCGCGAAAAGAGGCATCAGTTTCAGGGCTGCTTCGCCGAATCCGTCAATCGGCAGTGTTTCTTGCAGAACCTTGCAGTCGGTCAGCTCACCTTTCTCGGTGACTCCACACGAGATGACCGCGAAGCCGTTAATACGATGTCGCAGCGCATCTCGTGGATAGACACGCGCGAGGTCATCCCCGGTGGGCTTACGCAACCAATCGGGAGTGACGCCTTGAGTATGCCCTGCTGGCGCCGGCGCCGCGCCCGCCTGGGCAATGAGTAGAGCCGAAACGATCGCCACGATCATGTCGTGCGTTTAGCTGTACCGCGCCGCGGATGTCACGGGCGCAGTTGGCGATCGTCCAAGATACGCCTCGCGTGCGCGAAGCCCCCGAACTCTTTTCTCCCGTCATCCCGGGCCGTAGCGAGCGTAGCGAAGTGAGGACCCGGGACCCAGGTGACTGTAACGGGCGCCTCGGTTCGCGAACCGCAGCTTCCGGGGCGTGGCCCCTGGGTCCCGGGTCCTCGCTTCACCCGGCCAAGGCCGGGTTCGCTACGGCCCGGGATGACGGGGTTTAGGGGGATCACTTCAGAAACGGGGACCGGGCGTCCACCAGCTACAACGGCTCCGCGTCATCCTCCGGCACTCCGATGGCGACGACCTTCAGGGCGCCGTTGGGGAGCGGGCGTTGCAGGTGGGCGACCTCGGGCCAGGGCGCGTCGCTCAGCCAGAGGTCGCGTTCGGAGGGCTCCGTCAGGATCACCGGCATGGCCTTGGCGTGATAGGCGCCGACGTCGGCGTTGGCCTCGGCGGTGAGGAAGCCGAACAGCTCGCAATCGACCATGCCCTCCTTCACCTTGCGAACGCAGCTCCAGGGCGTCCAGACGCCGGCGAAGAAGGCCAGCGGCCGATCCTCGCCAAACGCAAACCAGATCTGCTTCAGGGATCCGCCTACCTGGTCCGGCTCGCTGAACGATGTGAAGGGGACGAGACAGCGGTTGCGGGGCCCCAGCCACGGCTTCCAGTGGGGGCTGACGGCATTGCGGATGTTGGTCACACCTTTGTCGGGCTCCATCTTCAGCAGCTCGGCGAAATCGACCTGACCGCCCTTGGCCCGGAGCTTATTGGCGCGCTTGCCAGCCGCATCGAGCAGGACCTTCTTCGGCGACGGCATGCCCCAGCGCATGTCGCGCATCTCCCGCCCACCGTCGCCGGCGTCGATCACGACGGGGGCCGAATAGTCCGGGTAGACGCCGGGAATCGGCGGCTGATTGTGGTTGCGGTCGAAGAGCGCGCGCGTGAACTCGGCGATCTCGGCGCGCCCTCGCTTGATCGCGTAGAGATTGCACATGGGGCGAAGCTAGACGGCGGGCGCGCGGGACGTCCAGGGTGGCCGTTTCACCGCATGTGCTTCAGGATTTCGGCCGCGTGGTTGGCGGCGAGGGAAAAGTGCCCCTCGGTCGCGAAGTAGGCGGCTTCGCAGCCGGGCAGCGCCTCGGCGAGCGCTCGCGCCACCTTGCAGGGAACGATTCGATCCTGCTCGCCATGCCAGAGGAACAGCCGTTCCGGGCGCACGTCGCCGATCGCGAAACCCCACGGTCGCAGGCCGACCCGAACTTCATGGCGGCCGCCGACCACGCCCTGGGCCCGGTGCTCGGAGAAGGCTCTCGCCAGCAAGGCGCGCAGGCGGGGTTCCTCGAACATCAGGCGGTCCGCCTCGGGCATGCCGCGGGCCATCGACCGCATTCGGCCCTCCGCATCCGCGGCCGTCGGGCGAGCGTCGGGGACAAGGGCGTGAATGTACCGGTCGAACGCCTTGGGAAAGCGGCGCGCAGCCCAAAACGCGACGCGCATGAACCGCGAGCCGTACCTTCGGATGAGGTCGGCGGGCCCCATGCTGCTGATCAGGCCGCACGCCCTGACCCGCTCTCGAAGCCGCACCGCACAGGCCATCGCGTAGGGCCCGCCGTTCGAGACGCCCTGGACTGCAAACCGATCGATCCGCAGCTGGTCAGCCAGGTCCTCGATGTCGTCGGCCCATGTCGCCAGATCCGCGTAAGCATGAGGGTCCGAACGACCGATGCCGGGACGGTCGACGCCGATCACCCTAAGGCCGAGATCGGTCGCCGCGCCTTCGAAAAACAACGCCTCGAGGCGCGAGGACCCGCCCCCGTGGCAGTGGATCACGACAGGCCCGTCCGCGGCGCCGACCTGCAGATAGCCAAGGCGTCGGCCGTCGCGGAGCGGAGCTATGGCGTAAGGTTCTTCTGTCACAGAACGGCCGCCCCTCAGATGAAGACGGCGAAGTTGTCCCGCTCCCTGCACTCGCCGCAATAGGAACTGCGCCGGATGTCGAAGGGCGCGGCGTCGGGACCGTAGAGGCGGAAGGCGTCTTCCTTCGACCAGATGCGCAGGTGGCCGCACGTGCGACACCTGAGCTTCAGGGTCGCGCCCTCGCACGCCATGCAACGGTGGAGCGTCTGGAACATCATCATCGCGCGCGGGTCCTCTCGCGCGTGATCTGCACCCATTCGGACCGGCAGGCGCGGCAGCGCAGGCGGGGCGCAACCTCGCGAAAGGTCAACGTCGGGGCGCCGCCGAAGCGTCGCCTGAGGTCACGGGAATACCAGATCACCCGGTGGCGGCAGGCGTGGCAGACCAGGCCGACGGCGGCGCTCTCCGCGATCAGCCGCTCGATAGGGATGGCGGCGAGATCCGGCTCGATCAGCCAGGGCGGGCGGCTTGGCTCAGGCATCGCCGGCGTCGGGCGGCTCGGTCTGGAACTCCTGACCGGAGCGCCGCAGAAGGCGGTCGACCTTGCGCGCCGCCTCGACGATCTCCTCGAGGGCCTCGCGCATGGCGGCGTCGTGCGCGAAGTCGGCCGCCAGGAACGGCAATTCGTCCTGACAGCGCTCGACCAGCCCAAACCCACGCTCAAACCGCCGCGCCATCATCGCGAATGCCTCCCAGAACAAACAAGGAACATTAGGACTCGGAGGGGGCGTTGAGTCCAGGGGGGAATCCAGGCTTGGTGAGGCCCACCCGGCGCACATCCTTCTGGTCCGCCGGCGTCTCGCCGGCTCTTCCTTTTTCCCTCCAGCCGAGCTGGCGTCGGCGCTCCCGGAATGAAGCGAGAGGGCCGGCGAGACGCCGGCGGACCAAGGGAATCCTACTGTCTGCGCGTAAACTCAGAGGCTCAGGACGCCGGCGATTGGCCCAGCTTTGCGATGCCCCCGACCGCAGCGCAGGTTCATTCCGTGTACCGGATCGCATCTTCCGCGACGGGCGTTAGTCTCGGCAGCCTGAGGCTTCGCTTGTCCGAAGGAGACCCCACGTGCGATCCGACATCGTCCCAGGCGCCACCTTTCCTGACTACGAGCTTTCGGACCACACCGGAAAGCATCGCAAATTGTCGGAGCTGCAGGCGCAGCATCCGATGATCGTCGTGCTCAGTCGTGGGGGATATTGTCCGAAGGATCGCCGGCAGGCCGAGGGGCTCGTCCAGCTCCATCGCGAGATGGAGGTCGGCTATTGCCGCCTGGTCACGATCTCAACCGACAACATTACCGAAACCAACGAATACCGCACCGGGATTGGAGCCCACTGGCCGTTCCTCTCGGATCCGCGGCGGATCATCCAGAAAGATCTCGAGATCGCCGAATATACCGACGCGGCGCACAATCCCATGATCCCGCACGTCGTTGTGCTGGAACCGGGCCTCGTCGTTTACAAGATCTACAACGGCTACTGGTTCTTTGGCCGACCGACGATGGAAGAGCTCCGCCAGGACCTGCGCGTGGTCAGCATGAAATGCCGGCCCGACTGGGACATCACCAGGCCGGAGCTGGAAACCGCGTGGCGAGAAGGCCGCAAGGAGCTCTTCTATCCTTACGGCAAGACCTACGCGCAAACGATCGGCGAACAAGACTGAGAGAAGAGCCGGCGGGACACCTACGGACCGCCGCGGTTGCGCTCGCGCCCTTGCCGAGTGATCCAATGGGACCGCGTCAACGAAGGATTGCGAAGATGATCACGGTGTGGGGCGAAGGCAGGGGGTTCAGGGTCGCCTGGCTGCTGGAGGAGATGGGGCTGCCGTACCGGCTGAGGCCGGTAGATTTGCTGGCCGACGTCGACCAAGACACCGAGTTCCTGGCCATCAACCCCGGCAAGTTCATCCCGGCGATCCAGGATGGCGATGTCACCATGGTCGAGTCGATCGCGATTATGGAGTATCTGATGGCCCGCTATGGGCCCACGCCGCTCGCGCCCGACCCGCACGATCCGGCCTTCCCCGCCTACCAGCAGTTCCTTCACCTCGGCGAAGCGGGCCTCGCAGCCTCGATATTCTTCGTCCTGGGCGCTCGCGTTTTCGCGCCAGAGAGCGAGCGCAACAACTGGAGCGCCGGCCAGGCGCTGGGCGTGTTCCAGAGCCGGCTGGGGCTGGTGACGCGACAGCTCGCGCGCTGGCCCTACGTCGCCGGCGAGGCGTTCACGGCCGCCGACATTTCGGTGACCTACGCCCTGACGCTGGCCCAAAGAGGCGCCGGCGAAACCCTCGGCGAGACGGAGCAGGCCTACATGGCCCGCACCACCAGCCGCGACGCCTACAAGCGGGCCCTCGAGACTTGCCAGGGAACGAAGGCGTGGCTCGCCAGGGAGGCGGGCGTGTGACGACTTTCCAAGATCAAATGAAGAGGTCTGCCAAGATCAGGTAGATCCCCCCCTGGGCGATGAGCCAGCAGACGGGCCTCACACCGGCGGGTGCGAAGGCATAGGCAGGGACATAGGCAAAGCGGGCGACGACGAATGTCCAGGCGCCGACGACCGACAGGGTCCCGGCCGCGTGGGCCGCATGCACGAGGAACAGCGCCGCGAGGAACTGCGGGAATATCTCGAGCAGGTTGCGATGGGCGCGGACGAAGCGGCCGCCAAGTCCGGTCACTTCCCGCGCCTCGTCGCGGGCCCCCGCCACCCAGGCGCCGCCCAGCTGACGAAGCGTCAGGATGCTCGACAGAGAAAGCTGAAGGGACGCCAGTACGAGTGCGGCGAACAGCGCCCACAGATCGGCCGTCATCGCTTCGCTCCCCGGACGCGCCAGCAATGCACGTTGTCGCACGGTCCGCAACGGAACGGATCGGGCGCCTGTTTAAAGGCGGTCCGGAGGGGAGGATCCGGTTGACCTGCCGCAAGGCGCGCCTTCGCGCATTGGGCGACAGGTGATCGTCGCCCTACGGCTGGCGTCAGTATCTTGCCGAAGGCGGTCGGGGGGCTCTGAGGTTTGGCCTCGGAGCCCTCATGACCGCCGATCCATCCCCTCACCCCGCCAAACACCTCTCCAGCCTTCGTTGAGGCGGCTGGAGAGCAGCCGCGCTCTTCCCGCTTGCGGCTATTTTCGGACGAAGGCGCAGAGCTTGGCGCCGTCGGGGTCGCGGACGTAGGCGGCGTAGAACACCGGATCCATGCCCGGGCGCACGCCCGGCGGCCCCTCGCAGGTCCCCCCGTGGGCCAGGGCGGCGGCGTGGAAGGCGTCGACCGCGGCGCGGTCGTCGGCCAGGAAGGCCAGCATGGCGCCGTTGCCGTTGGTGGCGGCGGCGCGATCGAAGGGCCGGGTGAGGAAGAAACGGCCGCCTTCGCCGGGGCGGCGATAGCCGGTCCAGGTCTCGCTGGTGGTCACGCGCTCTGCGCGCAGCGGCGCGAAGACCGCGTCGTAGAAGGCGATCGACCGGGCCATTTCGTTCACCCCGAGGGTCGAATAGGCGATCATGCGGCGTCTCCCCAGTGTCCCCGGAATGATGTGCGGCGCGTGACACCTTGCCAAGCTCGCGCTGAATGTCGCCTTGGAGGACCAAAACCAGGAGGAGCACGGGATGACGTTGCGGGAGACGCGGTTCCGCTACGAGGGGGATGATGGAGCCGCCCTGGCGGGCTTTGTCTGGCGATCCGACGCGGCGCCGAAGGCGGTGCTGCAGCTAGCCCATGGCGCGGGGGAACATTCGGGCCGTTACCGCGGGCCGCTCGCGCCGATCGTGGAGGCGGGCTACGTCGTCTATGCGGCCGACCACCGGGGCCACGGCCTGACCTCCGGCATGACCAGCCTGGGCGACTTCGGCCCGGGCGGCGCGCCGGCGGCGGTGGGGGATATGGCCACTCTCTCGCGGCGCGCCCGCGCCGAGCAGCCGGACCTGCCCCTGATCCTCATGGGCCACTCGATGGGGGCCATGTTCTCCCAGGCCTATCTGCCGGAACATTCGGATCTGATCGACGCGCTCGTGCTGTCGGGAACGGCGGGTCCAGGAAGGATCGAACCGGGGACGATCAACCGGGACTTCGAACCGGCGCGCACGCCCTACGACTGGCTTTCGCGCGATCCGGCCGAGGTCGACGCCTATATCGCCGATCCGTTCTGCGGCATCCGCTTCACGCCACAGTCCCAGGCCTCATTCATGACCCTGCGCGAGCGGGAGCTGAGCGCCTCTTCGCTGGCCAAGGTTCGGCGCGGCCTTCCGGTTTATGTGCTGGTGGGCGACGCGGATCCGATCAATGCGAAGCTGGCGCGACTGACGCCCTTGATCGACGTCTACAAGGCGGCGGGTCTCGATGTGACGCTGAAGGTCTATCCGGGCGGGCGCCACGAGATGCTCAACGAGACGAACCGGGCGGACGTGGTCGCGGATCTGCTGGGTTGGCTGGACGCGACCGTGGAGCGGTTGAGGGGCGGGCTTTGAGAAGGTGTCGGATGCTTCCCATGGCCGAAGCATCACCCCCCAATCTTCCGTCATGGCCGGCCGTCAGTGCCGGCCACCCAGGGCAAGGCTTGGCGAGTGCTTGGCCGTGGCCGCGTTCTTGGCGCGGCCATGACGGGTGAAACGACTGGAGTGCTTCGCCCTGAGAACCGATCGTCCGGGGGTGACCGCGCCGCCCGGCGCGGTCAATGCGAACTGTGCGCCAAACCAACGATGGGTGGCCGGCACGGAGGCCGGCCATGACGGACCTCAGGGTGAAGGTGCGCCCGGTTGTGAAATAAGGAGCGGGCCCCTTACTTCTTCATGAAGCCGCCATACTTGGCGGTGAAGCGGGAGACGCGGCCGCCGCGGTCGACGAGCTGCTGGTTGCCGCCGGTCCACGCCGGATGGGTCTTCGGGTCGA
>DASXGR010000215.1:0-24931 GCA_036488935.1 Caulobacteraceae bacterium | reverse complement strand
CCGGGGAACCTTTGCAGCGAACCGGACATTCGAGGCTCGGCCGCCCCGAAAACCTGGAGACTCCGCGATGTCGCAGCCTGTTGCCGATCCCAACACGAGCGCCAAGCCGTTCCTCAGCGATGTGGTCGCCCTGAGGGAGCGCGCCCGCAAAGCCATCGAAGATGGCGCAGTAACCAAGGCCTATCGCGGCGATCCGAAGAAGACCGTGGAGATACTCCAGGCAGTTCTCGCCACCGAGATCGTGTGCGTCCTGCGCTACACGATGCATTCGGTCGCTGCGACCGGCATCTCGAGCGAGGGCCCCAGGGCGGAATTTCTCCAGCACGCCAAGGAGGAGCAGGAACACATGATGGCGGTCGCCGAGCGCATCAATCAGCTCGGAGGCGAACCGAACTTCAATCCTGAAGGTCTCGCGACGCGTTCGGCCTCTCAATATGGCGCCGGCGGCAACCTGGTGGAGATGATTCGCGAGAACCTGATCGCAGAAAGGATCGCCATCGAGCACTACCAGGAACTGGTGCGCTACTTCGGCGATGATGACCCGAGCACGCGGCGGATGCTCGAATGGATCTTGTCAGTGGAGGAGGAGCACGCCAACGACATGCATGACCTGTTGGTTGCTCATGAGGGACGTCCGCCGCTCCAACGGTGAAAAATCGCTCCCGCGGCGCCTCGACCCGTTGCCAGACAGGGTGACTTCGGTATGAGGGGCGCGCCTTGGGGGCAGCCCTCCGCTTCCTAGATAAGGACACATGAAAGATCCGCTGAAGACCGGCTTCGCCGATCGCCTGACCGCGCAGGCTGAGGCGAAGAAGGCGATGCTTGCCAAATTCAAACCCAAGCCCACGATTCAGGCCGAGACCGAGACGTTCGAGAGCCGCGAGCAGGTCCGGCAGCGTGAACTCGAGGGAGTCCGCGCGGCGCGCGCCGCGGCCAAGGAAGAGGCCCGGCAGGCCGCCGAGGCCAAGCGCCTGGCGGACCTCGAGATGAAGCGGGGCGAGCGCAAGCAACGCAAGGCCACAACCAAGGCCGAACAGCGCGCAGCCCGCGAGGCCAAGGCCGCCGCGCGCCGCGCTGTGATTCGTACCAGCTCCTAAACGCTTCCGCTTCGCCGGCGGTTCTCCCTGGAGCCGCCGGCCGGCTCAGTGCGCCGCGTCGAGGCGGCTGATCACCTTCTCCTGCGCCCAATGGCTGGAGATGTTGTTGCGGAAATATCGCGGCCGTTCTTCGAGGGCCGCGGTCTCGAGCCACAGGCGCTTGAGATGGCGAACCTTGCCCGAGTTCCGATCATCCGTGTACGGCGCCCGACCGTGCAGCACGTGATAGTTGTTGATGAACTGCATGTCGCCGGGCCGAAAGTCCATGAAAACGCTGTAGGCGCCGCTTTCGGCGTGGTCGCGCATCCAGTCGAGCGCCTCGATAGCTTTAGCCGTCAACCTCGGCGCATCGGCGTGGCGTTGCGAGGCGCGGATGTAGGCGCCGATCAGCCGCACGAAGAGGCGGCCGCCGCACTCGGTGAAGACCGGGACCTCGTACCAGCCCTTCGCGCCGGGCGCCTGTTCGCCCCGCATGTCATATGGCTGGGGCTTGTAGAGCTCCTCGGCAAGGTCCGGGCGCTCGCGGACGAGGTCATTGTGCAGGGCGACTGAGTTGCAGACGGCCGAGGCGCCGCCGCTGGCGCCGCTTGCCAGGCACATCAGGCCTACGAGGTCTGAGCCATCGCAATGGAACTCCAGGCCGATCTGGCCGAGCTCGTTGCCGCGCGCGGTCGGATCGCCCGGCTGCTTGCCCTGGTCGGTCACGTCGCCCAGCAGGTGGCCGTAGTGGTTCTGCGGCCAGGGTTTCCCGAGGTGAGCGCCGATGCCCCAATAAGCCAGGCACATTTCGTCGTTCGTCCAGCGCTCGCGTGGCAGGCCGCGCAGGAGGACGAAGCCGCGGCCGTTCATCAATTCGTTCTCAATCCTCCCAAGGCGCGCGCCGAGCGTCGGAAGGGGGAAGTCCGCCTTTTCGATGTCGAGCAAATCCTCGGACACGCCGCGAGCGTGGGCGATCGCCGCGTCCAGTTCGGCGACTTCCGCGCTCGTGAGCACTTCGGTCCAGGCTGCGGGGTCCGCCACGTCCCCAGCCCGCCACTCACAGTTCGGTTCGAGAATGCTAACCACTTCGTTCCCCTACCTATTCCGCCGCCATGGCCACCGGCGCGGGCGTCCCGCCGCGGAGTAAGCGGCCGGGCAAGGCGCCGGTGGGGTCTCCGTCCCAATAGGTGACCTGGCCGCCAACGATCGTCGCCGAATAGCCGCTTGCCCGCTGGATCAGCCGCCGACCTCCGGCGGGAAGATCGTAGGCGACCTGCGGCGCGTGCAGGGCGAGGCGCTGATAGTCGATGACATTGATGTCGGCGCGGTAGCCGGGCGCCAGGACGCCCCGGTCATGCAGACCTACAGTGCGGGCCGTGTCACGGGTCTGCATGCGCACGACATCGGCCAAGGCGATCCTGGGTCCTCGCGTGCGATCCCGCGTCCAGTGCGTCAGCATGGTTGTGGGGAAGCTGCCGTCGCAGATCATGCCAACGTGGGCGCCCCCGTCGGAGAGGCCTGGCACGCTGTCCTTGTGGACGATCATCTCGCGCACCGCGTCCAGCGAGCCCTCTGCATAGTTCAGGAAAGGGACGTAGAGCATTCCGCGACCGCCATGGCCGAGCAGGTGGTCCAGTGCGACCGCTTCAGGCTGCGTTCCGCGAGCCTGAGCCACGGCGGCGACGGTGCTCTCGACACCGGGTTCGTAGTCGGGCCGATCCGAGGCGAGCAGGTGCATCCGGTTCCAGGCGCTGAACACCGGCCGGCCGCCCTCTTCCGGCGGTGACGCGAAAAGCCGGTCGCGGAACTGTGGGTCGCTCAGCGCCGCGACCCGTTCGGCCAGTGGGCGGCCCGCAATCTCGCGATAGACCGACCAGCGGCTGAATGGATTGACGGTCAGCTCGAGCCCCAGCAGCACGCCGACAGGCCGCGCGGCGACCTGGGCGCGCATCGGGAGGCCGGCCGCGACGGCCTCCTCCAGCGCCTGCAGAAGGAACTGATAGCCCTTGGGGTTGTGACCGCCCTGGGCAAGGGTGAACGACAAAGGCCGTCCGCTCTTCTCGGCGATCCGTCGGAGCATGGCGAACTCGGCCTTGGGATCGGCGAAGTCGGAGACAACCTGGACCACGCCCTTGCCCGCGGCGGCAAGGCCAAGGGCGATGCCTGTCAGCTCGTCCTCCCCGGCAGTCAGGGTCGGTGTCGGCTGGCCGTCGCTGGTGCGGTGGTTGAGGGTGCGAGAGGTGGAAAACCCAATCGCGCCGGCGTTGGCGGCCTTTTCCGCCAGGGCGGCCATGGCGGCGATGTCAGCCGCGTTCGCAGGTTCCCGGTCCACGCCCCTCTGACCCATGACGAACACGCGAAGAGCGGCGTGCGGCAGCTGGCTGCCGATATCCACGTCGAAGCGCCGCTCCGCCAGGGCGTTCAGATAGTCGGGATAGCTTTCCCAGTTCCAGGGCAGGCCCTCTGTGAGGACCGGGAAGGGGATGTCCTCTACGCCTTCCATCAGCCTGATCAGCCGGTCGTGGTCGTCGTCCTTGCAGGGGGCGAAGCCGACGCCGCAGTTGCCCATCACCACGGTCGTGACCCCGTGCCAGGACGACGGCTGCATCCGGCCGTCCCAGGTGGCCTGACCGTCGTAGTGGGTGTGGATGTCCACGAAGCCGGGCGTGACGATCTGGCCGCGCGCGTCGATCTCCTCGATACCTGAGGCGGTGATCTTATCGACGGCGACGATGCGGCCGTCCTTGACCGCTACATCCGCTTGGCGACCGGCGCCGCCATGCCCGTCGAACACCTCGCCGCCGCGGATGACGAGATCGTAGGCGCGTTCCATGACCGCCTCCCTTTCAAACACCTGTTTGGCCGGCATTCTGCCGCCCGCGGGGGTGCGTCCGTCAAGGGCGTTCGCGTCTCGGACTGGGAATGAACCACGAACCTCACGAGCCACGCGAACGAAGAATTCGTGGTGCGCCTCCGGCGCTATAGACTCTCACCGGCGGGTAGCCGGATTGGCCAAGTGTTCGTGAGGTTCGTGAGAGTCGCGGCTAGATACGAAGGTATCAGGCCTGGGCCTCGGCGCCGGTCACTTCGTTCCAGAAGCGGCGGGCTTTCTTGAGGAAGCCTGTCGAGCGCGGACTATGCTGCTCGCTGCAGTTAGCCTCGAATTCTCTAAGCAGGGCCTTCTGCTTGGCCGAAAGCCGGGTGGGTGTCTCGATGAAGAGTTCGACCACCAGATCGCCGCGCTCGCGCGAGCGAAGGGAGGGCATGCCCTTGCCCCGAAGCCGGACGGTGCGCCCGGTCTGGGCGCCTTCGGGGATCTTGATCTTGATCTTCTTCTCGCCGGTGCAGTTCTCGCCGCCCAGCAGACATGGCGCGTCAATCTCGCCGCCCAGGGCCGCCGTCGTCATGGGAACCGGGACGGAGCAAAGCAGGTCCAGGCCGTCGCGTTCGAACAGCTCGTGCGGACGCACCGAGACGAAGATGTAGAGGTCGCCGCGCGGTCCGCCGCGGACTCCGGCGTCGCCTTCGCCCGAGAGGCGGATGCGCGAGCCGTCGTCGACGCCGGCGGGGATACGGACATCCAAGATCCGTTCGCGCCGGACCATGCCGTGACCAGCGCAGGCCTGGCAGGGATCCAGGATCATGCGGCCAGCTCCGCCGCAACGCGGGCAGGTGGTCTCGACCGCGAAGAAGCCCTGGCTTCGACGGACACGGCCTGCGCCATTGCAGGTCGAGCAGACAGTGGGATGGGTGCCGGGCTTTGCGCCGGATCCCTCGCAGACGTCGCAGGTCATCGCGGCCGGCACCTTGATCTGCACCTGCTCGCCCGAATAGGCCTGCTCGAGTGTGATCTCGAGGTCGTAGCGCAGATCCTGGCCGCGCGCCGGACCATGGCTGCGTCCGCGCCCGAACATGTCGCCAAAAACATCGCCGAAGACGTCATTGAAGATGTCGTGGACGTCGGCGAAACCAGCCCCGCCCTGACCGTTCATCCCGCCAAGGCCGGCGTGGCCGAAACGGTCGTAGGCCTGCCGCTTGTTAGGGTCGGACAGGACCGAATAGGCTTCGTTGATCTCCTTGAACCGCCCGGCGGCTTCCTCACAACCGCCGTTGCGGTCGGGGTGGTGCTCCATGGCGAGCTTGCGGAACGCGGTCTTCAGGGCGCCGTCGCTGCAGCCCCTCTCGACACCAAGAACCTCATAGTAGTCGCGCATCACCAGACGTCTTCATGTCGTTGAGGTCCGTTTCGCCCGTTGATCCACTCTGAATAGCATCCGCCCCCAGGACGACCAGCGTCCCGGGGGCGGACCTAGGGTGCTACTTCTTGTCGCCCGAGACGTCCTCGAACTCCGCGTCGACGACGCCATCGTCGGCCTGGCCGGACGATCCGGCATCGCCGCCGCCGCCCGCAGCCGAGGCCTGTTCCTTGTACATCGCCTCGCCAAGCTTCATCGACGCCTGCATCAGGCTTTGGGTCTTGGCCTGGATGTCCTCGGCGTTCTCGCCTTCCAGGGCAGACTTCAACTCGGTTACGGCGGTCTCGATGGCGCCCTTTTCGGCGGCGCCGATCTTGTCGCCATGCTCCTCCATGGCCTTCTCGGTCGTGTGGATCAGGGCGTCGGCGTGGTTCTTCGCCTCCACCAACTCCTTGCGCTTCTTGTCCTCGGCCGCGTTGGCCTCGGCCTCGCGCACCATCGCCTCGATGTCGGTCTCCGAGAGGCCGCCGTTGGCCTGGATGCGGATCGACTGCTCCTTGTTGGTCGCCTTGTCGCGCGCCTGGACATTCACGATGCCGTTGGCGTCGATGTCGAAGGTGACCTCGACCTGAGGCACGCCGCGCGGGGCGGGCGGAATGCCGACGAGGTCGAACTGACCCAGCAGCTTGTTGTGCGCCGCCATCGGCCGTTCGCCCTGGAAGACCCGGATGGTCACCGCGCTCTGGTTGTCGTCGGCGGTGGAGAACACCTGGCTCTTCTTGGTCGGGATGGTCGTGTTGCGCTCGATGAGCGGGGTGAACACGCCGCCCAGGGTCTCGATGCCGAGCGTCAGGGGCGTGACGTCCAGCAGCAGCACGTCCTTGACGTCGCCCTGCAGCACGCCCGCCTGGATGGCCGCGCCCAGCGCCACCACCTCGTCGGGGTTCACGCCGCGATGGGGCTCACGGCCGAAGAAGTCCTTTACCGTCTCGATGACCTTGGGCATGCGGGTCATGCCGCCGACCAGGATCACCTCGTCGATGTCGCTCTTCTTGAGGCCCGCGTCCTTCAGCGCCTGGTCGCAGGGACCAATGGTCTTGGCCACGAGGTCCTCGACCAGGGCTTCCAGCTTGGCGCGGGTCAGCTTGATGTTCAGGTGCAGCGGGCCAGACGCGTTCATTGAGATGAACGGCAGGTTGATCTCGTATTGGGCAGTCGAAGAGAGCTCTTTCTTCGCCTTCTCGGCCTCTTCCTTGAGGCGTTGCAGGGCCAGCTTGTCCTTGCGCAGGTCGACGCCCTGCTCCTTCTTGAATTCGTCGGCAAGGTAGTCGACGATCCGCAGATCGAAGTCCTCGCCGCCCAGGAAGGTGTCGCCGTTGGTGGCCTTCACTTCGAAGACGCCATCGCCGATCTCGAGGATCGAGACGTCGAAGGTGCCGCCGCCAAGGTCGTAGACGGCGATCTTCTTGCCGTCGTTCTTGTCGAGACCGTAAGCCAGAGCAGCCGCCGTCGGCTCGTTGATGATGCGCAGCACTTCAAGGCCGGCAACCCGGCCGGCGTCCTTGGTCGCCTGGCGCTGGGCGTCGTTGAAATAGGCCGGGACGGTGATGACCGCCTTCTCGACCTTCTCGCCGAGGTGGGCCTCGGCGGCTTCCTTCATCTTCTGCAGGATGAAGGCGGAAATCTGCTGTGGCGAATAGTCCTTGCCGTGCGCCTCCACCCAGGCGTCGCCGTTGGGGCCCTTGACGATCTTGTAGGGCACCATGCCCTTGTCCTTATCGACCATCGGATCGCTGAAGGCGCGCCCAATCAGGCGCTTGATGGCGAAAAATGTGTTTTCGGGGTTGGTGACCGCCTGGCGCTTGGCCGGCTGGCCGACGAGGCGCTCGCCGTCGTCGAGGATGGCCACCACCGACGGCGTCGTGCGCACGCCCTCGGCGTTTTCGATCACCTTGGGCGTCTTGCCGTCCATGATGGCGACGCACGAGTTCGTCGTCCCCAGGTCGATGCCGATGATCTTGCTCATGAGGTTCTTGTCCGCTCCTAAATCTGGCAAGCGGCGGCGCTGGCCTTCGGGTTCTGAAGCGCCACAGTCTGCTGCCGCTCCCTTTGTGGCGCTGGAACTCCTGGACGGGTGTCCGGAAGCCCCACGTCGCCGCGACTGGCTCTTGGCGGCGCCCGCCTCCACATGGGGCGTGCGGCCGTGGCTCCGATATGGGATGAGGCCCGAACGCCGCAAGGGCGCCGGAATTTGCCTCCGGCTGCGCGTGACCGAGATGTCCTCACCCCTTACCGCTCCGACCGTTCCTCCTGCCGGATTCCGCCTCTGGCCGGGCTGTCTGTCTCCCGCGGAGCAGACAAAGCTGATCGAGGAGGTCTTCGCCTTGGCGCAGGCGGCGCCTTTCATGCGTCAGGTGACCCCGTGGGGACGGCCCATGAGTGTCGAGATGACGAGCCTGGGGCCGCTTGGCTGGATCACTGACGCCAGAGGTTATCGCTATTCGTCGGTCCATCCTGAGACCGGACAGGCCTGGCCGCGGATGCCGCAGAGGCTTCTGGACCTGTGGATGGAGCTGGCGGACGCGGCGACGCCGCCCGACTCTTGCCTGGTCAACCTCTATCGCGGGGCCGCGCGAATGGGTGTCCACCAGGATCGCGACGAGGCGGACTTCAGCGTTCCGGTTCTCTCCGTCTCTCTGGGGGACACCGCGATTTTCCGCATCGGCGGGACGGACCGGCGCTCGCCAACAGCCTCCTTTCGCCTGGCCTCTGGTGACGTCTGCATCCTATCGGGCGAGGCGCGCCTCGCCTTCCATGGGGTCGACCGGATCCTGGAGGGGTCGTCCCGCCTGATTCCCGGCGGCGGGCGGATCAATCTCACGTTGCGCCGGGCGGCCCCGCGCCTGACGCCGCCTTGCGCCGAAGGCTCGGACTGAGCCATTCAAGGCGCGGACCGCGACGTTGGGTCCGCAGGGCTAGATTCAAAACTTGAGCGCCGCCTGATCGCCCAACAAGTTCCCGCCTGGGCGGACGGCGCTACGGGAGAGAACAATGGTGACGTTGACCCGCCCGGACGGTTCGCCGCCGGAGGACCTCCATCTCACGCGACGGGGTGTCGCGGCCGTCTTTTTCAGCGGCTACGCCGTGACCGCGCTCTCGGCGGAGGCCGATCCGATCCACACCGACGAAGCCGGGCTGG
Organism: Caulobacteraceae bacterium; assembly: GCA_036488935.1. Classification (GTDB taxonomy): domain Bacteria; phylum Pseudomonadota; class Alphaproteobacteria; order Caulobacterales; family Caulobacteraceae; genus Acaudatibacter. The sequence goes on along the minus strand of DASXGR010000215.1, from coordinate 16,460 downwards.
TCATCGAGACGGTGAGCTATCCTTCCCAGGGCTTCTCCCTGCCGGCCTACCTGGCGCGGCCGAAGGGGCGCGGTCCATTCCCGACGATCCTGGTGGCCTCTGAGGTCTTCGGCGTCCACGACTACATCAAGGATGTCTGCCGCCGGCTGGCCAAGCTCGGCTATGTGGCAATGGCTCCGGCATTCTTCGTGCGTGCAGGCGATCCGGCTCCGCTGTCGGACATGGCGGCGATCATGAAGATCGTGCAGGCGGCCCCGGACCCGCAGGTCATGGGCGATGTCGGCGCATCCCTGGCCTGGCTCAAGCGCCAGCCTTTCGTGAACGCGCGCGAGATGGGGATCACCGGCTTCTGCTGGGGTGGAGGGACGACCTGGCTGGCCTGCGAGACCTTCCCGGACTTCAAGGCGGGCGTGGTCTGGTACGGAAAGATGGTGCGGCCTCCGGGCGCCCCGGACGATCCGGCGCGGCTATGGCCCGCCGAGATGGTCGCCCAACTCAAGTGCCCCGTGCTGGGCCTATACGGGGCCAAGGACAGGCTCGCCGAGGGTGCGCCGGCCATGCGCGCAGCCCTTGCCGCGGCGGGCAAGACCGACAGCGAGATCGTCGTCTATCCAGACGCCGGCCATGGTTTCCACGCGGACTACCGGGCCAGCTACAACGCCGCGGACGCAGCCGACGGCTGGCGGCGGATGCTCGCCTTCTTCACGGCGCACGGTTTGCCCCAGCGGGCCTGACGGCCCCGCTGCCGAGCGCTCAGTCTCAGGCGCCGAGCTTGCTCAGGAGGGCTTCAAGATCCCGGGCAAGTTGGGCGTCGGTGGCGCGCAGCGCGTCGATCCGGCGCACCGCGTGCAGGACCGTCGTGTGGTCGCGCCCGCCAAAACGCCGGCCAATGTCGGGCAGGGAGCGGGTGGTGAGCTGCTTGGCCAGCCACATCGCCGCCTGCCGCGGCCGGGCTACGGCCCGGGTCCGGGTCTCCGAGATGAGGTCCGCCTGGCGCAGGCCGAAGTGCTCGGCGGCCGCCTTCTGGATCTCGTCCACCGTGACCCGGCGCTCGCCGGCCCCCTTGAGGTTGGTGCGCAGCAGGCGCTGCGTAGCCTCCAGGGTGAGAGCGCCTATGTCCGGGCCAGCCTGGGCGACCAGGATGTTCAGGGCGCCTTCCATCTCGCGCACGCTGTCGGCGAAGCGGTCGACGAGAAAAGCCGTCACCTCCGGGCGCATCTGCGGCCGGCATCCGAGGTGGCCGCAGAGGACCTGCAGCTTGCGCGCCAGGATGCCGATGCGCAGCTCGCGATCCGCCGACTCCACGCCGCAGACCAGTCCCGCACACAGGTGCGAGCGCAGGCGCGCGTCCAACTCGGTGATCGCTCCCGCAGGCCGATCGGCGGTGAGGACGACCCGCCGGTCATTCTCCATCAGGCTGGTCAGTGTGTGGAAGAATTCATCCTGGGTGGATTGCTTTCCAGCAATGAACTGGATGTCGTCTATCAGAAGAAGATCTGCGGAGCGCAGTTCATCTTTGAACGCGCCGGTCTGACGGTCCATGATCGAGCGGACAAAGCTCGACATAAAGCGTTCCGCACTGAGGTAGACCACCTTCTTGTGCGGAGCATTACGAATAGCTTCCCAGGCGAGAGCCTGCAGGAGGTGGGTTTTCCCGAAGCCATAAGGTCCGTGGAACAGGACGGGATTGAAATGACCGTCGGCCCACGAGGCCACTCGGCGCGCCACGGTGCAGGCGAACTCGTTGGATGCGCCCACCACGAAGGTATCGAAGGTGAAGCAGGGCCGTAGCGGCATGGCGACGCGCCCGCGATCCGCGTCCGGCGCCGCAATGACCTCGTGCTCGACCTTTTCATTCGCTGCGGCAGGTTCGGCGACCGTCTCGCCGCCGTCGAAGTCGCGGCGGCAGGTCAGGGCGAGCTCACGGCCCTCGGGGTCGTATCTGGCCCACAACTCGGCGATGCGCCGCCAGGCGTTCCGGCGCACCCAGTCGCGAGCCACACCGGTGTGGGCCACCAACCACGCCCTGCCATCCTGCCCCGTCCGCAGGGCCGCAGGAGCCAACCAGGAACCGAAGGCGTCGTCACCAATCTCCGATTTCAGAAAATCGCTCGCCTTGAGCCAGACCGCCGCAGCCGGTGTGGGCTGATCCGAAGGCATTGGTCGCGCAACAATGTTGTTCATCCATCTTGCCCCTAGACATACTTTCCCCGCCCCCGTCGGCCATGCCAACGGGGCTGCACTGGCTCCCGGGGCGTCCCCGAGGCCTTTTTACACACTAGGACGCACTCCATCGCCGCGGCGGACGCACATCGTCCCCCGCATCGTTTCGTCCGTACAAAGCCGAAAGCGCTGAGAAGGTCAGGTTACGCCGGGGGCTCCCGAAAGCAAGCTCCCAAATCTGCAGCGGGCGCACGATTTCATAGTTGACAACGCGAAGCCGCGATGGGGCCAAGGAAAACCCGCCCGATCAATTTTGGTGCGCCAAATTGTCACGAAGATTGTCACAAAACAAAAGCGCCGGGGACATTGCCACCCGGCGCTTCAAGACTTCAAAATATCTTTGTAATTCAAATAGTTGACCGTACCGTCAAGCGGTCGGCGCGGTCTCAGACTTCTTCAGTTGACGGTGCAGGCGTGCGACTTTCCGGGCGCCGGTGTTGCGGTGGACGACACCCTTGCCGACCGCCCGCATCAGCTCCGATTGGGCCACAATGAAGGCAGCTTGAGCGGCGCTTTTGTCGCCGCTTGCGACCGCCTCTTCGAACTTGCGGAGATAGGTCCTAACGCGCGAGCGACGCGCCTTATTCACCTCGGTGCGACGGGCGATTTTGCGAGCCGCTTTCTTGGCGCCGGGATTGTTTGCCATGCGTCCTGTCGTGGGTCGGAGGGGCTTTGCGCCGAGCTTGGCGTTGGGCCTAAAAAATTCGGAGGCGCGGATATAGGGGAGGTCGCCGCACCGGTCAATCGCGGTTTGGCGGCCGACCCGGCGTTATCTTTGGCACGTCGCGCAGTGGAAAGTCGAGCGGCCCGCCTGGACCTCGCGGCGGATCCGTCCCTTGCAACCAGGGGTCGGGCAGGGTTCGCCCTCCCGGCCGTAGACCCGGAAATTGTGCTGGAAGTAACCCATGGCCCCTGAGGCGTCGGCATAGTCGCGGAGACTCGAACCGCCGGCCGCGATCGCCGCCTCCAGGACCTCGCGCACCGTGCTCGCCAGCCCCTCGAGCCGCGCCAGGGCGATGCGGCCCGCGGGCGCAAAGGGGGCGATCCGCGCCTGGTGGAGCGCCTCGCATACATAGATATTGCCAAGGCCGGCGACGATCGTCTGATCGAGCAGCAAAGCCTTCACGGCTTGGCGCCGGCCGGCAAAGGCCTCGGCCAGGTGATGGCCGTGGAACTGGTTTCCCAGCGGCTCGGGGCCCATGGCGGCAAAGGCCGGGTAAGTGACCTGCGCGTCCCCCTTCACGAGGTCCATGAAGCCGAAGCGACGGGGATCGAAGTAGGTGATCTCCGCGCCGGCCTCGGTCTCGAACACCAGGTGGGCGTGGCGTGGGTCAGCCGCAGCGGCCTGGGCGAACGCGCCAGGGCGTCGACGCACCTCGCCGCCTACGACCTGGAAGCGGCCCGTCATTCCCAAGTGCATGATCAGGCTCTCCCCCGTGCTGAGGGGAGCGAGGAGGTACTTTCCCCGCCGCTCCAGGCGCTCCACGTGTGCGCCCGTAAGGCGGGCGGCGAAGTCCTTGGGGAGGGGGAAGCGCAAGTCCGGACGTCGCGCCTCGACGCGCGCCAGGCGGGCGCCGGCGAGGCACGGCTCGAGGCCACGTCGCACGGTCTCTACTTCCGGCAGTTCGGGCATGGCTCCGCGTAGACCAGTTCGGGACGTCAAGAGAAGGTTTTAGCCAAGAGAAGGTCTGGGGCGAGTGTAGCGCCACCGCATCCCGGGGAGGTTGGCCTCGCCGCCCAGGGCGCTTACACGGGTCGGTCCGCGGTGAGGCGAACGGACGGCGCAACGCCCGGACCCGCAACCGCCACCGTTTATATTGGAGCCCGGCCGATGAGCCCGACCGCCGCGACTTTCGGCGACCGCGACGTCGATCCCGCCGAAAAGCCCGGGCTGGTCCGGGGCGTATTCGAGAGCGTCGCGCGCCGTTACGACCTGATGAACGACCTCATGAGCGGGGGCGTCCACCGACTTTGGAAGGACGCGGCCGCTGTGCGTCTCAATCCCCAACCCGGCGAGACCGTGATCGACTGCGCAGGCGGCACGGGGGACATGGCCCGGCGCTTCGCGCGGCTCATGCGCGCGGCGCGCATGCGGCGCGGCGGGGCGCCGGGGCGCATCGTGGTGGTCGATTTCACCGAGCGGATGGTCCGGGCCGGGCTAGAGCGCGGGGGCGACGAGGAGATCGTCTGGGGAGTCGGGGACGCGCAGCGGCTTCCCCTGCCTTCATCATGCGCCGACGCCTATTGCATCGCCTTTGGCCTTAGGAATGTGACGGACATCGCCGCGGCTCTCGCCCAGGCCCGGCGGGTGCTGAAGCCTGGCGGCCGGTTCCTCTGCCTGGAATTCTCCCGGCCAACGACCGAGGCGGTGGCGCGTATCTATGACGCCTATTCCTATCAGGTGATCCCGCGGCTGGGAGCCGCCGTGGCCGGAGACCGGGAGTCCTACGATTATCTGGTGGAGAGCATTCGCCGGTTCCCGGACCAGGCGCGGCTGGCGGACCTTATGCGCGAGGCAGGTTTCTCGCGCGTGAGCTTCACCAACTTCAGCGGGGGGGTGTGCGCCCTGCATCAGGGCTGGGCGATCTGAGCCTCGATGGCGCCGCTGTCGTCATACGCCCGGCTCGTGGCGGCAGGCTGGCGGCTCGCCCGGGCCGACGCACTGATCCCGCGCGAGCTGGAACCGATGCTGCCGCCCTGGCCTCGCACCTTGGCGGGCATGATCCGGCTCATAGCGGGTCCGCAGGCAAAAGCGGGGCGCCCGGGCGAGCGCCTCGCCGCCGCCCTGGAGACCATGGGCCCGGTGGCGATCAAGCTGGGTCAGTTCCTCTCGACGCGCGCCGACATCTTCGGCGCCCAGTTCGCCGACGATCTCAGCCGGCTGAAGGATAGCCTCGCGCCGTTCCCGACGCCTCAGGCCGAGCGGATGGTTGAGCAGGCCCTTGGTCAGCCGATCCGCATGCTGTTCGAGACGTTCGGCGAGCCGGTCGGCGCCGCTTCTCTGGCCCAGGTGCACGCCGCCACACTTTCAGGCGGCCGGCGCGTGGCGGTGAAGATCCTGCGGCCCCGTATCGAGGCGCAGGTCGCTTCCGACACCCGGGCCCTGACCCTGGCCGGCGATCTTGCCCAAAGCCTCGTCCCGAGCCTGGCGCGGCTGGAGCCGCGCGCCTTCGTCGCCACCATCGCCCGCGCCCTGCAGCTGGAGCTGGACCTGCGGTTCGAGGCGGCGGGGGCGGACGAGTTGCGCCTGGCCATGGAGCAGGACGGCTTCATGCGCGCGCCCAAGGTGGTGTGGGAGCGCACCGCCCGCCGGGTTCTGACGTTGGACTGGGCTGGCGGCGAGTCGCTGTCGAGCCCGGCGGCCCTGGATCGAGCGCACGTGGACCGGCCGCGGTTGGCCAGCGACTTGATCCGCGGCTTCCTGGCCCAGGCGCTCGACCACGGCGTCTTCCATGCGGACCTGCACGAGGGGAACCTGTTCGTCGATGGCGAGGGACGGCTGGTCGCCGTCGACTTCGGGATCATCGGAAGGTTGGGCTCGCCCGAGCGGCGCTATCTGGCGGAAATCCTGTGGGGCTTCCTCGAACGCGACTATATTCGCGTGGCCGAGGTACACTTCGCCGCAGGCTACGTTCCCGCCCATCACGATCGCGCGGCGTTCAGCCAGGCCCTGCGCGCGGTGGGTGAGCCGATCTTCGGACGCCCCGCGGCGGACGTGGCCATGAGCCGCCTCCTTACCCAGCTGTTCGATATCACCGCCCTGTTCGACATGCGGCTGCGGCCCGAGCTGGTCCTGCTGCAGAAGACCATGGTCACCGTTGAGGGTGTCGGACGGCGGATCCATCCGGGACTCGACATCTGGGCGGCCGCCGAGCCCGTCGTGCGACGCTGGATCACGCGCGAGCTTTCCCCGGCCAGGCGCATTCAGGTTTTCGGCGAGGAGGCGCGCCGGGCGTTGACGCGCCTGGCCGACCGCGGCGTGGCGGCCGGCGCCGAAGTGCGGCGTGCGGAGCGCGAGGCGCTCCACAGGTTCGAACTGTGGAGCTTCCTCACCGGCGTGCTGATCGCGGCCCTGGCCTTTGTCGCCGGCGCCACGATGTTTCGCTAGAGCAAATCAGGTTCCAGGTTCACCTCTCTAGCTCTGTTGAGAGTCGCCGCCCCTTCCCCCGCCGTTCGCTTGTTGCGACTGGCGCGTCTTTTGTTCGGTCCAATAGGCCTGGCCGGACTTCGGCTTGAACATGGTGCGCGGAGCGCCGTTGCGGGCGACCACGGCGAAGACGTTCGCCTTGGGGTCGTACATCAGCGTGTCGCCGTTGGGCCGGTCGAGGGTCTCCACCCCACGGGGCGGGTGGTCCACGAAGTGGCGCGCGTCGGAGACGTATTCGGCCTCGCTTTTCGCGGCGAAGTCGCCGCCGTTGCGAGTGAACTGATAGAGGGCGTTCTCCTCGGCGGTGTGGGTCCGGTTGGCGGCCCACATGGGCTTGCCCTCGACCTGCGGCACAGGCGCATCGCGAGGATCAGGAGAGCGCGCGGCGTTCGCCGCGGCATAGAGGGGCGCGGCTGAAGTTGGGGCTGATCCGGCGGCCGCCACGGCGGACGGCTTTCCATTGCAAGCCGCTAAGGTCGCGGCGGTGAGGACGAGGGCGCTCGACAGGCGCAGGGCGTGCATGGCTATCTCCATTTCCCTAGGGTGAGATCAATCGCTACTGATCTCAACAAAACGCAAACTTTGCAGTTTGTCTAGGGGGTCGGGTTCGTCTAAACGCCGGGCATGTCCGAGATCGACCTCAGCCATGCGCCTTCCCGGCGGGTCCTCCTGATCGTCGGCGGAGGGATCGCGGCCTACAAGGCGCTCGAGCTGATCCGTCTGTTGCGCAAGGCGGGCGTGGGGGTCACCCCTGTGCTCACCGCGGCGGCCGAGCGTTTCGTGACCCCGCTGAGTGTTTCGGCCCTGGCCGAGATCGAGGCGCGTACGGCGCTGTTCTCGTTGGCCGACGAGGCGAAGATGGGCCACATCGAACTCTCCCGTTCGGCCGACCTGCTGGTCGTCGCGCCGGCCACCGCCGACCTGATGGCCAAGACGGCCAACGGCCTGGCGGACGATCTCGCCTCCACAGTCCTTCTGGCCACCGATAAGCCGGTGCTGATGGCGCCGGCGATGAACGTCCGCATGTGGCTGCATCCGGCGACGCAGCGGAATCTGCAGACGCTGCGCGGCGATGGCGTGCGCATCGTGGGGCCCGACGAAGGACCGATGGCCTGCGGCGAATTCGGTCCCGGCCGGATGGCCGAGCCCCCCGCGATCGCGGAAGCCATTTTCGAGGCGTTGCGGCCAACCGCGCGCCCGTTGGCAGGCCGCCATGTCCTGGTGACGGCGGGCCCGACCGCCGAGCCGATCGACCCAGTGCGGGTGATCACCAACCGCTCGAGCGGCAAGCAGGGTTACGCCATCGCCCAGGCCCTGGCGGACCTTGGCGCGCGGGTCACTCTCGTCTCGGGGCCGACCGCCCTGGCTGCGCCGTCCGGCGTCTTACGCGTGGACGTCGAGACTGCGCTGGAGATGAAGGCCGCGTGCGACGCCGCCCTGCCGGCGGATGCAGCGGTCTGTGTCGCGGCGGTGTCCGACTGGCGTCCGGACCAGGCCTTCAAATTGAAGCTCAAGAAGGGCCCAGGCGCCCCTCCCGCTGTGGCCTTGGTAGAGAATCCTGACATCCTCGCAGGCCTGTCGGCTAGCGGTCCACAGCGCCCTCGCCTGGTGGTCGGCTTTGCGGCCGAAACCAACGACCTGGAGGCGAACGCGCGGTCCAAGCTCGAGCGCAAAGGCTGCGACTGGATCGTGGCGAACGACGTGAGCGGAGAAGGGATCATGGGCGGCGACCAGAACGAGGTGCTGTTGGTCACTCACGAGGGGACCGAGCGGTGGGCCCGCGCGCCAAAGAGCGGGGTCGCGGCCCAGTTGGCCGAACGGATCGCGGCGGCGCTGGCCTGATGGTCGAGGTCGCGATCCGCCGGTTACCCCACGCCGAGGGCCTGCCGCTTCCCGCCTATGAAACCGCAGGCGCGGCGGCCATGGACCTGCGCGCGGCCATAGAGTCAGGCGAGCCGTTCACCCTGGCCCCAGGCGCGCGCGCTGCTATTCCCACTGGGTTCTGTATCGCCCTCCCGCAGGGCTACGAGGCGCAGGTGCGCCCAAGGTCGGGCCTGGCCCTCAACAGCGGGATCACCTGCCTCAACAGCCCCGGCACCGTCGATGCCGACTATCGCGGCGAGGTGAAGGTGATCCTCGCCAACCACGGCTCCGAGCCCTTCCACATCCGGCGGGGCGACCGCATCGCCCAGATGGTGGTGGCGCCGGTCACACGCGCGAGCTGGCGCGAGGCGGAGACGCTGGAGGCTACGGCGCGCGGCGAAGGCGGGTTCGGCTCGACGGGAGCGGCCTAGTTGCCGGACGACGGGATTCTTGAAATTGAAATAGCGCGGCAATTCTCTACGGCCTGATCGAAAGAGAATTGACCACCGACTTCACGGACTACACGGACAAAACAAGGATAATTGTTGCGCGTTCCGCGCGGGCAACTCCAATTCTTTAGCCAGGGTATTGTGCGGCGTCCGTGAGGTCGGTGAGCTCCGTGGTTTAATACAAGATTTGCAGACCGCTCTTGTCACATCACAACCCCAGCACCTCGCGCATGCCGTAGAGGCCGGGGGGTTTGCCGTGGACCCAGAGGGCGGCGATCAGGGCTCCGCGGGCGAAGAGGGTGCGGTCGCGGGCGGAGTGGGAGAGGGTAATCGTTTCTTCCTCGCCGGCGATGAGGACGGCGTGCTCGCCGATGACGCCGCCGCCCCTGAGAGACGCGAAGCCCACCCCGCCCCGGGGGCGCTCGCCGGTGATGCCGGAGCGGGCGGCCAGGGCGTGAGGGTCCAGCGCTTCGCCGCGTCCCCGCGCCGCCGCCTCGCCCAGCAGCAGGGCCGTGCCGGAGGGGGCGTCGATCTTGCGCCGGTGATGGGTCTCGAGGATCTCGATGTCCCAGTCGGCGGCGGGCAGGCGGCGGGCGGCCTCCTCGACCAGGGCCGCCAGCAGGTTCACCCCGAGGGAGAAATTACCGGCGCGGACGATGGCGACACGCTGCGCCGCCTCACGGACCTGAGCGTCCTCGGAGGGCGAGAAGCCCGTGGCGCCGATGACGAGGGCCGGACCGCCGCGCGCAGCCGCTGAAGCGGCCAGGGCGGCGCTGGCGGTCGCAGTGCTGAAGTCGACGATGACATTACAGGCCTTGGCGGCCGTGTCGAAGTCGGACAGGGCAATGGCGTGCGCCGCCGCATCGCTCGCACCGGGCCGGTCCAGGCGCGCGCAAAGTTGAATGTCCTCCCGATTGGCCGCCAGCGCCTCGATCGCGCGACCCATTCGCCCGAGCGCCCCCGCCACACCGATCCGCACCGCCTCAGTCATCTCACGCCCCTGCCATCAAAGCGGGCGACGCATACGCCGCCGCGCCGACGCTTGACAGCCGGTCGAGATTATGTTGCAATATGAAAACTCAAAAGATGTGCGTCCGGCGGCCGACCCACGGGCTCTGGTGAGAGTTTACCGGGGAAAGTTCGGCAGGCCGAACACGTTCGCGAGGTTCCATTCCAGCAGCGCGCCGACGAAGATGGCGTGGGTGTTGTTTCCGCTCGGCGCCGCGACGGCGTTTTGGTCCGGGTGGGAGATGAACTGCACAAAGGGCTTGATCGAGAACCCGGGGGCCATGGCTATCCCGTAGTTGACCTCATAGCCGATCTCCTCGTGGCTCGCCGCGCCCCCGGTGGTCAGGGCCAGCATGGAGTCGATCCGCTCGGTGACGAGGGGGTTTGGGTTGACCAGGCTGATGGCGAGGCCCGCCGTGTCGTGCGGTCGACTGGGGAAGAGACCCTTGTAAAAGGCGCCGCCGAAGATCATGCGCTTGATGTTGGGCTCGCCGCTGGTCGCCCAATCGGCGCCTCCGAAGATTGTCAGGCCCCGGTCGTTCCGACGATCGGGCCGATAGATCATCTGCTGCCCCTGGATATAAATCATGCTTGCGCCGACGTCGGTCTTGGGGGCGCCGCCGTTCAGGATGCGGTTGAGCCCGTTGGTGTTGAGCAAGGGGTCGGCGTAGCTCTCGGTATTGTAGAAGCCACCTATCGAGAAGGCGCGCGGGTAGTCATCATTGTCGATTGTCGTCCGATAGCCGAACTGAACGGGCACGGTCACGCCGTCTGCATACTGGAGACTCCAGTCAGGGCCGGGAAAGCTGGCGTGATTGGTCTGGGCGAGGATCGGCTCGTTCTCGAAGACAGCGACATTCGCATAGAACGGTCCGGAGATCCGCACCTGGGCGACGCCCGCCCACGACGAGGTGACGTAGGGGGGATAGCCCCTGTTGAAGGTGTAGCCCGCCGGCGTTCGACAGAGGCTGGTGATGAAGGTGCAATACAGCTCCGACCCATCGAACTGGGTATAGGCGGGTATCCGGCCGACGCGCAGGTCCACCCTGTCATTGAACAGAAGTTGCTCGTAGTTGAACTCGTTCAGGTGAAGGCCGGGGCCATCGCCGGCGAAGATGCGGTTGTTCAGCCACGAACTTCCCGAAAAGGCGGCGAAGGACTGGCCCGTCACGTCGTCAACCAGGATATGGATGGCGCCGCCCTTGATGCCAGCGATGCGATCCATGTCGAGATCGACGCCGAACGCGGTGAATCCTTCAGCGAATACGCCGCGCTTCACACCGCCGTCGACATTGCCGAGCCCCTCGTAGAGGCCCCTACCCACGATATAGACCCCATCATCCGCCAGTTTGCGCCCAAGATCGGCGCCGAGCGGACGCAGATTGAAGAGATAGCCGCCCTGCGTGCCGGAGTCCGGCAACTGATCCGGCGGTTCGATCGGGATGAGCAGAGGCGGCAGGGTCTGGCTGGGCTGAGCCTGGGCGATGGCCACGGCCGGTGACAGAACTAGCGCCGCCATGACAAGAAATCGAGCGATCACGTGGTGTCTCCATCCCGGCGATCGAGGCGACATAGTCGCAGAATTGTTAAGTTAGAAGTTGATATTTCGCAATCTGCCGATACGTCCCTCTACAGGTTGACGCTTGGCTAGAATCTACATGCGTTGATTTGTTCCCCTAGGCGAAATTCAATCTGCGCGCTGTTAAGATAAGCGGCGTGAATACCCTAATGAGAACCGCGAATAGACCGCGCTCGTCGGCTCTATGCGCTTTGCGGAGGACATCCTCCCCAACGGGTCGAGGATTTCTCGCGCCGACTTGACGGCCGGTCGAGAATATGTTGCAATATGAAAACTGACGAGGTGTGGGTTTGGCGGCTCTGAAGAACCCCAGGCATGAGGCCCTCGCTCAGGCGGTCGCTGCCGGCATTTCGAAAAAAGAGGCGCTGAAAGGCGCCGAATATTCGTCTTCGAATGGGAACTTGGCCATCTTCAAGCGCGACGAAGTCAAGGCGCGGATGGAGGAGATCCGCGAGGCGGCGGACTGGGGCGCGGGCCTCGATCAGGCGAGTCAGAAGCTGGCCGAACTCGCGCGCCGATCAGCCGATCTTGGCACGGCCGTGGGTCTGCTCGGCGCCGGCAAGCTGGTCGTCGAGATCGCCAAGCGGCGCGACCGGCTGGAAGTGGCCGCCTCCAGGCCTGCGACGGCTCTCGAGGCGCCGGCGCCCGAGGCGGCGCCGGTGTTCATCCCGCTGCCGCAGCTGTCGGTGGAAGTATGGAAACTGAAGTACGGCCGATAATCCCGGGTTGGGAGCCCCAGCCCGGTCCCCAGCGCGCGTTCGTCCAATCCACGCTGTTCGAGGTGGTGTATGGCGGGGCGCGCGGCGGAGGAAAGACGGACGCCGCCCTGGGCGAGTTCGCGACCCACGCTGCGACGTATGGCAAGGCGGCCAAAGGCCTGCTGGTGAGGCGCACGCGTGTGGCGCTCCTGCCGACGATCGACCGGGCGCGGGAGATCTACAGCGCCATGGGCGCGGCCTGGCAGGAGCAGAAGTCCCGCTTCGTCTGGCCGAGCGGCGCCGTGCTCTATGTGCGCTACCTCGATCGGGACCAGGACGCCGACGCCTACCAGGGCCACGACTACACACGGGTCTATGTCGAAGAGCTGACGCAATTCGCGAGCCCGAGGCCCATCGACAAGCTCAAGGCGACCCTGCGCAGCGCCGCAGGCGTCCCCTGCGGCTTCCGCGCGACCTGCAATCCTGGCGGTCCGGGGCACGCGTGGGTCAAGGCCCGCTACATCGACGCCGGCCCCTATCATCCGATTGAGGAGAACGGCCTCGAGCGCGTCTTCATCCCCGCGCGGCTGAGCGACAATCCACGGCTAAGCGTAGCCGACCCGCTGTATGTCGAGCGGCTTCGCCAGTCGGGGTCGGCCGAGCTCGTGCGCGCCTGGCTGGAGGGCGACTGGAACATCATCGAGGGCGCCTTCTTCGACAAATGGTCGGGGCGCAACATCGTGCGGCCGTTCCCGGTGCCTGAGCTCTGGACCCGGGTGCGTTCCCTGGACTGGGGCTACGCCGCGCCCTTCAGCGTCGGCTGGTGGGCGGTGGCCTCGGACGACACGAAGGCGGAGAGCGAGGTCGGACCGGTCGTCATCCCACGCGGGGCGCTGGTGCGCTATCGCGAGTGGTACGGTTCGACGGGTCGGCCGAACCAGGGCCTGAGGCTGGAAGCCGAGGCGGTCGCCAAGGGCGTCGTCGAGCGCGAGCGGGGCGAGAAGATCCACAATGCGGTGGCCGATCCGGCCATCTTCAGCACCCAGGGCGGCCCCTCCATCGGCGAGCGGCTGCGGGCGGCCGGCGTTTGGTTTCGGCCCGCGGACAACACCCGGGTGGGAAAAGCCGGCGCCTTGTCGGGCTGGGATCAGATGCGCGCGCGGATCGCGGGCCAGGGGAGGGGACCGATGCTCTATGTCTTCGACACCTGCCGCGATTTCATCCGCACCGTGCCGGTGTTGCAGCACGACCCTGACAGGCCGGAGGATCTGGACACGACGGCTGAGGACCACATCGCGGATGAGGCGCGCTACGCCTGCCTCTCGCGCCCGCTGACGGCGGGCCGCCCCGTGCCGCCAGCCAATCCACGAGATCTGTGGGGGCGGTCCGCCAGGCCGCCCGTCAACTGGAAGGTGGCCTAAGATGCGGGGACCAGCTTCGGCCATGGACGATCGGCGGGACCGTTCGCGCTCGTTCGCACAGCGTCAGCGGGAGGGCGGCGACGAACTGCCGGACCGACCGGCGCAACCCTCCCAGGAAGCGTCCGGCGGGATCACCTCCGGCCCGGCTGAGAGCGCGGCGACCGAACTCCCCGACCTGAATAGGCTGAAGCGGTATTTCACCGAGCACGAACAGCTGACGTACGAGGCTCGCCGCAACAGCCTGACGGCCATCGACTACTACGACTCCGACCAGTTCACGCGCGAGGAGCTGGCCGAGCTGCACGCTCGCGGCCAGCCGGCGGTCGTGATCAACCGGATCAAGCCGGCGATCAACGGCATCATCGGCGTCACCGAGCGCGGGCGATCCGACCCCAAAGCCTGGCCGCGCAATCCCGGCGACGCCGACAGCGCGGACACGGCCACCGACGTCCTGCGATACATCGGCGACTTCAACAGATTCCGCCGGCTCAAGCAGGATGTCTTCCGCGACATCCTCGTGCCGGGCACCGGCGCGGCCCTGATCGGCGCGGACGCAGACAGCCAGGTGACTATCACTCAGATCAGGTGGGAGGAATTTTTCTTCGACGCCCGCAGCCGGCGCGCCGACCTGAAGGATGCGCGGTACCTTGGCGTCGCCAAGTGGATGTACGCCGACGACGTGGTCGCCCTCTATCCCGACCGGGCGCGGGAGGTGGAGCTCAGCGTCGAGAACACTCCGCTGGGCGGCGGCGGGATCGTCCCGGATCAGAGCTTCCAGGATCGGCCGCTGAATGGGCCAGGTACGGGCGGGGCGTGGATTGATCCCAAGCTGCGGCGCCTGCTGGTGGTGGAGATGTATTGGCGCGACGGCGGAGCGTGGAACCGCTCCGTCTTCACGGGAACCGACATCCTCGAGCACGGCCCGAGCCCTTACCTCGACCACAAGGGACGGCCTGACTGCCCGATCGAGGCCCAGAGCGCCTATGTGCGCCGGGACAACGGCCGCTACGGCGCCGTCTGGGACATGATTGGCCCGCAGGACGAGATCAACAAACGGCGGGCGAAGAGCCTACACCTGCTCACCGTTACGCGTCTGGAGGCCAAGGACCCGAGCGCGGTGAACATCGACGCGGACGTGGCGCGCAAGGAGGCCGCGCGGCCTGACGGCGTCCTGCCGCTCGGCTGGGGCATTGCGCCCAACACCGCCGAGTTCCAGGGCAACATGGAGATGATGTCGGAGGCCAAGGCCGAGATCGAGCGGATGGGGCCCAACCCCGCCGTGCTCGGCCGCAACGACCAGGACGCCTCCGGCCGCGCCCTGCTGGCGCGCCAGCAGTCCGGCTTGGTGGAGATGGCCAATCTCTATGGCGCTCTGGAGGACTGGGAGCTGCGCGTCTATCGCCAGTGCTGGGCGAGGGCCAAGCAGTTCTGGCGCGCGCCGCAGTTCATCCGGGTCACCGACGACGAGAACTCGCCGAAGTTCATTGGCCTCAACCAACCCGCGGTCCATCCGATGACCGGCCAGGTGCTCGGTTATCGCAACGCCGTGGCCGAGATGGACGTCGATATCGAGGTCGACACCCAGCAGGATGTCGGCAACCTGCAGGCCGAGGCCTTCCAGCAGATCGTCGACCTGGTGAAGCTCTCACCGGGATTCCAACAGCAGGTCACCTTGAAAGAGCTGATCCAGCTCTCGCCGATCCAGCACAAGCGCGCGATCCTCGACATGATCGACCAGCGCGCCCAGCAACAGGCCGCCCAGGGCGCCCAGGTCCAGCAAATGCAGACCGCGCACGCGCAGGCCCAGGTCGACAAGACCAAGAGCGAGACGGCGCGGAACGAGGCCGAGGGCACGGCGCACATGCTGAACGCGCTTAGCGAGGCGCATGCAGTGCATAACGACGGGGCGGCGGCCGCGCTGGAGGCCCAGCTGAAGCTGGCGAACGCGCAGCAGGCGCAGGCGGCGACGGGAGCGCAGGTGGCGGGGGCGGCGTCTGCGAACGGCCAATTCCCCTAATTGACCGAGCGAGCGCGGCTGCCCGCCGTCACACGGAAAGGCAACTCATAGTGAGCAGCCGGCTTGACAGGTCCGGCCTTGCGGAATCGCGAATCACGCGGACTCGGTTCGGAGGTTCTGTCAAGCTCTGACGTTGACTTACGACAGAGTGTTATCCCATATCATGGCATACCGTAACCGAGGGTTCGTTTCATGCCGCACATCATCGTCGTAAGGGCGACCTTCGATGAGGAAGCGGGGGTTTGGTGTACCGAGTCCGTCGACCTCCCGGGCCTGCGGATCGAGGCTCCCACGTTTGAGGCCCTGCAGGAGAGACTCCCCGGCGCAATCGCCGACCTTCTGGAAGATTGCGAGGGCGACGAGGGTCACGACGACATCGAAGTTCCGGTGGAGCTATTCGCCACCGCCAGTTCGCGGGTGCGAGTGCGCGCCTACGCCTAAGCGCCGATGGCGGACTACGGGCCTGCCGTCCGCGAAATCCTGATGGCGAATGGTTGTTGGTTTCACCGCCGCGGTCGCGGTGACCATGACATATGGAAGAGCCCGCACACCAACCGGCCGTTTACGGTGGACGGTGTGATCAAGTCGCGCCACACGGCCAATGGTGTCTTAAAGGACGCGGGGCTGCCAAAGGCCTTTTGAGCCGTGTGCTACCCCTTATCCCTGCCGACCTTCCCTCGCTCCAGACATCCCGCGCCCTCGCCGCGATAAGTCGCGCGCCAGCCGGCTTGCGGATCGCAATCCGCGTCGTGTCGTCCGGTTCTAGGATGCGGTCCTCAACCATAGATCGGCTGTCTGGGCCGCTCCGGCGCGTCATGCGGGATCGGGGTGTCACAGGTTCGCGACCAAGACGAAGCGTCGGCGTCCTCGCCGGCTGGGTTCAAAACGACGGGCGGAGGTCCCAAGCCCGCAACTCATAGCCGCCGCCGGGCCATCCCCCTTCGCTCGCTTCGCGAGCTTCGGGGGACAAGCGGGCGAATCCCTGCCGCCGGGGGTGAACGGGCGAGATCAGGCCGCCGCTGAACGGGCGAGGGAGTTCCATGGACGAAGATACA
>DASXGR010000014.1:0-4365 GCA_036488935.1 Caulobacteraceae bacterium | reverse complement strand
CGCCCGCGCCCGGGATGGTGTGCTGCGCGCCATGTCCTCGGTCTGCCAGCATCGCGCCATGCTGGTGGCGGAGGGAAAGGGCAACACCCGCGGCTTCGTCTGCCCCTATCACCACTGGGTCTATGGGCTGGATGGGCGGCTGGTGAACGCCCCGGCGATGGAGCGCACCTGCGAGTTCGACAAGAAGTCGATCGCACTGCCGCAGTTCAAGCTGGAAACCTGGCTCGGCTTCATCTTCATCAACTTCGATCCTGACGCGCCGCCGCTCGCGCCGCGTCTTACCAATGTGGCCCAGGCCATCGCCGGCTTCGATCTCGAACGGGCGGAGCTCGCCTCGACCATGACCGGACAGTTTGCCTGGAACTGGAAGGTGATGTTCGAGAACAACAACGACGGCTACCACGCCTCGAAGCTGCACCAGGGGCCGCTGCACGACTTCGTGCCGAGCGAGCTGGCGGTCTTTCCGCCCTCCGATCCGGCGGACGCAGGATTCCTGCGCTTCAACGGCACCCTGCACCCTGACGCCAGCTTCAATCCGACCCAGAAGGCCGTCCTGCCTGTCTTCCCCAACCTTACGCAGGAAGACCGCGGGCGGATGACTTTCGCCAACGTGCCGCCGACCCTCTCCCTGGTGCTCACCAGCGATCTGGCGATCTACCTGATCCTGCGCGCCACCGGGCCTGAGACCATGGAGCAGGACACGGGAATCCTGGTCGCCCCGGGCGCCTCCCTGCGGCCCGACTTCTCGGACAAGCTCGAGATGATCATGACCAGCGCCGGCAAGATCATCGCCCAGGACATGCACGTCGATGGGCTCGTCCAGGTGGGCCTGCGCTCGCGGTTTGCCCCGCGCGGGCGGTATTCCTGGCAGGAGGGGGCGCAGGGCCAGTTCAACCAGTGGCTGGTGCGGCGCTATCGGGACGCGTGGACGCGGACTAAGGGGCCAGCGTCGGCTCCCGCGGTCATGGCGGCGGAGTAAGAACGATGTCGAACTCGACGATGCCGGCGGTCTTCTTCGGCCACGGCAGCCCAGTAGTGGCGATCTCCGACAATGACACGAGCCGCGGCTGGGCGAAGCTGGCCGCGAGCCTGCCCCGGCCGAAGGCCATCCTCGCGATCTCCGCCCACTGGGAGACGCGGGTGACCGCCGTCACCGCCATGGCGCGGCCAAAGACGATTCATGATTTCGGGCGCTCGCTGCCGGCCGCCCTGTTCGATTGCCAGTACCCGGCGCCGGGCGATCCTGCCCTGGCGCAACGCGTGGCCGAGCTGCTCGCCCCGATCCCTGTTGCGCTCGACGAAGGGCAATGGGGCCTCGACCACGGGACCTGGTCGGTTCTCCTCCACGCCTATCCCAAGGCCGACGTCCCGGTGGTGCAGCTGGGCATGGACGTGAACCTGACGCCCCAGCAGCGCTTCGACATCGGCGCCCACCTCTCGCCCTTGCGCGACGAGGGCGTGCTGATCCTGGGCACCGGCAACATGGTGCACAACCTGCGGGCGATGAACTGGGGCGACGCCGACTGCGCCCCCTTCGATTGGGCGGCGCGCTTCAACGACGAGATGCGCCGGGCGATCGTGGACAACGAGCCGGAGCGGGCGATCCGCTTCGAGACCCTCGGCCAGGACACGCAGCTTTCCCTGCCCTCGCAGGAGCACTTCTGGCCGATGCTCTACGTCCTGGGCGCCCGTCGCTCCACGGACCAGGTCCGCCTGTTCAACGACCGCATCGAACACGGGTCGCTCGGGATGACGAGCTTCATCTTCCAGGACGCGGCGGAAGCCCGGGCGGCCGCTTAGGCGCGTTCGCCGAAAGCACACGGAGCGCCGGCGTCCCCGCCGGCAAACGGCGTCGAGGTCCGCGATGCGGCGCCGAAGACAAAGAGCCGGCGAGGACGCCGGCGCTCCGGGTTAGCCTTGCAGCGCGGTGGTTCCGGCCCGACCCCTACTCGTCGAACGCGACCGAGAGGCTCAGCGCGGCGAAGCGGCCGTATTCGTCCTGGAAGCGGGCGGCGGCCTGGGTGGCGTAGTGGACGGCGTCGGCGCCCAGGAGCAGCTGCACGGGCGCATCTTCTGCGCCGGCGATGCGCAGGATGACCGCGGCCATCTTGTCAGGATCGCCCTTCTCGTTCCCCGAATTGCCGCCGAGGATCCGCTCGGCGTTGCGTGCGGTGTCCTCGTAGTCGGCGATCTTGCGGCCGGCGACCACCATGGAGCGGCCGCCGAAATCGGTCCGGATCCCGCCCGGCTCGACATTGGTCACCTTGATCCCCAGGGGCGCAACCTCCTGCGCCAGGGTCTGGCCGATGCCTTCCAGGGCGTGCTTGCTGCCGCAATAGACGCCGGTGCCCGCCCACGCTGCGAGGCCGCTGACCGAGGTGATATTGATGATGTGACCGGAGCGCCGCTCACGGAATTTGGGCAGGACCGCCTGGATCGCCGCCACGGGACCGAAGACGTTGACCTCGAACTGGGCGCGGACCTCCTCGAGGCTGGATTCCTCGACCGCGCCAACGAGACCATAGCCGGCGTTGTTGACCAGGACGTCGAGGCCGCCTGTCGCAGCCTCCGCGGCCTCGACCGCCTTGGCGATGCTCGCCGGATCGGCCATGTCCGCCAGGAAGCCGAAGGCCCGGCCGGGCGCGAGGGCTTCGAGAGCCGCCAGCGCCTCAGTCCGGCGAACTGTGCCGGCGACCGTGTCGCCACGCGCCAGCGCAGCCTTCGCCAGTGCAAAGCCAAGGCCGCCGCTGGCGCCCGTGATCAGCCAATTCGCCACGATTCACAGATCCCCTTCAGCCATCCCGGACGCTCGCGGTCCGAGATGTTCAACCACGAACCTCACGAACCTCACGAACAAGGAAGCCGACGAAGCCTCATCGGCGCCTTCGGCGCCCTTCGAACGAACCACGGCGCGTGCTGCTCTCGTTCGTGAAGTTCGTGAGGTTCGTGGTTAGAAAGTCAGTACGGCTTGTCGCCACGCACCCACAGGCGGTGCATTTCGCGCTGGTACTTCGTGTCATCGAACAGCGTGCCGGTGTGCAGGGTGCAGCGATTGTCCCACATCAGGACGTCGCCAACCTGCCACTTGTGACGGTAGACGAACTGGTCCTGGGTAACGAAGTCCACCAGCCCTTGCACCAGGTCCAGGCCTTCCGGGTTGGGCATGCCCATGACCTCGATCACCGTGCCAGTGGACGGCCACAGGGCCTTGCGCCCGTCCGCAGGGTGGGTGCGCACCAGCGGATGATAGACGTCGGGGTTGGCGGCCTTCAGCTCCTCGCTCAGCTCGCGCGCGCCGTATTCGCGGGTGCGCATGAAGTACTGGTAGGAGTGGTGGAGGACCTTGCCGTCGACTTCCTTCTGGCGCTCGGGCGGCAGGGCGTTCCAGGCTTCGACGCAGTCGGCGATCAGGGTGTCGGAGCCTTCGTCCGGCACCGTGACGGCGTAGAGCATCGTCGCCATCACCGGCTCGGGCTTGTAGCTGTAGTCGGTGTGCCAGCCGACGCCGTCGTTGTGGGCGCCGATCGGCTTGCCGTCGACCACCTTGTTCGACAGGCGATAGACCTTCGGATAGCCGGGGACGGTGAACTCGCGGAGGGTGTGGTCCTCGGGCTCGCCGAACAGGGCCATGAACACCGTCAGCTGGCCGGGATCGAGCACCTGGTCGCGCAGCAGGATCGCGCCGTGGCGGTGGAAGGTGTCCACCACGCCAGCCAGGGTGTCGGGATCGGCGTATCGCAGATCGACATCCAGGATCTCAGCTCCGAAGCCTTCGCGGAGCGGGCGGGTCTTGATGTCCACGGCGGTGTTCACGCAAAGGCCTCATGTCGTCGAGCGTTTCCGGCCAAGACTAGGTCCTCGCCGGACGGTGGTCTTGCACCATGACGCCTGATCGCTTGCCTTCCTCCGCGAAAGTACAGGCGCCTGAAAATTCGGCGGATTGCCTGCAGAATCGGCGGAATCGCGTGGCTTTGCCACAGGCGCGAAACCCGCCGAGACCCGCCCGGTCCGCGTCCCTAGGGTCCGCCCCCTCTTTCGCCACGGACGCTTGGACGACATCGAAATGGGCTTCTTCTGTCAGGCCGGCGAGGACCGGCGCGACCTCGCGCCGGGCGCGCTGCATAACCTCAAGGCGACGCCGAAAACCGTGCACTGGGGCTATTTCGACGCCGCCCTCGCGCCAACCCTGCGGGTGAAGAGTGGCGATCTGATCCAGGCCGAAGCCATCACGCATCATGCGGGCGATGCGCCCGAGCTGATGATGGATGAGGGCGTGCAGGCGATTTTCCGGGAGATCCCCGAATCGGACCGCAATCCCGGCGTACACATCATGACCGGGCCGATCTTTGTCGAAGGCGCGCAGCC
>DASXGR010000232.1:0-9438 GCA_036488935.1 Caulobacteraceae bacterium | reverse complement strand
TCCTGGGTGTGGGTGCGCCCGATCTTGATGATCTTGGCGAATTCGCCCGCCTTGTCGTTGAGAGCATTGCGCAGTTTTTGCAGCGCCGGGATCAGCCGGTGGTGGATCTCCTCCGCTGCCGCGATGTGCATCGCGGTCGGGTAGGTGTCGTTCGACGACTGGCTCATGTTGACGTGGTCGTTCGGGTGGACCGGGGTCTTCGACCCCATCGTTCCGCCGAGCATCTCGATGGCGCGATTGGAGATCACCTCGTTGGCGTTCATGTTCGACTGGGTGCCGGACCCGGTCTGCCAGACGGCGAGAGGAAAGTGGTCGTTGAGCTTGCCGTCGATCACTTCCTGCGCCGCGGCGATGATCGCCTGTCCGATCTTCGGATCGAGCCGGCCGAGCGCCATGTTCGTTTCGGCGGCGGCGCGCTTGATCACGCCGAGAGCGCGGATCACGGAGGCCGGCTGCTTTTCCCAGCCGATGGCGAAGTTCTGCAGGCTCCGCTGAGCCTGGGCGCCCCAGTAGCGGTCGGCCGGAACCTGGATTGGCCCAAAGGTGTCCGTTTCCGTCCGCGTCGCGCCGCTCATTGCCGATCTCCTCGTGTCAGGGACCGGTTATCTGCCCCTCGAACGAAGCCAAGGGAAGAGGGAGCTGAGCCGCAACCGTCCCGGAAGCCCATCGGCTTCCGGGACGGCGAAGGCTGTATCAGATGCGGGCCGGGGCCAGCGCGAGTGCGTTGCGGCGGCGAGTGCGCAGGGACGCGCCCATGAGGCCGACGCCGATCACCATCAGCGCCCAGGAGCCGGGTTCCGGCGTGGCGATCGAGATCGTCCCGCCTGGGGCTCCGACATTTCCAGTCTGCCTGTTCGCGAACACGTCCGCAGCAAGGTATATTTTGCCGAACGATGTGACGCTGTTAGCGGTAAGATTGTCGAGGGTCAGATTGCCCTGGCTGTCCGTCACGACGAAGCTCAGCGACGTCGGATTCGACGTCCCATTGCTTTTGAGTGATCCAGTGTAATCGACCGCGTCTTCGAAGGTCCCGAACGGCGAGGCTTTGAAGCCTCCAGCGGTCGATCCCGTAAAGTCAGGCGTGGTGCTGCTGACGGCAATGCCTACCCCTGTGACAGGATCTGTAGTTCCCGTGCTCTCAATGTTGAACGAGAGCGAGTGGTGAGTGCCGCTCTTGCCGGCGACGTTGAAGGCGGCGCCGCTAAGGTCGACCGAAAAGTCGAGCGCGCCCGCGTCCTCTGTCACGGTCACCGTGCCCAGGCTCGTGACGCCCGTGCCGAAACACGTCGAGCTGCAACCGTTGATCGAGAGGTCGAAGGTTTCCATGGTCACAGCGCCAGCGGCGCCGGCCGAGGCCATTCCCGCAACCATGGCGGCGCCGAAAATTGGCGCCAGGATCGTATTTTTCATAACTATGCCCCAAACCCAGCGCCCGAGACGGGCCCTTTCCTGAGCGGGAGATGGCACAGTTAAGGCAATATTCTAAGCGTTTTCGGTGAAGGTTAACTAAAATTCAACATTCATGGAGCGGTTTCGCACTCTAATTACGTCCGAAATCGCGCATAAATGGCGCTGGGCCGCCCTTTTTTGGACGAAATCGGCGAGGCGCCTTATCCGCCAAATCCTGTCGGGAACTGCAGGCGGTCGGATCGAAAGCCGTCGCCGACATAGACCTGCGGCAGGCTTCGCGGGCGCATCCCTTCCTCGTCTTCACGCAGGCGCACGCATTTACGCACTCGGTCAGAGAGATCTACGAAATCGATCGCCTGAGGCAAGTCCTGAATGATGCACCCGTCGAAAAACGGGTACCGGTCGTTCTCGCTGCACCCGAACGAGGAACGGTCCGACCGCGCGGCGGTGAATACGAAGCCCTCCGGTCCGAGCGCTGCGGTCAGCGCCGGAATGAATACGCCGGAGAAGCAGGCGGAGAGGATGACGGCGGTCGGCCGGTGCGGGCAGGCCCGCGTGACCAGGCTTCGAAACGTGGCGGGAGAGGCGAGCCGATCCCCCAGCAGAACTCCGTCAGGCGAACCGTGGGAGGTGATGTAGACGAGACACCCCGCCTGAGCCTGGGTCGCCTTTGCGGTCAGGCGCCGCGAGATCAGGTCGAGCTCAGATGGTCGGTCAGGATTGGCCTGGTCGGCCGCCTCATGCACGGACACTTGGGCGAGATTGGAGGCCAGGAAGCCCTTCCGCTCCAGAGCGGTGACGACATCCCGGCGCGCATTGTCGAAGGCCGCGGTCGGCAGGTCGGCGTGCGCCGCGCGATCGTCGCCCGACACGACCACGACAGCCCAATCAGCGAAGGGGTCGTCCGCAGCCGCAGTGGCGGCCCTGCCCGGGCTCAGCAGCAAGATCGCCGCAAGCAGGGCGATCGCGCGCACAGCCTTACTTGTACGACTTGAACGGCGTGGGCACCGCCGTTCCCGTAGCCTTGGCGAGAAGGCGGCCCTGCTCGTCGTAGAGCTCGCCCTCGGTGAAGGCCAGGGTCTTGCCCCACCTCACCACGCGGCCGACGCCGCGCAGGGCCCCAGGCGTAGCCGGCCGGAAGAAGCTGGTCTTCATCTCGGCCGTGGGCGCGACGCAAGTCATGCGCGAAGCCACCATGCAGGCCACCGACATGCACTCGTCGAGCATGGCGCACAGGTACCCGCCCTGCACCTGCTTCATCGGGTTGGAGAGCAGTTCGGCGCGGGCGTCGAACGCCACCTCGACCGTCTTGGTCTCCTGGCTCACGCTGATCATCCGGAACCCGAGCGTCTGCGAGCCCGTCGGCTGGTTCTTGGTGCGGAGAAATCGTTGGAGGATGTCGTCGTCGGTGAGCTCGGGCGCGGCCTCGGCGGTGGTCTCGCTCATCGGCGGGTCATTTCTTTCTGAATTGGTCCAGTGAAACGATCTTAGGGCCATCGCCTTCGGCAGCGCGAGGGGCAGACGCCTTATTCTCCTCGCGTCGCGAAGCCGGCGCGCGCGGGGCGGGCGAAGGCGGGCTGAACTGGAGCAGATACTGCACGCTGGGGTCATAGAACCGCGTGATCGCGGAATAGGGAACAGTCAGGCTCTTGGGCTGGCCACTGAACTGCAGCGTCACCGAAAAGGCGGTGTCGCCAACCTTGAGATCCCAGAATTGATTCTGCAGCACGACGGTCATCTCCTCGGGATAGCGGGCGAGGAGATCCTCCGGCACGGACACCATGTCGGCGTCGGTGCGGAAGCTGATGTAGAAGTGATGATCGCCGGGCAGTCCGCGCGGCGGCGCAATGCGCATCAGGGCCGCGCGAATGACGCCGCGCAGCGCTTCCTGCTGCAGCGCATCATAACCCATAAGATCGCGGGGCTTGTCTTCCTTGGCCATCGATTCGCGAAGGTAGCGACGCAGGCGCACAACACAAGCGCAGGCGCAGCGTCTAGGCACAATGCATGCGACTTTCGGGGTGGCCTCCAGCAGGCTCAGCGCGCGCCGAATGTGAAGTGGGGAGCTTCTGTTGCCAGGCGCTCCCCGGGCCCCGCCTGACGCTGCTAAGACGTCAGGACTTTAAGAGGCGAACTCGTCCGCACCGCATTACGCGGCGAGGGCGTGCTCTTGAGCGAAGTTATCGTTCGCAGTTAGTTTAATGGCCCGGAACGGTGAGCCACGCCGAGGAAAGGCAACGTCTTTAGACGTCTGTCGATGCTGATCGGCCCCATGCCAACCCGCCGATAACGCGAGGAAGGATTTGGTGGAGCCGCCGGGAATCGCACCCGGGTCCAGTCCGCTTATTGCACGCGCTTTTATTCCCATAGTCCGGTGTGACCCGGACGCTCAAAGATATAGGCTCTAGGCGGCGTCCAGGGAAGCAGTCCGTTCGCGCTGCGTGAGCGGCAGGAGCTTTTCGTGGACGGCAGGCTCGGCTTCGTCGGCGACATAGGGCGCCGCGAGGCGCCCAGCCTAGGTTCCCGGCGCGCCCGCAAGGAGGGGCGACGGACATGAAGAACCTGTTCCACTCCGGCCGCTATCTGCTGATGGACATGGCCTCCACCTTCTTCTTCCTCGGCGTCATGGCCATCACCCGTGACGTCATGCTGGCGGTGACGCTGGGCATGGCCGTGGGCGTCGTGCAGATCGTCCTGCAGAAGGTCCGCGCCAAGCCGATCGACACGATGCAATGGTTGAGCCTGTTCCTGGTGGTGGCGGGCGGGTCCGCGACTCTGCTGACACACGATCCACGCTTCGTGATGATCAAGCCCACGGTGATCTACGCGATCGTCGGGATCGTGATGTGCAAGCCAGGCTGGATGAACCGCTACCTGCCGCCCGTCGCCCTGCAGGTGGCGCCGGATATCGCGTTCGTGTTCGGCTTCATCTGGGCGGGGCTGATGTTCGTATCAGGCGCGCTGAACCTCGCCCTGGCGATGACGCTCAAGCCGCTGGACTGGGCGGCGTTCATGTCGACCTGGGCGATCGCCAGCAAGCTCGGCCTGTTCCTGATCCAGTTCGCCACCATGAGGATCATCGGCGCGGGACGCGTGCGCCGTGGCGAGGTGGTCCTCGCCACGGCCTGAGGCGGGGAGGTGCGGGGCGGAGCTTCGGCTCCGCCTCAGAATTCCTTGGTGACGCCCGCGAAGACCCCCCGCCGCGGGCCGTACTGGGGCGCGAAGACGCCGACGCCAGTGCCGTTCCGGAGCTCTATGAGCTTGTTCGCCACGTTGATGACGTCGAGGCGCACGATGACTGGGCCGCCTGGCGCGTCTTCGAAACGGTGCGAAGCGGTGAGGTTCACCTGAACGTAGCTCGGCAGCTGCTCGCCGTTGGGGATGTCTCCCCCGTCCGGCAATATCAGGTCCGCTCTCAGCCCGCTGCCATAGAGCGCGTCGGCGCCGAACTTGGTCCCCGCCCAGAACGGTAGGGAGTACGAGAAACCGGCGGACGCCGTGTAGGTCGCGCTGTGGTCGTTGTAGATGTAGTTGTCGGCGATGTACGCGAGATCCGCAGCTGAGAAGTTGAACTGGGAGGAGATGATATTCTTTCCCTTCGCCGACTGCGCGGCGAAGTTGGCGTATGCCTCCAGCGGTCCGTAGTTATAGCTCGCTGAAACCTCGATGCCTTTCTGGTGGGCCGAGGCGTAGTTGAAGGGCGTGAGGATGATCGGTGCGCCGAACTGCCCCTCGTCGACCTCGTTCTTGTCGTCCTTGTCGTAGAAGTCGAGGCCGAGCGTAATATACTTGTCGACCGTCCGACTTACGCCAATGTCGTAGTAATTTGCACGTTCCGCATAAGGGGTTGTGTCGAGAGTCACCTGTGACGCGGCGCTGGTCCCGGTAAATTTGTTGACGGTCTCCTGTCCGATAAGCTCGAACGGCGGTGGCGAGAAATATCGTGAGTAACCCATGTGGAAGGTGGTCTCGGGCGTCACCTTCCAGACCAGGTTCGCGCGCGGGCTGAGCTGGTTTTCATCGCGATAGCCGTTGAACTGGTCGAAGCGAAGACCATAGTTTATCGTCAGATTGCTGAGGATTTTCCACTCGTCTTGCAGGTAGACGCTGGTCGTCGTCGCCGTTTTCGTGCCGTCGTCGATGATGGTTACCGGCGTATTGCCGACTTGGGCGCCGGTGCTGTCGAGAAGGAACACACTAGAGGAGGTGTCGCTGATCGCGCGGTCGACGTCGACGTAGAGCCCCGCGCGGATCGTGTGGTGGGGCGTGGCGCGATACACGGCGTCGATCTGGAGATCGCCCGCGGAATCGCTCTTGCGAGCGTTCTGCGCGATCCCGTTGTAGAGCAGATCGCCGATTTCATCGGGGACGAAGGTCAGGGTCGAATAGCGTCCGGTCAGGCTCGTCTGAACCGTGAACGGTCCGTTGTCGTAGAGATAGCTCAGCGACGCGAACTGCGAATATTCCCGCTGGTTCTCGTTGAGATCCTGGCTTGGATACATCGTCGGGGGACCGCCCGGGCCTTCCAGCGAGTAGCCGAGCGTCGGTTCGCCGCCGGAGACTTGCGGGATCTGGAAACGCTGGTCCGAGGAACCGACGATCAGGGCGATCTTGCTGTGCGGCGAAAGGATGTCCTCGATGTAGCCGAACAGATGCAGTTGGTTGGTCCAGTCGTGGATCGGATTGGACGAACCGTCGGGGGATTCGATGCCGAGGTCGTTCTGCAGGTACGAACCGGTCAGGAAGTAGGTCCAGGTCCCCGAGCTTCCGTGGAACTCGAAGCTCGGCTGGATTTCGCCGTGGCTGCCGCCGTACATCGTGACCGAGCCGCCGTTGCTGAGCCCGCTCTTGGTCGTGATGTCGACGATGCCGCCGGTGCGCAGTCCATATTCCGCGGGCAGGGATCCGGTGATCAGGTCGACGCTTTGCGCGACCTTGGGGTCGAGGCTCTGACTGAACACACTCAGGCCTTCAGGCAGGATGACGCCGTTGAGGCGGTACTGCAGGCCGTTGTGCTCGCCGCGGACGTGGATCTGTCCGTAGGAATCTTGCGCCACGCCTGGCGCCTGAAGGAGGACCTGGTTGAGCTCCACGTCGCTCCCGCCCGGCATCTGCTGGATCGCCTGCTGGGTGATCGTGTAGGTCGACGCCCCGATCTGGGGCTCGATCGAGGCGCGCGCCTGGTTCAGCCGCTCGGCCGTGACCACGATTTCAGAGACGTTTGGGCCGCCAGAGGGTTTGGTCGCCTGCACTTGCACCCCAGGCTGCGGTGCGCCGTCCGTCGGGGAGGTCTGCGAGACCGATTGAGCGTTCGCGAGAGGAGCCAGCGACAGGAGGGCGATGGCCAGCACAGCGCTGGAAGCCCCCGTTTTGCAATCCGATTTCACGTATATGACCCTCACCCGGTTCAGCGGATGCATCTATTCCGGCTCGTAGCGCGGGCACATGCCTCGACTTCCCAAGTTTGCCGGGAAGTTTTCCCGATCGAGCGTTGCGTGTGGGAGACCCGCGCGAGGTGCGGTAATATTGCCACTCATGTCGCTGCGCTTCCGCGTCGTTCTCGCCATCGTGCTCGTTCTCTGCGCCGGCTCTGCCGTGGGCATCGCCCTGGCCGGCCTGCAGGCGCGTTCGGCGTTGCGCGAGGAATTCAATGCGGCTCTGACCAGTGGCAGGCAGAGCCTGAAGGGCGCGGACGCCGAGCTCTCGCAATCGGCCGATCCGCAGGCGCTTGTCTCCCGGCTGGTTCGCTCGTTCGACGGTGACCGACACCTCGAGGTGGAGGAGATGGCGCCCGATGGGCATGTGCTGCTGGCTTCCAGACCGCTCGACAGCGTGCGCGCGCCGTCGTGGTTCACACGTCTGTTGGCGCCAAGGGCGGCGCCGGTGGAAACCGCGGCGCCGGCGGGCGGCGCGCGCTTTCGCCTGACGCCCATCTCCGCGCCGGACGTCGGCGCCACCTGGACCGAGTTCACCGACCTGTCGTTGGCGCTCGGTGTCTCGATCGCCGCGACTGCCGCACTCGCCTGGCTCACTGTCGGGCACGCCCTGCGTCCGCTCGACCAGGTCTCCGCGGCGCTCGCCCGGATCGGATCCGGCCGGTATGACGCGCGCGTGGAACAACTGGGCGCGCTCGAGCTGCGGCGCCTGACCGGCGGCGTGAATGAAATGGCCGCGCGCCTGGCGGCTATGCAGGCCCGCAACCAGGCGCTCGAACGCCAGCTCCTCACGCTGCAGGACGAGGAACGGGCCGATCTCGCCCGGGACCTGCACGACGAAATGGGACCGCACCTCTTCGCCGCCAGCGTCGATGCGGCCATGGCGCGACGCCTTATCGAGGAGGGCAGGCCCGAGGAGGCCCTGGAGCAGGTTTCATCGATCGGCCGCTCCGTCGCCCTGATCCAGCGCCTGGTGCGCGACATCCTGGGCCGTCTTCGGCCCACCGATCTGCTGGAGCTCGGACTTTCGTCGGCGGTGGGCGAGCTCGTCGCCTTCTGGAGCGCCCGCCATCCTCACATCGCCTTCGAAGTGGAGACCCCCGAAGACGAGACGGCGATCACCGGTCCCGTGCGGGAAACGCTCTATCGCGTCGTGCAGGAGGGCCTGAGCAACGCCATCCGCCATGGTCATCCCGACCTGGTGTCGATCCGTATCACGGCGGGGAGCGAATGGGTGGAGGCGCGGGTGCAGGATGATGGCGCCGGGGCCAAGCCCCAGGGCCCCGAGGGGTTTGGCCTTTCCGGCATGCGCGAAAGGCTGGCCGGCGTGGGAGGGCGCCTGGATGTGGTGTGCGGCGGCCCTTCGGGAGGCTGGAGCCTGATCGCGCGCGCACCGGTCGCGCCGCATCCGGAGACCCTGGTCCTCACCCAATGAGCATACTGTTGGTCGATGATCACGCCCTGGTGCGGGCCGGGCTGACCCGTCTTCTCGGCGGCGTCGCGCCGGGTCCGGTGCTCGAGGCGTCCAACGGCCGCGACGCCCTGGCCCTCGCCAAATCCCACCGGCCGGACCTGATCATTCTCGATCTCAATCTGCCCGGCTTGGGCGGGCTCGAGCTTCTCGGCCGCCTGATCGCGCAGGACGGCTCGCCAATCCTGGTGCTGTCGATGCACAGCGAGCCGCTCTACGCGCGCCGAGCCCTCGACGCTGGCGCCGCCGGCTACGCCACAAAGAACATTTCACCCGACGAGCTGGTCCTGGCGGTCAGGCGCATCCTCGGCGGCGGGCGCTACGTGGAGGCCGAACTCGCCCAGGCCCTGGCGATGGCCGATACGGCGCGGGCGAGCGGCTTTGACGCCCTGTCGCCCCGCGAACTGGAGATCATGCGTCTGCTGGCCAAGGGCGCGAGCCTTGCCGAAATCGCCGCGGCGATCGGCGTCGGCTACAAGACGGTCGCCAACATCGCCAGCCAGATCAAATCCAAACTCGGCGTCTCGCGAACCGCCGACCTCGTCCGGCTGGCCGTGGAGACCGGCGTCCATTCCTAAGCTCTGGCGAGCCATTAAACCCTCGCGCCCTTCTCATCG
The DNA here is from genome assembly GCA_036488935.1 of Caulobacteraceae bacterium. Lineage (GTDB taxonomy): Bacteria > Pseudomonadota > Alphaproteobacteria > Caulobacterales > Caulobacteraceae > Acaudatibacter. The sequence goes on along the minus strand of DASXGR010000232.1, from coordinate 505 downwards.
GTGGTTGTAGGCTGGCGTACCACGGCGCCAGCGACTGCAAGGTCGGACTTGCGCCGCAAGGGAGAAATACGCCGTGGACGACGCGACATTCGTCGGTTCGGTCCGCTTCGCCAACCGCGAGGATCACCTCCGGCGGCTCGAGACGGACGGATACACCATCATCGAGGATGTGATCGACGCAGGCCGCCTGGCCGAGTTTCGTGAGGCGCTGGCGCCCTATCTGGGCACGCATCACGGCCGCAACGCCTTCGAAGGCTACACGACCGAGCGCGTCTATACCCTGGTGGGACGCGGCCGCGTCTTCGAGGGCATCGCATCGGACCCGCGGCTGCTCGACATTCTGGGATGCTTCCTCGCGCCTGGTTTCCTGCTCAGCGCCAGCCACGCCATCTGCATCAATCCCGGCGAAGCGGCCCAGAGCCTGCATTTCGACGACAGCTTCTATCCGATCCCACGCCCGCGCCGGCCGATCGGCATGAGCGTCATCGGCGCGATCGACGCCTTC
>DASXGR010000225.1:0-10611 GCA_036488935.1 Caulobacteraceae bacterium | reverse complement strand
GAGCCATTTCGGCGTCGCCCTTTTTCTTTGGCTACGGCCTACGCCACGGAGGACTCCCATGACCAAGCGGCCCCTCAAGCGGCTGGTGCGCGAAGGCGCCTTCGACGACCGGGAATTCCAGGACGACTCGAAGATCCGCCGGCTACCAGTCGGACGAGGATGGAGTCCGCTTCCCGGGGAGGACGAGCGCGAGCAGGCCTACCTCAAGACGATAAAGCCGAAGTCGGAAGGCCAAGCCCGCCTGATGGCCGCCATCGACAGCAAGCCGCTGGTCGTGGCGCTCGGTCCCGCCGGGACGGGCAAGACCTATCTGGCGATCGCCAAGGCGGTGGAAGCGCTGGAGGCGGGCCGCGTGGGCCGCATCGTGCTCTCGAGACCGGCCGTCGAAGCCGGCGAGTCGCTCGGCTACCTGCCTGGCGAAGTCGAGGACAAACTCGCCCCCTACCTTCGGCCGCTCTACGACGCCCTGTCGGACCGGCTGTCGATGAAACGGGTGCGCTCGCTGATCAGCGAGGGGGCGATCGAGATCGCGCCGGTCGGCTTCATGCGCGGCCGAACGCTCAACAACGCCTTCGTGGTGATCGACGAGGCGCAGAACTGCACCTATGTCCAGCTCAAGATGCTGCTCACCCGCCTGGGGTGGAGCTCGACCATGGTCGTGACGGGCGATCCCGCCCAGTCGGACCTGCTGCCGGAACTGTCGGGCCTCGCCAACGTCGCCGAGCGACTCGAACAGGCGCCCAATATCGCCGTCGTGCGACTGCAGGACGTTGACATCGTTCGTCACCCCCTGGTCGCGGAGATGCTGAGCGTTCTGTAGCCGCCCGACTCTTGTCCACCCGGACGCGCCGACCGCCGGCGCGTCCGGCTTGGCGGCTACGCGATCGGGTCCGCGCCGCACCAACCTGGAAGGAAGGCTGCATCGTTGGACTTGGCGAGACGGACGGCGCGCTTGAGCGCGGCGTCATAGTCCTTGTCGATCGATTTGCGCTTGATCCGCTGGCGCATGAAGTCGGCCCAGAGGAACTCGCTGAAGGGCGTCATGTCCTTGGCGTAGCCGCCCGCATGGCGCAGGTCGCCCGCCAGACTGCGGTATGGATCGTCCCTCAAGCCTTCGATCGAGCCGGGGATCTCATCGAAATCGGTTCGCTGACCATGAGCGTCGTACGGGTGGCACCAGGCGCGATTGTCGAGGAAGCGCCAGAACGAGGCCTTCGTGAGAGCGCTAAGATCGGCGGTGACCGTCACCAGCACGGACTCGACGCCTTCCTTGTGCAGGGCGCAGGCCAAGTGGTGGTTGTCGATGATGTAGTGACGCTTCTTTGGCCCAAGGACCGTGGGGATCATGTGGCGGCCGATGAAAGATCCGCCGTCCTTGTCGGCAAGCTGACGAAAGTGGCGCCGCTTCTCCTCCACCTCGTGGAAGCCGACGGTGATCTGGGTGGGCTTCAGCTCGATGAGGGGCTGGGGCCTGAGCAATGGTTCGTGCGCTGTCATACTGACAGCCTAGACCTCCCTGCTTGAGGGGGCCAACTCTCAGCCGTTGGGATTGAAGGTCAGGAACATGCCCACGGCGGCCGCGGCCATGGCCCCGGTCGCCAGCCAGCCGACGGCCCGCAGCACAGGCGGGAGTGTAAAATCTCCCATGGCGGCCCGCTGCTGACCCAGGTGGACGATCAGGGCCATGAGGGGCACCGCCGTGACGCCGTTGATCACCGCGCTCCAGAACAACGCCTTCATCGGATCGATGTGGGTGAAGTTGATCGCGCCGCCGATCACCATGGCTACGAGAATGGCCCCGTAGAAGGGGATCGCGCGGTTCCACTTCTGCGCGAGTCCCACGCGCCAGGCCATTACCTCGCCCAGGGCGTAGGCGGCCGATCCCGCGAGCACAGGCAGGGCCAGCAATCCCGTACCGATGATGCCCAAGGCGAACACCACGAACACGAAGCGCCCCGCGATCGGCTTGAGCGCCAGGGCCGCCTGCGAGGAGGTCTCGATGTTGGTGACCCCGTGTGCGTGCAAGGTGGCGGCGGTGGTGATGACGATCGACAGGGCCACCGCGTTGGACAACCCCATGCCGATCCAGGTGTCCCACCGGATGCGGGAAAGTTCGGCGGGAGCCTGTTCGGGCGCCTTCCTGAGGGCCCGAGACTCCGGGCGGGCCTTCATGTCCTCCACCTCCTCTTCCGCCTGCCAGAAGAAGAGGTAGGGGCTGATGGTCGTGCCCAGGACCGCGACGATCACCGTCAGATAGCCCGGGGCGAAGGAGATCTTCGGGACCACCAGGTGCTGCAGCACCACGCCCCAGGGGACGCCGACCACAAGCACCACGCCGACATAGGCGAACAGCGACAGGCTAAGCCACTTCAGGATCGGGACGTAGCGCGAGTACCGGACGAACACCTCCAGCAACAGCGAAAGCACCCCGAAGCCCGCGGTGTAGAGCAGAGTTGGTCCGCCGATGACGAGGCCAAGCGCTGCGCCCATGGCGCCCATGTCCGCCCCAAGATTGATCGTGTTGGCGGTGGCGAGCAGCAGGATGATCGTCCACACCAGCCACCGCGGATAGTATCGCCGCAGGTTCCCGGCGATCCCGCGGCCCGTGACCCGCCCGATCCGCCCGCAGATCTCCTGAATCGCGCACATCAAGGGCCAGCTTAGAAACAGCGTCCAGCCGAGGTCGTAACCGAACTGCGCGCCAGCTTGTGAGTAGGTGGCGATGCCGCTTGGATCGTCGTCCGAAGCGCCTGTAATAAGACCCGGCCCAAGAATGTCCCTGATCTTGGTCCGGCGCCGCTTGACTTCGGAGGTCGGCTCCGGGATTGGCGACTCTGTTGGCGGGGAGGCGGCCGGATCCCGGGGACGGGTCTCGGTCATCGCCTTCCCTCCTCGCCGATTCGCCCATCCGGATCGCCGCACAGGCGAGTTTCGTGACCGTGCTCGGGGGAGCGGCATGACGATGGCCAGCATCCATGACTGAGCCACGCGGAAACCAAATCCGTCGCCGGACTCCGTGGCTCGTCAGTCTCGCCTGGGCCGGCTTCGCCGCGGGCGCGCAAGCCCAGGAGCAGCCGGCCGCCGACCAGACCCCGCCAACGGAATCGTACGCCCTTCATGGCCAATCCACCTTCGTAGATCAGTTCCATTTTGCGTTCCCCTCCCCTTACCAGGGCGCAAACAGCCTCTCGCCCTTCGCCGACGGTCGAGAGACTTGGGACGTTACCATCTATGACGGATATCGCCCGTGGGCGGGCGGGGAATTCTGGGTTGCTCCGGAACTCGACCAAGGTTTCGGCCTCAACAACACTTTCGGCGTGGCGGGCTTCCCGAGCGGAGAAGCGTACAAGATCGGAAAGTCGACACCGTACGTTAGGTTGCAGCGCATCTTCTTCCGACAGACGATCGACCTCGGTGGAGACGCTCAGAACGTAGACAGCGGCCCGTTCCAGCTCGCGGCCACAACATCAAAGAACCGCTTGGTATTCACCGTCGGCAAGTTCTCCGTTCCCGACATTTTTGACGCTAACGACTATGCCCACGATCCTCGCAACGATTTTCTGAATTGGTCGATTATCGATACGGGCACGTTCGACTATGCAGCCGACGCCTGGGGCTACACCGTCGGCGGCGCGGCCGAATGGTACCAGGGAGATTGGATCCTTCGCGGCGCGGTGATGGATCTCTCGATCATCCCCAACAGCCCCACGCTCACCTCCAACTTCAGCCAGTTCCAGCTCATAGGAGAAGGCGAGCGGCGGTGGTCGATAGGCGGACTGGCGGGCGTGGTGCGGATCACGGGCTTCTGGAGCCGCGCGCGGATGGGGACCTTCGACGCTGCGATCGCCCTGGCTCAAAGCGAAGGCGGCGTCCCGAGCACGGCGTTCGTGCGCCAGTATCGCAGCCGGGGCGGATTCGGCCTCAATGCGCAACAGGCGCTCACGAGGGATCTCGGCCTCTTCGTCCGAGCCGGTGTCACCAACGGCGACATCGAACCCTATGAGTTTACCGACATCGACCGCACCGCGGCTGTGGGGCTTTCCCTACGCGGGCGCCGCTGGGGGAGACCCGACGACGCGTTCGGCCTGTCAGGCGTCGTCAACGGCATCACCGGGATCCACGAGCTCTATTTCGCGGACGGAGGCCTTGGCACCCTCATCGGAGACGGCCAGCTCCCTCATCCGGGGACGGAACGAATCCTGGAGACATATTACAGCGTGTCCGTGGGCAGGTACGTCCACTTTACGCTCGACTACCAGTTCGTCGACAACCCCGCCTACAACCGCGACCGCGGCCCAGTCTCCATTCTCGCAGCTCGCATCCACGCACAGTTCTGACGCCCGCCGCGCGCCTTCAGCGTAGCAGGAGCCAAGCCAGGGATCCCGCGCCGGCGAGCCAGCAATAGATGGCGAATGGCGTAAAGCCGCGCACCTCGTGCGTCTTGAGCCACTTCATCAGGGCCCAGACGCTGAGGAGTGCGGTGACGCCCGCGACGACCCCGGCCAGGATCGCCAGGGGCCCGAGGCCCTGGTGGTTGTGAAGCAGCTTGGGAGCCTCGAGCGCGACAGCGCCCAGAATGATCGGCGTGGCGGTGAGGAAGGAAAACCTCGCCGAATCCTCGTGATCCAGTCCGCAGAGATAACCCCCGCTCATCGTGGCGCCCGATCGCGACATCCCGGGGATCAATGCCAGGCATTGCCACAAGCCGATCACGAAGGCGTCGAGAAACCGCAGTTGATCGAGGGTCCGTGTGGCGCGCCGGCGCAACCGCTCTGATGCGAACAGCATGATCCCGTTGACGATCAGGAAACCGGCTGCGAGCGCCGGCGCCGCAAAACCCTGCTTGAGGGTCTTTTCGAAGAAGAAACCGATCACGACCGCCGGCACGGTCGCGACCACCACTCGCCAGAAGAGTCGCCGATCCGCGGCGCCTGCAGGATCGTTGAACCGCAGCACTGAGGCCGCGAAGCCGAACCAGTCGCGCCAGAAGAAGCCCAGCAGCGCCAGGGCCGTACCCAGGTGCATCACCGCCAGGAAGGGCAGGAAGCCCTCGGCCGATTCATCGACATTGCGCCAGCCGAGCAGCACCGGCGCGATCACCGCGTGGCCGAGGCTGGATATGGGAAAGAGTTCGGTGACCCCCTGGAGGATGGCCATCACCACGGCTTGCAAAGGAGTCACGGGAACGGCGGTCCTGGCGCAGGTTCGTCGGGACGCGCCCCTTCGCATGGAATCGGGGCGCTGGACCAGTGTCTGCCCTCCCGCCAAGCGCGCGGGAGGGCTGAGCGTCCGATGTCAACCGATCCGGCGGCTGACCGCGTTCTCGCGGTGATTCAGGCGAGCGTGCTCCGCCTTCGAGATGTGGCCGCCATGGCGCATTGCGTAGTGACGCTCGGAGGCGCGGATCCGACGATCGGCACGGTGCAGACGATGCGCTTTCGCCGATCCGATCGCGCCGTTGGCGTGTTCGGCGGCGATCCGCTTGTCCTGGTTGTCCAGGCGCTGGTTGACCTCGGCCCGGCGAGGATGGGTCTGGGCGAAGTCCTGCGCGCACGCGGCCTGTGCGCCAGCAACGGTGAGGGCGAGACCTGCGACCGCGGCGAGGAGAGTCTTGGTGTTCATCATGTCACCTTGCGTTGCGCCGGTCACATCGATCGGCGTTACGCAACAGCTAGCTTTCAGCGCCTGAACCGACTTGCAACGATCGGTTCATCGGGGCTTCACAACGCGGGCGGGCCCGCGCCGAAGCGACAGCGTTGTCAGTTCGTCGAGGTTTCCGCATTCATCGGGGGTTTGACAGCCCCCAGGATGTCGGACTGTTCGAGGCGGCGGATACGCTCAGTCACGTTCAGCCGGGTGAAGAGTTCTTCTGCGCCGTAGTCCTGCACCGCCTGGGACCAGAGGCGGTGCGCATCCGCCATCAGGTTGGGCGCTTCGCCGACAAAGACGATTTCCAACGTCTCCTCGGATGTCTTCGCATAGATAAAATTGCCGCCCATTCGGGAGAGCGTCTGATCCGCCCGGACGCGCATGAACCGGTACACTGCGCCCGAGGCGCCCCTGACGTCGATTGTGTCCTTCATAACCCCGACTCGTACAAGCTTTACTTTGCCAAGCTTTACTTTGCGGGGCTGGCGGAATCGCCCCGCTGAACTGACGCCCGAGACGAGTCTATCCAGGTCCTCGCGTCTTCGTAAGCCACCAAAGGAAGTCGCCCAACGTGTTCGGCGAGGAACTTGAACCGCTTGTCCGCAAGCTCGGCGGAAAGATCGGGGAGGCGCGCGGGACCCGTAGGCCTCGCCACGACGACTCCGTAATCGATTGTAATAAGACGAAAATCTACGTTCTCAGCGGCCGCCAGCTCGAACGCTGTCTTCCAGCCGTCGCCGGTCCAGCCGCTGGTTCGGATCTGCGGAACGTGCTCTTCGAGCCAGTCCCGCGGCAACATGTCGTGCATGCCGATCCACCCCCCCGGGGCGAGATGACGCAGTGCGTTATCCAGGTCACGGTGGACCTGCGGATAGAGATGCAGGCCATCGATGAAGATCACGTCAAACGGCGGCCCGTCATAGGCGGCGAAGAAGGCGTCGCTCGTCATTCGGTGGGTGCCGCCCCTGACCGGATCGACGCCGGTCTTGTGCGCCGCCAGGACGGCGTCGAAGAGGACGTTGTCAGCACAGCCGATCTCCAGGTAGCGACCCTGGGGACGCTCCGCCATGAGAAGGTTCACCACTGAAATCCGGTTATGCCGGAACGCTGACCAGTCGAAGCCGAACACCCGCTCCGTGCGATTGGCGGCGAAGCGTCGCGACATCCGCCATTCCCGCAGCCGTGTCCCGAGGCTGCGCTTCTTGCGGGTCATCACGCCGGCGGGGCCGGCCGCGTCGCCGCACAGTGCGAACGGAGGCCTGCGGAAGGAAGAGGACTCATCGCCGGCTACTTCCAACGCAGCGCGGTGCAACACAAGAGCCCGCGCAGGAGTTTTCTAACCTCGATAGCGCGACCAGACTCCCGAACCGTACCAAACATGACCTTTCTCGCACGTGCGACACAGGCAAGGCGACCAGCGGCTAAGGCTGTGGTAAGGTCACCAATCAGACACGATGAGGCTCTAGACGAGCCGCACCCGGCAGTTTACCGGCGGGCGTGAAGGGGAGCGGCGTGAAAACCATTTACGACCTGCTGACGATGGCTATTTTCGCCGGCTTGGTGGTCTTGTTCCTGCAACGCTCGACAGCGGCAGAGCCGCGCGACCACATGTATCAGTATGCGCCGCCGGCGATCGGTTGCGCCGTCGCGAACTACGTCGGCAACCAGGCTGTTGAGCATAGTAACAACATGCTGGCCGGTCTGGCGATTGCAATTATCCTGGCGGTAGTCGCGTATATCCTCTACGTGCTCAAGCCGTTCAATCAGGCGCAGTGAGCGCCAAAGCTGGCGGATCGCGAGGGGGCGTCGACAAGGGCGTGAATTCATGAACGATCGACACGCCTTTCGACAGCCGCCGCAACAGGCCCCGGCGGCCCAGAGGTTCACATGAACTGGCTCATCAGACTTTACGACTGGATTGTCGGACTGTTCGATCGCTCGCCGCAGACCGTTGCCGAGCCCGAATTTGTGTGGCGGCCCGCGGCGCCCGAGGCCTCCCCGGTCCCCGTGGCGGATAGCGCCTATCCACGCTTCATATCGTCGGCCGGCGACCAGACCGCCCTGCCCGACGCCTTCGCCGCAATTCGCGCGAGACTGCGCACGGCCTACACGCCCGCCCAGCCCGTCACGGATCGGAAGATGTACTCCGGACGCAGCCGGGTGCTCGGCTCCGTCATCCAGGCCATCGAAGACCAGCGCCTGCACACGGTGATCTATGGCGAGCGGGGCCTGGGCAAGACCTCGACCCTGCACGTCCTGGCCCAGACCGCCCGTGACGCCCGCTATCTGGTTATCTACTCCACCTGCAGCGCGAGTTCGAACTTCGACGACGTCTTCCGTTCTGTCGCTGCGAGCATTCCGCTGATGTTCCACGCCGACCACGGACCCACCAGCCAGCAGACCGAGCGCGGGGATTCATTCGCCTCGATCCTTGGGCCGGAACCTGTCACCACGCGGCTCGCGGGGGACCTCCTGGGCAAGGTGGTCGGAACCCGGATCCTCGTGATCCTCGACGAATTCGACCGCGCTGACGACGAAGAATACCGCCGGAACATCGCTGAGCTGATCAAGAGCCTTTCGGACCGCGCGGCGCGGGTGCAACTCCTGATCGGCGGCGTGGCGGCCAACCTCAGCGAGCTGATCGCCAATGTCCCGTCGATCCAGCGGAACATCTTCGCGCTCCAGTTGCCGAAGATGCCCCCCACCGAGATCCGAGATCTGGTGAAGAATGGCGAGTCCATCAGCGGACTGACGTTCGACGATGAGGCTGTGGCGACCATCACCGCCAAGTCGCTTGGGTTCCCCTATCTGGCGACCCTTCTGAGCCAGCGCTCCGCGTTGACGGCCATTGACGGCGGACGCGTGGTGGTTGGAGCGCAGGACGTCGAAGAAGCCGTTGGCGAAGTGATCGAGGAATTCCGCGGTCGTGTCTCGCGTCGCTCGGTCTCGCGCATCGAAGCCTGTGCGGCCGAAGGCGCTCTCCCGGTGCTTGGGGCCCTCGCGGGCGCAGCCCAGAGCGTCGGCGGATGGTTCAGTCCCTTCGATCTCGCCCCGATCCATGGCGCCCCCGCGACGCTTGCGAGAGCCAAGGCGAGCGTGGACGACCTGCTGGCCAGCTCCGGGCTGCTGGAGACGCGCGGCGAGGGTGCGGATCGCACCTATCACTTCGCAGAGGAAAGCGTCCCGCCGTACCTCTGGCTGGTAGCCGGCCACGCCGCCGTTGATCCGGCCTACGCCCATCGTCCCGCCGAGGGCGCAGAGGCCTGACGCTAATCATCGCGTGCATCACTGTTGGGGGAGTAAGTCAGCTTGGGTGTGGTCAAGCTCGTCAAGCCGCGCCGATTCGGCGACGATCGCGGCTGGTTTTCGGAAACCTGGAGCGCCCGCGCCGCCGAGCGCCTCGGCCTTCCGAAGGCGTTCGTGCAGGACAATCACTCCTTCTCGCGTCCTCCACGGGTCCTGCGGGGCCTGCACTTCCAGGTCCCGCCTCACGCCCAGGCCAAGCTCGTCCGTTGCGTGCGCGGCCGGATCTGGGACGTGGCCGTCGACGTTCGCGCCGGATCGCCGACGTTCGGCAAGTGGGTCGGCGCTGAGCTTAGCGCTGAGAACGGCAACCAGCTGTTCGTTCCCGTCGGGTTCGCTCATGGGTTCCTGACGCTCGAACCCGACACTGAGGTCGAGTACAAGGTCACCGACTTCTATTCACCGGAGTGCGACGGCGGGCTGATCTGGAACGATCCGGACCTGGCCGTCGCCTGGCCCCTGGCGGGCGCTTCGCCAATCCTGTCGGCCAAGGACGCCATCCTGCCGAGACTGACAGATTTCCAAAGTCCCTTCGTTTACGAGGGCGAACCCCTGACGCCTCTGGAAGCCGAGCCGCTCGTTCCATGACCCAGACCCGGATTCTCGTCACCGGCGGCGCCGGTTTCATCGGCTCGGCCCTGGTGCGCCGCCTGGTCGCGTCCGGGCGATATCAGGTTCTGAACTTCGACAAGGTGACCTATGCGGGCAATCTCGCCTCGCTGAAGGCTGTGGACGGCTCGCCCGCATACGCCTTCCGCCGCGCCGACGTCTGCGACGCCGCCGCCGTGCGCCGCGCGCTCCACGAGTTCCAGCCGCAGATCATCACGCACCTTGCCGCCGAGTCCCACGTCGACCGCTCGATCGATGGACCAGCGGACTTCATCCAGACCAATGTCGTTGGGACATTCACTCTGCTCTCGGAGACGTTGGATTATTGGCGGGGGCTGAGCGAACCGGCCAAGTCGGCCTTCCGCTTCCATCATATTTCGACCGACGAAGTGTTCGGTTCACTCGGACCGGACGGCATGTTCGACGAAACCACCGGTTATGCGCCGAGGTCACCCTACTCAGCCTCCAAGGCGGCGTCGGACCACCTCGTGCGCGCCTGGAGCCACACCTACGGCCTGCCGACCCTGGTGACCAACTGCTCCAACAATTACGGGCCGTTCCATTTCCCCGAGAAACTGATCCCTCTGGTCATCATCAAGGCGCTCGCCGGAGAGCCCCTGCCCGTCTACGGCACGGGCGAGAATGTGCGAGACTGGCTGTTCGTGGACGACCACGTCCGCGCCCTGACGCGCGTCTTCGAGACTGGTGAGCCGGGCGAGACCTATTTGATCGGCGGTCGCGCCGAGCGCAGCAACTTGCAGGTGGTCGAGAACATCTGCGCGCGCCTCGACCAGATCCAGCCCCGCGCGGACGGCCGCGCCTACGCCGGTCAAATCACGTTCGTGTCCGATCGTCCGGGCCATGATCACCGCTACGCGATCGATCCCACCAAGCTGGAGAGACAGCTGGGCTGGACGCCAGAGGTGGATTTCGAGGCGGGCATCGACGCCACGGTCCGCTGGTACCTCGCCAACGAGTGGTGGTGGCGGCCGATCCTGTCGGGCGCCTACGCCGGCGAACGGCTCGGCGTGAACGTGTGACGGCGCGGTC
>DASXGR010000151.1:0-7432 GCA_036488935.1 Caulobacteraceae bacterium | reverse complement strand
CGACTCCAGGAAGGTCGGCGGGATGACGAAATGGATTGCGGCCCCGGTCGTGTTCCACACGCCGTCATTGTTCGAGGCGATCACCTGGAAGCGGTAATGGCCTGGCGCCAGCTTGGAGTAGAACGCCTGGCGCCGGCCGCCCGCGTCCACCCAGGTCTTGTCGACCCCGTCGAGCCGGTAGCGGAAACGCACGCGCTCGGGCGCCATCAGGCTGGTCGCCGTATAGTCGATCTGGAGGCTGGAGACATCGGTCGGCAACCGCAGCCTGTTTGCCGCCGGATAGACCCGCCCGTCGGCGGATAACGAGCGGATATGGACCGGAGGCGGAAGTTTGTTCGTGTAAAGATGATGTGGGTCGATCCAGGCCGGGCCGCCGGAGGTCAGGAACCAGATCCGGCCGTCCCCGGACACCGCCACGTCGTTGGTGCGGCCGTAATCGGAAGCGCCCGGCAAGCCGTCGTCGATGTTGAGCATGCGGGGCGTCAGAGCGGCGCGCGGGTCATCAAGCGCGCGGTTCAGCTCCCGGGTGGCGAGGCGAAGAACATGCGTCCCCGCCAGGACCCAGGTGTCGCCGTCGGGGGTCTGGGCGATGCCGCTGACATAGGCCAGAAATGGAAACCTGACCGAAGTCAGGGCCTTGAACGTCTTTCCATCGTAGGCCGCCAGGCCACCTTCGCCACCCATCAGGACCCGGCGGCCGGATGTGTAGAAGATGTTGATGAAGCGGATCGATATCTGCTTCCTGTCCCAGATCGGCTCGGCCTTGTCACCGTCCACGCGGTATAGGGACCGCGTGCCGAAGTACATCAGCAGCCGGCCCTGGGGGTCTGTTCCCATGTCGTAAGGGGGGACGGCCTTCAGCTCGGGACTGACGTCGAACCTGCGCCAAGCCCCGCCCTGAAGCTCGTAGAGACCACGGCCCGTCGCCGCGAGCCAGAGCCGCCCAGCGCCGTCTTCCACGCAGGCGTCGAGATAGGCGTTTCGATCAGAAATCGGCGGCGGAATGTCGCGTGTCACCCGTCCGTGTTCGAGGAGCGAGACGCGGCGGTCGGAGAACAGCCAGATCCCGCCACGGCGGGCCGCGCACAGCGCCTTGGGCGTTTCCAGTGGCGAGCTGATCGTCGTCACCCCGCCGTCCTGGCCGGCCTGATGAAGCGTCCGCGCCCACAGGCCCCAGACATCCCCGTCGGCGTCGCCTTGCAGGACCGTTGGCGTGTCGCCGACGCCAAGATCGCTGGGGAACCTCTGGGCGGCCACAAGATCGACGATCCGGAAGCGGTCCAGCCCCGCCGCTCCCCCCACCCAGACATCGCCCTCGCTGTCCTCCAGCAGCGAGGTCTCGTTGTTCGACGAAAGCCCATCCGTTTCGGAGAAGGCTTCCCATCCCGCCCGCCCCTCGGGGTCGCGGTTGCGAGCAAGGCCGCCTCGTCTGCCGCCGTCCGGGACCTGGGTTCCCCAGACGCCGCCCTGGCGATCGACGATGAGCGCGCCGGAATGATGGTGCCCCTCCCGACCGGTCGCCGAGAACGGCTTGCCACCGACCCGGCCCGACAGCGGACGGATCCCGAGCGAGTCGGCGATCCAGACGCGCCCATCCGGCGCCAGAGCCAGCGTCGCGCCGTCGCCGATCCTGTCCGCCAGGCGCTCGAACGTCGCTCCGCCCGGCGCCAGGCGCACCAGTTCGCCCGCAAGGGCGATCCAGAGCGAGCCATCCTGGGCGGCCAGGACATCCTCCAGGTGTTCCCTGGGTAGGCCGCGTTCGCCGGCGTTGATGATCTCCCAACGGCCGTTCAGATAGCGCCGGAGCCCCGCCAGCTTGATGCCGTAGGTCCCCACCCAGATCGCCCCGTCCCGGGTCTGGACGATGCGCACGACCACGCCATTGGGCGGCGCGGGATTTGCGTCCCAAAGGCGTCCGTCCCTGAAGACCGATACGCCTCCCCAGTCGTGTCCGACCCAGAGATCGCCGTTCCTTGCCGCCAGCAGGGCCGTGACTTCCTCGGACCTCAGGTGCGGTCCCTGGTAGGCCGGGACGTGCTCGAAGGTCACCCCGTCGAAGCGGTAGAGTCCCCTTTGGGCCCCGATCCAGAGATAGCCGTTCGGCGTCTGGGCCAAGGTCTCGATGTTGGTCGGGGCGCCATCGGCCAGGGTCCAGCGGGTGTGGCCGAGCTGATCGATCGTGCGCGATGGGTCGAGCGCGAGCGCCCGCGCGGCGGGGAACACTATCGCCAATGCAAGGATGATCCCCGCCAGGCGCATCTGTGCGGCTCCCAGCTACGAACGACGCGCCGTTTTCGCGTTCGCCCGAACTTTCTAGCCCCACCTGAGCCGATCATAGGAGCGGAGGGGTGGGTTGGGCGCCCCCCTTTCGTGGCTTGGCGAACCTCGCGGTTTGAGGCGCCAATAGGCTCCATGATCATGGCGTACCCTGGGGGAATTGCGGGAGCGGCCTTCCTGCTCATGCGGATGCATGCCGCGTTGATCGTGGGGCGGCTCGCCTTCGAGGTTCATGGCCTGGACCTTCCCGTGCGCGTCCTGCTGGCTCTGGTGGGCGTCGCATTTCTCCTTGGTTTTCTGACGCGTGTGGCAGTCGCCATCGCGGTGGTCGTGCTGCTCGCGACGATCTCCAACGAGGTCGTGGTGCTCCTCTCCCGCTTCGGGCAGGTCCTGGCCTTGCTCGCGCTCGGCTTGGTGGGCCCCGGCGCCTATTCGGTCGACGCGCGCTTTTTTGGGCGCCGGGTGGTCTACTCGAGCGGCGCCTCCGCGCCTCACAAGAGGGAGCCGTGACCCCGCCCCATCGGGGGTGGTTCCAAAGATATTGGCAGGCATCATCGGCTCTTCGCCCGGGCCACACCGACTCCAGCCGAAGGCCGGAACGGAGCCGCACCGGGAGAGAGAATGACAGGGCTGCGAAATGTCATTGGTCTTTGATGATTACGCACTGGATCCAGCACGCCGGGAGCTCGGACGGCGGGCCGGGTTGAGACGGCGACGCCGGTCGGGCGAACATCTTCCTCGTCAGGCTGCACAACCGCTTCCAAGGTCCGATGCCGCCAATTCCAGGATGGAATCGACAGGAACGAGCGACGCGAACGACGTAGCAGTGATGGCCGAGCGCCGTCGGATTGCCCGGGAAGTCCATGACACCCTGGCTCAGGGCTTCGCCGCCATCCGGCTTCAACTCGAGTTGGCGCGTACGCAGTCGGAGCTGCCGCCTCAGGCGCGCCAGGCGCTCGACCTCGCCTATCAGATTGCTGGAGAGAACATGGTCGAAGCCCGCCGCACGATGGCGGCGCTCAAGTCGCCGCGACCCGATCTGGGCGCCATGCTGTCCGCCACGCTCGAAGGCGTGCGGCGCCTGAGCCAGGTCGAGATTGTCGACTCGCTCGATCCCACGCCGGCGCTCCCTGGGGACGTCGCCCACGAGCTTCTCAGGATCGCCCAGGAGGCTGTGCTGAACGCGGCGCGCCACGCCTGCGCCCGCATCCTTCGCGTGCGCCTGACCTCAATTCCCGGCGTCGTGTGGCTCGCCATCACCGACGACGGCAAGGGATTCGAACCCGCCAGCGTCCAGTCCGGCTTCGGCCTCCAGGGCCTTCGCGAACGCGCCGCCGCGATCGGGGCGGAACTCTCGATCAATTCGGCGCCGGGGAGGGGGGCTGAGGTGGTGGTGGTGTGGAGCTCGCCGGAGCAGGCGGAAGCCGCCTAGGTCCCCCTCCCCCATTCCCCCCGGCTCAAGGCCGGGGTTCATGGGGGAGGATCCGTTCCACCAATCGGTTTGGGCGAATGGAACCACAGGAATCATCCGTTGGCGGAGGCGCGGGTAAATCGGGAAGATAGTGCTGCCCGGATCGCTCTGGGTGGAAGGCAATTTCGCGATGTCTCGGAACGCAAATCGCTTCAGCACCCTGTCCTCTCATGGACTGACCGCCATAGATGGTGGCGCGCTCAAGTCGCAGAGCCCAGATCTGGGCGCGATGCTGTCGGCCACGCTCGACGGCGCCCGGCGGCTGGGCCAGGTCGAGATTGTCGCCGCGCTTGATCCGGCGCCAGCGCTCCCTCGGAACGTCGCCCACGAGCTTCTCAGGATCGCGCAGGAGGCGATTGCGAACGCCGCGCGCCACGCCTGCGCCCGGATCCTGCGCGTCCGACTGAGTTCGATTCCCGGCGTCGTGTGGCTCGCCATCACCGACGACGGCAGGGGATTCGAACCGGCCGGCGTTCAGTCCGGCTTCGGCCTCCAGCGCCTGCGCGAACGCGCCGCCGCCATCGGCGCGGAACTCTCGATCAATTCGGCGCCGGGGAAGGGGGCCGAGGTGGTGGTGTGGAGTTCACTGGAGCAGGCGGAAGCCGCCTGAAGCGCCGGTTTCGCGACGCTCCCCTAAAACTTCGTCATCCCGGGTCCTCGCTTCCCCCGCCCTTCGGTCGGGTTCGCTACGGCCCGGGATGACGGAAGAAAAAAGAACACGGGATTTCGCAAACACTCCCACAGGGGGACAACGGCTTCGCACCCCACCAATCGATTCTGGCGAACGGAACCACAGGAATCATCCGTTGGCAGAGGTGCGGGTGAATCGGGACGATGGCGGCGCCTGGAGGTGGCTCCGGGTTGGAAGGCAGTCTCTCGGTGACCTGGAACCCAAATCGAAACAACACCCCGTCCTCACACGGACTGATCGCCCTCGACGGCGGGATGGCGAAGCGGCCGATGGGCAAGGTCTGGCTCGTCGGCGCGGGCCCGGGCGATCCCGAGCTGATGACCCGCAAGGCGGAGAGACTGATTCAGTGTGCGGACGTCATCCTGCATGACTGCCTGATCGGCGAGGCCATCCTGGCGATGGCGCCGCCCGCCGCGATGCGGATGAATGTCGGCAAGCGAAAGGGCGGCCCGTCGGTCGCCCAGGAACAGATCAATCGCCTGCTGATCGCGCTGGCGCGGAGGGGCCTGCAGATCGTGCGGCTGAAGGGCGGCGATCCCTTCATCTTCGGGCGTGGCGGCGAAGAGCTTCTGGCGTGTCGCCACGAAGGCGTGCCGTGTGAAGTTGTCCCGGGTGTCTCAGCGGCCCTCGCCGCGGCGGCGGGCGCGGGAGCGCCGCTCACGCACCGGGGCGTGGCCCAGTCGGTGACCTTCGTCACCGGCCAGTCGAGCGCCCAGTCGGCGGAGCTCGATCTGGATTGGACGGCCCTCGCCAGGCCCAACCACACCCTGGCCGTCTACATGGGCCTGAGCGCAGCTCCGGAGATCGCCTCTCGCCTGCTCGCGGAGGGCCGCTCGCCTTCGACTCCCGTCCTTCTCGTGTCTCGCGCGAGCCTTCCGCGGGAGCGCCGCGCCCAGACGACCCTGGGCGATCTGGCGCGCGTCGCGCCGGCGCTCGAAGGGCCCGTGGTCCTGCTGATTGGCGAAACGGCGGCCCTTGCCGATGCGGTCGACCGCCAGGCGGCCAACACCCCCCTGCGGAGGATCGAAGCATGAGCGCGGCGCTTACAGCCAGCAGCCTCGACACGGGCGAAGCCGTCTTCTGGGGCGCAACCGACTGGACAGGCCGTTTCGCCGGCGCGGCGGTGTTCAACGATCCGGCGCAAGCCGAAGCGGCGCTCGCCGCCGCCCAGGATCAGCGCCGTCTGGTGGTCGAGCCGTACCTGATCGAGGTCGCCCAGGAAGGCGACCTCCCAGTCCCCGTGAGCTTCCGCGAGCGGATCCGGGCGCTCGGCCCGACAATCCACCCCGATATCGGCAAGCAGGCTGAGGGAGGACCTGTGATCCAGGCGATGCAGGCGGCCCACGGCGCCGCTCGCTCCTCCGGCCGCCTCGGCCTCATCCAGCGGAAGGCCTGAAGAGGAACCTCAAGTGTACCGTTACGACGACATCGACAGGTCGATTCTTGCGGACCGCTCCGCCGAGTTCCGGCGGCAGGTCGAGCGGCGGCTCACCGGCGAACTGACCGAAGACCAGTTCAAGACGCTGCGGCTGATGAACGGCCTCTATCTGCAGCTGCACGCCTACATGCTGCGCGTCGCCATCCCGTACGGCGTGCTGTCGGCGGCCCAGCTGCGCCGCCTGGCGTGGATCGGGCGCACCTACGACAAGGGCTACGGCCACTTCACAACACGCACCAACCTCCAGTTCCACTGGATCAAGCTGCGCGATGCGCCCGATATCATGGACGCGTTGGCGCAGGACGACCTGCACGCCATCCAGACCAGCGGCAACTGCATCCGCAACACCACCGCCGATCCCTATGCAGGCGCCATCGCCGACGAGGCGGACGACCCGCGTGTGTGGGCCGAGGCGATCCGCCAGTGGTCGACCCGACACCCCGAGTTCAGCTTCCTGCCGCGCAAGTTCAAGATCGCGGTGACGGCGACGCCGCAGGACCGCACCGCCGCCAGGATGCACGACATCGGTCTGCAGCTGCGCCGCGATCGCGAAGGCGGCCTCGCCTTCGAGGTGATCGTGGGCGGGGGCCTGGGCCGCACGCCCTACGTCGGTCCGACGATCCGCGAGCTGCTGCCCGCGCGCCATCTACTCTCCTACCTGACGGCGATCCTGCGGGTGTTCAATCGCGCCGGGCGGCGGGACAATAAGTACAAGGCGCGGATCAAGATCCTGGTCGCGAGCCTCGGCGCCGAGGAATTCGCCCGCCAGGTCGAGGCGGAGTGGGACCAGATCGACAAGGCGCGGGTCGACCTGCCCGATGTCGAGCTGGCGCGGATCCGCGGAGCGTTCAGCACGGTGGCGTTCGAGACCCTGCCGCCTGCCTCGGCGCGGCTGGACGCCGCCCGGCGGACGGACGGGGCGCTGGACCGCTTCGCCCGGAACAACCTGCGGCCGCACAACGTCGCCGGCTACGCCATCGTCAACATCTCGCTCAAGGCGCCCGGCGCCGTACCCGGCGACTGTTCCGCCGACCAGATGGACAGG
This sequence comes from Caulobacteraceae bacterium, assembly GCA_036488935.1. GTDB lineage: Bacteria > Pseudomonadota > Alphaproteobacteria > Caulobacterales > Caulobacteraceae > Acaudatibacter. The sequence continues at coordinate 510 of DASXGR010000151.1, read as the reverse complement.
GTCGCCGACCTGGCCGAGCGCTTCGGCGCAGGCGAGATCCGCGTCACCCACGAGCAAAACCTCGTCCTGCCGCATGTGAAGCTCGACGACCTGCCCGAAGTGTTCGCGGCGCTTCACGCGGCGGGGCTCGCCACGCCCAACATCGGCCTGGCCAGCGACATCATCGCCTGCCCGGGGCTTGACTACTGTGCGCTCGCCAACGCCCGCGCCATTCCGGTGGCCCAGGCCATAGCCCGGCGCTTTGCCGACCCGGAGCTGGCCTCGGACATCGGCGAGCTGAAGATCAAGATCAGCGGCTGCATCAACGCCTGCGGCCACCACCACGTGGGCCACATCGGCATTCTGGGCGTCGATAAGAAGGGCGAGGAGTTCTACCAGCTCACCCTCGGCGGCTCGGGCGCGGAGGACGCGAGCCTCGGAGACGTGCTGGGCCCCGCCGTCTCCTACGCCGAAGTTGCTCCTGCGATCGACAGGATCGTCGGCGCCTTCCGCGAGCAACGCCAGGACGGC
>DASXGR010000113.1:0-6104 GCA_036488935.1 Caulobacteraceae bacterium | reverse complement strand
AAGTTCTGGAGGACGAGACCGGGCGTCGCGCGATTTTATTCCGGCTCTGAGCGAATAAGTTGCACGAAGTTCGCGAGCTCGGGGACCGCGGTGTCGGAGACTGCCGCAAAGCTCAGGTCGCCTGAGCGCCAGAACATCAGGTGGTAGCCGTGACGCACGGTGCTTGCCGGCAGCGTCGAGCCGCGATCGGCCCAGACGAAGAGATCCACCTCGTGACGGCCGCGCTGATAGGTCAGCACCGCAACTCGCGCGCCGCCCACCTTGTCCACCCGTCCTCCGGTCAGCTTGAACCCCCGGGCGGCGAAATCCTGGACCGGCGGCGAGATGTCGATGCGGCCCGCGAACCAGGGCTTCACCGTATGGTGGTCGCTGGAAGCGACGGCGATGACGTGGCCGCTCATCAGGGCGCGGGTGTGCGCGGAGGTCACCTGATCGACAAGTGTCGTGGCCGAAGGCGGCAGGATGGTCAGGATCGCAAGGCTCGCCGCGAGCCCCGTGACGCCCGCGCCGCTGAGGGCTCCCTGCCAGAACCTGCGTCGGCTCGCGCGAGCGGCGCTGGCGGCCCGCCAGTCCGGCTCCACGACGTCCGCACGGTCGGCCGCTTCGAGGGCCGTGACGACCCGCTGGCGTAGTTCGTCCGGCGCGACATGGCGCGTCGCGGAGCTGCGAATGGCGTCGCTCACCGCCGCAGCGTCGGCGCAGAACGCCTGGCATTCGGCGCAGTCCGCGATATGTCGCTCGGCGGCCGCGGCCTGGGCGCGGTCGACCTCGCCGTCGATGAAAGCCTGGGTATGGAGGAGTTCAGGGCAGGACATCGCAGGTCTTCGCCAGCCATTGCGCCTTCAGCATCGCCCGGGCGCGGGCGAGCCGTGACATCACCGTGCCGATCGGCGCCCCCGTCGCCTCGGCGATCTCGCGGTAGCTCATGTCTTCCATCTCACGCAGGACGAGCGCCTCGCGGAATTCCTCGGGCAGCTCGCCGATGATCGCGTCGAGCCGGCGCCGATCGCTGGCGCGCTGCGCCTCGGCTTCCGGATCCGGCCCCTCGAAGACCAGCGGCCGCTCGTCCTCCTCGGGCAGGGGCGTCTGCCCGCGCCGCCGTTCGTCCGCGGCGCGGCTCCGCCAGCAGTTGCGGACGATCGCCAGCAGCCAGGGCTTCACACTCTCGCCCTTGACGCTGTCGAACGCCCGGAAGGCCCGCAGCATCGCCTCCTGCACCACATCCTCGGCGTCCGCCTGTGACCCGCACAACCAGCGCGCGAGGTTGTAGGCCGCATCCATGTGCGGCAGGGCGAGCGCCTCGAACCTCTGACGATCTCCGCTCATCGGACACCAAGACCGGGGAGGGCGGCAGTTTATTCCCGATCGGGCGCGCCGCGCGATCGTCTGGCCGTACTCAAGACCGGATCCAGTCCCGCCAGGCTTCGGAGGTGTGGATCCACTCGGCCAGAGCCGCATAACTGGCCCGGTTCGGGTGTATGCCATCCCCGGCTTCAGCTTCGGCGCGCCATCGAGGATACAGCGCCCCGACCACTGGAATCACGCTGAGAAAAGGCGTGTCCAGCTCGCTGCAGAGTTCACCCAGCACCTGGCTCAACTGAATAACCGACTCGTTCCGCGCGGCGTCATCGGTAACGGGCAGTGGACCGATCATCAGGGTGGGCAGCCACGTCGCCGCCTGACCGAGGATCGACCTGGCGTTCGCCAAAGTCACGTCCTTCGCGAGTCGCGGGCCGCTCCCCTGATCGTTGAACCAGCAATCGTTGAGGCCGAAGGAAAACACCAGCCGCCCACCACAATCCGGCGGCAGCCGCGCCTCGGCCTCGGGCCGCCATCGGCGAAGAATATCCCCGCTCGTGTCGCGGCGGACTCCGAGATTGTACACGGTAAGATCACGGCCCGAGCGCCGCTCCGCCGCGCACAACCGCCCGACCCACCCCAGACAGTCATCGTCCCCCGTCCCGTTGACGAAACTGTCTCCGAAGAAGCACGCGCGCAAAAAATTACCCTCGTTTTCAATCGTTTCTCGGTCACGGCAATACCGTTTCCTGAAAGTGCGTCAATTCTAATGTTAAGCCACGGACCTCACGGACCACACGGACGTCTTGTTAAATCTGAATCTGAGACGTTGGCTTCGATCGCGCCGAAGGCGCATCAATTATTCTTCCTCTGTCCGTCCGTGAGGTCCGTGGTTCATCCTACCTTCTACGCCTCGGAAGATTTACGGAGGCTGCGCCACCGAGGCGGCGCAGCTTGTTCTGTTTGTTGATCGCCTTGCGGGAATCGGCGTCTCCCGCCAGCTTAAGCATAGCGTAGGGTCAAACCTGGATCGTCAATGTGGGGTCTTTAAATGTCTCCTCCTTCCATCTTCGATAAGCTCGGCCGCCGTCCGAAAGTGGCCGAAATGGTCGATTGGACGCTGGTTGATTTCGACATAGAGGCTCAGTCGATCAAGTTGTCGTTCGACGGAGGCGAGCGCTTCACCAATCCGGCTGGCTTCATCCACGGCGGCATCCTGGTGGCAATGCTCGACGAGACCATGGGCTCAACGATCCTCAACACGACGCAGGCTCGCATGTCGGCCACCACCATCTCCCTGACAGTCGACTATGTCCGGCCCGCCCGGTGCGGCCGGCTGTTCGGAGATGGCCAGATCACCGCCCTGGGAAAATCCATCGCCTTCGTGGAGGGGCGGCTCTCAGGCGAAGACGGCAAGCTCGTCGCCCGCGCCACCGCCAGCTTCAAACTGACCCCCTTCGATCCGGGAACCATCGTCCCTTTGTGAAGTCGGAGCCCGTGGGCCTGGAGGCGGCCTCCAATCTCAGTACTTGCTCCGCGCGGTCTGAACATCGCGCTCCGTCACATGCGCCCGAGCTCGTTCCAGCGCCAGGACGAGCGCATCCAGGTCCTGCTCAGTTGTTTCGAACGAGGTGATGCAGGCGCGGAGCACGCGGCGCCCCTCCAACCTGACCGAGGAGATCCAGGCTGCGCCTGACGCCACGACCTCCCTTTCGATCGCCGATACGCAGTCATCGGAGGTGTCTTCGGGCACGAAGCAGATCAGGGGCAGGGGCGTGTGGTTGAGGATTCGCCAGCCGAGATCGCGAAGCCGGCTGCGGAGCTCGTCGCCCAGGACGAAGGCGCGCTCCACCATGTCTCGACAGCCGTCCAGCCCTTCGGCCGCCAAGGTGAGGAACAGCTTTCCGCCGATAAAGCGGCGCGACCATTGCACCGAGTGGATGTAGGCGTCGCGGCGCTCGGATGATGCAGGTGGCATGTAGCCGGTGCTTACGGCGAAAGCGCGCTCGAGCGGCTTCCAGTCGCGCGCCAGATAGAGGCCGGCGCCCATCGGCGTCGCCAGCCATTTATGCGGGTCGATGGTGACGCTGTCGGCGCGCTCGATCCCGGCGAAAAGGCTGCGCCGAGCTGGCGAGACGAGCGCCCCGCCCGCCCAGGCTGCGTCCACGTGGACATGAGCCCCCACGCCTCGTCCGACGGCTACGATGCCCTCTATGTCGTCGATTGCGCCGTGCGCGGTCGTTCCGGCAGTGGCGACAAGGAGAACCGGCGCGGTCTCGCCCGCATCGATGGCGCGGGCCAGCATCTCGCCCGTGAGGCGCAGGCCATCCTCCGGAGGGACAAGTCGGACGGCCGACGACCCCAGTCCGCACATCCTGGCGATCTTGATCCAGGCGAGATGCGCCTCGGACGACACATAGATCACCGGCAGGGCGCCGCTGCGCGGAAGACCTTCGTGATCCCAGTTCGGGTAGCGGGATGCGAGCGCGGATAGCAGCGCGGTCGAATTGGCTTCGCTGCCGCCGCTCGTGAAAGTTCCCGCGATCTCCTGGTCCGGCCAGACGAAAGATCCGAAGAGTTTCACGAGCTTGCGCTCGATTTCCGCGGCGGCGGGCGCGTGGCTCCAGACCGCGAGCTGCGGATTGATCGCGGCTGTAATCAGATCGGCGGCGATGCCGGCGGCCGTTGCAGGCGGGTTGAAGAGCCCGAAGTACCGGGGGTGATCGCTGCGTACGGCGAACTGCTGAAGGAGATCGAGGAGATCCTCGGCGACGTCCTGGATCCGCCGCGGATCGACGAAGTCATACGCGGCCAGGCGATCGCGAAGGGCTGCTTCGTCGATCGGTGGCGCGACCGGCGCGGAGCGGCGATGCTCGATCGTCTCGCCGACTGCTTCCGCGACGGCAGTGAGGAGTGTTCGGTCGCCAGCCTCAGTCATTCCAGTTCGAACCCTTCATCGATCCATCCTGTCACGCCGCCCGCCATGATCTTCACGGGCCGCCCGAGCCTGGCCAACCGCAGGGCGCCGCGAGCCGCGCCATTGCAATGCGGCCCGGCGCAATAGGTGACGAAGAGGGTGTCGTCGGGCCATTCGCTCAACCTGGACGGAACGATCTTTCCGTGCGGCAGGCTGAGGGCGCCGGGGACGTGACCTTTTGCAAACAGATCCGGACTGCGGACATCGAGCAGGACGAAGCCTGGCTGGCCGGCCTGCAAGGCGGATCTGACATCCCAACAGTCCGCCTCGAACCGGAACTCTTGTTCGAAGTGGGCGACGGCCTCCTCGCTCGACGCGGCGGGGACCTGCGTAACGTTGTTCATGGGCGGCGCTCCAAACTGCGTAGCTGGAACCTCGTCGAAGACGGACCCGCTCGCGAGCGGCAGAAACGTCATCTATCATCAACATCATGCCAAAGACGCGCCCCTCGCCCAATCGCCTCGTCGCCGCCTTGCTCTGTGATGGCGTGTGCGCGTTCGAACTGGGCATCGCGACGGAGGTCTTCGGCCTGCCCCGGCCGGAGATGGGCCCAGACTGGTATCGCTTCGTCACGGTGTCGGAGACGCGCGAGGCGCTTCGAGCCAATGGCGGATTGCAGGTCCTTGCCGAAGCGGGCCTGGACCGGCTTTCGGAAGCGGGAACCATCGTCATACCGGGGTGGAAGACCGACGGAGCGCCGCCTTCGAGCGGCGTCAGGGAAGCGCTCCTGGCGGCCCACGCACGCGGCGCGCGCCTGGTCTCGATCTGTTCTGGGGCGTTCTTGTTGGCTGCGTGCGGTTTTCTCGCGGGGCGGCGAGCGACGACCCATTGGCTCTACGCCGACAAGCTCGCTTCTCGACATCCGGACGTCCGCGTGGACGCCGATGTGCTCTATGTCGACGAAGGCCAGATCCTCACGTCCGCGGGCTCAGCTGCCGGCGTCGATCTCCTGCTGCACATTGTTCGAGAGGACTTCGGCGCGGAAATCGCCAATCAGATCGCTCGCCGAATGGTCATGGCCCCGCACCGGGAAGGCGGCCAGGCGCAGTTCATCCCGCGCCCTGTTCCCTCACGACGCGACGACCGCCTGGGCCCCCTGCTGGACGCGGTGCGCGCTCGCCCGGCCGAGGCCTGGACGGTCGCCCGGATGGCGCGCGACGCGGCGATGAGCGAACGCACCTTCGTGCGCCGGTTTCGGGATGCGACCGGCATGGCGCCCGGCGAGTGGGTGGTCGCGGTCAGGATCGAGTCGGCGCGCTATCTCCTGGAAACCGGCGAGACGGGTCTCGAGGAGATCGCCTTCGCCGCCGGGTTTGGCAGCCTCGCAACCCTTCGCCACCACTTCAGATCCCGCGTCGGACTTTCCCCAACCGCCTATCGCGCCCAGTTCGCGAGCGTCTCGGCGTGAGGGGATCTCAGGAACTCGAGCGCCTGTCACAATAATTCGGAGATGAAGTCAGTCAGCCGCGAGGCCGTAGATCGAGACGATGTCGGCTTGTCGGCAGATGTTTCCCTGCGCTCCGACCATCTCGGAGATCGCGCGAACCACTCTGTCGGGCTTCACGTGACTCGCCTCGGGCAAGCCTTTGCCGAAGCCGTCATGCCAGATGGCGAAAATCCCCAGCCTCTGCGGGACAACGACCTCCCACTCCAGATTGTCGCCTACCATCCAGGTCTCGTGCGCCTCTACGCCCAGAACCTTCATCGCGTGGAGGTACGCGCGTTCATCCGGCTTGCCGAAGTCGTGCTCGCCTTCGATTTGAATGTGATCGAACAGAGGAGCCAGCGAGAACCGCTCGATCTTGGCGCGCTGTGTTGCGGAGTCCCC
>DASXGR010000204.1:0-96348 GCA_036488935.1 Caulobacteraceae bacterium | reverse complement strand
GAAATCGGCGATAACGTGACGACGACTTCATTCGTCGTGCAGTACGATACAACACCTTTGGTGTACGACGACCTGATCAATCAGAACCCCGACGATCCGTTCGGGCAGATCTACGTGGGGGCGAGTTTCGTGCGCGATTTTGACCGCATCGAGCGCAATGGCGATCCGACGACGTCGGACCAATCGGGGGACGACGTGATGGATCCGGGGGCGGCGGCCTTGCATAGCCGCACGCAAGACACCCAGCCTGGCGTCGTCATCGATCGCACCTCCGGCGCGCCCGCTGTCAATCTGGATGATACGACCGCGGGCGGGCAGGCCCGTTGACCATGCTTCAGCAACGGCGCCTCGCGCCTCTGGCCGCCGCGTGCCTGCTCGGTGGGGCAGGATCGGTGTTGGCCCAGGCGGCGCCTCCTGTAGTTCCGCAGGTCAATCCTGGGCTCATCAACCAGCAGAACCAGCGCAATCAGCGGCAAATCGAGCAGCAGACGGCGCCGGCGTCGCCGACGCAGCTCGTCATTCCGCCCGGCCGCACGATCCCGGCCGCGCCGGCTCCCGGCGGCCCAACGGTCGTTCTCAAGCAAGTGGTGTTCGACAAGTCGAAGTTCCTGTCCAAAACGGAACTCGACGCTTTGGCCGCCAAGTACATCGGTGCGCGGGTTGATATCTCTCAGATCCAGAAGCTCGTGAAGTCAGTCAATGACCTCTACGCGGCCAAGGGTGTCACTACCGGCAACGCCTATCTACCTCCCCAGAATCTCGACAACGGGGTGTTGCATATCAGGCTGGTCGAGGGGAAGCTCGGCGCAACGACGGTCAAGGGCTCCTCGCGCCTGTCGGCGGACTACCTTCGCGATCGGATCGGCGAGCAGCCCGGCCAGGTCGTGGACACCAATCAACTGGCCAACAGGCTCGCGGGCTTCAATCGCACCGGCGTGGCGCAGGTCCAGGCCTCACTGCAGGCTGGCTCACAGTTCGGCCTGACCAACATCGAACTGGCGGTGACGGAACCCCCCGCCAACAGCCTCAGCCTCTTCGTCGACGACCAGGGCGTCGCTTCTGTCGGCCGATACGAAGGCGGCTTCCTCTACCAGAGCTATGCCCCTTTGGGCGTCGATGATCGGCTCACGCTCTATGGGGTGTTCGCGGATGGCGATGCGGCCATCAATGGCGCCTACAACCTGCCGTTCGATCGCTCGGGTGGCCGCCTCGGCTTCAGCGCAAGCTATGGCGCCATCCGTGTCATTAACGGCGCCTATGAGTCGCTCGACATTCGCGGCACGTCGACCACTGTCGCGACCAACGCCAGCCAGCCCATCTTCATCAACCAGCACTGGCTGATCCTGGCCAATGCGGCGATATCCTACATCAACACCACGTCCAGGCAGGCCGCGGTGGAGGTTACGGCCAACACCACCGCCAAGGGCACGGGCGGTCTGACCCTGGGTTACACCGACCAGCGCTTTTCGGCGAACGTCGCGACCACCGTCTCGCGGGCCACGACCGATCTGGGCATCGCCAACGCATCGCAGGATTTCACTCTCTACAACGGCACCTTCTCGGGCCTGCTGCATCTGCCTCAGCGGTTCGACGCGCTGGTGACCGGAGCGTTCCAAGCTTCATCCGCGCCCCTGCTGCCCGGCGATCAGCTGTTCCAGATCGGCGGCCCGACGACCGTCAGGGGTTACTCGACAGATGCGGTCGCCGGCTCCTCGGGTTTCTACGCCAACTTTGAGCTCCACCACGACCTTGGCGTGGTCAACAAATCTCTGACAGGATTTGTCTTCTACGACAGGGGCTCAGTGTACAATCCCAAACCGGCTGTCACCACGCTGAACTCTATGGGTCTCGGCTTGTCGATGGCGCTTCGCAAGAATATCTCGGCAGATCTGACCGCGGGATTTCCGATTACTCAAGCGTTCGACAAGCAACCGTCCTGCGAAATCTATTTTCGTCTTACCGCCAAGCTGTAGTAGCTCCGTCTTGACCTGATCGGAGGTGGTGAGCCGGCGTTTCGCCTTTGGCCGAGCTGGTGGTCAAAATCTGACACTTGAGTCCCAGTCGCGCCGCGGCCCGAACGTCCGCTTTCCACCCCGTCCGACCGTTGGTCGCGTCCGCTTGCAGGCGTTGATCGGGGTTGGGTCGGTTAGGTCCGCTCTCCGGATCGAGGCTCCCGGCAGGTCGCGACCCTCCCCGTCCCTTCGAAGTGTCCGCTTCCCGGCCACGGATGGCGACAGCCCGGGAAGGTCCGCTTCCGGGCTCGGTGCGTCTGGCAGCTCGCGACCCAACTCGGACATCCGGACAGGCTGGCGCCCCTGACCGCTTTCGGCTCAAAGCTGCCGGTCAGGCGTACGTTGCGCCATGGACCTGGATCTGACGCACGGGCCTTATGTACTGCGGAAAAACGGAAGCAGCGCACGCAGGGCTGCTCCGGTTCCCGAGGAGGCGATAGGACGCCCTCAACCTGGCGCCCCTTTGTGTCTGCTCGCCTCCCCCAAGCGGGAAGCCTAGGCCACCTCAAAAACGTCGAGATAAACGTGATCGCGGGTGCGGCGGCCGGAGCCAATGGCGAGCACACGCGTCAGCCAAGACAGTTCGGGGCTACCAGTCTCGAATGTGATGGCCTCGCGGAAATAGTACAGCGACGGATCCGGATCCTCTCCGCGCGCCAACTGCTCGGCGATTGCAGGCGGCGCATGCCGAAGCCCTCGTCCGTTGAGCAGGATTCGGTCACCCTCGACGGTCTCTAACGGCGCATGAATCCGCAAGTCCGCCACGCCGTCCCGCCGGATTCGTTGGATATCGGTCCCGCCGAGGAGCAACTCCCCGTTGAGGCGGTCTCCGTAAAAGCGTCCGCCGGTCACTGGGATGATTCTGCGCTGGCCTGTGGTGGTTGGTCCAATTTCGATTGGCGCCGCAGCCTCAGCCTCGAGCTTGAAGAGCGGCCTGAGTTCCACCATGGGACGCTCACACCCGGCCAAAGCTGAACACCCCCAAAGCAGCCTTGACCTCGTCGAGCGTTTCGCCGGTTAGCGCCGACGCGCGTTTGGTGCCGGCTCGGATTAGGTCCATTACGAAGTCAGGTCGCTTGGCGAACTCGGCTCGCCGTTCACGTATCGGGGCGAGCAGCGTCTGGAGGCGTGCGTCCAGGCGCCTCTTGAGCAGCATGTCTCCGAGCCCGCCACGCCGGTAGTGCGCCTTCAGGTCCTCCACCTCCTCGGGACTTTCATCGAAGGCGTCGAGGTAAGTGAAGACGATGTTGCCCTCGACGCGCCCGGGGTCGCTCACCCTCAAATGGTCGGGGTCGGTGAACATGGCCTGGACCGCCGAGCTGATCTCCTCCGGCGCCGCGGACAGCGAAATGGCGTTGCCGGCGCTCTTGCTCATTTTGGACCGCCCGTCGATCCCGGGGAGCCGGCCTACGGAAGACACGAGCGCCCGCGCCTCAGGCAGCACCTCCCGGCCTGCCTGGCGATTGATGCGCCGCACGATCTCGTTCGATTGCTCGATCATCGGGAGCTGGTCTTCCCCGACCGGAACCACAACGGCCTTGAAGGCGGTGATGTCGGCGGCCTGGGCGACCGGGTAGCAGAGGAAACCGGCGGGAATGTCCCGCTGGAACCCGCGCTGGACGATCTCCTGCTTCACGGTCGGGTTCCGTTCGAGTCGGCTCACGGTCACGTAGTTCATGTAGAGCATCGTCAGCTCGGCGAGCGCGGGGAGGCGCGACTGCACGCAGATCACCGACTTTTCCGGATCGATCCCCACGGCGAGATAGTCGAGCGCGACCTCGATGACGTTGCGCCTGATGCGTCCGGGATCATCGGCGTTATCGGTCAGCGCCTGGGCATCGGCGAGCAGCAGGAATTGGCGGTGATCTTCCTGCAGCGCGAGCCGGCTCTTCAGCGAGCCGACGTAGTGGCCGAGGTGAAGCGGGCCGGTGGTGCGATCGCCGGTCAGGACGATGGGGCGGGTGTCGGGGGCGGACATGCGGGTTTCCTGGAGAGGGACGCCGCCAGACGGGCCGGATCATCACGCATCGCAAAAACGCTCGGTCCGGGGGTCCGGCGGCGCCGTGTGCGATTGAAGGCACGAACGACGGGCCGCTCCTTACGGGAAGGAGCGCCACCAGCAGAAGGTGAGCGTACGGTCGTTCATGCACGCCACATAACATTCAGGGGAGCGAGACACTAGGCTCGGCCTCTCGCATGACGGCGAGAGTCCCGGATCGTGGCGCAGTCGCGATCACCGCAATGGCCCGAGCGTCGCGGCGGTATGGGCCGTTTGCATGTCGAACGCGAAAGGCGCCGTTCTTTGACGCCCGACGCGTAGCAAGTCTTCGCGCTGTCCTTGACCTTACCATGATGGGAATCCCTAGCTGGGACGGACATCGAAGAGAAGGAAGCGTGCGATGTCCGAGACGAGCCTGCCTGCATCGGGCTGGGCCGACCGATCGATGGCTTCGAGCCCATCGACGAAGTCTCGCCGTGAAGTCCTCGGCGCCGCGCTTGCCGCCGGCGTTCTACCCATGCTGCCCCGTGCGGCGCGTGCCTCATCCCCGGCCCCGAAGCGTCTCATCGCCGGAACACGCGTGCTGGAGGTCGACGGCCGGCCCGCCAAGGTCTTCCGGCTTGCAGGGCCGGATGGAAGCCAGGGCCTTCGATTGGCGCCCGGCGAGCGGTTCCGGGTGGACCTCGTGAACGACACGGGCGGCCCGACCATCGTTCATTGGCATGGGCAGCTCCCGCCCTGGACACAGGACGGCTTTCCCTGGCGGCAGACCCCGCCGCTCGGGAGCGGCACCGTTCACGCCTACGACTATGCGCCAATCCCCGGCACATACTGGATGCACTCGCATCACGGCCTGCAGGAGCAGAGCCTGTTCAGCGCGCCACTCATCGTCCACGACGCCGCTGGAGATCGCGAAGACCGGCAGGAGGTCGTCCTCATGCTGCACGACTTCACCTTCCGGGCGCTCGACGAGGTGCTCGCCGGCCTCACCTGAAGGAGCGCAACCGCCGCACGAGCCATGGTGCAGGCGGCCCAGAACGACTTGGGTGGCGTGGGAGGCGGGAAGGTCCCGCAACCATCAAGGGCGGGCATGATGGGCGCCGCGGGCGGCATGAGCATGCCGACCATGTCCATGCCGGGCATGACGGGGCCGGCCGGCGGCCGGGTCGGCCTCAATGATGTCCATTACGACGCCTTTCTCGCCAACGACCACACGCCCAGCGATCCGCAGATCGTACGCGTCGAACGCGGCGGCCGCATCCGGCTGCGCATCATCAACGGTGCATCCTCGAGTCAATTCTGGGTCGATCTGGGCGAGGTCGTCGGCCGCGTGGTCGCCACCGACGGCCATCCTGTCCATCCGGTCGCGGGCAGGCGGTTCCCGCTCGCGATGGCCCAGCGCCTCGACCTCCTTATCGACCTGCCAGGTGCAGGCGTGTTCCCGATTCTTGCCCGGCTGGAAGGAACCGGCCGACAGACCGGGATCGTCCTTGCCACGACGGGCGCGCCCATTCTGCGGATAGCGGACACGGCGCCAGCTGCGCCGCCGATCGACAATTCGCTGGAGGCGCGGCTTACAGCGGTACGCCCGCTGCGTTCCCGCCGCGCAGATCTCGTCCGGACGATCCCGCTCGGCGGGGGAATGAAGCCTTATGCGTGGTCCATGAACGGCGAGTTCTGGCCGCACGTGACGCCGCTCGTTTTACGCAAAGGTCAGCGGGTCGAGATCGATCTGGTGAACGGCACGATGATGGCGCACCCGATCCATCTGCATGGCCATGTGTTCCAGGTGATCGCCGTCGATGGCAAAGCGATCCAGGGGGCGGTCCGCGACACTGTCCTGGTCCGGCCGATGAGCCGTGTCCGGATCGCGTTCGACGCCGACAATCCGGGACGATGGGCGTTCCACTGCCACAACCTCTACCACATGATCACCGGCATGATGACGGAGTTCAGGTATGAGGGGATCGCCCTCTAGCAAGGGCGGAAGGCGCAGCGCTCCGCCTTCCGCAGAAGAGTTCCCGTTCGTCACCACGCGCGCTGGCCACGTCATCGACCGTTTGTTCGAGGGCGCCGGCTCAAGCGCGATCGCTGACTTCAACCCCATGCAGCGCTTCTGGCAGGACGGTCATACCGTCCGACTTTACACCGGCTCCGACTACGACCAGGGCCTTCAGCATCATGGGCGCAACCTGTTGGGTCTGATGCCGACGCCGGACTTGTAGGGAGGCATGGCGACCCACGTCTACGCGCCTCAGCAAGGTCTAATGAGCGTCGCGGGCGGCCTCGCGCATAACGCTTGGCCAGCGCTGCAGCGACTATATCCCGCGCGTGGAGCAGGGCAGATCTCTGCTCCACCGCCGAGACCTCGACGAAACCTTGACCGATGCCAGCGAAGGTCGGCTTTCGGGCTCGGAGCCAATGTCCGCTCCTGGCGCGTAGCGGTCATCTTCGGCCCGCGAATGCAGCGACTGGAATCCACTTTTCTCAGACCTTCGGAAGGTCCGCTGGTCGGCAACTCCGCAAGCCTACCCGCGAGAGCCGACGGACTGCCCTGGGCGGGCGCCATCGATCGCCGTGCAGATTTGGCGCTGATCGCAGTTCGGCAATCGCTAAACTTGCGCGGTCGGCCCATACCTAGTTCATTGTTCCAGATCGGCTTTGGTCACGGCATGGGCCACTGGCGCCGTGCGTCTGGCTGAGCGTTCGGAACGGCCTTTGCATGGAGGCGATGGTGCGTGAGCGAGACTTTCGAACATGGACCCGGCGACCGTCTGTTTTTCGGGCTCTTTGAGCTTCGCCCTGTAGAGCGGTTGCTGCTTCGCCACGATGTCCCCGTCGCCCTCGGCAGCCGTGCGATGGATATCCTTCTGCGGCTGATCGAGCGTGAGGGCGAAGTGGTCAGCCCGGACGAATTGCTGGACAGCGTCTGGCGGGGGGTCAAGGTCGAGCCCGGAGCCCTTCGCGTCCAGGTCAGCGCGCTTCGCAAAGTCCTCGGCGAGGCGGATCCGAACGGCCGCTACGTTTCCAACGTCGCTGGCCGCGGCTATTGCTTCGTCGCCCCGATCTCACGCCAGGCAGTACAGCCTGCGGCCACCCTCTCACCCTCCGCCCACGACCCCCTTGCCGCGCCAAGGCCTCCCGGGCGGATGATCGGACGCGAAGCGGTGGTCGGCGATCTTGAGCGAATGATCGCGACTGAGCGTTTCGTCACGCTCGTGGGTCCCGGCGGGATTGGCAAGACGACCGTCGCGCAGGCGCTCATCCACCACATGGCGCACGATTTGGCCGGCGAAGTCGTGTTCGTGGACCTCGCAATCCAGCTGAGCGACGCCGGCGTCGCCAATGCAGTCGCGACAGCCCTGCACATGAACGTGCTGGGGCGCGATCCGGTGGCGGCGGTCGCCGCCGAGCTGCGGTCGCGCCGCCTGCTGCTCATCCTCGATAGCTGCGAACACGTGATCCAGGGTGCGGCGTCGCTCGCGGAGGCCGTCTGCAAGGCGGCGCCGCAGGTCAACATCCTTGCGACCAGCCGCGAACCGCTGAACGTCATGGGCGAGCGGGTTCATCGTCTGGCGGCGCTCGAGACGCCGCCGCCCAGCGCGCAGTTGTCATTCGAGGAGGCCTGCGCCTATCCCGCCGTAGAGCTCTTCGTCGAGCGAGTGGCGGCGAGTGGCGGCGAGATCGGGCGCGGATCCACAGAAGCGCTCTTGGCGGCGGACATCTGTCGCAAGCTCGAGGGAATCCCATTGGCGATCGAGCTGGGCGCCGGGCGGGTAGAGGCGTTCGGCCTGACGACGACCCTCGCCTTGCTCGACAGCCGATTGCGTCTGTCGTGGCCGGGCCGGCGCACGGCGCCGCCTCGTCAACTCACGCTAAGCGCAACTCTGGATTGGAGTTATGATCTCCTGCCTTCCGATGAGGCGATGCTGTTGCGCGTTTTGTCGATGTTCGTCGGCGCCTTCACTTTGGAAGACGCCGAACTGGTCGCCAGGGACTTTCTACAGGCCGGTACGCAGAAAGCTCTCGCCAGCCTTGTCGCGAAAAGCCTGGTTTCAACGGAGAACCATCGTTCTCCTGTCCGCTACCGCCTGCTCGACGCCACGCGGGACTATGCTCGACTGAAGCTGGAAGCCGCTGGAGAGCTCCGCGTGGCGGCCGGCCGGCATGCGAGTTGGGCGACCGACGTCCTCAGAAATCAATTGGCCCAGCTTGATCGGCGACCAATGCCGGAATGGCTGGAAGGCTTCGGCGCCAGTATCCAGGACGCGCAGTCTGCGCTTGACTGGTCGTTGTCCGCAGATGGCGATCCGTCGTTCGCCGCGCCGCTGACGCTCGTGGCCGCTCCTGTCTGGGTCCATCTCGGCAGGCCTGGCGAATGCCGTCGCAGGATTGATGAGGCCCTGCGAGTCGTCGAGCCGGACAGCCGCGACGAGATGGTGCTCAACATCGCATTGGTTCACGCAATAATGCACGTCACGTCGAATGAGGAGGTCCGCGCCGAGGTTGCCTCCAAGCGAGCCTGGCGACTTGCGCAAGACTTGGGCGATATTCACGCTGAGTTACGCGCCATATGGGCTCTGTGGAACACCCGCGTCGGCGCCATGCCAAAGATTGGCCTGGCGCGTGAGGATGCTCGTCTGTATCGCGAGCTCGCCAGCGCGCATGGGGATACGTCTGAACAGACGATCGCGGAACGAATGGTCAGCGTCTCGGAGCTGGTCGGGGGCGATCTGGCCGCCGCTCGCGCCGCAAGCGATCGCGCGCAGTCGCTCAGCCGGACCTGGACCACCAGCTCGCTGGTGGCCTGGTACGACTATGATCCCGTCCTGCTGGCGGGCAACACGCGCGTCTCGATCCTGTGGATGGAGGGGAAGCCTGACGCGGCCGTGGCGCTTGCGCGAGACAACCTCGCACGCACCGAAGGCGGCGGGAGAAACACGACACGCGCGGCGATCATCGCAGACGCATGCGCCGCGCTCTCGGTATGCCTGGGCGATCTTTTGGCCGCGGACCGCGATGTCGCAATGCTCGACGAGTGTATCGCGCGAGGCGCCCCGGGCGGCTACCGCACATGGGCGCGGATACTTCGAGCGACACTCGCCGCCCGGCGAGGCGATCCGGCTCCTGGCCGAGATTTCCTGTCCGCGGAACTGCCACCCGAGTGTGGTCATCCCCGGTTCGCCTACATCCTCACGGAGCTGGCCCTCAGTATGGGTGAGGCGGGCGCTGAGGATGTGGCTCGCGACCTGGCGGATCGTCTCCTGCGGCGCATCGAGGCTACCGGCGAGCGCTGGATCTGGAGCGAGGTGCAGCGCGTCCGCGGGGAGCTTGCGCAGGACGCCGCCGAGGCGGAGTCCCTGTTCGACGCCGCCCTCGCCACAGCGCAACAGCAGGGCGCCCGCGCCTGGGCGCTGCGGGCCGCGATCAGTCTCGCGCGCCGCCGGCGCAGCGCCGCCTCCGAGTTGCTTAAGCCCTTGCTGGACACCTTCACAGAGGGGGCCGACACCCGCGACCATGTCGAGGCGCGCGCCGTTCTCAAGGAGTGCGGCGTCGACCTGCCGTAAGGCGCGCCCTGCCGAGGGATGGGGTCAGTGCTGGCTCTCCGGAAGCTGGACGGTCAGGCCGTCGAATGGAGGAAATCCTCAAGCGATTTCCAGTCATTGAAATGGCGCGAGAACCCGCTCGGACGCATTCTATTTTCGTCAAGGGCTACGAGACCTTGCCTGTGGTCATTCCGCGAAGGAATGCGACGACCCAACAGGGTAGACTTGGTTCTGGCCTGAATTCGTTCGACGCAATGGTTTTTCACGGCGATCAGAGACTGTAGGGCCCGATCGCCCTGCGTTGACTTCTCGCGAACGCGTCGGTTCGGCCTGACGCTGGGCGCATGGTTCAGGGCGTCCCGTCCCTTGAAGCGTCGGCGCTGATTGAGCAGGATTCGGAAAGCCCGACGAACCGCCCACAATAAGGCTAGCCGGTGACGGGTTAGTGCTGGCGCCAGACATTCTCGTTGCGCGAATGATACAATCTCGGTCAGCCCCAGGTGCTCAAAGGTTATTCGGTCCGAGGCGAGGAACTTCGCGCTCTCACGCCGATCCGCGTCGGGCGGGGGTTCCGGTTCGGCATGTCTTACGCGGTCACAGACCTGAGGATTGGAGGACTACGCCGACTGAGATGACCAGGAGGGAAGTACCGCCGCTCCCTCGATCCTTCCCCAGCGGCGCCTTTGGAGTGCTGTATGCACGTAGCTTTGTTCGTTCCCTGCTATATGGACGCGTTCGAACCCGAAGTCGGCATCGCTACGCTCGAGTTGCTCGAGCGGCTCGGGTGTACGGTCGACTACCCCTTCAATCAGACATGTTGTGGCCAGCCGATGGTCAACAGTGGTTGCCACAGGGAGGCAGCCGCCACGGAAGCCTTGTTTGCGAAGAATTTCGAGGGCTTCGAGTATATCGTGTGTCCCTCCGGAAGTTGCGTCCACCAGGTGCGGGCGAACATGACCGCGGTCGAGCAGACGACCAGCGTGGTCGAGGTTCGGGCGCGGACTTTCGAACTGACCGAGTTCCTTCACGACGTTCTCATGGTCGAGGCGTTTCCGTGGGCCTGCTTTCCGCACAAGGTCGGGATTCACTACAACTGCAATTCGCTGCGCGGGATAGGTCTCGCCAGCGTGACCGAGATTCGACAGACGCCGTTCTCCAAGCCCAAGGCGTTGCTGGAAAAGGTGGACGGGATCGAGTTCGTCGAGCCGACACGGCCAGATGAATGCTGCGGTTTCGGAGGGACCTTCTGTGTGTTCGAGCCGGCCGTTTCGGCGAAGATGGGCTACGACAAGGTCTCGGACCACAGCCGCGCCGGCGCCGAGTACATCGTCTCCGCGGACTCCTCGTGCATGATGCACCAACGTGGGTGCGCCGAGCGAATGGGGCTGCCGATCAAGTTCCGTCACATCGCCCAGATTCTGAACGGGGCCGCCGCATGACCGAGCTCCCGATTGGACGGGGCGGCCGTCAGTTGCTGCATCCCGAAGTCGCCGGTCGCTATGAGGGCGATCTCAGCCAGGACGGCGCGCCGCTGAGCCACGCCGAAGGCCTGTCACAACCGCTGCGAGCCAAGATCAGGGAACCCCAGCCTCGCGGCGCCCGCCAGCGTGGCCGCCGCCGCGTCGATCACGCCGAGGCTGCCAAGCGCTTCATCGCCGCGACCGAACACGAGAAGTTCCACGACGAGCGCCTGTGGGACATGCGCCAGAAACGCGACCAGCAGCGTGACACCATCCCGGAGTGGGAGGTGCTGCGGGATCTCGCATCCCAGATCAAAGAGCACACGCTGGCGCACCTCGACACCTATCTCGAGCAGTTCGAAGCCGCCGCCCTCGCCAATGGCGCGCACGTCCACTGGGCGCGGGATGCGGCGGAGCACAACTGCATCGTCCACGGCATCCTGGCGGACAACGGCGCCAAGACCCTGATCAAGTCGAAATCGATGCTCACCGACGAGTGCGGCTTCCGAGAGTACATGGCCGCGGTCGGCGTCGAGGTCATCGAGACCGACCTGGGCGAGCGGATCCAGCAACTTGATGACGAGGGGCCAAGCAACATAGTCGCTCCGGCTATCCACAAGACCCGCGACGACGTCGCCGAAGTGTTCGCACGAGTCTATGGCTCCGATCCCGATAATGACGATCCCCACTACCTCGCTCACGAACAGCGAGTGGCGACCCGGCCACTGATCCTCGCCGCCGACGCAGGGATGACCGGGTGTAACTTCGCGGTGGCCGAGACGGGCGGGATCACCGTCTGCACCAACGAAGGCAATGCGGATCTCTCGGCCAACACGCCCAAGCTCCACATCGCCTCGGTCGGGATCGAGAAGCTCATCCCCAAGGTGCAACACCTCGGGGTCTTCATTCGTCTTTTGTCGCGCAGCGCCCTGGGCTCGCCGATCACTCAGTACACGTCGCACTTCCGCAAGCCGCGGGACGGCGCGGAAATGCACATCGTGCTGGTCGACAACGGCCGCAGCGCGCGCCTGGGCATGGAGGAGTTCTGGACCTCGCTGAAGTGCATCCGATGCGGCGCCTGCATGGCCACCTGTCCGGTCTATCGGCGCAGTGGCGGTCTGAGCTACGGCGCGACCTATCCGGGTCCCATCGGGGCGATCATCGATCCGACGTTCGATCGGCATAAGTATTCGTCGTTGCCCTTCGCCTCGACGCTCAACGGATCCTGCACCAACGTCTGCCCGGTCAAGATCAACATCCACGAGCAGATCTTCGCTTGGCGTAAGGTTATGGCGGAGACGCACGAACTGCCGATGGTGAAGTCGGGCCTCATGAAGGCCGCGGGCATGCTTCTCTCCAGCCCGGCGGCCTATCGCGCCGCTATCAGCGCGTCTGACGTGGCGCTCCGGACCCTGCCGCACTTCGTCATCTACAACCCGCTGAACACCTGGGCCGAGGGTCGCGCGATGCCGCCGGCGCCCGCCCGGACCTTCCACAGCTGGTGGGCGGCCAACCGCGGCAAGGGCGAAAAGACATGACCTGCGCGCGCGACAGCATCCTTGAGGCCGTGCGGCGCAACCGTCCGCGCGGCGAGTATCCGCCGATATCGCCGCCCCGCTTTTCCCTGCCAGAGCCGCAAGGGCGTCAGGCGAAGTTTATCGGCAGCCTCAAGCTCATGGGAGGGACGGTCCTGGAGGCGTCGACCGAGCAGACCCTGCTCGAGACCCTGGAGGAACGGCTGAAGCAGGCTGGGCACGTCTGTTCGGCCGTCCCGGAGATCGTCGGCGATCGCAATCTCGCCGCGGTGAAGTCTCCGGCCGAGCTGGCCGATGTTGATGTGGCGGTGGTCCGCGCGATCCTGGGTGTGGCCGAAACAGGGTCAGTGCTGTTCACCGAGCGCGAGCTCAGAATCAACACCGTGGCCTATCTCGCCCAACACCTTGTGGTGCTCCTCGATCCGACCGAGATCGTCGATGGCCTGCAGGCCGCCTACGACCACCCGGTCTTCAAGACCGCCGCCTACGCCGTCTTCCACACCGGTCCGTCGGCGACCGGCGACATAGAGGGCGTGCTGATCCACGGCGCGCAGGGCGTGCGATCCCTGACGGTGGTCTTTCAGCCCCGACCCGCGGTCGGATAATGGGTTGTGTTCGCCGCGCATACATGACCAGGCCTTCGCCGCCGATCCCACCACGATCGGACGGCCAGGCGGCGTTCCGCGGCCGACGCGGTTCCCGACGAGGCTGATCGAGGTCGCGGCTGGGAATTGAGAGCGTCGCCCTCAGCAGACACCTTACCGATCAAGGCGAAGCGACCCTACGACGGCCATCCCGTCAACGCCCTACAAGATTCCCACCGCGCGGCGTGTGAGACATTCCAGGCTGGCGCCTGCAAACCCGGACGCAATCTTTATCGGCTGCGCGGCTTGGTCGTCTGTGATGGGCGGCGCTCGACCCTCAAGGCCGGAGTCTGCGCCCCCATGACCGTGATCTACGTCGCCACAGCCGTCTCCACAGGCGCGGGCCGGGAAGGACATGTCGAGGCCACCGACGGAAAGGTCAGTCTCGATCTGGCCTTTCCAAAGGAGTTGGGCGGGACCGGCGCCGGCTCCAACCCCGAACAGCTCGTCGCGATGGGTTACGCCGCCTCCTTTTCGGGGGCCGTGAGCGCGGTGGCGCGGAGACGGAGGATCGAGCTGTCCGCTGTGGAAGTCGTGTGCAGCGTCAGCCTTCACCGGTCCGGCGACGGCTATACTCTATCGTTCGAGACGGTCGCCCGTTTGCCAGGGCTGGCGAAGGATCAGGCTGACAGTCTCGTTGAGGAGGCCTACGCCTTCTGTCCCTATTCGAAGGCCTTCACGCATGGGGCGCCCACTCGGGCGCGCGCGGATGTTGGCAGTGAGGGATGATCGCCGTGGCGGGAACCGAGAGGAATCCCTTCAATACACGCTGTCCGCGAGAAAAAGGCGCGCAGCCTGCAGGTCGGCGGTGTCCAGACCCTCGGTGAATCTTTGTAACAAGGCGGCCAGTCGATCTTTAGACTGTCGTCGCGAAGCCTGGCCGGTCGCGGAGCGCGCGATGCTGAGCGCCGTCCTGAGCCCCCAGCCGAGCGCCCCCTGACGCTCCGCGCCATCGGCCGAGGCCGCGAACAATTGCGCAGCCTTTCCCGCGTCGCCCTGGCGAAGCAGAACTTCACCGAGATTGCGCCTGACTTCGGCGGAGTTCCAGTTCTCTGGAACGCCAATGTCCAGTTGGAGCAACTCGGCGATTTCATCGCTGTCCAGACGCACGCCGGCCTGCGCTCGCACCCTGGCGAATTCGGTCAGGATGAGGGGATGGAAGACCTCGTAGTGGGACTTCGAGAGGAGATCGAGCCCTTCCGAGACGAGATCAGCGCGAGTGGGATCGCCGCGCAGAGCCTCGTTCAGACCCTTGAGCGCGAGGCTGAGGCCGACGTAGCTCTCGATGAAGTGAGGTCGGGCGTGCGCCAGAGCCTCGTCCAGCAAGGCGTCGACCTGGTCGGGATCGTCGCCGCGAAGGTGCACGGTGAGCGCCTGCCAGGTCAGCGCTTCGCACAAGGGCACTGGATAGGGCGAGCGTCGCGCCTCGGACACGGCGGTGGCTCCGAACTCGAGCGCTGCGTCCGGGCGCCCCTCCAACCAATGAAGGTTGGCGAGGGCGCCGATCGACGGGATGCGGCGGTCATAGCCGAACTGCGCCATCATCGCCTGGCGCGCCTCCAGGGTGTCCCCCGCCAGGGACCGTTCCAGATGGAGCTTCGCCGTCTCGAGCCGACCCAGATGATGATTGCTGATCCCGACCATCCAATCGGCCAGGGCGCGCACTCCGCGGTCCGGCGAGGCGAGGACGAGATTTTCGGCCGTGCGCGCAAGCTCGAGCGCGTCCGGATAGTCGGGAGATCGGATGCGGTGCGCCCAGAGCACCACCAGGCACGTCACCTGTTCCAGAACATCTCCGAGCGCGATTGCGGTTGCATAGCAGCGCTGCCAGTTCTTGAAGGACTCCTTGGTGAAGCCTTCGGTGAAGGTCTCCGCGCTGGCCAAGGCCGACTGGAGCGCCAGCTCCCGGGCCGGACCCAGCACAGTCGGCCCGACGGCGTTGAGCACGCGAGCCATCCAGTATTTGCATTCCACCAAAAGTCCGGTCTGCAGCCAGACGGGGGCGGAACCCACAGCTAGCGCGGCTCCGATTTCGGGGTCGCCCTCCGGCGACAAGCTCCACTCGATCGCCGAGCTCACGTCGTCGAGAAGGTCGACGGCCCGGCTCGTGAAGTCATCGGTCCCGCTCAACCCGCCATTTTCCAGAATTCGGCGGATCAGTCTCGCGTGGCGTTCGGCGATCGGGCCCGCCTCGTTCGCCTCGGTGAGCCTGTCGAAGGCGTAGCTGCGCGTCATGTCCAGCAGCCGGTAGATGCCGTGACAGTCCTCCCTGTTGAACTGAACCAGAGACTTGGAAACAAGGCTGCCGACCAGTTCGATCGCCTCCGCTTCCGAGATCTCCTCGTCGGCGATGACGGCGGTCGCCATCTGAAGGTTGAAGCCTCCGGCAAAGACACTCAGACGGCGAAAGGCTGTCTGTTCGCGCAACGAGAGCAGCTGATGACTCCAACCCAGCGTTGCGTTGAGGGTCTGGTGCCGGGCGATGGCGGTTCGACGGGCCGGCCAGAGCAGGGCGAACTGGCTCTCGAGCTGCCGCGCCACTTCGCGAACGCCAAAGGAGTCGACCCGGCCGGCCGCGAGTTCGATGGCCAGCGCCAGGCCATCCAGCTTCCGGCAGATTCCGCTGACGAGCGGAGCCTCTTCGTCCGCCAGGGTGAAGTCATGCAGACTGGATGCGACCCGTTCGACGAAGAGCTGCACGGCGGGAAATTCGAGCGCTTCCGCCGCAGTCGCGCCAGCGCCGACCGTCGGATAACCGAGTGGGAAGAGCCTGTGGACGTGCTCGCCGTCGGCCCGGAGAGCCTCCCGGCTCGTTGCAAGAATGTGGACGTCGGGCGCCTCTTGGAACAGTGTCTCGGCCAACGAAGCGACGGCGTCCACCCCGGGCTCACAACCATCCAGAATCAGCAACATCCGCCGCCGTCTAAGCACAGTGACAATGCCGGGAGCCGCATCGCTGGGTTGCCCGGGGATCCCCAGGGCCGCGGCCAGGCCGCCTTCGAGGAACTCCGAGTTGAAGACGCTCCCGACGTCGAAGAAGCAGACATCCCCGTCAAACCTGGACGCGAGGTCGTGAGCCAGGGTTAGCGCTACGCTCGTCTTTCCAACGCCGCCCGGCCCGACGATCGTCACGAACCGGTGTTCGAGAAGCTGCGGGGGGAGCGCCTTGAGCACGTCATTACGCCCGATCAGCGGGCGCAGTCGGGCGGGGAGCGGGCGAGCCAAGGGGCGTCGCCTTTCCACGGCCGCTTCGATGAGCAGGCGCGAGACAGGGGCCACGAAGCTGTAGCCTTGGCCGGCGACATTGGCGATGTATCGGCCCTCGCCCAGCGCTTTGCGGAGCGCAGCGATGTGGAACCTCAGACTGTCGTCGTTGGCGATGCTGGCCTGACGCAGCAGCTCCACCTTGCTGACGATCTGGCCGGCGTGCTCGACGAGGGCCCGAAGGATCTCGAAGGCCTTGTCTCCGAGTGGCACCGTCGCGCCGTCGCGCTCGAGGCGTCGCCGCGACCTCTGCAAGGTAAAGGCGCCGAACGCAAAGGCGCGATCGGGATCTGGCGAGTCCGAGGGACCCCGCCCGCCGTCTTCACGAAGGTCATCCAATGTATTCGTGTCGTTCGCCGATCCTCGGTTCACGCCACTGGGTTCGTTCATGGCAGAGCACCGTGCGACTGCCCCGTCAGCGTAGCGAAATAAGTTCGGAACGTCATGGAATTTAAGCGACAATCGGGCGCGCCGGGGAGGCGTCGCCACGTCAATGGTTCGGCGTCGAAAAAGGGGCCAAAACGAATTTTCTCACCCAAGATGTGGGCATCTCAAGAATATTCTCTCGGCGCTACCAGAATGGCGACCGGCTCATAGTGCGTTATTAAATTAGACTAATCACATTCACTTTGTGTTCTGAGTAATATTGAACGCGAGATAAGGCCAAAAGACGCCAACGAATGCCGCACCGATACAATCCAATCTGGATGTCTCGGAGTTAACATAGCGGAGGCGGGTCGACGCCTCCGGAGACGGCTCCCCGAGAGGAGGGCGTCCTCGCTGTTTCAATCCACCGGAGCTCTGCGATGGCGAAATCCACAGGCGACTTGATGGCCGAAACCCTGCGTCAGGCGGGTGTGAAGCGGGTTTACGGAGTCGTCGGAGACTCCCTGAACGGCTTCACCGACGCCCTTCGACGGCTCAAGGAGATCGACTGGATCCACGTCCGGCATGAGGAGGGCGCCGCCTTCGCCGCCGGAGCCGAAGCGCATCTTACAGGCGAACTGGCGGTTTGCGCGGGAAGCTGCGGCCCGGGCAACCTTCACCTGATCAATGGGCTGTTCGACTGCCAACGCAGTGGAGTCCCGGTGCTCGCCATCGCCGCGCATATCCCGAGCACCGAGATCGGGATCGACTATTTCCAGGCGACCCACCCCGAAGTCCTGTTCAGGGAATGCAGTCATTATGTCGAGCTGGTCTCCAATCCCGGCCAGATGATGCAAATCCTCACGCGCGCCATGCGGGTCGCGGTGGCGAAGCGCGGAGTCGCCGTGGTGGTCATACCTGGGGACGTGATGCTCAGTCCTGCAGTTGGGGTCGCGCCGAAATGGCTCGTTCCAACCCCGCCGATCGTCCGGCCCCGCGACAGCGAGCTTCAGGCGCTGGCCGACATGCTCAACGGCGCCTCGCGCGTGACCTTGTTCTGCGGCGCCGGCTGCGCCGGGGCGCACGACAAGGTGGTCGCTCTCGCCGAGACGCTGAAGGCGCCGATCGTGCACCCGCTGCGCGGCAAGGAACACATGGAGTACGACAATCCCTACGACGTTGGCATGACCGGACTGGTCGGCTTCGCATCCGGCTACAAGGCGATGAAGAACTGCGACACGCTGCTGATGCTGGGGACGGACTTTCCCTACCGGCAGTTCTTCCCGGAGAACGCGCAGGTCGCACAGATCGACCTCCGTCCCGAGGCGCTTGGCAATCGATGTCCACTCGATCTTGGGCTTCTTGGATCCGTGGCCGACACGCTAGATGCGCTGCTTCCTGCGCTCAAACCGAAGTCGGACACCTCCCACCTCGACGATGCGCTCGCCGATTACCGCAAGGCCAGGCGCGATCTCGACGCGCTTGCCGAGACGCGAGGCGCCAGCGAGCGGATCCACCCGCAGTATGTCACGCGCGTGGTCAGCGAACTGGCTGCCGAAGACGCTGTATTCACTTGTGACGTTGGCTCTCCCATCGCCTGGACGGCGCGCTACCTCAAGGTGAACGGAAAGCGCCGCATCGTCGGGTCCTTCAATCATGGGTCCATGGCCAATGCCATGCTGCACGCCATCGGTGCGCAGGTGGCGTTTCCTGACCGCCAAGTAGTCTCGTTTTCCGGAGATGGCGGCTTCACCATGATGATGGGTGACTTTGTCACGCTCATTCAGCATCAGTTGCCGGTGAAGATCATCCTGTTGAACAACAGCACGCTCGGTTTCGTGGAACTCGAGATGAGGGCCAACGGCCTTCTGGACTTCGGCACTGAGCTCAAGAATCCGAACTTCGCCGCCATGGCGAACGCCATGGGAATCAAGGGCGTGCGGGTTGAGCGCCCGCAGGATCTGGAAGCTGGGGTGAGGGAGGCGCTGGCGCATCCGGGCCCGGCTCTGGTCGATGTCGTGAGCGTTCGGGATGAGCTGATCATGCCGCCCGTCACGACGCTCGAGGAGGCGCGCAAGTTCGGCGTGTTCATGCTGAAGGCCGTCCTCGACGGCCGTGGCGGGCAGCTCGTGGACCTGGCGACAACCAACATCATCCGGTGAGATCTGCGGGCGTCCCCGGCGTCTAGTTAAAGGCGGCGTCGAAAATCTCGATGTCGAGCAAGGGTCGCTTGTTCAGCGCGCCGCCCAAAGGCGTGCGCCTGACGATGCGATGTAGGGTGGGGACCGTCAGCCCGGAGAAGGACTGGTGCGCCGATGAATAAGCGATGAGCGGAATCGTCTCGCCGCACACGACCTCGAAATCGGTGCGCCTGAGCAGGCCGTCTTCATCGAAGTACATCACGGCCTCGCGCGAATAGGCGAGGACGCCCAGCGGCGCGCTCACCCTGAGCCGGCGCCAGGTCTGGCCGCGTTCCCACCAGACGCCGAGCTCTTCCGCGTCCGTGTCCCGCTCCACGAGATCGAGCGGCGTAGTCATGCAACTCCAGATACTTAGTCCGCAAAGATAGACGAGTTCGGCTTCATCTTTCGGCTCGCGGAACGGTCTGGGCGCGGACTCCCGGCGAGCGCCGACGAATGTCCCATCGTCCTGCTGGATCGTGACGTAGTCGGGATAGAATCCCCAAGCTCCCCCCGCATCCGAGAAGCCCGAGACGCGGACCGATCGACTGACGAGATCACCCTCTGCGACGATTTCCTTCAGGGAGTGCGCCGCCTCGAGCGGCGCGACGAGCGATCCGTGGAGCATGAGGTGACTGGTAAAGCGGCGAAGCGCGGGCCAGCGGGCGCTACCGGCGGCCTCCAGGACCCTATCCCGCAGGGACATGGACCAACCCTCCTGGCGCACAGGGCTGCCGAAAGCGCCGCCGTACATTCGCGTGAGGCTAATGGGCGTCGAACTGCGGGCATTGGGGAGTATTGATGTTCTTTGAACTGGTTTGCTGACTGTGCGTCCCCTCTAGCCGAATCTGCGCTGGCGGCGGGCGGCAGCTCACAAGCGGGAACGGCCAACCCGTATCCCTCACAGACCTCACAACTCTTAGCGACATATTACACGCCCGGTCGCGTCCGAAGTCGTAGGTCTCGATCGCCGAAATTGTTTGGGCCGGTTGGCCTGATAGCGAACTCGAGGTTGCGATGACCCAATCCTCAGTCTTCTGGCTTGGGAAGCCTGACGGCTTCGACTCTCAGCGGATCCAGTTCATTAAGAACCTCGCCGAGCTGCTCCAGGCCGCCCGCGACCAACTGGAACGCGACCGGGCAGCCGCGGGAGTGTCCATCAATCAAGCCGCGTCGATGCTTCAGTCGGAACTGCAACGGCATGCGTCAGCGTCCAAGCTCGACGGCGGACCAGGAGAACTGGCGGCTTGGCAGGTGCGGCGGATACGCGCCTACATCGACGACCACTTGAGCGAGACCATTCACGTCAAGGATCTGAGCGACGTCGCGAGGCGCAGCACCGCCCACTTCTGCCGCGCGTTCAAGCGCACCTTCAACCAGACGCCGCACGCCTATCTGACGGCCCGCCGCCTGAGCCGCGCCAAGGCCCTGATGCTCGAAGGCGACGAGCCCCTGAGCATCATTGCGCTTCTCTGCGGCTTCACGGACCAGGCGCACCTGTCCAAGCTGTTCCGCCAGCATACTGGGGAGACGCCTGCGGCCTGGCGTCGGCGCCGCGCCTTCACCGACGACACCGACGCAGCGGCGTGGTCCGTGTCCGCCTGAAGCTAAAAGACTCCCCGCTCTGGTTCTCCCGTCATCCGGGCCTTGGCTTCCCCCCGCATTCGCGGGGGTCGCTACCGCGCGGGATGAACCTGTGAATATCGAACCAAGCCTCTCAGAAGGAGCCGGATCATTCTGGCGCGGCGCCTAGCGCCCCGGTGACCAGGGCGAGGTTGGCGGCGGCTGACAGGGCCGCGCTGTAGGCGTCGGTGGATGCGTTCTTCGCCTGCAGTAACTGGATCTCGGCGATGGTGACGTCGGTGATCGAGCCGACGCCATTGCGGTAGGCGCCAAGAGCTGCGTCGAACGTGGTCTTCGCCGCACTCGCCAGCGCCTGGGACGCGCTGTAGGCCTCGAGACTGGTGCGCAGGGTATTGCCGGCGTGGACGACTTGGGTCACCGCGTCCTGCTGCGCCCGCGCGAGCTTCGCCTCGGCGCTGTCCTCGTCCGCTCTCGCCTGGGCGAGCGCGGCGGCCCGGGTCCCGCCGTCGAAGAGCGGCACGGTCACGCCGGCGACGATCGTGCCCCCGAACCGCTCACCATTGAGGTTGTTCGTCGGGTTTTGTTGGCCGAACCCGGGCAGGGCAGTCAAGTCGACCCGTCCGGAATTGTAGGCGCCGCTGGCCGAGAGAAAGACCTTGGGCATGAATTCCGCCCGCGCGGCTCTCACCTTGGCCTCGCTAGCCTTCTCGGCGGCGTAGGCGCTAAGGACGTCCGGGCGTCGCGAAAGGGCCTGGGAGACGACCGCTTCGACCGGTCCATTCATGGCCGGCGACAGGACGCGCCCCGACACGTCGGCGACCTTGAGCCTCGTCAGCGGCGAGATCCCCATGGCGTCGAGGAGGGCAGTATAGGCGTCCTGTGCGCCGCCGTTCGCCTGCACCAGGGCCAGCTTCGCCTGGGCGGTCGCCTGAGTGGCCTGGGCCACTTCGACCACTGTCCCGACGCCGCGCTTGTAGCGGTCTTCGGCGGCCGCCTGGACCGATTGGGCGTCGGCGAAGGACTGGGCAGCTGTGGCGACGCGCGCCTGGGCGGCGGCGTTGACATAGAAGGCCTGGGCCACAGCGTAGATCAGCTGCTGGTGAGCGGCGGTGAAGGCGATGTTGGCCATCACCGACACCTCCTTGGCCGCATCGACGACTGCGGTCCGCTCGCCGAAGTCGAACATCAGCCATTGCAGCGAGACGGCCGAGATCACGCCCTCGGCAGATTGGTTGTTGTTGAAGCCGGTTCCCTGGAATGTGCTGGGGCCGCTGCTGGAGCCATAGGCGCCCACGGCGGTGGCGTTGATCTTCGGCAGGTAGGTGCTCTTGGCGATTCCCTCGGCCAGGGCGGCGATGCGCGCGTCGTTCCAGGCGACGCGGGTGGTGGGGTTGGTGGTCTCGGCGAGGTCGATGAGATCCGCCAATCCATAGACCTTCGCACTGTCGATGCTTGGCCCGGGCGGCGGTTCGGCCATCGCGGAGTTGGAGGGCAGGACATAGTCGTGCGCTGGAGCGGCGGTGTTCTTCGGACCCGCGACGATCTCGCCGCCGGCGGTGGTGACCGGGCTCCAGGGGCGATCCGGACGCTCCGGGGCCATGTTCAGGGCAGAGGTGGCGCACCCGCCCAGGCAAGCCGACAGCATCCAGGCGGAGATCAGCCCCGGGGCCGGGACGCGGCTAAGCCAGCGCATGGTCGACGGTCTCCTTCACATCGGCGCCTTCTCCAATCGCCCTTTCGAGCGCCCCCAGGCGGACCGTGGCGCTGGCGGCGAGTTCTGGCCAGCGATCGGCGCCGAGCAGAAGGGGCGCGCTGAGATCGCCGACCTCGCGCGCTATGGCGCGCCGGCTCTGCAGCCAGTCGGCGGCAGGGCGAATTCCTCTTGGCTCGTAGCCGAGCAGGTCGAGCTCGCGCTCGAGCGCGCCGAAGGCGGTTAGGGACTGGGCCGCCATGACGCGGCGGGCCTGGACCTCGGCCGCCGAAGCCATGGCGCGCAGGTCGCCGATCAGGGCCTTGAGGGCTGGGTCGATGCGGCGGGCGAGGCTCACCGGCCAGACCGTCACGAACATCAGGTAGCAGACCAGGATGCCGATCAGGATGCCGATCACCCGATCGCGCGCCGTAGCCACGTCAAAGGCCGGCGCAGATCCCTGCAGGACGCACAGGAAAAAGGCGAAGGCGGCCTGATAGCCGGCATAGGCGATCTTCTCATCGCCGACCGCGACCCAGGCCGAGGCCAGCGCTCCGACGAAGACCAGAGCCATCAACGAGCCGATCGCAGCCAGGTGCGGAACAATAAAGACGAGGGCGCCGGTGCCGACCACGGCGCCGATCAGGGCGCCCAGAACCCGCAAAGTGCTCTTCTGGACGGTCTCGGCGGTGCTGGCGAGGCCGACGATGTAACAGGTGATGAAACAGGTGTGGATGCCCGGCCAGTCCAGCTGGATGTAGAGGGCGTAGCAGAACAGCGCCGCCCCTGTGGTCTTCAGCGCGAACTGCACGTGTTCGGGATTGGTGAAGGCGTCCGGCAGGAAGAATCCGCCGGCAGCCTTCGGCGCCGGTGCGGGGGTCGGCTCTGGCGGACCCGGTTGCGCAAAACCTGCCAGGGTCGCTCGCAGATCAGCCAGCATGGTGCGGCTGAGCTCGGGCAGCGCCTCTTCGCCCGCGAGCGGTGGCAGGACGACGTCCACCGGATAGCCGCCGCGGCGCAGGATCGCGGCCATGACGTCGAGCAGCCCCGCGATGGTCTCCCGAGCGCCGGCTGACGGCGTCGCCTCGGGTTCGCGCGCGGCGTAATCGACCAGAAGGGCGATGGCGAACGTAGAATAGGTCGCCTGGCGCAGGGCGGCGATGTCCTCGGGCGGGGACATCCTCTCGACGCCGGCAAGGCGGACCCAGGCGGGGATCTCGCCGGCGCCTTCGCGCAGCAATTCGTCGAGCGTCTTGCGCGCCCGTTCGTCCCGCGTGCGCAAAACCTGCGCACAGATCGCCAGCCGATAGGCCAGGGCCCGTTCAGCGACGCCTCGGGGCGGCGGCGCTAGAAGGAGATTGACGACGATCGAAACGGCGGCCGGCGTGACGACGAACAGCCACGCATAGAGCAGGCCGCGAGTGGCGAGCTCGCCGCCCGGCGCGAGGCCCAGCTGGTCGAGGCCGTAGCCGACCACCAGGCCGATGATCGCGCCGATCGGCCGAAGCTTGCTGGCCGAGGTCAGGAACAGAACACCGAACGAGATCACGGCGATGGCGATGACCCGCCACATCGGCAGGTCCAGCACCGCCATGCTCACCAGCATGATGAGGCCGACCATCAGGGTGATCAGGACCACCAGGATCAGGTTGGTGATGAGGCTGGTCGCGCGGTCGGGCTTGTTGAGGAAGAACACGATGTAGACCATCAGCGCGATGTCGGGCAGCCGGTAGAGTTCTGCCGACAGGGTGGTGAGGGCGCAGATCAGGGCGACGCGCGTGGCGAACTCCAGGCGGCCGGGCGCCGGCTCCAGCAGGCGCAACACGCCCCGGCCCCAGTCGGCCAGGCTAGGCGCGGCAGGCGGCGCCATGCCTGATCTCCACCACGGCGCTTGCCCCCAGGCGCACCAGGTTCTGCGGCGGCGACAGCAGCCTCAGCCGGACCGGGAAGCGCTGCGCCACGCGCACCCAGTTCAGCTCCCGTTCGACGTAGGGGACCGACTTGGGGACGTTGATCTTGTCGCTGTCGAGGACGCCCGAGCCGATGCCTTGCACGACCGCGCGGATCGGCCGGCTTCGGTCGATCATCGAATAGACCGTGGCGCAATCGCCGACGGCGATCGCCTTCAGGTCGTACTCGCGGAAATTGGCCACCGCGAACCACTCGTCCGAGTTCACCAGGGTGAACAATGATTGCGAGGGCGCCACGACCTCCCCGGTCGACACCGTCAGGCCGACGACGCGCCCGTCGTGCGTGGCGAGCACCGTGGTGTCCTCGAGGTTCCGCTTGGCCACCGCCAGAGCGGCCTTGCGGGCCTCCACGGTGGCCGTGGCGCCGGCGATGGTGTCGACAGCCTGCACCGTCGCCTTCTGCTGCACCTGCGCCTGCAGGAGGGAGGTCGTCGCATCGCGCTGGGCGGTTTCGGCCTGATCGAGTTGCTGGGTTGGGACGTAGCCTTGCGCCGCCAGCGGGCGCAGCCGCTCGACCGTGTGTGTCGCCAGCTCGAGGTTGGCCTTGGCGCGTCCGACCTGGTCGTTTGCGACCACCGCGACGGATCGCTGCGTGGAGACATAGCGACCCTGGGTGGCGAGGGCCGCCTGTGACAGGTCGAGCTCGGCCTTGGCCTGGGCGAGGATCAGGCGATAGGGCGTGGGGTCGATCTGGAATAGTAGGGCGCCCTTGGCGACCTGCATGTTCTCGACCACCGGAATGTCGATGATCTTGCCGCCCACTGGCGAAGCGACATGGACGACATCGGCGTCGATTGTGGCGTCGTCGGTTTCCGGGCGAAACTCGCGGCGTCGGACCGCGTAGAGGCCGGCGCCGATGGCGGCCGCGATGATCAGCAGGGCGAACACCCTGCCGAGGCCCTTCGAACGGGCGGTTCCTGCAGCTTTCACGCTCATTGGCCGAACCAGAACAGCCACGCTGCGACCGCGACGAGGAGCCCGACCGCGATGCAGACGAACAGTTGCAGGGGCAAGGCGTTGGAGAGCCCGGACATCACCATGGCGATGCGCGCGAGGATGGCCGCTACGACGCCCGCCACGCCACACAGTATCCAGCCGGGGAAGTAGGCGCCGAACAGGATCAGCGACGGGGCGCCGGGCGAGGTGCAACCGCCTATCGTGGCGAAGGCCCCGAACGACGCCAACAGGTTCAGACGCTGTCTCAGTCGGTCCACGATCCCTCCCTGGCGCCGCGCGCTCCGCGCAAGCGATATTGCGGGCGGGCAATCGCGGACGTCATGCAGCGGCTTGCCTCGATTCATGGCCATTTTGCCCTAACGGCGCTTTGGGTGGTCGGAGTTACCGTCCTTGTGTCCATATTCGAACCCGGCCGCCGCGGCGCCAAGGCCGATGCGTTGGAAGCCTGTTGGCGGCTCGGCTGGCCGCCGCTCGGCTTCGTCATCTTGGCGCCCACGCTTGGCGCCCCCTATCGGCGGGCGCCACACTCCTGCAAATGATCTCAACCCTCTCCAATACGGTGGTGGAGTGGCCGGCGAGACTGGATCGAATACGCCCCCAGCATCACCCACAAATTCGTGGACTATCCGGAGATCGTTTCTGTGTCTCAGCAGGTTGCCAAGATCATCGTAGACACGCTGCAATCGGCCGGTGTCCGAAATTGCTATGGGATCGTCGGTGACACGCTGAATGTTATCGCAGGATATATACACAGTAGCGATATAGACTGGGTCCATGTGCGCCACGAGGAATCCGGCGCTTTCGCGGCGCAGGCGGAAGCTCAACTGATGGGCCGCCTGACCGCCATGGCCGGCACCTGCGGACCAGGCAGTCTGCATTTCATCAATGGACTCTACGAAGCCCAGCGCAATCGCGCGCCCGTGATCCTGCTGGCCACCCAGATTGTCAGCAAAGAGATGGGGTTCCACTTCATCCAGGAAGTCGACTTCAAGTCGCTCTTCCGTGAGTGCGCGGTCTTCTGTGACATGATCTACACGCCCGACCAGGCGCTCCGAAAGACGGTGCTCGCGTGCCAGACCGCGATCGCCAAGCGGGGCCCGGCCGTTCTCATCATCCCGGTCGATGTCGCCATGGCCCACACCCACGACACCACGCCGTTCGCGGTGCAGGTCAGCCATCCGGTTGTCCGGCCGAACGACGCCGAGCTCGATCACATGGCGCGGTTGCTGAACGCCGGCGAAAAGATCGCCATCTACGGCGGCGCCGGATGCGAGGACGCCCATGACGAGGTCGTTGCGGTTGCCGATACTCTGCGGGCGCCCGTCGCGTACACGTCCCGCGGCAAGGACTTCCTGCAGCACGACAATCCACATGGGATCGGCCTGACGGGTCTGCTCGGTAACGAGGCGGCCTATAGTGCGGTCCTCAATTGTGACACGCTCCTGCTCC
The DNA here is from genome assembly GCA_036488935.1 of Caulobacteraceae bacterium. Lineage (GTDB taxonomy): Bacteria > Pseudomonadota > Alphaproteobacteria > Caulobacterales > Caulobacteraceae > Acaudatibacter. Next base: position 69,692 of record DASXGR010000204.1, on the reverse strand, counting down.
TCGGCGCTGATTTCGCCTGGCGCCAGTTCTATCCGAACCACGCCAACATCGTTCAGGTTGACAACGAACCGACCCACCTGGGCCAACGTCATCCGGTCGCCGCGGGAGTGACCGGCGACATCAAACCGACCCTCCAGGCGCTCTTGCCGCGCCTGAAACCGCGCAAGTCATCGCGTTTCTACGACAGCACGCTCGAGCACTACCGCAAGGTTTCGGCGCATCATGCGGCGGCAGCCGCCAAGCCCGGGCCGCGGCAAGCAATCCCCGGAAAGCTCGCAGCGACGGTGCTGGATCGGCTGGCCGCCGAGGACGCGGTATTCTGCGCGGACGACGGCACGGCGGCTGTCTGGATGATCCGGCACATCCGTTCGAACGGCACGCGGCGGACGTTCGCCAGTCTGCTGCACGGCACGATGGCCAGCGGCCTGGCCTCAGCGCTGGGGGTCAAGAAAGCCCAGCCTGACCGGCAGGTCATTGCGCTCCTTGGCGACGGCGGTTTTACGATGTTGATGGGAGACCTGCTGACCTGCGTGCAGGAGAACCTGCCGATCAAGATTGCTATCTTCGACAACAGCAAGCTCGGCTTCGTCGAAATCGAACAGAAGACCGAGGGTATGGTCGGCATCTACACGGATCTCAAGAATCCCGACTTCGGCGAGCTCGCCAAGGTCTGCGGCCTCTGGGGGGCGCGGGTCGACCGCGCCGATCGCCTCGAGGGCGCCGTCTCCGATTGGCTCGCCGCCACCGGTCCGGCGCTCCTCCACATCAACGTCGAGCCCATGGAGCTCGTCATGCCGCCTCACACCGAAGCTGAGCCCGCGATCGGCATGGCGCTCTATGCTGCGAAGGCCATTCTTCAGGGCAAGGGCGGCGAACTGGTCGAGATGGCCGAACAGAATCTCTAGCCCGCCGCCGGAGAGCCGAATTGAGTCTCGAATGGACGACACCGCGGCCATGACCCCCTCGGAGGCGGCTGACCGGCTCGCCATCCGCGAACTGGTAGACGCGTATGCGTACTGTGCAGATCGGCGCGACGCGGCGGGGCAGATTTCGCTGTTCACAGAAAACACGCGCTTTGTGGTCTTCATGGATGCGAAATCGCCGACGCCGACACAGGTGATCCAGGGTCGCGCCGGGCTCGCGCCGATCTTCGAGCATCTGAACGTCTATAAGGCGACGACCCACTTCAACGGTCAGTGCACCGTGCGGTTGAACGGGGATCAAGCGGCGGGTGTCGCCTACTGTCTCGCGCACCACGTCTCCGAGACCGATGTCGGAGCGACATTGATGATCGCTTCCATCCGCTACTTCGACCAATTTCGCCGCGTAGGTGGGCTTTGGCGCTTCGCCGAACGGCTGCTCTACGTGGACTGGACCGAGACACGGCCATTGCGCCCGTAACTGCGCCCGTCGCCTTTAGCCGGCTAGCCGAGGCTTTGACGCAAGAATTGTCCGATCTTGCTGAGAAGCGATCCCCCTTCCTCGATCGGATGGGCGGCGCGTGCAGCATCTTCGCGTTCGAGCCGAGCCCATCCAAGTCGCACCGCCCGCTCCAGCGCCTCCGCGACAGTCTTGTCGTCACGCAGCAATCCATCCAGGGCGGATCGCGGAAGCTCCAACACGGCTGATGAAGTCAAGGCTGCGACCGACACCGGATGCGGTTCGCCGCACATCATGCTGATCTCGCCGAGGTACTCGCCAGGGCCAACCCTGCTGACAACAACCGAGGTGGAGTTGTCGCTACGAGAGACTTCCAGGACGCCCGATTGGACAATGAAGATTGAAGCGCCCGCCTCGCCCTGTCGATAGAGCGAGGCTTTCGGCTCCATCTCGTGAAGGTTCAGCTTGCTGGCAAGTTGGGAAATCTGGTCGTCGTTAAGCGATTCAAATAGCGCGAGCCTGGACAACAGGTTCGTGGCCGAGAGCGCCGGCTCGGCGCCTACGCCGGCATGCCGGAAGACCCGGCGCACCTGATGCAGCAATTGACTCTTGGCCGGCGCGAGGTGGGCCGACGAAGCCACGAAATAGTTGACCACGAAGGTCGTCGAATAAACGCCCAACCGTTTGAGCGCCACCGAAGGCTGTGGCGTCGCCAGCAACCCAGGCGAAAGAAGGACGGCCTGGCGGATCAGTTCGATCACGGTCTCGGGCTGCGCCGACGGCGTCACCGGGATGTCAACCGACGCCGCCCGACGCGGCGTAGGAACGCTGCGATTGATGATCAGGCCCTTGGCTACCAGACTGTTGGGGATCATCGCGACGTCCTCGCCGTCCGTCTGGACGCGAATGGATCGCCAGTTCATCTCTACGACGACGCCTTCGGCCTGATCTCCGATCGAGACCCGGTCGCCGATGTGAAAGGGCTGGTCGAGCCCCACGGCTATTCCGGAGAAGACGTCGGCGAGCGTGTTCTGCGAGGCCAACCCGACAAGAATCGCGATCAGGCCCGAAGTGGCGAGCAGGCCTTTCAACTGCAGGCCGAGCACCGAATTCAAGACGACCAGAGCCGCGGTCAAATAGATCGCGCCCGCGACGAGGTCCGACAGCAACCTCGCTTGCCGCGCATGGTTTCCGCGTTCTGACGCCAGAGCGAACAGGGATGTGACGACTCTCGCGCCGAGAAGCCACCAAACGACGGCAAGCGCCCGGAACCACAGGTCGTTGGGGTTCTTGCTGAGTTCGGCGCTCGAAGTCAGGGGAGAGACGCCCCAGTAAGCGAGCGCGCCGATGAGGGCCAGCAAAAGCAGGCCCTCGGCCACGATCCGTGTCCTTGTGGACCGGGTGCGGATCACCAGCAAGGTGACGACGGTAATGCCGACAGCCAGTGGCGGGCCTAGGGACTCGACCATTGCGGAGCTCACGATCGCACCGCCTTCCCCTGCTGGCGAGGTCCGCAGACTCCTCGGCACTGAGCCGATGATGTCGCGATCTGCACCCGGTGCGCAAGCGAGAAAATCGGGACGGAAATTGCCTGGGCAAGAAGTGATCCAGTATGTCAACCACATACAAGAAGCTTCCGGGCTACGTATTCTAACACCTGGGCCGCGATAGGTGTGCTGCGCAAATGGGCGAGCGATCTGGATGGCTCCATACTCCAGTGAGGTGCGGATTGTCGCCGAAACAACGGTGGCCCGGCGCCCCGAATTGCCTTCTGTTCAGCGTTGTACTTGCCGACCGCGGCGGTGGGCCCAATCATCCCGCTCCAACGAGAGACAGTGTCATGGCGACCACGCGAAGAAGGCGGTCGTCCGCAGCGCATGTCTTTGCTCCGGACTTGCGGCGACGCTTGCGATCGGAGGGTGCAACTCGGCCCTGATGAATCCGCAAGGACCCGTCGGCGCAGCCGACAAGGCGATCCTCCTGGAGTCCCTGGCGATCATGCTGGTGATCGTCGTTCCGACGATCCTGGTCATCTTGCTGTTCGCCTGGTGGTTCCGGGCTTCGAACCGCCACGCGCGATACCGTCCCACGTTCGTCTACAGCGGTCGCGTCGAGCTGGTCACCTGGTCGATTCCGATCCTTGTCATTCTCTTCCTGGGCGGCGTCACCTGGGTCGGTTCGCACGATCTCGATCCGGCAAGACCTCTGAAGAGCACGACGGCGCCTCTGAATGTCGACGTCGTCTCCTTGGATTGGAAGTGGCTGTTCATCTACCCGGACATCGGAATCGCCAGCGTCAATGAACTGGTCGTGCCATCGGGGACGCCGATCCATCTCAAGCTCACCTCCGCAAGTGTCCTGAATACATTCTTCGTCCCGCAACTTGGCAGCATGATCTACACGATGAACGGAATGGCCGATGACCTGTACCTGCAGGCGGATCGGCCGGGCGTCTTCGCGGGACGATCGGCGCACTTCAGCGGGGACGGCTTCTCGGACATGGCCTTCGAGGTGAAGTCCGTGCCCCGGGCGCGGTTCTCCGCTGGGCGGATCAGGTGCGCAGGACGGGTCCGACGCTCGACGAGACCGGCTACGCGGCCCTCGCCAGGCAGAGCACGAAGGCGCCGCCGTTCACGTACCGGGCCGTGTCTGCGGATCTCTTCCAGCACATCGTCCAACAACGGCTCGCCCAGGCCCCAGGTCCCGACGCCAAACCGCCGGCGACGCCAGCCCAGCCCAGTCAGAGGTCGTAAGGATGCTCGGCAAGCTTAGTTGGGCAGCCCTGCCCTTGGACCAACCGATCCCGATGGCGGCGTCGATCCTGATGATCGCCGTCATTCTCGGCGTGATCGCCCTCGTCTTCGCCAAGGGTTGGGCGCCGTATCTTTGGCGTGAGTGGATCACCAGCGTCGATCACAAACGTATTGGCGTGATGTACTGCCTGCTGGCGCTGGTGATGCTGCTTCGCGGATTCACCGACGCGGCCATGATGCGCTCGCAACAGGCCTTGGCCTTCCATTCGGGCGGATACCTTCCGCCTGAGCACTATGACCAGGTCTTTTCCGCCCATGGCACGATCATGATCTTCTTCGTGGGCATGCCGTTTGTCATCGGCCTGATGAACTTCGTCGTTCCACTGCAATTGGGCGTTCGCGATGTCGCCTTCCCGACCCTGAACTCGGTCAGTTTCTGGCTGACGGCCGCAGGTGTCCTGCTCACCAACATCTCGCTCTTCGTAGGCGAGTTTGCGCGCACCGGATGGCTGCCGTATCCCCCACTTTCCGAGCTCAGATATTCACCCGGAGTGGGAGTCGATTACTGGTTGTGGGCGCTGCAAATCTCAGGTGTCGGGACCTTGTTGTCAGGCATAAATCTGGTCGTAACGATCCTCAAGATGCGCGCGCCGGGCATGACCTACCTGCGCATGCCGATGTTCTGCTGGACCGCGCTGGCGTCGAACCTCCTGATCATCGCCGCCTTCCCGATCCTCACCGCCACCTCTACGATGCTGATCCTGGACCGATATTCTTGGCTTTCATTTCTTCACGAACGATGGCGGCGGCAATGTGATGATGTTCATGAACCTCATCTGGGCCTGGGGGCACCCCGAGGTTTACATCCTGATCCTGCCCGCGTTCGGCGTCTTCTCGGAGGTGATCTCGACATTCTCCAGCAAGCCGCTGTTCGGCTATCGTTCGATGGTTATGGCGACCATGGGGATCTGCGTCCTCGCCTTCATGGTCTGGCTGCACCACTTCTTCACCATGGGCGCAGGCGGCGACGTCAACGCCTTCTTCGGTGTCATGACGATGATCATCGCCGTGCCGACCGGGGTGAAGGTCTACAACTGGCTCTTCACTCTCTATGGCGGCCGCATCCGCTACACGACGCCGGTCCTGTGGTCGATCGGCTTCATGGTCACCTTCGTGATCGGCGGCATGACGGGAGTCCTGATGGCTGTGCCGCCGGCGGACTTCGTACTCCACAACAGTCTCTTCCTGGTCGCACACTTTCACAACGTCATCATTGCCGGCGTGTTGTTTGGAGTGTTCGCTGGCTACACCTACTGGTTTCCCAAGGCGTTCGGCTTTCGCCTGCACGAGGGCTGGGGCAAGGCGGCCTTCTGGTGCTGGCTCGTCGGGTTCTACGTCGCCTTCATGCCGCTCTATGTCCTGGGCTTCCTTGGGATGACGCGGCGCATGCAGCACTACGATGTCGCCCAGTGGCGGCCCTGGCTGCTGGCCGCCGCTGCGGGCGCTGTGATCGTCCTGGCGGGAATCGCCTGTCAGGTCGCTCAGCTCGTCGTGTCGATCGGCCAACGCCAACGGCTGCTGGATCTCACGGGCGATCCCTGGGACGGACGCTCGCTCGAATGGGCGACCGCCTCGCCGCCGCCGGCGTTCAACTTTGCCATCATGCCCGACGTCAGCGGCGAGGAGCCCTACTGGACGATCAAGCGGGCCGCCCTTGCACATCACGAATTGCTGCCGGAGCCGCGCTATGAGGCCATCGAGGTTCCCCGGAACACGCCGACGGGCTTTGTGAGCGCCTTCTTCGCTACCCTGCTGGGCTTTGCGATGATCTGGCACATCTGGTGGATGGCGCTCGTCGGCGTGGCCGGCGCGCTCGCCACCTTTGTGGCCTTCGCCTGGCGCGACCGGTCCGAGGTCCTGATTCCTGCCGCCGAGGTCGCCGCGCTCGATCGCGCAAATCGGAGCGCCCGCACGGTCGCCCTGTCTCAGGTGAGGGCCTTCCGATGAGCACGGTCGACACGCCTCTTCCGTTCGATCCCTACCAGGTTGGCCGCGCGCGCGTCGACAATCCTGCGCGGGGCCATGGGGCGGGCGGCCCGGCCGCCAAACGGGTGATCGTCGCCTACGGGTTCTGGGTGTTCCTGCTCAGCGACATCATCATGTTCTCGGCCTTCTTCGCGACCTACGCGGTGCTGGCCGGGGCGACCAATGGAGGTCCGGGCGCACGCGAGGTCTTCGATGTGCGCAACGTGGGGGTGGAGACGGTCTTTCTGCTGCTCTCCAGCTTTTCCTGCGGCATGGCCTCTTTGGCGGCCGGCGCCCGCAACAAGCCGGCGTTCTACGCTTCAATGGCCGTCACCTTCCTGTTTGGGGCGGCTTTCCTCACCCTCGAGATGCGCGAGTTCGTCGGCCTGATCCAGGCGAGCAACGGTCCCTCGCGCAGCGCTTTTCTCAGCTCATTCTTCGCCCTGGTCGGGTGCCACGGAGCCCATGTCACCGCGGGCCTGGTGTGGCTTCTGGTCATGATCGCGCAGGTGTTCGCCAAGGGATTTCGGCCTGAGATCCTGCGCAGAACTCTCTGCTTCAGCCTGTTCTGGCACACGCTCGACATCATCTGGGTCGCCCTCTTCACCGTCGTCTACCTGCTCGGGGTGCTGCCATGACCGAAGTCTATCGCGAAGATCATCCCGAATACGGCGACAGCGCGCCCGGCGACGAACGGCTCGACGGAAGCGGCGTCGCCCAGGGGATCGCGGGCTACCTTGTTGGCCTCGTCCTGGCGCTCGGGCTGACTGGGGCGTCGTTCTACTTCGCGGCTGGACATGCTCTATGGGCGCCCGGCATTGCTCCGTCGCTGGTGGCCCTGGCGGTCGGCCAGATGGGCGTGCACCTGGTGTTCTTTCTCCACATCACGACGGGCCCGGAAAGCACCAACAATGTGCTTGCCCTGGCCTTCGGGGTGTTGATCGTTTTCCTGCTCATCGCGGGCACGCTGTTCATCATGTCGACGCTGAATCACAACATGCCCCAAATGGGTGAGATCATATCCATGCAGCGCTGAACGGCTGCTGGGAGCGGTGGCCGCAATCTGTGGCGGCGGTCTTGCAACTTTTCGACTACGAAAAGCGTTTTGACTTATCCGGTCTTAACGGTCATCGAACCGTCGTTGAAAGTATTGTCCAATGATCAAATTGGCGACCAGGACTTCCATGGCAGCGCTTATTGCAGGTGGGTTGATACTCAGCAGTTGCGCTAGCGTGCCCTCGGTGCATCGCGCCCAGGCCAGCGCGGACCAGGCCATGTCGACTGCCCAGGCTGCCGGCACAGCCGCGCAACATTCGCAGGCTTCCGCCGACGCCGCCAACGCGGCGGCGCAGGCCGCGGCCAGTGCGGCCCAGGCCGCCGGGGCAGCGGCCCAAAGGGCGCAGTCCACCGCCGACGCCGCCACCAACAGCGCTCAGGCGGCGGCTACGGCCGCTCAGAGTTCGAACGAGCGGCTGGATCGTCTGGAGGCGAGGATGGCGCGCCACGAGGTTCGCCACCGCCGTCACATGCGCCGATACCACCATCGCCGCAAGACGACTGCCCCTGCGGCCGCACCGGCCACACCGCCGTCCCAGTGACTGGCTGACGGAGCTGGACACGCATGCGCCCGCTGTCGAGGCGGCGGGCGGCGGTCCTATGCCTGCCCCCGGGAAGCAAGATCCGCCTTGATGGCGTCGATGCCCGCCAGGACAAAGCGTTCGACGTGATCGACGAGTCTCTCGACCCCCTCCGGCCGCGCCTCGAGTTCCGGCAGGAAGGTGTGCAGGGTCGGCCGGTTGATCACCGATAGGGTCATCCATGGCGCCATCACGCTCAGCATGCATCGCCCGACGGCCGGCGCCTCGGGAGGGCAATCGAGGATCTCGGCGATGATGGCCCTCATGAAGTCCCGGCGCGGTTCGATCCCGGTGGCAAGGAACTCCTCATGGGCGAAGGTCGGGATGGTCAACTCGCGATAAACGAGGCGCATTTCCCAGGCGTCGCTGCGCGCGGTCAGCTGGAACACCAGGTACCGCAATACAGCCTTCAACTTCTCTTTCGCCGGGAGTTCAGCAAACCCCTCCAGGTTCACCTTGTCGACCCAGGTCGTGCGGGCGTCTGCTTCTCGCAGGGCGGCAATGTAAAGGGCTTCGACGCCGCCGAAGTGGTAGTTCACGGCCGCCAGATTGACGCCTGCGCAAAGGCAGATTTCGCGGCTGGTCGCGCACTCGAATCCCTTCCTGGCGAAGATCTCGCCAGCGGCTTCGAGCAGGCGCGCGCGCGCCCTGGCTCCCGTGCTGGAAACGGCTAAATCCGCGGATCGGGCGGTCGCCATAGATCGGTCCTATGAGTTTCTGTTTCGTATTTCAATTTCAAATACCGATTTGACATCAAAGGTTGCAATGCCTAGCTCCTGGCCAGGAAGCCCGGCCATGCGTGATCTTAACGACCTGACCTTCTTCGCCGCAGTCGTGACGAACGGCGGGATTTCGGCGGCCTCCAGGGCGCTGCACATGCCCAAATCGCGCATCAGCCGGCGGGTCGCCGCGCTCGAGGCTCAGCTTGGCGTCCGGCTGCTGGAGCGCTCGACGCGACACTTCAAGGTCACGGATGTGGGGCAGGACGTCTACCGCCACGCCAAGGCCGCGCTCTCTGAAGCCGACGCGATCGACGAGGCGGTCACGCGACTGAGGGCTGAGCCCCAGGGGCTGGTCAAAGTCAGCTGCCCGGCCGGCGTCGATCGGGTGCTGGCTGCCGCGCTGCCCGAATTCCTCGCACGCTATCCCAAGGTTCGGGTGCAGCTGATCGTGAGCAACCGCCGGATCGATCTGATCGAGGAAGGGGTGGACATCGCGATCCGGGGCAAGGAAGCGCTCGACGCCGACCTGGAATTTCCTGTGCGCACGATCGGCCTGGCCCGGGCGGTCCTCGTGGCGAGTCCTGACTTCGTCGCCAGGCACGGCGCGCCTGCGACCCCGGCTGACATCCCGAAGTTCCCGACGATCAGCAACACGGACTTCATGGGCCGCGACCGCTGGTCCCTGGTCAGCTCAGCGGGGGAGGCGGCTGAGATCGTCCACGAACCGCGGCTTTCGGCCAGCACCTGGCCGGTCATCCAACGCGCGGTGATCGAAGGCATGGGCGTCGCGCTCTTCCCCGAGCTGGCGTTGCGCGAGCCGAGAGAAGACGGCCAGCTTGTGCGGATCCTGGACGACTGGGCTTCGCCGGAGCGCAGGCTGCACATGGTGTTCACCTCGAGGCGCGGGGTCTTGCCGAGCGTGCGCGCCTTCATCGACTTTGCCGCCGAGGCGCTCAATCCAGATCTGCCCGGCTGGGCGGCGATGATCTAGCGGACCGCCAGGCCGCAGTTTGGATTGCAGGAGAGACCGCCTCCGTGAGGCCGAAGGTCCCTCCCCGCCGGAAGCGGGGGCGGGGAGGGGTTTCGGCGCGCGTCGGCAATTGGGGGCGGACCGGCGCGTCGCCAAACTCATGCTCTGCAGTCGCAGCCTCAGGCGGCGTGGCGCACCTGCGCCAGTTCCTGAAGTATCGCGTTTTCCTGGATTTTCTCAGCCAGGCGGGCCTTGAGCACGTCGCCGATGCTCACCACGCCGACGACCGCATCGCCATCGAGGACCGGGACATGGCGTGCGCGACGCTCGGTCATGGTTCGCATGACGTGGAGCACAGAGTCATTCGGCCGCGCGGTCGGACCATCGACGCTCATCACCTCGGCGACGCGCCGGCGAAGAAGATTTGCACCTTCCGTGGCGACGCCCAGCACCAGGTCACGCTCCGACACCAGGCCCAGCAGCCGACTGCCGGCGTCCAGAACCAGGACCGCGCCGACTTGCTCAGTCTTCATGAGGTTCGCCGCATCCAGCGCCGTTTCCGTCGGCGACAAGGCGATCAGGCGAAAGGGCTTGTCACGCAGGATTTCGAACAGTCGCACTTAAGTTTCCTTCCCGGCTAAGAGTGTCCCCGCCATGGCTTCGTTAAGCTCGTGGGTTAGGTAACGCTGGACCGGCAAGGCGATTAGCCGCCACGTGCGAGACGGATCGTTGCGCTCCGGAGAACGCCGTGAGGGATAGTTTGGGGCGGCGTTCGTTCGCTCAGCGCGAGTGGAACAGCTCCGCGCAGGCCTCGACTATCGCGTCCGCGTCCAGGCGGTAGTGCCGGTAGAGGTCGGGGAGGTCGCCCACCTGGCCAAACGCATCGACTCCCAGGGCGCTTGTCCGCATGCCAAGGACGCCGCCTAGCCATGAGAGGGTCGCTGGGGCGCCGTCGATCACGGTGACGAGGCCTGCGCCCGGAGCGAGGCGCGACAGCAGTCTCTCGGCGTGGCTCTGCCCGTTCGCGCCAGCCTGCCAGCGCGCGCGGCGCGCGCCCATCCAGTCTCGGTGCAGAAGCCCTGGGGAGACGACGTTGAGGACGCCCAGCCCCGGAATGTCCTCCGCGAGCTGGGCGGCGGCGTCGAGCACTTCGGGAGCGATGGCGCCGCAAAAGACGATGGCGGCGCGGGCGCCCTCGGCGGGAGGCGCCAGCCAATATGCGCCGCGCAGGGCGTCCACGACCCAGGCGTCGTCCTTGCGAGAGGGCTGGGCGATGGCGCGGGTGGTCAGGCGCAGATAGACCGAGCCGCCGTCCGCCGCCTGGATGTGGTCGAAAGACCAGCGCATCACTTCAGCCAGCTCGTCTACGAACGCCGGCTCGAAGTAGGTCAGGCCGGGCTGACCCATGCCGATGAGGGGCGTGTAGATCGATTGGTGCGCCCCGCCCTCCGGCCCGAGGGTCAGGCCCGAGGGCGTGGCCACCAGCATGAAGCGCGCGTCCTGGTAGCAGGCGTAGTTGAGGGCATCGAGGCCCCGGGAGATGAACGGGTCGTAGACCGTGCCGATGGGTAGCAGGCGCTGGCCAAAGTGGGGCGCGGCAAGGCCCAGCGCCGCGAGATTGAGGAACAGGTTGTGCTCGGCGATGCCCAGCTCGATGTGCTGGCCGGCGCGTCCGCCGACCCAGCGCTGGGCCGAAGGGATGTGCGCGTCGCGGAAGACGTCCGCGGAGTCGCGCTTGCGGAACAGGCCCCGCTGATTGACGAAGCCGCCGAGGTTGGTCGAGACCGTGACGTCCGGCGAGGTTGTAACGATCCGGTCGGCGATCGGCTCGCCGCTGCGGGCGAGGTCCAGAAGGATGCGACCGAAGGCGGCCTGAGTGGACTGCTCGGCCCCTTCAGGCCTCGGGAAGGACTCGCGCGGCGGCACTGGGATGGGTTCGGCGGCCCAGCGGCGCTGAGACGGCGGCGCCAGGGGCGTGGAGGCGATGAAGGCCTCGAGCTCCTCCGCTTCGGCGGGATTAAGGCCGCCGAAGGGCGACCACTCCTCGCCCCTGGGCACTCCCATTGCCTGGCGCAGGGTCTCGACCTGGGCGCCGGTCATCAGTCCGGCGTGATTGTCCTTGTGTCCCTGCAGGGGCAGGCCAAAGCCCTTCACCGTATAGGCGATGAAGAGGGTGGGAGTGTCGTCGCGGGCGGCGGCCTCGAAGGCTTCGATCAGGGTTTCGACGCAGTGACCGCCCAGGCCGACCATCAGATCATGCAGGGCGCCGTCGTCGTAACCGTCGAGGAGCGCGCGCACGTGCGGCCGGCGGCCGATGTCACGCATCAGGCGCTCACGCCAGGCCGCTCCGCCTTGATAGGTGAGGGCGGCGTATTCGGCGTTGGAGCAGGCCTCGATCCAGGCGCGGATCTCCGAGCCGCCCGGCAGGGCGAACGCTCGCTGTTGTTTCTTGCCCCACTTCAGCGTGAGCACCCGCCAGCCGGCGGTTTCGAAGATGTCGTCGAAGCGGTCGAACATCCGGTCGGCCGTCGTCGCGTCGAGACTCTGGCGGTTGTAGTCGACGATCCACCAGACGTTGCGGATGTCGTGCTTGTAGGCCTCGATCAGGCACTCGTAGATGTTGCCCTCGTCGAGCTCCGCATCGCCCAAGGTGGCGACCATCCGCCCCCGCCGCGCCGGATCGAGCCAGCCGTGGGCGTCGAGATAGTCCTGGGTCAGGGCTGAGAAGGCAGTGATCGCCACGCCGAGGCCCACTGAGCCGGTGGAGATGTCGACGTCGTCCTTGTCTTTGGTGCGCGAGGGATAGGACTGGGCCCCGCCGAAGGCGCGGAACCGCTCGAGCTGCTCGCGGCTCTGGCGGCCCATCAGGTACTGGGCGGCGTGGAACACGGGACTGGCGTGGGGCTTGACCGCCACGCGGTCCTGCGGGCGCAGGGCGTGGAAATAGAGCGCGGTCATGATGGTGGTCATCGACGCGCACGACGCCTGGTGGCCCCCCACTTTCAGGCCGTCGCGGGCCTCGCGCAGGTGGTTGGCGTTATGGATGGTCCAGGTGGAGAGCCAGCGGAGTCGCTCGTCGATCCGTTCCAGCTGACGCAGACGCAGCTCCGGCGCTTCGTTGTGCGAAAGGACCGGAGTCGGGCTGCGGGGCATCGGGTTTCCTGGAGGCTCGTCGTCTGGGCTAGCAAACTCGAAAGGCTGCTTCGGGGCAAATCAGCACCGATCCGCTCGGCGCCGAAGGCCGCAATGCGACCTGGAGCGGAGACGCGGATTCGAACCTTTGAGGTCAGTTGGCGGGGGGAGGGTCGGCCGGCGTCGGGCCTTCGGGGGCAGCCGGAGATTCGGTGAAGAGGACGGAGGCGAAGAAAGCTTCGATCTCGGGGAGGAGGAGCGAAAAGTCGTGCCCGGCATCGGGGACGACCGCGAGGCGCGCGGCGACGCCGCGGGCGGCGAGGGAGGCTTGTAGCGTCGCCAACCGCGCGACGCGTGTGGGGCCGGCCAGGCGCGGGTCGCCGCTGCGGTCGGGCCCCGCGGCGGCCGCGAGATCTTTCTCTCCCACCACGAGGTGGACCGGCAGGTCATGAAGCCCTTCAAAGTCGATGGGCCGACCCAAGCGCGCCTCGACGTCGGCGACTCCGGTCCACCAGGGCAAGTCCTCGTCCAGCAGAGTAACCGCGCTAGGGGCTGCGATGGAGACGGCGCGCAACCGCCGGGGGTGCAGGTAGGCGAAGCGGTGGGCGAACTGGCCACCTCCGGAGAAGCCGCCCAGCAGAAACCGGTCGTCGTCGAAGGTGTAGACGCCACGCAATGTGTCGACGAGGTCCAGGAGGATCTCGTCGTAACGCAGGTCGCCTTCTCTCAGGAGCTTATAGCCGTCGGTATTTCCATCGCCGATCAGGTCGGCGGGGAAGAGGGGAGCCAGGACGAGCACGCCGGCGAGTCGGGCGAACGGGCGGAGGGCGTCGAGCAGGTACTGGAACCGGCGGCCATCGCCATGGATGTAGACCAACAGGTTGCTGAACCGGGCGCCTGGCGAGAGCACTCCGGGCGAGAACACCTGGCCGCAGCAGCGCCGATCGCCCGGCGTGGCGAATACGGTGGAGCGTCCCTGCCAGCCGCGCGGGCGGCGCGCGACCAGCCTCTCAAGGGCCATGCCCCGGCCGCCTAGTGTGTCCGGATCTCGTCGATCAGCGATGCGGAGACGCCGTGGACGAGGGTGCGGTTGATCATCGGGTGGTCCTCGTCGAGCGGCCCGAAGTCGCTGTCGGGGTGGTAGGCGATCACCACCATGCCTTGGTGGGGAGCGGTGCGGAAGCCGTGGATGGCGTCCTGGTCGATGACGAACACCTGGCCCGGCCGCAACGGCGTCAGACCCACGTCAGTGAGACACCAGCCCGAGCCCTGAGCGACCATCCCAACGCGGATGCTGGGGTGAGTGTGCAGGGTCTGGTCGATTCCCCCGGGGAAGAACAGCGCGTTGAAGCAAGCGTCTCCGCGCTTCACCGGCGGGGTGAGCAGGGTGTCGGTGCAGCCGTCGATGTAGCGCAGCCGCCCTGACGTCTCCACCGGACCGCCGATCATGTCCAGACCCCGCCAGCCGAGCCGCTCGACGACAAAGCCAGATCCCCCAGACACCCTGAGCGCGTCATGGAAGCAGAAGTACTGCCCTGGCTTCAGCCAGTAGCGGTTGCCTCCAGCGTTCACCTCCGGCTCGCCGTCGAGAACGAAGCCAAACAGGGTGCTGCCGACGATATCGAGTTCGAGGGGCTCGAAGCCCCGCCAACCCCAGGCGCGTGTGGGGAAGCGTCCGTCGCTGCGATCGAAGATCAGGCCGTGGACGACCCGGGTGATGTGGAAGGCCGGGCCGGCCGGCGCCGACCGGGTCTTCTCGAGGCTCATGCTGTCACTCGCCACCGCCGGATCCTCCTCCGCCGCCACCCTTGCCGCCCTTTCCGCCCTTTCCTCCCTTGCCGCCTTTCCCACCTTTGCCGCCGTGCATCTGCTGCTTGATGCCTTTGATCAGCTGCTTCTCCACACGTTGGATGGCGCGGTTCACTTCCTGGCTCAGGATGCGGTTGATCGCCTTACCGATGTTTCCCCCGCCCCCTCCTCCTTTTCCTTTTCCACCGCCGCCGCCCCCTCCGCGACCGCGCCCTCCTCCTCCTCCTCCGCGACCGCGTCCCTTTCCTCCTCCGCCTCCGCTGCCGCCGCGGCGTCGACCGCCGCCCCCTGCTGAATGTCTCAGGGCGTATCTTAAGGATCGCGCCATGCTCACCTCCCGCGGTTTGGAGCCGGTATGGTCGCCAGCTGTTGCTGGCCGATCCGGTCGAGGCCCCAGAAGACCGGATCGAAGTCCTCATCCATCAGCACGCCCCACTTGGGCGGGCGCGCTTGGAGATCGCTTCGTAGTACGTGTTTGAGTGACGGCATCTTTATTTTTGTTTGGCGATATTGGTCATCTCCAGTAAATTCAAAAATGTAATCCTTGAGTGGCATCTTATAACTTGCCCAGTCGGCGCCAATCTTCTTGTCGTGATTACGCAACGACCAGCTCTGGAAGCTCGAATGAGAGAAGAAGTGCCTCAGGGAATGGTAAGCTCGGCGGGTGTCGGTGATGCGAAACACGGCCAGGCGCAGCCCAACGATCTGCCACTTCAGTGAGAAGTTGAGCCACCAGAAGGCGTCATAGATTGTCCGCAAAGGGATCGGCGCGGCATGGAGCAGGGGCTCTATGTAGCCGACGACCGCATCGGCCGCGGGCGCCGAGCCCAGGGACTCCGAGAGCAGGCGCGGCAGGGTCGAGGGCCACGGCTCGAAGGCGCGACCGTCCTCCACATAGTGGTGGGCCTTGGCGCTACCGAAGATCTGGTCGCCATGCTCGCCGGTCACGACCAGCCGCGTGGGATCGATGTGCGCGGTGACAGGGGCTTCCACGAACCGGTGGTCCAGTTCGGCGACGAAGCGCTGATTGAAGTCAGGGTATTCGGCGACCGAATGCTCGGAGAGCACGACCTCGATGCGATCGCGGCAGTTGAGGTCTGAGGAGGCCTTGAGTACGGCCACGAGGGCGGCGGTGGAATCGATCCCCCCGCTCCACAACACCTGGATGCGCCGACGCGCATTCACCGCCTCTTCGACGATCCTGCGCCCCTGGGCGTCGCACAGGACCTTGATGTCGTCCTCCGGCGAGGCGGGGACGCCGGCGGGAGGCATGGGATAGAGGTTCTGGTAGGGGAACCCGGTGTAGAGCGTACCGGTCCGGTCGATCAGACCGCTGCCCCAGAAGCGCGCGGCCATGCGGTAACCCAGCGGCATGCGCCGGCCGAAGTACCAGCCGTACTTGGCCGCATGGGTGTTGATGTAGACGATGCGAGACATCAGCCGACCGCGCCAGCGCGCGTCGCGGCGGAGGTCGATCCCCCCGCCGGCGCGCGGGCGAGCGCCCGCTCAGACTTCCGTCGGCTCGTCGCCATCGGGCCTGCGCGATTGAGCGCCCTGATCCGGTTCGCCGCTCGACGAAGGTCTGCGACGGGCTGCGGCGGACGGCTGGCGCGCGGCGTGGGACGCTGCCGGCGTCTCGATCTCGGTCTCCTCCGCCTCGACCTCTTCGACATCCTCGTCCTCTTCCCCCCGTCGCCGCCACCGCCGTGAGGCCATGGCGAGGACGATCAGGCTGAGTGCGGATGAGCCAAGGGCGGACGAGCCAGGTGCAGGTGCGGCTGGCTGCGTGGGTGTAGGCGAGACGCCAGGCGTCGTGGGCGCTGCGCCCGCGCCCGGCGCGAGGCCGCCGAGCAACAGCAGCGGCAACAGGGCCTCCAATTGGCCTCCCTCACCGAACCCGCGGCCCTCACCGTCGCGCCCTCCGCCCAGGAGGTCGCCGCCGAACAAAGCCATCAGGAGGAGCGGCGAGAGGCCCCCTGCCGGCGTCGCGCCGGGGGTCTGGCCCGAGAGGAGCGAAAGAAGCAGGACAGCGAGGATCATCCTTCGCCGGCCTCCGCCTTCTTCGTCTTCGCCTTCTGCGTCCTCGCCGCCGAACAGACGGCCCAGACCGCCGCCCAGCGCCAGTATCAGCAGCAGAGGGGTCAGAGCGGAAGTCGTCGTCGGCGGCGCCGAGGTGGGAGACGCCGACCCTGTCGTCGGGCCGCCGAGACCGCCGAGGAGCAGGAGTGGGAGGAGCATGCCCAACGGGCCCTCGCCCCCCCATCGGCCGCGGCCATCTCCCTCGCCCAGACCTTCCCCGCCAAGCAGGGCCAGGGCAAGCAGGGGGTTCGTCGTTGGGGTCGGAGCCGGCGAACCCGGGGCCGCTCCGCTCAAGCCGCCGCCCTGGCTCAGAAGCAGGACCAGCGGCAGGAGCTCCGTGAGGCGCCCCAGGCGCCGGCCCCCGTCTCCATCTCGGTCTCCGTCTCCGTCTCCGTCGCCGAATCGCCTCCGGCCCGGTCCGCGCAGAAGCAGATCAAACAGGCTGAAGGCGACGGCGTAGCCGTTGAGGAGCGGATTGATGGGTGGAGTGTAGGTGACCAGCTCGCCGGCCGCCGGGTCGAGACAAACGAGGTGCGCCGCGTCCTCGACATCCAGAACGAACAGCGGCGCGGGGTCGACGCCAGCCCCCATGATGATGTCGCCACGGCGGATTGCGTCCAGCGGCACCGGGATCCAGACCACGCCGGGGTCGACGCCCGGCAGCACCAGGGCGGTGACATTGAGAAGGACGTCGCGGTCGGCGTCCAGGGCGACGGAGGTTCCGTCGACCCTCTGGACCGCAAGGCCCTCCAGACTGAGCGTGAACTCTCCGGAGGTGTCGGGCCCAAACGGCAGGGCGCCGATGAGACCAGCCAGGACGCCGGAAGGTCCGGTCAGCGAAGGGGCAGTGGCGCCGGTGTTGTATTGCAGACTCATGGTGAGGGTTCCTGCTGCATCAGGCGGCCTTCACCGCCTGGAGGATCTTCGCGCCGTCTGCGGGCGTGCCCAGGCCGCTGCAGGGATCCCAGCCGGCGCCGGCCGGATAGCCGCCGATGCTTCCGTCGAGGTCGTTGTCGCCTTCGGTGATGTCGCGCAGCGCTCCGGGGGTGGCGGCGACGACGCTGTAGAGAAGGGTGTTGGCGAAGCCGACCGGCGCGCCACAGCCCTCGTTGATGCGGGCGAACAAGGCCGCCCAGAGAGGCGCCACCGCGCTGGTGCCGCCGACGACCGTATCGACACCATCCACCCGCACCTTGTAGCCGGTGACCGGGTCGGCGTTACCACTGACATCCGGCACGCCCCGGCCTGTCTGGCCGCCGGGATTCACGGACGCTGGGATGCGGATGACAGGGCCGGTCTGATAGACCGGCGGGGGCGAATAAACGTCGCTGACCCCGCCGCCGGTGCCGCCCTGATCGCCATCGTTCCAGACGACCTCGTCCACAAGCGCGCCGGCCTCGTCGAACACGAGCCTGGTGCCGCCACAGGCGGTGGAAAGGGGGCTGGAGGCGGGGAAATCCACGTGAGCGAGGCCTCCGGCCATGCCGTCGCTGGAACCGGAGTCGCCTGCCGCAACGAAGACGCTCACGCCGATCGCGGCGGCGGCCTCCAGGGCGCGGTCGATCGAGCGCATGTCCGCCGCGGTCCAGGTCGCTTCCGGGCCGCCCCAGCTAATCGACAGGATCGACGGTCGGCGAAGCTCGTCGTGCACCGCGGCATTGATCCCCCGAAGGAAGCCCCGGCTGGTGTTGGCCGCGAAATAGACGGCCAGATGCGAGCCGGGCGCGACCGCGCCAGCGACCTCGATGTCGAGCATGACCTCTCCGTCGGGTCCGTCCGGATTGTTTTCTGGTGCGTTCGCCGCCGCGCCCACGCTGACCGCCGAGACCTCCGGCATGACCAGTCCCAGTTGATGGAAGTAGGCGCGAAGGTCGCGACGTCGGAAGCCGCCGCCGAACTCCAGCAGGGCGATAGTTTGGCCGTGGCCGGTCAAGTCAGTCGGGAAATTGTACAGAGCCGCCACTTTATCGGGCGAATAGGCCGGCTCGCTCGACGACGTGTGGAATCCCGGACTGCGCAGGGGCCTAAACCGCGGATTCGCTTGCGGCCGTGTGTCCAGCCCCAGAACATTGTCGATCAGGTCGGCATATTCTGAGGGGATCTGCGGCGCTCCCTGGTGAGTCCGATAGATCCGTCCCTGGGCGTCGCGCACCCGTAAGAGCTGCACGCCGAAAGCTCGGCCCAGGGCGCCTACGGAACCTACCACCTCGACTGTGGCGTGCGCGCTTTGCAGGCCATGGGTCCGATCGAGCGTCGCATCTCTCACCACACGCAGGCCGTTCTGCCGCGCGAACCGGCGAGCGTGGGCAAGATCAGCCTGCGAGACGCCGAAGCGCGCGGCGTAATCGGCCCGTGTCGGGTGCTGGCGTTTGGACGCCGGGCGACTGACCGTCTCTTCGATGAAGCTGCGGACGGCGTCGCCGGCGGGATCCCCTTGGCGTTTGAGATGAAGCGTGACGTGCGCAAGCTTCCTCGGGTCCGCCCGCCCAAGAACCTCGACGTCCGCCAAGATCGCGCGTTCGCCGCCGACAATCGCCGATCGAACCATACGCCGTCCTCTCGTCCAGGGGACTTCGCGTCAGCGCGCGCCCGGCCCGCGGCCCGGCAGGATGCCTGTCCCCGATATTGGCGGTTTCGGCGGCCCCGCGCCGCGAAGGCGTCAGGCGCCGCCTGCCAAGGCTTCGGCGAGCGCCCGGCCGATCAGCGGCCGAGCCTGCGAGCCCGGGCCCTGCCCCTGACGCGCCCTCTTATCCGGCCCTTGGACCGCCCTTTGATCTGCGCAGCTCGTTTCATGATCCGCGCCGCTTTATGCATGTGCTTCGCGGCCAAATGGATCTTTGCCGCCTTACGCATGCGCTTCTGGGCCATGTCGTCCTCCCTATTGCTGTGCTTACAGACTCGTTCAGCGTTCGGGATCGCGCCGCAGCGCGATTTGATAACAATTCCAGTGAAGCTTTGCTTGAAGTCTCAAAGAGCGTTCGGGAACACGCCGCAGCGCGTTCGAATATTGAATCCAATGAATATGGAACCTTGTCAACAAAAAGTGCAAAAGCGGACTCAAAAAAACCTGGCTTCAAAGTTTGCAGAACGGCGCCAACTCGACGAGGGCGCAGACGACGCAGAGCGCGACGATAGCGAGGGGTGGGAGGCGGAAGAGCAGGAGGAAGGCGACAGCCGCGATGGCGATGTCGATGGGAGCGGTGATGGCGGTGGTGAGGACCGGCCGCCAGAGGGCCGCGGCAAGCACGCCAACCACCGCTGCGTTGATCCCCATGAGAGCGGCTCGAGCCGCTGCGTGCCGGGAGAGCCAGCTCCAGAGGGGCAGGGCGCCCAGGGCCAGGAGCAGTCCGGGCAGAAAGATCGCGACCAGGGCCAGCGCCGACCAGGCTGCGCGTAGAACGATCGAGGATCCCGCCGGGGCCGCAGCGGCGCCGATATAGGCCGCGAAGGTGAAGAGCGGTCCCGGAACGGCCTGGGCTGCGCCATAGCCCGCGAGAAACCGGCTCTGATCCAGCCATCCGGAGGGGACCAGCGCGCCTTGGAGCAGCGGCAGCACGACATGACCGCCGCCGAACACCAGTGCGCCGGCGCGATAGACCAGGGCCGCCAGGGCCACGGGCGTGCGAGATCTGTCCGCGCCGGGCCAGAAGGAGGCAAGCAGCAGGATCGCGACGAAAGATACCGCGGCGAGCCCCGCCCGCGGGCTCGCGGCCGATTTAACGGTCTCCGCCGTGTGGGTCAGCCGGCGGAGCAGGAGAATTCCGCCAACGGCGCCGGCGGCGAGGGCCGCGAGTTGAGCGAACGGACCTGCAATCGCGAGCGCGACGATCCCGCCGGTAACGCCAAGAGCGGCGCGCGGCAGGTCGGGGCAGAGGCGGCGCGCCATGCTCCACACCGCCTGAGCCACCACCGCGGCGGCCGTCAGCTGAAGTCCGTGCAGCGCCGCCCTGCTCCAGGGCCCTGTCAGCCGCGGCGCCGCGAGGGCGAAGGCGAACATCAGCGCGGCTGAGGGCAGAGTGAAACCAAGCCAGGCGGCGAGGGCGCCGGCCGGTCCGGCTCGGCGCAGGCCGACAAGAAAGCCAACCTGGCTGCTCGCAGGGCCAGGGAGGGTCTGGCAGAGCCCGACGATGCCCGCATAATCCTCGGCCGACAGCCACGACAGACGGCGCACGTAGGTGCGCTCGAAATAGGCCAGGTGCGCCACCGGCCCGCCGAAGGAGGTGACGCCGAGGCCCAGGGCGACGACGAAGACCTGAGCCGCCGCTCGCCAGCCGTCGCGACGGGGTTCGTCGGCCGGCGGCGTCACGCTCGCTCTCATCCCAGTCCCTCCCGCGCCGCTGAGTCCGCGCGGGAGGTTAGTGGGGCGAGGCGGTCAGCTCACCTCGTTTTCGAGTTGTGGCGCTCACCCGGCGCGGACGGTAAGCTGGCGGCGCCTCAAGCGCGCGCCAAGCAAGCCCACGCCGATCAGCGCCAGGGTCCAGGTCGCGGGCTCCGGCACGCCGCCCGCCGCGGCTCCCGTCACAGTCGAAAGAGTCGTCGGCCAGCCATCGGGATTGGTCGTGGCGTCCCATCCGAGCGCGTTGAGCACCTCGAGATCCACCGACGAAAGCGCCGGCAGTTTGCCCGCGTAAGCCACAGCGTCCTGCACGTCGTTCGCGGCGGTGGTGACCCAGTCGCCCCGATCGTAGCCGCTGGCTTCATTGAAGACGCCAAGATTGGTCGCTCCGCCATTGAGCGAGAAATAGGACGACGCCGTATAAGAGAAGCTGTGGACCCCCGAACGTGCGTATCGGAAGAGATCCATGATTGTCGCGCGGGTGGGCCTTGCGCTCGTCAGTCCGCTCCCGCGCCCGAGTATCTCTGACAACTCGTGAAGGGCGAGGGCCTCGAAATCGTATTCGCCAGACACGGCGGTCGTGCCGAAGTCGTATTTGACGGATTTGCTGAAGCCGACATAGCCGTCGATGTTCGTCATGGTCGGAGGCAGAAGGCCGAGGGCCTTGGCGTCTGCAGAAGTGATCTGGAAGCTGTTCAGCGGGATCGGATCGGTCGTCGGGAGGCTGTTCGCCGCGGCGACGAGAACAGAGTCCCTCGGATTGGTCGCTGCCGCCGTCTTCAGGTAACTTTTGACTTTGGCATAGGTATAGCCGTCATAGACACTGGCGAGGCTCTCCGAGACGTTTCCCGACAATAGCGCCGTCCCGTCCAGATTTCCCCAGTCTACGTCCACGGTGACTCTGACCGGCGCCTTGAGATCGGTTTCCAGGACTTTCGCTGCTGCGTCGAAGCTCGCTTCGATGGTCTTGGCGTTGGACAGTGACGTCACAGAAGATGTGAAGACCGGAACGATGGTCAGAGCGTGGGCAGGCCCCCCCAGGGCCAGTGCGGCCGCGGCGCCTGCGCCGGCCAGGCTGAAGGGGTTCGAAAGCGGACGCACGGAAGGATCGCGACAGACGCTGCGCATCGCTGAAGCTCCACTATACAATATCCAATGGATATCGACGCCCCGCCTGCCTGGCTCACGATCGTGAGACTTGCCGTGGTGCGACATAGGTCAAAATGTCGCAGCTAAAGACGACGTGTCGCAGATCGCAAACTATCGTCGATCGGCTCGCGATTTGTCATACATGGTGAACTGAATTGATCTCGGATTAATCTATTCGTCGATCGTGTGGCGAAAAATTATATTTGCCCTCGCCCCTGTGTGTTCATAACAAGGCCATCAATGGGCGCCTATGAGGCGGTGAAGCGAGCGGCCAAGATGCCGCGGTTTTGACAATATCGCCTCCAGGCAAAGCTGAAGTCATCGTCAAGCTCTATCCGGTCTCTGGTGAGGCTCGGAACAGCCGAAAGCCCGCGTCGTTTGGGCTGAACTTCATTCAGGCTGTGGGAGTGAGAAGGTGAGCAGTACGGAATCGGGCGTGGTGACTGGCGGGCCATCCTCCGGCTATGCCAGCGAGAGCGTCAGCGGCTCGGCCAAGGACATGGCTTCCTCGGCGATGGACACGGTCACCCGCGACGCCATGGCGATGGCGTCCACTGCCCAGGAGAAGGCGGCGCGGGCGCTGGAACATCGCAAGCAGGCGGTCGGCGGGACAATGGAGGACTTCGCCTCTGCGATCCGCAAGGCGGGGGAGGATTTGTCGGAATCAGACCAGACCATGGCCGCGCGCGTCGTACGACAGGCCGCCGACGGGCTGGAGCACCTCTCGCACTCCCTGGCGGACAGGCGGCCGCACGAGATTCTCGACGCAGCGCGCGACTTCGGCCGCCGAAATCCCTTCGCATTCGCCGCGGGCGCGGTCCTGCTCGGCGTGGCGCTGGGCCGACTCGCGCGCAGCACGGGCGCCGATGCGAGCTCTCAGGGCTATTCGTCCGCGTCGGCGGGCGCCCGCGAGACTTATGGCGTTTCGGCGTACGGCGAGGAAGGTTTCACGGCCGCGGGCGAGTACGCCACCGCCGGCGGCTTGGCGCCAGAGGAGGAGATGGTCCTCACCGACACCGCCAGTGATCCGGTCGACCCAGGCTTGAGCCTCACGCGATGAGCGACGATCCGCGCACCATTCCCGATCTGATCTCGGCCCTCGCGTCCGACCTGAGCAATCTCGTCCGCAAGGAATCCGAACTCGTCCGAGCAGAGATCGGCGAAAAGGTCTCCGAGGCCGCCCAAGCCGGGATGCGCGCCGGCGTCGGCGCGGCCTTCTTGCTGGGCGCCTTCTTCGTGCTGTTGGCGGCTGCGGTCCTCGCCCTGAGCAAGGTGATGGATCCGCTGTGGGCGTCGATCCTCGTCGCCGTCGTGGTCGGCGCGGCCGGCGCCATCCTGCTGCGGATGGGTACGGCCAGCATGAAGCCGTCGCACCTCCGGCCAGAGCGATCGGCGCGACAGCTCTCGAAGGACGCACACATGATCAAGGAGACGCCGAAATGACGCGCCCGGCCGCAGAGTTGGAAGTGGAGGTCGAGGCGCAACGCTCGCGCCTGGAAGAGACCGCGGACGCCCTCAAAGACAAGATGACGCCTGGCGAGGTGTTCGAGGAAGCCAGCCGGGCTGTCGGCGATGCGGGCCAGGAGGTACTTGCGCGGCTCCTCGACCAGGCGCGCCGAAATCCGATGGCGGTGGCCGTGGTCGGCGCAGGCCTCGTCTGGCTGATGAAGAGCTCCGACCAGGACCGCGGCGTCGCTCACGCCGCGAGAGAAGGGGCTCGCCATTTCGGGCGCCAGACGCAGGACCTCGGCGAGGATCTTGGCCGGCGCGCGCATGACATGGGCCAGTCCCTGAGCCGCTCGACGCATGACCTGCAGGATCAGGCATCGGAGAGGGTTTCGCAGGTGAAAGAAAAGGTTTCGGACATGAAGGACCAAGTCGGCGACGCCGTCGCTCACGCTCGCGAGGCTGGGCGATCGGCGGCCGGAAAGGTGACCTCGAGCGCGCAGAACAGCGCCCAGTTGGCGCAGGAAACCGGTCGCTGGTTCGGTCAGATCATCGAGGACGTCGTCCGCGAGGAGCCCTTGATCCTGGGCGCCGTCGGCGTGGCGGTCGGCTTCGCGATCGGCTCGGCCCTGCCGCGCACGAGCGTGGAGGACCAGACCCTCGGCCAGGCCCACGACAGCCTGGTGGAGAAGGGCCGGGAGGTGGTCCACGAGACCCTTGAGCAGGCGGGGAACGTGGCGGAGGCGGCCTACGCCGCGGCGCGCGAGGAACTGCGGCCGGCGGCCGAGAGCGATCGCGAAGAGCCGCAACCGTCGAGGTCCGAGACCGTCTGACGCCGTCCGCGCGGCTTGCGCGCCCCACCCTCGACCGACTATCCGGGGACTGACGGCGGGCGGGGACCTGCCGGCAGGGGGTGGACACAATGATCGGACGGGGCAAGCGCGCGGCGCTGGCAGGAGCGGCGCTGGTGGTGGCGCTCGCCGCGCCGGCGATGGCCATGGACGTGGCCGCAGACAAGGCCGCGATCGACCAGGAGTTCACTGCGGACTGGCCTCACCTGGAAGCGCTCTACAAGGACATCCACAGCCACCCCGAGATCGCCTTCCAGGAGCAGCGCACCTCCGCCCTTCTGGCCAAGGAGATGCGCGCTCTCGGCTTCGAGGTGACCGAACACGTCGGAAAGACGGGGATCGTGGCGATCTACCATAACGGGCCGGGCCCGGTGGTGATGATCCGTACGGAGCTGGACGCCCTGCCTGTGACCGAGAAGACCGGACTGCCTTGGGCAAGCACGGTGAAGATCCAATACGAGGGCCGCGAATCAGGCGTGGACCACGCCTGCGGCCACGACATCCACATGGCCGCCTGGGTGGGCACGGCCAAGGCTCTGCTGGCGATGAAGGACAAGTGGCATGGCACGGTGATGTTCATCGGCCAGCCGGCGGAGGAGGCGATCGGCGGCGCCAAGGCGATGATCGAGGACGGGCTCTTCACCCGCTTCCCCAAGCCGGCGATGGGCTTCGCCCAGCACGTGGAGAACGGCCCTTACGGAACTGTCGACTACAAGGCAGGGACCTACGACTCCAACGCCGACAGCTTCACCATCACCTTCAAGGGGCGAGGGGGGCATGGATCCATGCCCAGCGCCACCATAGATCCGGTCGTCGAGGCCGCGCGCTTCGTGATCGACGTTCAAAGCGTGGTCAGCCGCGAGCGCGAGCCGCACCAGTTCGGCGTCATCACCGTCGGCGCAATCCAGGGCGGAACCGCCGGCAACATCATCCCCGACAACGTCGTGCTTCGCGGAACCATCCGGAGCTACGAGCAGGACGTGCGGACCAAGCTGAAGGCGGGGCTCGTGCGCACCGCCAACGCCGAAGCCGAGATGTCTGGAGCGCCGGCGCCTGACGTGCAGTTTACCGAAGGGGCCACCGCCGTGGTCAATGACAACGCCCTGTTCGCGCGCACCGAGCCTGTGTTCAAGACCGCGTTCGGCGACAAGGCCTTCCTGATGATGGAGCCAGGTTCCGCCAGCGAGGACTATTCGGAGTTCGTGCTGGCGGGCGTGCCGTCTTTCTATTGGTCCATGGGTGGCTACGACCCGGCCAAGGTGGCGGAGGCGAGACGAACTGGCGTTCCCCTGCCGGCCAACCACTCGCCCTACTTCGCTCCGGTCGCCGAGCCGTCGGTCAAGACCGGAGTCGAGGCCATGACCCTCGCGGTGATCAATGTGTTGTCGAGCTGAGGCTGCCGCCCTCAGGAACTGCGGCGCGCCCAGGATGGCGGGGGCGCTGACCGCGCGGGAGTCCTGATCGGGCCGAAAGCCCGTCGCCGCCGGAACCTGCCGTGGTGGCGAGCGCCCGTGTCCTGATCGTCCTCATCGGGAGGTGCGGGACCGAAACGCTCGACGAGGCGGTCCTGTGTCCACAGTTCCATCGGCTCGTCGACGCCACTGTTCAGGGCTGCGTGCACCGCACATTCGTCGTCCTCGCACTGGAGGGACCGCACGCCGGTCACCCAACCGTCCTCGTCCACGACGTAAAGCTTGTATTGCGCCATGCGTCCCCCGCCTGGTTCGAGGGACGATATACGGAAGCGGGTCAGCCATTTAGGGCGACGGCGTACAAAGGACGGTGACGAAACCGCGCAGGGCGGCCCCGCCCTCAGGAATCCGCGGCGAGGTCGCGGAGTTCGCCCAGCCACGGTTCGTAACGGCGCCATCGCTGGACCGAGGTGCGGTAGATCGGCTGACGGGCCTGGAAGAGGCTCGCCGTGAGGATGCGGCGCGAATTGCTTTGTGGTGAGAGGCAAGCCTCGTCCCACTCCAGGCCGCACGCCGCCACCAGCCGTCGGGTATCAGGCTCGGGATCCGTCACCAGCGACTCGTACTGGACCTCGACGAGGCGATCGGCGGGCAGAACCTCGCGCCAGTGGTCCATCAGGCGCCGGTACTGCCGGTAAAAGAAGGCGAGGTCGCTTCGGTCCCCGGCGAAGTCGAAGTTGACCTCGAAATTCGTGCTGTAGATCGAAAGGCAAGTGTCGATCGGATCGCGGCGTACGTGAACGAGGGTCGCGCGTGGGAAGACCCGGCTGATCAGGCCCAGAAGAGCGAAGTTGAACGGCATCTTGTCGGTCACTCGCGTGACGCCGGGGGCGCCGACGTCCAGCACCGCCAGATAGTCCTCGGCCATCTGGCGGACGGCCTGGGGCGTATCGACGAGGCTCCAGAAATCCGTGCGGGGCGTGTCGCGACTGCCCCAGAACTGGAGCTCTCCACGCGCTTCGACCTGCGGGTGACTCGAGAGGATCTGTTCGACCAGCGTTGTGCCCGAGCGGGGCATGCCGACGACGAGGATCGGCGTGGCGTCCTCCACGCCCGGATGTGGAAGGTTGTCGAGGAACCCGGGCGGCGTGGCCTCGATCAACTGCTCCACGCGCGCAACGAGGGCGCGGCGATTCAGGCGGCCGCTGGCGCGCCGGATGCGGTTGGCGGCGTCGAAGTGGCGGATCGCCGTCGCATAATGACCGATGTCGTCGTGGGCCTTGCCAAGGGCGAAGTGCAGGGCCTGGCGATGGGAAGGCGTGATGTCGGGCCGCGCAATGGCGGCATTGATGCGGGCGATGGCCGGGGCGTCGGCGGGCGTGAACTTCCTGTTCGTCGCAACGCCATACCAGGCAGCCGCCATCTGCGGAGACATCCGAGCCGCCTGTTCGAGCTGGTCTGCGGCGTCCGTTGAGCGTCCGGCCTGCGCCATGAGCCGGCCGAGGGCCAGGCGCGCCTCAGGGCTCTTGGGATCGGCCTCGACGATTTCGCGCAGGCGCGCCAAGGCCCCATCGGGGTCGCCCGACGCCTCGAGCGCGCGCGCTTCGGCGATCTGGCCGGCTGTCGCCCCTGCGCACGCGCTGGCCACGGCGTTGAAGGCGGCTTGCGCTTCCGACCTACGGCCTCGCGCAAGATAAAGGTCGCCGAGACGGGCTTGGGCGGCGACCAGGTCCGGTTTCAGACGGGCGGCCGCCTCGTAACTCGCGAGAGCCTGATCCTCGTGTCCGATAGCGTCCAGAATAAAGGCAAGATTGTGGTGGCCACTTGGCAGATTTGGGTCCAGGCGTACGGCGGCGGCGAAGGCCTCGCCAGCCGCTTCGAGCCGGTTCAGGGCGAGCAAGGCGATCCCCAGGTCATGGCGCCAGGCCGCCACTTCGGGGTCGGAAGCAATCGCCCGTTCCAACAGGGGAATGGCCTTAGCGGGGCAATTCTGATTGATCAGGTGAGCGCCTTCGGCAGCGCAGCGTCGGGCTTCGGCTATGCGCGCGAGCGTCGCGCCGGTCGGCTTACCCGCGCCGGGAAGTCCTGGAAGAACAGACTTTTGTGGTGAAGCTTCGGATCGAAGCTTCGCCAGAAGCGTCATTCCCTGCGCTTGATTCGACAGATCTTTGAGCTCGGCCGTTCGGTGTGGCGCGGCAGACAAACGGCCCCGATTGCGCGGTGCGGTCATCGGTTTGGCCCAGCGGTCTGGGCGCCCGGCGCTGCTGACATTGGTACACATACTCCGGTGCGCTTTGGGCGTCCGTCATCTTCCAGACTGGACCGTAAGGCCCAGTCGCGACAAGCTTCGAATTCGGCAGCGTTTTTCGGTCAAATGCGTTGACAATACGGCAGGGTTGCCTAGGGTTAACGAGGCTCGCCGTGCCATTTCATGGCTTGCGGCCGCCATAACCAGACCGCCAGGAGCAACACGAATATGTTCAAGAAAATGCTCTGCGTAGGCGCGGCTGCCGCCGTGCTTGGCGCGATCTCGGCCCCGGCCCACGCCGACAACATCAACAGGGGCGTGTGGTACGCTTTCTTTTTCCTCGGCACAGGCTCGCCGCTCACCAGCGGGGGTACCCCTGGGACGAGCCCCAGCGGCGTCACCGCGCCATCGGCGCCTTGGACGATCACGCTTTCGTCTCCGACCAAGCTCACGGTCACGGATGTGGAATTCGCCGGCGACCAGTTCACCCTCTATGACAACGGGGTGCTGCTTGGCACCACCTCAACTCCCACTGTGAGCGGCGCCAACGTCGGAGAGTGCATTTCGTGCGCGCTCGCCAACCCCGATTTCAGCCACGGATTTTTCACCCTCCCTGCCGGCGTGAACAACATTACGGGCGTGTTCGACGGCGTGCTTGGCTTCGGCACCGGCGACTTCATGATCGGGGTTCCGGAACCTGCGAGTTGGTCCCTGATGCTGATCGGCCTCGGCGGCCTGGGCGTTAGCCTGCGCTCGCGCAGAAAGGTCGCGACCGTCCCCGCCTGATCGCGGTCAAAGCGTCCATCCGAAGGACACCGCCGGCTCGCGCCGGCGGTGTCCTTCGATGTGTCGAACAACCGCTCACATTCGAGCCGCGGCGAGCCAGATCAAGTCTTGGCCAACCCCTTCAGCACCTTGTCGAGCGTGAGCGGATAGTCGCGGATTCGCACGCCGCACGCGTTGTAGACCGCGTTGGCCACGGCGGCGCCGGCGCCGCAGATGGCCACCTCACCGGCGCCCTTGCTCTTCATCGGCGACGACTTGTCGTCCAGTTCCGGAAGGAAGAAGGCGTCCAGTTCGGCGATGTCGCCGTCCACCGGGACATGGTAGCCGGCGAGGTCGTTATTGACGAAGTTGCCAAAGCGCGGGTCGACCACGCCCTCCTCCATCAGAGCCGCGCCGACCCCCATGATCATGCCGCCGATCCCCTGCGAGCGTGCCGTCTTTTCGTTGAGCACGCGGCCGATGGTGAAGACCCCCAGCATACGGCGCATGCGGATTTCGCCGGTGTCGGCGTTGACCCCGACCTCCGCAAAATGGGCGCCGAAGGACTGCTGAGAGTACTGCGTCTCCATTGCGCCCGGCGTGATGCTTCCATCGGCGGAGATTCCGCCTCCGGCGAGCTGGCGCAGGTCCCATGAGCGGCCGCCGGCGACGAGCTGGCCGTTCTCGAACTGGGCGGCCCCCGGCGGTGTCCCGGCCGCGGCGGCGAGCTTGGCGCGCAGGTTCATGCACGCCTCGTAGAGCGCCGCGCCGGCGCTGTTCGCGCCGAAGGAACCACCCGATCCCGAGGCCATGGGGAAGTTGGTGTCCCCCATCAGTACGCTCACCCGCTCCATCGGCAGGCCCAACATCTCCGCCGCGATCTGGGTCATGATGGTGTAGGTGCCCGTGCCGATGTCGGTCATCGCCATGCGGCAGGTGAGGACGCCATCCGGGCCGAGGGTGACGCTCGCCGAGGACGGACGCAGGGGATTACCCCGGATCGCCGCGGCCATGCCCATGCCCACCAGCCAGTCGCCGTCGCGTACCTGGCCGGGCTGGGGGTTGCGTCGCGCCCAGCCGAACCGCTCGGCGCCTGCGCGCATGCACGGGATGAGATTGCGGGTAGAGAAGGGAACGTGTCGCTCAGGGTCCTCAGTCGGCTCGTTGCGGACCCGCAATTCGATCGGGTCCATGTTCAGGGCGACCGCAAGCTCGTCCATGGCGCACTCGAGCGCGAGCAGGCCTACGGCCTCGCCTGGCGCGCGCATTGAGCCGGACTGGGGCAGGTTGACCTCCACCACCCTGTTCTTCGTCTCGCGATTGGCGCCCGCATAGAGGCTTCGCGTCTGGTTGGCGGCCGCCTCGTGATAGGCGTCGCCGACCAGGGTGGCGGACCACGCATCGTGCCCGATCGCCAGGATCTTCCCGTCGCGGTCGGCGCCCAGGCGAACGCGCTGGACGGTCGCGGTGCGATGGCTGTTGAGGTGGGGTATCTGCTGGCGCGTATCTACGACCTTCACCGGCCGGTTCAGGGTGCGCGCGGCCATGGCCGCCAGGATCGCGTCCGGCCAGACCTGCAGCTTGGAACCGAAGCCGCCACCGACATAGCGGCTGACCAGGCGGACCTGGCTCGCCGGAATGCCAAACGTGGCTCCGACGCTCTCCTGGCCCTGGTTGAGCATCTGGTTGGAGGTGTGCAGGACCAGGTGGTCGCCCTGCCACTCCGCGATGGTGGCGTGCGGCTCCATCGCCGAATGGATCTGGTGCGGCGTGGTGTAGAGACCGTCGACCTTCACCGGCGCCGCGGCGAAGGCTCCGTCGAAGTCGCCCAGCGATGTGTCGGGGGCGCCGCGTGCGGCGCTTGGAGTCCGCGCCTCGGGAATGCGGGTCTTCAGTTCGTAGGGCGCGCTCTGGCGGTCATACTGGGCCTTGACCAGATAGGCGCCAGCCCGGGCGTTCTCGTAGGTGTCGGCGACAACCAAGCCTATCGCCTGGCCATAGTGGACGATCACGTCGTCCTGCAGTTCGGCGATCGAACCGCGCTGGCCCCGGGGTTGCAGCTTCGGCGCGTTCTTCGACGTCATCACCAGGACCACCCCAGGCGCCTTCTCGGCGGCCCGCGTGTCGATCGAGGTGATGCGCCCCTTGCCGATCGACGCCTGGACGATGAAGCCGTAGAGCGCCTTGCCCTGGCCCGCGTACTCCGCGGCGTAGGTTGCCCGGCCGGATACCTTCAGCGCGCCTTCCACGCGGTCGAGCGGCTTTCCGACAACGCCGTCGGGTTTGTTGTCCAGCGGCGTGACGCCGACCGGTGCATTCATCTCCATGACGCGGCCCTCTCGTTCTAGGCTTGACGGGCCGACTGGCGCAGGACCGCGACGATGGTGCGGTGAGCCAGGGGTATCTTGAAGTCGTTGCCGCCGTAGCCGTGCGCTCCGGCGAGGATTGCGTCGGCCGCCGTGGCGAACGTCGCCTCCGTGGCCGGGCGACCGACCATCGCGGCTTCGGCGCTTTCCACTCGCCACGGCTTATGGGCCAGGCCGCCACAAGCGACGCGGGCCGAGCGCACCGTTCCGCCCGAGGCGTCGATCACCGCCGCGACCGAGACGAGGGCGAAGGCGTAGGAGGCGCGATCCCGCACCTTGCGGTAGGCCTGCGCCCCCGCCGGCGCCGGCGGCAGAACGACCGAGGTGATCACCTCGTCCGGCCCAAGGTTTGTGTCTTTCTGCGGCGTCGAGCCTGGCAGGCGGTGGAAGTCCGCGATGGGTATGCTCCGCCGAGTTCCATCCGCGCGCACCGCCTCGACCTGCGCGTCCAGGGCGCGCATGGCGACGCTCATGTCGGACGGGTTAACTGCGATACAGCGCGGGCTCGCCCCTAGCACCGCGTTCATCCGGTTGACGCCTTCGATGGCCGCACAGCCCGAACCCGGTTCGCGTTTGTTGCACGGCTTGGTGATGTCATAGAAGTACACGCAGCGTGTGCGCTGGAGCAGGTTGCCGCCCGTGGTGGCGCGGTTGCGAAGCTGGCCCGACGCGCCCGCCAGGATCGCACGAGAGAGCGCCCCATAGCGCGAGCGGACGACGGGATCCGCCGCCAGATCGCTGTTGCGCACCAGGGCGCCGATCCGCAGGCCGCCCTGCGGCGTGGGTTCGACCCGGTCCAGCGCAAGATCGTTGACGTCGACGAGGTGCGCCGGAGTCTCGATCTCGAGCTTCATCAGGTCGACCAGATTGGTCCCACCGGCAATCAGTCTCGCCCCTGGCCTGCTGGCGAGCGCGCGCGCAGCATCCTCGGGTGTGTGCGCCCGCTCGTAGGTGAATGCCTTCACGCCACCGTCTCCGAGGCTTCGACGATCGCCGCGCGTATGTTGGGATAGGCGGCGCAGCGGCAGATGTTGCCGCTCATCCGCTCGCGGATCTCAGCGTCGGTGAGTTGGGGGCGGCTTGCGAGATCTTCCGTGACCAGGCTGGGCCAACCGGCGTGAACTTCACCCAGCATGCCGACCGCAGAACAGATCTGGCCTGGCGTGCAGTAGCCGCATTGGAAGCCATCGTGCTTGAGGAACGCCGCCTGCATCGGATGCAGGTTCTCCGGATTTCCAAGGCCCTCGATTGTCTGGATCTCATGGCCCTGAGCGACCACCGCGAGCGTCAGACAGGAATTGATCCGGCGTCCGTCCATCAGGACCGTGCAGGCGCCGCATTGGCCATGGTCGCAGCCCTTCTTCGAACCGGTGAGCGCGAGATGCTCGCGCAGGGCGTCCAACAGGGCGGTGCGAGTGTCCAGGGTAAGGCGATGCTCCTGACCGTTTACGCGCAAGGTCACCTCCACGAGGGACGGAGGCGGCTCGGCGGCGGCGTCCTGGGCGAGGGCGTGCGGGGCAATGCCCGCGGCGCCAAGCGCAGCGCCAGCGCCCATGATCTCGCGGCGTGAAGGCTGGTCTTGGGCGAGGTCCGGCTCAGGGCGATGGGCCCGGGGCTCGGAATCCCCGGGTTGGTCGGAACGGGTCATGCGGCAAAGATCGCGCTGACGTTGCGTCAACGCAATGCGCTGTGCTGCGCACAATTGCCGGATGCTGCGCTGCAGTATGAATCGTTGTGCGTATGCGAACGTCGATTGACCCCGCTACAACGTCGCCGCGTACGCCCGCTTAAGCGCCTCCCATCGGGCGCGGTCGAAGGCGACGCTCTCGCCATCGAGAGCGCGGTCGAGGGCGTCCAGGTGCCAGTGCCAGCCGGAAGCGAAATCGGCGAGGTCGCCGCCTTTGCGGAACACGTGGGTGAGGACGAGCCGGCAACCCGCTTCGCTCGGTTCGAGGTCGAAACGGACGAAGGAATCCCCTCCCGCATGGCGCTCGGGCCAAGTGTACTCCAGCCGCCTGGGCGGATCGAACGCGAGGACCTCGCCCACCATCGCGTGGTCGGCCTGCTCGAAGCTCAACTCGACCCGTCCGCCCAGGCGGGGTTCGAACGTGGCGCGGGCCTGCAGCCAGCGTGAGATCGCCTCGGGGGTGATCAGAGCGTTCCACACCGCCTGGGGCGGGTGGCTCAGGAGCCGCTCGAACCGCAGGGCGGGATGCCCCTCGACCTCGGTGCGTCGTCCATCCCGCAGGGCGCGGGCGGGGAAGGTCGCAGCGTAGCGGTCGCGCGTGGCGCGCCAATCGTCCTTGCCGCGCGGCGGAGGCAGGTCCTCGCCGAGCCCGCGGGCGAGGGATTCGATGACCATCGTCCATCCCGCCGCGGTGCGCGGCGCATCCTCCACCGGACCTGCGCTGTGCGTCAGGGTGAGGCGACAGCCTTCGCCTTCCGGCTCCAGGATCCAGGCGATCACGGCGGCCGGCGGGATGTTCTCGAACCAGCTATGCTCGAGGCGTCGCCCGGGCTCGAGGCGCAGGACCCGGCCCTGGCTCTCGAGATCGGTGTTGAGGAAGCGATAATCATACCGCGCGCCCTCGGTCAGAGGCGCGGCGTCGCCAAGCCATTCCACGCCCATCCAGGCGCTGAGGCGCGCCGGGATCGTCAGCGCCTCCCATACCTTCGACGGAGGTTGGCGGAAGGACCGGCTCAGTTCGAGCCAGGGTCCGGCGCCCGGGGGACGCCACAGGGCGGCGACATCGAAAGTCATGTGCGGTCCTCCTTACGCCGTTGGGTCTGGATTCACGGTTGCTCGTCGTCGAGATGGCGTTCGAGAGCGTCGAGACGGTCGCTCCAGAAGGCGCGATAGGGCTCGAGCCATGCGTCGAGAGCTGCCAGCGGCGCGGGATCCAGGCGGTAGAGCCGCCGTTGCGCGTCCTTGCGCATCCGCACGAGCCCTGCCTCGCGCAGCGCCTTCAGATGTTTCGAAGCCGACGGCTGACTGATCTGGACGCCCCGCTCGATGTCTCCGGCAGAGAGTTCGCCGGTGCGGAGCATCTCGACCATTCGGCGGCGGGTCGGATCAGCGAGGGCGGTGAAGGCGGCATCCATGCGTACGTATATACTTAATACAGAATATTCCACAAGGGGAATTTTAGGCCGATCCCTTTCCGCTGACCGCCGCCGCGTCGGGCGCGAGGGTGGCGATGGCCGTCGCCACGCTCTGGAAGATGTGGTCGCTTCCAATCAGCTCCCGGAGCCCAAGCCGGTCGAGGGCGACCTGGGCGGCGGGCGACTCCAGTCTCGCCAGAGCGAAGTCGCAACCCGAGGCGCGGCACTCGCGCACCACGCGGGCGAGCGAACTGGCCGCCGTGAAGTCGATCATCACGATGCCGGCAGCTTCCAGGACCACCAGCCGAAGCCCGGGCTTGGCCCCAACATCCGCGAGAAAGTCTCGGGCGAAGGCGTCGGCGACGAGGAAGGTGAGGGGAGCTTGGTAGGCCAGAACCTCGACGCCCTGCAGGCGCTCGCCAGCCGAAACGGAGCCGTCGCTGTCAGGCCACCACACGGTCGTATCGGGCAGTCGGGTCATCGGCCGCACGCGAACCCGCGCGCCCGACCAGACCCCGTGTAGGATCGAGAGCACAACGCCCGTCGCCACGCCCCACTCGATGGGAAGGACGACGATGGCCACAATGGTCGCCAGCACGAGCGCGAACTCCGCGGGGCTCTGCTTCAGGATCTGCGCCATCTGGGGGAGACGCACCAGCCGCGCGGCGACGAACAGCAGGACGCCGGCGAGGGCCGCCGTGGGCACATGGGCGAGCGCCCGCAAGCCGAACGCCAGGAGCAGAGCGACGATTCCCACGGCCACCAGTCCAGCGGCCTGGGACCGGCCGCCGCTCTCCTCCACGATGGCGGTCCGCGGGGGACTGGCGTCTACGGGGAATGCGCCTGTAAGCCCGGCCAGCAGGCTGCCGGCGCCCACGCCGATGAAGTCGCCGTTTACATCCGCCTCATGGTCGTCCGTTACGAACGCGCGGCTAACGGCGGCCGTCTGGACCATCACCACGGCTGCGACGATGAATGCCAGGGGCCCAAGCCTCAGCCACTCCGCAAGATGAAGGGGTGGTACGCCAAGGCGAGGGGTGACCTGCGAGAGGACACCCAGTTGCGACACGCCTTGCGCATCCAGGCGAAAGCCGATCGAGAGCAGGGTAGCGACGCCGACGGCGATGAGAGCGGCGGGGATGCGTCGGTTCACCCGCTCCAGCAATGCCATCGCAGCCAGCACGCCGATGGCGATGGCGGCGTCATAGGGATTGGCCCGGTGCAATCCCGTCACGAGGCCTATCAGCCTGTCGAGCGTGGCCTCTCCAGCTGGAGCGAGGCCGAGCGCCGGCGGCCCTTGGGAGGCGAGGATGTGCGCGCTGATCCCCGCGAGGAAACCCGCCATGACCGGCGCCGAGATCAGATCGCCGACCCAGCCCATTCGCGCGACCCCGGCGATGGCTACGATCAACCCCACCATGATCGCGAGCGCGAGGGCGTCGAAGGCGTAGTGCGGCGTGCCGGCGGCCGCCAGGGCGGCCAGCCCGCCGGCGAAGATCGGTGCGATCGTGGAGTCCGCGCCCGACGAGAGGAACCGGCTGGCGCCGAAGATCGCGAAGGCGAGGCTTGCCGCGATGAAGGCGAGGAGCCCAGTCTGGGGCGGCAGACCCGCAAGCCTCGCCGTGGCCATCTGTTCGGGAATGGCGATGGCCGCAAGGGTGAGGCCGGCGACAATGTCCGGTCCAAGCCAGCCTGGCGTCCAGCCACGAAGGCCGCGCCCCACCGCGAACCGTACGATACTGTTCGCCACCCGTCGCCTCCTCGTCAGACCGAACTTTGTGCGTGTAAGGACGAGCGGCGGCAAGGTCCGGCGGCCGTGGCCGCCAACTTTGCCTTGCATTCTGGATTTATCGTCGCTCTAGGGACGCCCTGCGGCGGGACCCGACGGGAGAGACACGAGGCGCCATGTCGAGGATCCTCGGCCTGATCCTGCTGTGGTTGATGTTCGCCGCGGGGACGGCCGCCGCCCAGGCATCTCATTCCACGGACGCCGGTATTCAGGCGACGCTATCTCAGTCGCAGGCAGGACTGCGCGAGGCTGCGGCGGGCTACCGGACCGACCAGCTCAGCGACCAGGAAATCAAAGCCCGACTCGCCCAGATCCCGCCCATTCAGGCGAAGCTCACCGCGGTCCTCACCGACGTGACGCCCCGGATCCAGGACGTCCAGGTGCGCCTCAACCAGCTGGGGCCAGCGCCGCCGCAGGGCCAGAAGGAGGACCCCCACACCGAACAGACGCGCCGCCAACTCACGCGCGTCGAGCAGATCCTCGTGGCGGATCAACGGGAAGCCAAGCTGCTGACGGTCGAGTGCCAGCAGATCACTGACGTCCTGACCGAACGACTGCGCGAGAACTTTCAGGAGCGCCTTACTTCCCAGAGCCGGTCGGTCCTCGACCCCGCTCTCTGGCGCGATCTCGCGATCTCGGCGCCGGGTGATCTGTCCCGCCTGGCCGGGTTCGTGTCCGACCAGAGCGATGCTCTGGCCGACGGGCTCAAGTCTCCTCGCAACCTCATCGTCTGGCTCGTCGCAGGAGCGATCGCGCTTGTCTTGCTTGTACCAGCCCGCCTGGTGCTGATCAGCCTGGGGTTCAGGCGTGCGCGGCGAGACCCTGGACACTCGAGGCTGACGAAATCTCTCTTGGCGCTCTGGCGGGTCGTTGTGGGGGTGGGCACGCCCTTGCTCGCGATTATGGTCGTCCGCGCTGCCCTCCTGGACACGGACGCCCTTACGGAAGCCGCGGACACCGCGATCGCCCTGTTCCGCCGCGCCGTCGTGTTCGGTCTGTTCATCGAGGCGCTCGGCCGCTCGCTGATCTCGATGCGGCGGCCGGAATGGCGGCTCGCCCCCATCGCTGACAATCTGGCTCGGCGCCTGGCGATCTTTCCGGCCCTGATCGGCTCCACCGCTGGCCTTGCGACCTTCGTCGCCGGCTTCAACGCCGACCTGAACACCAGCCAGTCGGCTCAGGTCGTCAGCGGTTACGCTGCGGTGATCCTCGAGATCGCCGCTGTCGGAGGCGCGCTGGTCGCACTCGGCCGGGCCCGGGTTGAGCGCGCTGCCGCCGGCGAACTCCGGACCGGCGCCCGCGCGCCCTGGGTCATTGCGGCCCTCGCCGGGTGGCTCTCGCTCGCGATTTCGGGGGGCGCCGTCCTGCTCGGCTATCTTGCGTTCGCCGAATTCCTCATGCGCGAGACGATCTGGATCGCAGCCAATCTCGGCCTGCTGTTCCTGCTGCTGCGGATCGCCGACGACCTGATCCCGTTCCTGCTCGCGCCGACATCGCCCTTCGGGGGCGCCATGGCGAGCGGCCTTGGCCTGTCGAGCAGTACGGTTGACCAGGTCGCCGTGCTCGCCTCGGGCGTCGTTCGGGTGATCCTGATTCTGTTCGGGTGGATGGCGATCATGGCCCCGTTCGGGGCCAGCGCCGGAGACATCTTTGGCCGCGCGACATCGACCAGCTTTGTCCTGAAGCTTGGCAAGGTGGAGATCTCTCCAGCGGCCGTACTTGGGGCCATAGCCCTTTTCCTGATCGGGCTGGCTGCGACCCGGGCCGTGCGCGGATGGCTTGAGTCCCGGTATCTTCCAAAGACCCAGCTCGATATCGGGGTCCGCACGTCCCTCAGCGCCGGCGTGACCTACCTCGGCGGTTTCATCGCCATCCTGGTCGCCTTCGCCTACTTGGGCCTCTCGGTCAGCCAGATCGCCCTCTTCGCCAGCGCCTTGTCGGTGGGCATCGGCTTTGGCCTGCAATCGATCATCGGCAACTTCGTCTCGGGTCTGATCCTGCTGGCGGAGCGGCCCGTGCGGGTCGGCGACTGGATCGCCATCGGCGACCTGGAAGGCGACGTGCAGAAGATCTCGATCCGCGCGACGGAGATCGAGATGTCGGATCGCTCGCGCCTGATCGTGCCTAACACCGAACTCGTGTCGAAGACGGTCCGCAACGTCACCCATTCCAGCGCCACGGGCCGGGTGAGGGTGGTGCTGAGGGTGGTCGACTCCGCCGATCCCGCGCAGGTGCGCGACCTGATCGTGGCCCGGCTCAAGGAGCAGGAGGGGGTCTTGGACGACCCGCAACCCGCGGCCTACATCACCGACGTGAAGGACGGGTACATCGAATTCAGCGCCTTCGCCTACATGCCCACGCCCCGAACGGTCTTCGGCGCAAAAAGCGAAGTGCTGTTCAAGCTGGTGCCGGACCTGAGGGCGGCGGGGATCAGTCTCTACAGTAGCAGCACCGTGGTAAATGTCGGCCTCGATCGTCCCATCGAGCCTGGGGCGTCGGCAAAGGAAGCCTGATACGTCGACCGCGGCTGCGCCCCTCGCCGCGCCGCCGTCAACCGGTTAAGGTCACGGCAGCCTCCGTTTCGTGTGGAGCAACAAGGTCACCGCAGACTCCGTTTCTTACGGAGCAACAAGGGGAGACGACATGTCCAGAGCTGCTCTGATAGCCGCCGCCGGCCTCCTGGCCCTGGCCGCGGCGCCGTTCGCCGCCGCCGAGACGATCCACTTCACTGCGCATCTCGACGGAGCTCAGGAAACGCCGCCGAACGACTCAAAGGGGAAAGGCGAGGCGAAGGTCGCATTCGACACTGAAAGCAAAACGTTGATCTGGACGGTTACCTACAGCGGCCTCAGCGGACCGGCCACCATGGCCCACTTCCACGGTCCGGCGCCGGTCGGCAAGGCCGCTCCCGTCGTCATCAACTTCGCGCCGTTCGAGAGCCCGATCCGCGGCTCGGCGGTCCTGACGCAGGGGCAGATCGACCAGCTCATGAGCGGCCAGTGGTACGTGAACGTCCATACCAAGCTCCATCCTCCCGGCGAGATCCGGGGCCAGGTAGAGAAGGCGAAGTAGGGTCCGATCCCGCGCCCGGTCACGCTCTGGCGCGGCCGGGCGGATCGCCCTAACGAGTCCTCCCAGCGCGTCGAAAACGACGCCTCGGGAGGATGTTTGAGCTCATGAAATCAAGACTCTGGCTAGTCGGCGCGACGGTGCTTGCGCTGGCGGGTTCCTCGACGGCCCAGACTCCGCCGGTTGCGCCGATCAAGGATCAGGCCCTCGGACGAGAGATCCTCAAGCAACTCGTTGAAACGGACACCACCCACGCCCACGGGTCCACAGCGGCCGCCCAGGAGATCGCCCGGCGCGCCCTTGCCGCGGGCTTTGCCCCCGAGGACGTCAAGTTCATCGCGCCGCCGCAGTATCCCACCCGCGGCAACGTCATCATCCGCTACCGCGGGAGCGGGCAAGGCAAGCCGATCCTCTACATCTGCCACCTCGATGTGGTGGAGGCGCGGCGCGAGGACTGGACCTACGATCCGTTCAAGCTGACCGAGGCCGACGGCTGGCTCTACGGGCGCGGAACCATCGACATGAAGGGCCAGGACTCGGCGGTTTTCGAGTCGCTGCTGAGGCTGAAGGCAGAAGGGTTCAAGCCCATGCGCGACATCATCGTCGCCTTCACCGCTGACGAGGAAGCCGGTGGCGAACTGCCGGGCTACGAGGGCGGGATCGACTATCTGCTCAAGAACGACCGGCCGCTGATCGACGCCGACTTCGTGATCAATCCCGACGCCGGCGGCGGGGAGATCAAGAGCGGGCGCAAGCTCGACTTTCTGATCCAGACCTCGGAGAAGATGTTCCTCACCTTCCAGCTCGAGGCGCGTGACCGCGGCGGCCACAGCTCGATGCCGACGTCGAGCAACCCGATCTATCGGATGTCTCGGGCCCTGGCGAAGCTGGGCGCCTATCAGTTCCCGGTCCATCTGACGGCCACCACGCGCGCCTACTTCGCCGGCCGCGCGCCGCTGGAGAGCGGCCAGCTCGCGTCGGATATGCACGAGGCTTCCACCGGGACGATTTCGCCCGGCGCCCTGCAGCGGCTGTCGGACGAGGTCGAGACCAACGTCGCCCTGCGCACGACCTGCGTGGCCACCACCATCGACGGGGGTCAGGGCGAGAGCGCGTTGCCGGAGCGCGCGAAGGCGCTCGTGCAATGCCGCGTGGTTCCCGGCGAGTCCCCGGCGGACATCGAGCATCAGATCGCCCAGGTCGTCGACGACCCCGCGATCCAGATCAGCGTCTACACCAACGCCAAGGTCAGCCCGGAATCGCCCCTGACGCCGCGCGTGATCGAAGCCGTGCGCAGCATCTCGGACGGCATGTGGCCCAAGGTGGTCATCCTGCCCAACATGAGCGCGGGCGCCAGCGACAGCGCCTACACCCGGATGGCCGGACTGCCGTCCTACGGCGTGGACGGCATCTTCCAGGACGTCGACGACGACCGCGCCCACGGCCGCGACGAGCGGATCTCGATCGAGGCCTTCAATGAGGAGTTGGAGTTCACCTATCGCCTGATGAAGCGGCTGGCGGATGAGGAGTGAAGACCCAAGGGCTTGCACCTCCGATGGGGAGTGATCATCTTACCTTCGTCTTACGCTACGATCCACCGGAGGCCCCATGGATGACGCAACGACTGTGGTCTCCACCAAGGGGCAGGTGATCCTTCCCAAGGCTGTGCGCGAGAGCCGTGGGTGGGGACCGGGTGTGCGATTGCAGGTCATAGAAACGGAGGACGGCGTGCTTCTGCGGCAGGCGCCCGTGTTCGCAGCGACCAGCCTCGATCAGGTCTTCGGCCTGCTCAAGCGGGACCAGCCGTCCCTGACCATCGAGGAGATGGACGCCGCCGTCGCGGCCGAAGCGCGGCGTCGTGCTGGCCGTTGATACGAACGTCCTCGTTCGGTTTCTGACCACTGACGACCCCGAGCAGGCGGAGCGGGCTCGGCGGTTGGTGGAGCGCGAGTCGGTGTTTGTCGGAAAGACAGTGCTCCTCGAGACCGAGTGGGTTCTTCGCAGCGGCTACGGCTACGCGCGGGCGGACATTCTCGGCGGTCTGAGGGCGCTGCTGGGTCTGGCGAACGTGGCGGTGGAGGATCCGCCGGCCGTCCGGGCCGCGCTTATCTGGTGCGAGGAAGGCATGGACTTCGCCGACGCGCTCCATCTTGCTTCCTCCCGTCACTGCGACGGGATGGCCACTTTCCATCGCCGGTTCGCGCGCCTCGCCTCGGGTCTCGACGGACTGCCCATGGTCGAGCCGTAGACAGGGCTGTCGGCCCCCTGGCTCTGTCACCCCGGCCGCACCAGCGCCACGACGTGGACCAGCGCCAGGACCATCGCCAGGAAGGCCAGCAGCATCAGGAATCGCCACGGGACCAGGCGCGGGCCGCGCAGAGGGTTCACGGGGCGGGCGCCTAGCCAGCCGAACAGGACGGTGAGCGCCAGGGCGCAGGCCGCCAGGATAACAGTGGGGACAAGGGCCATCAGTCGTCGCTGAGGGAAGCCCAGGCGACCGGATGCACGCGGCCGCGGCCGAGCACGCCTGCCAGGGGCCGGCGGCTGAAGAGCGGGCGAAAGGCGTCGTGACGGATGTTCAGCCCTCCGGCCAGGGCGCCGAATGCCGGCAGGACCAGACGCTCGCCATCGGTGACGAAGCAGCGCCGGCGGACCGTTCCACCCGGCCCACGCACCTTGGCGCAGGGGTGCAGATGTCCGGCGACCTCGCCCCGCGATGCGCCTGCGCGGGGCTCATGGACGAGGCAAAGACCGTCGAGGTCCAGGCTCGGCAGACTCTCCCCGGAGAGACGCCGAGGTCCGTCCGCGTCGTGGTTGCCGACGATCCAGACCAGGCGCCGTCCAGCGGCGAGTGCGCCGATGCGCTGCGCCTCGTTCTGCGGCAGCCGGTCTTCGGCGGAAGCGTCGTGGAAGCTGTCACCGAGGAAAACGAGCAGAGCCGGCCGCATCGCCCTCGTTTCCGCTTCGAGCCGAGTGAGGGTCTCCCGGGTGTCATAGGGCGGAAGCATCTGTCCCCGCGCGGCGTAAGCGGAGGCCTTCTCGAAGTGCAGGTCGGCGACGATCAGGGCGCGAGCGGCCTCGATCCACAGGGCGCCGGAGGGCCGGCACACGGCCTCTACGTCTCCGACGCGGATAGTAAGGCACGAGCTCATGCGCTCGCCTCGGCGATCAGGGCCTCGGCGCTCTCCAGGGTCATCTCTCCCGCGCCTTCGCCGGGCGCGCGCTGGCGGCCGATCTCGACGATCACGGCGACGGAGAAGGGAGAAAGGTGGTCGAGCGTCACGTGGCGAATCTTGCCTTTGATCCGGGCAAGCATCTGGCCTAGCCGTTCAACATCCACCAGCCCCCGCGCGGCGTCGTGGCGCGCGCAGCGCAGGAGGAGATGGTCGGGCTGATGGCGGCGCAGGACGTCGTAGACGAGATCGGTGGAGAAGGTGATCTGGCGGCTGGACTTCTCGGCTCCGGGAAAGCGCCGCTCGATCAGGCCGGCGATGAGAGCGCAGGCCTTGAACGAGGCCTTCATCATCAGGCTTTCCGCGAGCCAGGACTCCAGGTCATCGCCCAGCATGTCCTGGGCGAACAGGTCGGCCATGTCGAGGCCGCCCATGTCGCGCACCGACCAGACGGCCAGGGCGTAGTCGTTGCAGACGAAGCCGATCGGCCCAACGCCCGCGCGGTCGAGCCGGCGGGTCAGCAGCATGCAGAGGGTGGTGTGGGCGAGCCGCCCCTCGAACGGATAGGCCACGAGAAAGAACCTTTTCCCGTGAGGAAAGGTCTCCAGCAGCATCTCGTCCGTGTCCGGAATAGCGGAGCGGTCGCGCTGAAGCTCCAGCCATTCGCGGACGTCGCCCGGCAGGACCTCCCAGTGGTGGGCGTCCGACATCATCGCCCGCACCTTCGACGCCAGGAAGGTGGAGAGGGCGAACTTGG
Organism: Caulobacteraceae bacterium; assembly: GCA_036488935.1. Lineage (GTDB taxonomy): Bacteria > Pseudomonadota > Alphaproteobacteria > Caulobacterales > Caulobacteraceae > Acaudatibacter. The sequence goes on along the minus strand of DASXGR010000204.1, from coordinate 26,722 downwards.
AGCCGCCCCAAGAGGGCATCTTGGCGTCTTCGCCGGGCGCGGGCGAGACCAGCACGTCCATGCCGGTGACGGCCACCAGCCGCCAGACCTGGCCAGCGAAGACGAAAGTGTCGCCGGTCTCCAGCACGTCCAGATAGCCTTCCTCGACCTCGCCGATCTTTCGTCCCGCCGTCCCGCGCCGTCCCGCGAGCCGCACCGAGAGCATGGCGGGAGAGACGATAGCGCCGACGTTCAGGCGATGGCGCAGGACGGTCTCGGCGTTGCGCGCGACCCACAGCCCGTCGGGCCGGCGGACAATGCGCGCGAAGCGGTCGTAGACGCGCAGGGCGTAGCCGCCGGTGGCGACAAAATCGACGACCTGTTCGTAATCCTCCCACGGAAGGTCCCGGTACGGACCGGCAGTGCGGATTTCGTCATACAGGGCTTCGAGATCGAAAGGCTCGGAGCAGGCGCAGCCCATGATGTGCTGGGCCAGGACGTCCAGGGCGCCGGCGTGCGGCGGGTCCGAGTCGAGTGCGTTCTCGGCGATCGCTTCGCGCGCGGCCTGACACTCGAGCATCTCGAAGCGGTTGGCGGGCACGAAGACCGCGTGGCTCGGCTCGTCGAGCCGATGGTTGGCGCGGCCGATGCGCTGGACCATTCGCGAGGCGCCCTTGGGGCTGGCGAGCTGGATAACGAGGTCGACGTCGCCCCAGTCGATGCCGAGATCCAGGGTCGATGTGCAGACCACAGCTCGCAGCTGGCCGCGGGCCATGGCCGCTTCGACCTTGCGCCTCTGCTCTGCCGACAGCGATCCGTGGTGCAGGGCGATGGGCAGGCCGTCCTCGTTCAGCCGCCAGAGCTCCTGGAATGCGAACTCCGCCTGGAAGCGCGTATTGACGAAGACAAGGGCCGTGCGCGCCCGCCGGATCGCGTCATAGACCTCGGGCATGGCGTGGTGGGCGGTGTGACCAACCCAAGGCACCTGGCCCTCGGAGAGCAGCACGTCGACCACCGGTGCAGCGCCGCCCGAGCCACGCACGAGATCCACCTCCGACTCGGAACCGGACGAGAGCCAGCGGCGGATCACGTCGGGGTCTTCAACCGTGGCGGAGAGACCGACACGGCGATGGTTCGGCGCGAAGGTCAGTAGGCGCGCCATGTCCAGCGCCAGCAGGTCTCCACGTTTGGAGGGCCAGATCGCGTGGACCTCGTCGATGATCACGCAGGCCAGGTCCTCAAAATAGAGCCGCGCGCCCTCCCAGGCGCAGAACAGGGCGAGCTGTTCGGGCGTGGTCAGCAGGATGTCGGGCGGCTTGACCCTCTGGCGCTGACGGCGGGAGATCCCGGTATCGCCCGTGCGGGACTCCGCGGTGACCTTCAGCCCCATCTGGCTGATCGGAGTCAGGAGGTTGCGCTCGACATCCACCGCCAGCGCCTTGAGCGGCGATATGTAGAGAGTGTGGATGCCGCGTGGCGCGTTGGCTGGCGTTCGTGTGGCGAGGTCGATCAGGCTGGGAAGGAAACCGGCCAGCGTCTTGCCGCCGCCGGTGGGGGCAATGAGGAGGGCATGGCGGCCCTCCAGACCCTTCTCCACCATCGCCAGCTGGTGCGCCCGCGGCGCCCACCCCCTCTGGGCGAACCAGTCCGCGAAGCGGCGCGGGAGCAGGGAAGGGGCGCTGCCGTCCATCGGCAACGGCTATAGCATGTTCCCGGTTCGTTTCAGCCAGTTACGTCCACGCGACGCGCTTGCTTGACGCGCACGGCAGGAGCGATCTTACGAGAGGCCATGGACACCGCCGCCCACACCGAACGCATCAAGGCCGACGGCTTCACCATTGTGGAGCGAGCGATCGAACCGGAGCTGATCGACGCCCTGGCGAACGCGCTCGACAGGCTCGAGCGCGAGCTTGGCGCGAAGCCGGCGCACAACGCGTTCGAGGGCCATCACACCGTGCGGATCTACAACCTGCTCCGCTATAGCGCGCCTTTCCACCAGGTTCCGGTGCATCCCGCTGTGTTGCCGATCATCGACGGCGTCCTGGGCGACGGCTGTCTGATCTCGTCGCTCTCCTCCATCGCCATCGATCCGGGCGAGACGGCGCAGCCGATCCATGCCGACGACCAGGTGATCCCGCTGGACAAGCCGCACCGGCCGATCGTCTGCAACTCGATGTGGGCGCTGACGGACTTCACGGCGGCCAATGGCGCGACGCGGCTGGTTCCGGCCAGTCACCGCCGCGAAAGCCCCGAATACGGCAGCGCCTATGAGACCATCGCGGCGGAGATGCCGAAGGGCTCAGTTTTGATCTGGGACGGCGCGCTCTGGCATGGCGGCGGCGCCAATGTTTCGGACGCGCGACGGACGGGGATCGCGATGAACTACTGCGCCGGATTCATCCGCCAGCAGGAAAACCAGCAACTCGGCCTCGATCCATCCCTCGTGAAGACCTTCCCCGCGCGTTTGCAGGAGCTGATCGGCTACGGCGTCTATCGTGGGTTGATCGGGCACATAGAGAAGAACAGTCCCGCCCAGCTGTTGAACGGCGGCGGAGAGTTCCGCTCAATCTGGGATCGCTAACGAAGCACGCCCAGCCGCCGCCCCCGGCGCCATAGCCCCATTGCGTGTTGTGCGACCCGGTCGAGAATTCGACCGGGCGAGATTCATTGCGTGCGAAGTCGCGCGGAGCGAACCTCGAAGGTCCAGCGGAGGGCGCGCATGGCCGAGAACGGTTTTCTGAAGAGGTTCTTTGGCCGCGAAGAGGACGACGGTGGCGAAGGCGATGTCCCGGCGACCGCGCTCGACCCTGCGGCGGCCGCGGCGGCGATGGGTGTCGCGCAGGAGAACTCAGACCTTGCCGCGAAGGCTGCCGCCTACTTCGAAGAGCAGGCTCGCCTCGTCCGCATCCAGAGGGAGCACCTGCACGATCTGCGCGCGGTCCAGCTCTCGAATCTGAAGCTGCGCCGCTTCACCGAGCGGCTGAAGGCCGCAACCCAGGTGTTCATCATCCTGGTGGTGACTATCCTTGGCCTGGGCGTGCTGGTGCTGCTCTACGACGCCTTCCGCTCGAAGGCGGTGATCGTGGAGCCGTTCGACGCCCCGCCTGGGCTTGCCGCGCGGGGCCTGACGGGCAGAGTGGTCGCCGGTGGCGTTCTGGATGCGCTCACACGGCTCCAGACGGCGACCCGCAGCAGCTCCGCCCAGCGGCATCTGGCCAACGCCTGGACCGGGGACATCAAGGTGGAGGTGCCCGAAACCGGCGTCTCCGTGGGCGATATCGACCGGATGCTCAAGGCGCGGTTCGGCCGCGACATCCACATCGATGGGGATCTTGTGCAGACGGACACGGGCGGCGTTGCCTTGACCGTTCGCGGCGACGGCGTTCTGCCCAGGACCTTCGAAGGCGGTCCAGCGGATCTCGACAGGCTGACAACTCAGGCCGCCGAGTATGTCTATGGCCAGGCGGAGCCCGCGCTCTATGCGGAATATCTCACCCATGTGGGTCGCAACGCCGACGCCGTCGCGTTCAGCAAGGCGGCCTACGCCGCGGCGGGCAAGGCGGACCGGCCTTATCTGCTGAACGAATGGGCCAATGCCCTTGTCAATGCCGGCTCCTCGCCGGGGCAGAGCCTGCCGCTGTACCGCGCTGCGCTGAAGCTTAAGCCGGACTATTGGACCGCGTACAACAACATCATGTCGGCGGACCTCGTGCTCGGCGACGAGGAGGCCGACTGGCGCGTGGGCGTCGCCATGCTGAAGGCGTCAGGCGCAGGCCGAGGTCGCATTCCCGAGATCTATTTCGAGAACTGGGACCTTGTGACCTGGAACCTCCAGGCGTGGCGGGAGGCGGCCATCGCCGATTCCGAGGCTCACTCCGCCATCGGCAGCGCCGACTTCACCGAGGCGCCGCTGATCGCCGACATCGATGTGCGCCTGCACGATCCAGCGGACGCGGAACTGCGGCTCCAGACAGCCAGAGCGGACGTCGGCGACCCGAGTCTTGCGGCGATGACGCACTTGGTGCGCGGCAAGCTCGCCATGGAGGCGGGCGATGCTCGAGGCGCTGTGGCCGAGATGGAGGCGTTCGGCGCGGACTACGCCAATCCCATCGTGTGGGGCAACTATGCCGGCTACGACTGCTGGATCGCGCCGGCGGAGGAGGCGGCGGGCCATCCGGACAAGGCCGACGCCGCGCTCAAGGCCGGCGGCCACTTCGTGGACTGCTACCGGTTCCGCGGGGACATCCTGGACCACCGAGGCGATTGGGCCGGGGCGCAAAAGGCTTACGCCCAAGCGGTCGCTCTCGCACCCGACCTTCCCGCCGGCTACTACTCATGGGGCTTGGCGCTGGCGCGCCACGGCGACCTTGCCGGAGCGATCGTCCGGCTGCAGGCGGCGAACCAGCGTGGTCCGCATTGGGCCGATCCGCTCAAGGCCTGGGGCGATGTCCTGGGGCGCCAGGGCCGGTGGCGAGAAGCGCGCGCCAAATATGACCAGGCGATAAAATACGCACCGGAGTGGGGCCTGCTGCGCCAGGCGCGCGCCGCGACGGCGGGGAAGAGCTGACGTGTTGGCGGCTTGACCGCTCGGCGGCCCGGGCCGAGCGTGCGGATCTTTCCGACGGAGCGCTCAGCATGGCCCAGGATGTTCTGCTCAGAACCATCGAAGGCCCGGTCGCGCGCCTCACGCTCAACGATCCAGGCCGCGCCAACGCCCTATCCAGCGCGATGATTGCAGACCTCGCCACCGCGCTTGCGGATTTCTCGCTCGACCCGTCGGTGCGGGTGATCGTTCTTGGCGCCGCAGGCAAGGTCTTCTGCGCCGGGCACGACCTCGGTGAGCTCAGGGCCACGAACGACCCGGCCGCGCATGAGGCGTTGTTCGCGCGCTGCTCGGAACTGATGCTGGCGATCCGGGCCTGCCCCAAGCCCGTGATCGCGCGGGTGCAGGGCGCGGCCGTAGCCGCCGGCTGCCAGCTCGTGGCGAGCTGCGACCTGGCCTTTGCCGTGGACAGCGCGAAGTTCGCCGTGTCCGGGATTAACCTGGGTCTCTTCTGCTCTACGCCCGGCGTCGCCCTCGGCCGCGCCGTGAGCCGCAAGAACGCGCAGGAGATGCTGCTCACGGGCCGTTTCGTCGGGGCGGCGGAGGCGGCGGCCATGGGACTGATCAATCGGGCAGTCGCCGCCGACCAGCTCGACGCGGCAGTCGATGAGGCGGCGAGCGCGATCGCGGCCAAGGCGCCCGACGCGATTGCCCTGGGCAAGGCGGTGTTTAACCGCCAGATCGAGGCGCCGCTCGATGAGGCCTACGCCATCGCTTCGGCGGCGATGGTGGAGAACCTCGGCTTCGACAGCGCGAAGTCCGGGATCGACGGGTTTTTGGGGCGATAGACACACAAACCGTGGCGCGGTGGGTACGCTCCCGTCGAATTTTTCACGGACGTGGCGCTACGAAACCGGAGGAGTCATCCTCAGGTCATGACCGTAGTCCCCGTGAGTCTCGACCTGGCGCCGGCGCTTGCCGTTCTGCCCGGCGCGAGGGCGGGGGTGGCGGACGGCGCGACTGCCCGGATGGCGAGTGCAGGCGAGGCTCGGGCGCTATTCGAGACAGGCCCCGTGCTGGTGAGCCATGCGTCGATGACGGCCAGGCGCCTGGGACTGCATGCGCCGCCTCGAAGTCCGCGCATCTTCGACGTGCTCGAACTGTTCGCCTTCGTCAGGCCGGCGCAGTTCTGCGCGCCCTCGGCCGTCGGACTTGCGTTGGCGCTCGGCCTGGAGCCGCCTCATGGGGCGGCGGAACAGGCGTCGGTTCTTCGGGCCGCCAGCATCGTCCTGCTGCAGGATCTCGCCCTATCGCCAACACCGAGCCGCGAGCAGGCGCTCGCTCTCGCCGAGACCATGGGCCGCGCCGGCTGGCCCTGGGCCTCCGCGGTCATCGACGCCCTGCGTTCCCAGCCGATCGCGCGGCCCTGGCGCAGTGATGGTCTGGATGTCTGGACCCGGCTGAAAGAGTGGGATGACGAGGCGCCGCCCGGGGAGCCCGGATCGAAGCCAATCTCCCCGGAAGCGTCTGCCGCACGCCTGGGCCTGCTGCTGGAACGGGCGGGCCTGTCTGAGCCACGCCCCACCCAGGTCGAGTTCGCGAGCGAAGCCGCCCACGCCTTCCAGCCGCGCGAGCGGGAAGGCGAGCCGATGATGATGCTGGCCGAGGCCGGTACGGGGGTTGGCAAGACCCTGGCCTATCTGGCGCCGGCGTCTCTCTGGGCCGAGGCGAATGGGCCGGGCGTCTGGATCGCGACCTTCACGCGTGCCCTGCAGCGGCAGATCGAACGGGAGGCGCGCGCGCTGTTTCCCGATCCCGCGGCGCGCGCCTCGAAAGTGGCCGTCCGCAAGGGCCGGGAGAACTACATCTGCCTGCTCAACTTTCAGGAGGCGGTGAACGCTGCGCGGCTCGGCGGGGCGGACCTCGTGGGTCTGGCGCTGACGGCGCGCTGGGTGCGGGCCAGCGCTGACGGGGATATGACCGGCGGCGATTTTCCGGCCTGGCTGCCCACCCTGTTCAACATCGGTCCGGCCTCCCAGGCCAGCGGCGCAAACCTGGTCGACCGGCGGGGAGAGTGCGTCCATTCCGGCTGCGCGCACTACCGCGCCTGTTTCATCGAGCGGCAGATCCGCGCCTCGCGGCGGGCCGATGTGGTGATCGCCAATCACGCCGTCGTGCTTACCCAGGCCGCCTTCGACCGTGGCCGGGCTGCGCGGGGTCGGCCAGGCGATGCGGAGACAGCGGCCCTGCGCCGGGTCGTCTTCGACGAGGGCCACCACCTGTTCGACGCGGCGGACAACGCTTTCGCCGCTGCGCTGTCCGGCCAGGAGGCGGCGGAGATGCGGCGCTGGATCCGCGGTCCGGAGGGTCGCGGCCGGCGTGGCCGCGGGCTGGAGCTGCGCCTGGAGGAAGTGCTGGGCGATCACGAGGATGCGCGGCTGGCTCTGGACGCCGCGGTGCGCGCCGCCGCCGCCCTGCCCGGCGAGGGATGGTCCGGGCGCATTGCGCCTGGCGTGGGTGAGGCGACTCCGTCCGGGCCGATCGAGACCTTCCTGGCGGCGGTGCTCGAGCAGTTGCGCGCCCGCGCGTCGCCGTCAGACTCCGGAATGGAGTGCGCCGCGCGGCCAGCCCTGGATGGGGTGCGCGAGAGCGCGCGCGCGGCGGCGGCGGCGGTCGGGGCGATCGAAGGGCCTCTGCAATCCCTCTCGCGTCTGCTCGAGGATGTGCTGGACGAGGAAGCCGACACTCTCGCGCAAGCCGACCGCGCACGCATCGAGGGCGCGCTGCGGGGACTGGACCGGCGCGCCCGCAACATCCTGCCAGCCTGGCGTTCGATGCTGGCGGCCATCGACGAGGACGCCGACGACGATCCGGACTTTGTCGACTGGTTCGAGGCCAGCTTCCTCTATGGCCGGGTGGTGGACGCCGCCTGTCGCCGCCACTGGGTCGATCCCACAGAGCCTCTTCATGCGGCGGTGATCCAGCCGGCGCACGGGGTGCTGGTGACGAGCGCCACCCTGGCCGACGCCGGTCACGCCGACCCCTTCGCCATCGCCGAGATGCGCACAGGCGCAGCGAGGCTCTCCGATCGGCCCAAGACACTGCGCCTGGCTTCGCCCTTTGACTACGCGGCGAACGCTCTGGCGCTGGTTGTCACGGACGTGGGCCGGGACGATCCGCGCCAGGTGGCTTCGGCCATGCGCGAGCTCTTCCTTGCGGCCGGCGGCGGCGCGCTCGGCCTGTTCACCGCCATCCGCCGGCTCAAGGCCGTGCACGAGCGGATCGCCGCGCCGCTCGCCGACAAGGGGTTGGCGCTTTACGCCCAGCATGTCGATCCGCTGGAGGTCGGCGCGCTCGTGGACATCTTCCGGGCGGAGGAGGACGCCTGCCTGCTCGGCACAGATGCGGTGCGCGATGGCGTAGACGTACCTGGGCGGTCCCTGCGCCTGCTGGTGTTCGACCGAGTGCCCTGGCCGCGGCCGGACATCCTGCACAAGGCGCGGCGCAGCCGGTTCGGCGGCAAAGCGTATGACGACGCGCAGGCGCGGGCGAGGATCGCCCAGGCCTTCGGTCGGCTGATTCGTCGCGGGGGCGATCGAGGTGTTTTCGTCATGCTGGACGCCGCTGCGCCGACCAGGCTCTTCTCGGGGTTGCCAGAGGGTGTCGAAATCCGCCGGATCTCGCTGGTCGAGGCGATTGAAGCAACGGCGGCCCACCTTGTGCGCTGAAGTACGCATGACCGCCCCGCGCGCGTCTCACTTACGCCCGGTTTTTCGGGAATCAGCGCGCGCTCAGCGGAACGCAGCGTGCGTACAAAACGCCGTTGCGTCGCCCGTCCCCCAGGACGACAAACTGGAGCTCCCGGTCTCGATGAAGTTTGCGTACATCGCGCTTGGCGCGACTTGCCTGGCGGTTTCGTGCCTTAGCGCCACTGCCGCCCCGGCGTGGGCCCCCACGGCGAGTGGCGAACAGGATCTCAAGGACGGCCGGCCAGTGTCCCAGGTCGACCCGGCTCCAGACGGCGCGGTGATGATCCACGCCGCCATCGACATCCCAGCGTCTCCGAAGGTCGTGTGGACGGTGATGAGCGACTGCGCCAAGGCCAATCGCCTGGTGGTGACGGTGACCAGCTGCCGGATCCTGGAGAGCGATCCGGCGCACAACACCGAAGTGCGCGAGACGGTGACGAAGGGCAACTTCATCGTCCCTACGATCCACAACGTCGTCCGCGAGCAGCTGCAGCCCTACTCGGTGATCAAGTTCCAGAAAGCGGGGGGCGATCTGAAGGAAGAGCAGGGCGAATGGCGCCTCGTGTCCCTCCAGGGCGGAGCCGCCACCCGCGTCATCTACGAGAACCTGGTGTCCGCCGACATCATGGCTCCCGCCCCCCTGGTCCGCGCTGGAATGCGCAAAGACGTGGCCAAGGTGATGATCAACCTCAAGCGCGAGGCCATAGCGGGATCTGATACCCGCGTCGCCACGAGAAATCGCGAATAGGTCAGTCGTTCTGTGCGGCCAGGGCCTGATCCGCTTGCGCGGAACAGCTGCAATCGGTGAATCAGACTCTACACTCTTGAATCTAGAGCAAATCGTCCGGTTCAGACGTTTCGTCTGAACGGTTTTGCTCTAGGGCCCGCCTCGCGCTGGCGCGAAGCTTTTCGCTTTCCGACTTGAGCTGCCCGCAGGCGGCGAGGATGTCGCGACCGCGCGGGGTGCGGATCGGCGAGGCGTAGCCGGCGCGGTTCACGATGTCGGCGAAGGCCTTGATCGTCGAGGACGAGGAGCACTCGTAGGCCGTGCCGGGCCACGGGTTGAATGGGATCAGGTTGATCTTCGCTGGAATTCCCGCGAGCAGCTTCACCAGGGCGCGCGCCTCCGCGGGGGAATCGTTGACCCCCTTGAGCATGACGTACTCGAAGGTCACGCGCTTGGCGTTCGAGAGGCCGGGGTAGGCCTTGATCGCCGCCAGCAGGTCCGCGATCGGATAGCGCCGGTTCAGCGGGACCAGCTCGTCACGCAGCGGATCGTTGGTCGCGTGCAGAGAGATCGCCAGCATGGCGCCAGTCCGCGCGCCGAGCTCGGGAATGCTCGGGACCACGCCGGAAGTGGAGACGGTGATCCGTCGGCGGGAGATCGCGATCCCCTGCTCGTCGGAGATGGCGTCGATGGCGTCCGCGACGTTGTCCAGGTTGTAGAGCGGCTCGCCCATGCCCATGAAGACAATGTTGGTCAGCCGCCGCTCGCCGTCCGTCGTGGTCCATTCCGACAGGTCGTCGCGGGCGATCTGCACCTGAGCGACGATCTCGCCGGCGGTGAGGTTGCGCACCAGGGCCTGGGTGCCGGTGTGGCAGAAGGTGCAGTTGAGCGTGCAGCCGACCTGGCTGGAGACGCACAGGGCGCCGGCGCGGCCCACGTCAGGGATGAAGACGGTCTCGGCCTCGATTCCGGGCGCGAAGCGGATCAGCCACTTGATCACGCCGTCCACGCTCTGGCGGCGTTCCACGATCTGAGGGCGATCGAGGGTGAAGGCGTCGGCGAGGGCGGCGCGGGTCTCCTTGGCGATGTTGGTCATCGCCTCGAAGCCCACCGCGCCGCGATTGTGGATCCAGCCCCAGACCTGATCGCGGCGCATTCGCGCCTGGGACGGGGGACAGACGCCGGCCTCGACAAGCGCCGCCTGCATCTGCGCACGCGTCAGGTGCGAGAGGTTCGGCCGAGCGTCGGCGACCGCGGCGGGGGTATGGTCCAGAACGAGGGTCACGGTGGCGCGAAGATGGGCTGGCTGGGTGCGGGACGCAATCGTCAGTCGGAAAGGCGCTCGGCGTGCCAGCGCAGATGGTCGTCGATAAAGCCCTGGATGAACCAGTAGCTGTGATCGTAGCCGGCCTGGCGGCGCAGGATGAGCGAGACGCCCGCCTTCGCGCAGGCTGCCTCGAGCAGCTCCGGCTTGAGCTGTTCGGCGAGGTAAGGGTCGGCCTCCCCCTGGTCGACCAGGATCGCGTCCGCCCGTGCGCCGTCCTCAATGAGGGCGCAGGCGTCATAGGCGCGCCAGGCGGCACGGTCGGTTCCGAGGTAGCCGGTGAGCGCCTTCTCGCCCCACGGGCAATTCATCGGCGAGACGATCGGCGCGAACGCAGAGACGGAGCGGAAACGGCCCGGCTCCCGTAGGGCGAAGGTGAGCGCGCCATGGCCGCCCATGGAATGACCGGTGATCGACTGGCGGGTCAGATCGGCTGGGAAGCCTTTGTTGAGGATCTCTGGGAGTTCGCGCTCGAGCCAGGACCGTGTCTTGAAGTGCGGCGCCCACGGGGTTTGCGTCGCATCGAGATAGAAACCCGCCGCCTGGCCCATGTCGTACTCGGGATCGTCGGCCACGCCCTCGCCGCGCGGGCTCGTGTCGGGCGTGATCAGCATCAGGCCAAGTTCCGCGGCGAGCCGCTGGGCGCCGGCCTTTATGGCGAAGGTCTCTTCGGTGCAGGTGAGACCGGCCAGACACCACAGCACTGGGAACGGTCCGTCGCCCGGTGGCGTGAACACGCCAAAGCGCATGGGTGTGCCGGTGGCGGCGCTGGCGTGGCGGTGAAAGCTTTGGACGCCGCCGTGGCAGGCGTGGCTGCTCAGGGTCTCGAGGCTCATGGCCGGCGATTGCGCCAGACATCGGCCTGGGTCAACGCCTCGGTAGATTTCCTGGGGTTGTGATCCGGTCCGCCCAACCTAGCTTTCGACCTGCGGCGACCAACCGACGCTTCAGGAGCCTCGATGACCGATCTCTTCGAACCCTTGACCCTGCAACGTGGCCCGGCGTGGAAGAACCGCTTCACGCTCGCGCCCCTGACCAATTCGCAGAGCCATGCCGACGGAAAGCTCTCGGACGACGAATTCAACTGGCTGACCTACCGTGCAGATGGCGGCTTTGCCCTCGTCATGACCTGCGCCGCCCACGTCCAGGGGATTGGCCAGGGCTTCCCCGGACAGCTGGGGGTCTTTTCCGACGATCATCTGACCGGCCTCAAGCGCCTTGCGGACGCGATCCGGGCCAAGGGCGCGGTCTCCTCCGTCCAGCTGCACCATGCGGGCATCCGCTCGCCCAAGGAGTTGACAGGCGAAGCCCCCGTGGGACCATCGGAGAACGCCGAGACCGGCGCGCGGGCGCTCAGCGAAGCCGAGGTTGAGCAGCTGCGGGAGGACTTCATCGCTGCGGCGGTGCGGGCCGAGCGAGCTGGGTTCGACGGAGTCGAACTGCACGGCGCCCACGGCTACATCCTCTGCGCCTTCCTCAGCCCCGAGCTGAACCAGCGCACCGACCGCTATGGCGGATCGCCCGAAAACCGCGCGCGGTTGATCTTCGAGATCATTGCTGGCGTGCGCGCACAGACCCGGCCCGATTTCCAGCTGGGCCTTCGGCTGTCGCCCGAGCGGTTTGGGCTTCGCTTCGCCGAGCAGAGGGACCTTGCGGCTCGCATGCTCGTTTCCGGCGACCTCGACTACCTCGACATGTCGCTGTGGGACGTCTTCAAGGCCCCGGTCGAGGCCGAGTTCGCGTCCAAGCCGCTGATCGACTGGTTCGCGGAGCTCCCCCGCGGGACAACCCGCCTTGGCGCGGCCGGCAAGTTGATGACCGGAGCGGACAGTCGGCGAGTGCTTGAGCATGGCCTCGATTTCGCGATCCTCGGCCGCGCGGCGATCCTGCACCACGATTTCCCCCGCCGCGTGGCCGGCGACTCCGACTTCGGCTCCGCGCCCTTGCCGGTGACCCGCGCCTATCTGCGAAGCGAGGGCCTGGGTCCGGCCTTTGTCGACTACATGGCCGGCTGGAAGGGTTTCGTCACCGAGGAACCGGCCGAAGAGGCGGCGTAAGGTCAAGGCCCCGGAGCGCTGGCGCTCAGGGGCCTTCGGCTAGGCCGACGCGCCGACCCTGACTTCCTTTTCACCGATGGCCTCTTCTCCCGTGATCTTCTCGAGGGAGACGCGGCCGGTTTCGGGAATGAGGAGCCAGGTGAGAAGGGCGCCCAGGACGCCCAGGGCGGCGAGGATCCAGTAGGTCGCCGCCCGGCCGATCGCTCCGAACAGCAGGGGGAAGGCGAAGGTGCTGACGGTCGCGCCGATCCGGCCGCCGGCCACCGTTATGCTCTGGGCGAAGCTGCGTACGCGCGTGGGTGCGAGCTCGACGCCCAGAATTCCGCCGCCAGACACGAGGCCTGGACCCGTCGCAGAAACGTTGAAGAGGCCGAACACCAGCAGGGCGACGATGGGAACGGCCGAGAGCTGCTTCTGGAGCAGGGCGAAAACGCCGATGGTGACGGCCCCGCCGACGAAGCCCCAGATCTGGAGTGGCTTTCGACCCAGCTGATCGATCACGAAGAGCGAGAACAGCACCGAGGCCGGCAGTGTAAAGCCAAGGTACATCACCAGATTGAAGTTGATGGAACTCAATCCGAGGCTCTGGGCGATCAGCGAGGGTCCGAACAGGATCGAGGCGTAGACCACCAGGTCGTAGATCATCCAGAGCAGGGCCGCCGCCAGGATCGGGCGGAGGTGCTGGGCGAGCACCTGGCCGAAGGGCCGGCGATCGGCGGGAGGGGCGGCGGTCTGCTCGCCGCTGATCTGGGCGATGACCGTCGCCGCCTCGTCTGCGCGTCCGCCAAGACGCGCCAGGTAGCGGGCCGTTTCAGGCATCGTCCGACGCAGGTAGATCACCGCGAAGGCCGGGATGGCGCCGCCCGCCAGTACGAGGCGCCACCGCAGATCGGGAGGCACGCCAGCCGCCTCGAACGCCAGGTCCACCAGGGTCGCCGCGAGGGCGCCCAGGGGCCACATCGTGCCGAAGCCAAGACCGATCGCACGTCCCCGGTTGGCCCGGTTCGAGTGCTCGGCCATGATCATGGGCGAAAGGACGTAGTCGCCACCCACGCCAATGCCGAGAATAAAGCGGATAGCGATGAGCATCGTGATGCTCGGGGCGAACGCCTGGGCGATGGCCGCGAGGCCCAGAATGAGGACGTCGAAGCCATAGAAGTTCTTGCGGCCTCTTTGGCCAAGCAGGCCAAAGCCGAGGCCTCCGATCGCCGCGCCGGCGAGAGCCGATGCGGCGAGGAGGGCGCTTTCGACACCGGTGAGCTTGGCGTGGCCAAAACTGGCCAGGATCTCCGGCATCACCAGGCCGACTGAGGTGAGGTCATACCCATCGCAGAAGACGCCGAGCCCCGTGGTCAGCGTGGCGCGCCAGTGGAATGCCTTGAACTTCTGTTCGTCCAGGGCTGCGAAGTCGCTCGTGCTCATCGGCTTCCCCCTATGCCGCAGCTGCGACTAACGTGCGACAGCGCCCATGGCGAGCTTCTTCTTATCGGCGGCCGCGGAACAGGGCCGCCAAAGGCGCGCCAAATAAGAGCGGCAGAGCGATGAGTACGAAGTGACCGCGTGAAACGAAGGTCACCGCGATGGACACGGCGAGGGCGACCAGGAGGATCAGCCAGCCTAGGCGGGACATCGGCGTATCAGACGAAGGTTCTCACGCCCGTCAAGCGCCGGCCGCTTCAGCTCCCGCAGGACGGAGAAGCGGCGACGGCGAGGACCTCCTCCAAAGCATGCAGCTCCTCGAGGTGCCGTGACGCGAGGCCGGCGAGGACCTCGCCGCCGTGAGGGCTGAGCTGAACGATGCTGTCCTGGGGCCGCACCGAGAGACGGCGCAACACAAAGTCGTTTTCCACCAGACGGTCGGCCAGCGATCCGGAAAAGGATCTTGGCAAACTCAGGCCTCGGGCGAGACCGCCAACCGTGATCCGCTCGCCAGGACAGGTCTTCAGCAAGAGCATGGCGTGATACTCGAGCGGCGTTACGCCAGCCGCGCTGAGCGTTTCCATGAACGCTGTCAGATGTCCCAGCGCACGACCGAGATCAGGAAAGCCACGCACCTGGCTCAGGGGAAAATTCATGAGCATCCCCAACGGGCAGGACAGCTACACACTGAACCCATCCGCTTACTTAAAACTTAATGTATTCTCTGCCCCGGACGCCCAATACACATGCTACAAGCTTGAAAATCACCGTCAATAACTTTTTTGTGTCGAGAGCGTACGCTCGTAACTCCGTAATAATTCAATTGCTTGTTGTGATTTGTTTGCCGGTGACGGTTGAATGACCACAACGGCCAAGGACCGATTAGGTTCACCGTATTGTTGAAGAGGCGGCCAACCCCCCATGCGTGCACTCCCTCGAGCGAGGGGCGCCCAAGGGTCCTTTACGACGCTATTGTGGCGCCGAGGATATGGACGCCCAGTAAAGGAAGGATGAGTCGATGTTCAAATCGCCGATTGTCCGCAGTCTGGCGGTGGCTCCACTTCTGATGGGGGTTCTGGCGACCCCGAGCCTGGCCGCCGGGCGCCACAGCAACCAATGCATCCTCTCCACCATGGTGGAGAGCTTCAATGCGCCCGACACTCAGACTGTCTATCTGCGGGTCGGCGTGAACGAGTTCTGGAAGCTCGGCCTGCAAAACAACTGCCTGGAGCTGCCCTACCGACTGAACATCGGTCTGAAGGTGACGGGAACCAGTCCCTGGATCTGCACTCCGGTCGAGGCCACGATCATCAACCACGGCGCGGGCATTCCCCACCAGTGTCCCGTGATATCCATGCATCGCCTGACGCGCGATGAGGTCGCGGCCCTGCCCAAGGGGGTCAAGCCCTGATATCGGGTTCGCGTGACGACAAGCGTCTTTGATCTGTTCAAGTTGGGCGTCGGCCCCTCGAGCTCCCACACCATGGGTCCGATGGATGCAGCGGCGGCGTTTGCTGCGCGCGTCGCCAATCGGCCTGTGGCTGGCGTGCGGGTGAAGCTCTATGCGTCCCTTGCCCTGACCGGCCGCGGCCACGGCACCGATCGCGCGGTGATCCTCGGCCTCTGCGGGTTCACGGCGGCGACCTACGACGCTGATGCGGCTGAAGGGACCCTGCGCGAAATCCATAGCGGTGGGGACTTTCCGCTCGCGGGGCGCCGGCCAATCCAATTCAGTGAGGCGAGCGACATCGTCTGGGCCGGTCGCGAGCGGCTGCCCTATCACCCCAATGCACTCACCTTCACCGCGCTCGATGCCGAGGGCTCGGTGCTGGACGAGCGCACCTGGTATTCGATCGGCGGCGGGTTCATCCGGGATGAGGATGAGATTCTAGGCAACGATCCCGCCACGGCCGATACGCCGGCGCCTTACGAGTTCGACTCCGCTCACGAACTGCTTGAGCTGGCCAACCGCGACGGCCTCGCCATCGCCCAGCTGATGATGGCCAATGAGGCTGCGCGCCTGGGAGCTTCCGAGGTGGAGCGCCGCCTGGATGCCGTCTTCGCCGCCATGGAGGCGTGCATCGACCGGGGCCTCGCCCAGAGCGGCGAGTTGCCAGGCGGCCTCAAGGTCAAGCGTCGGGCGCGGCAGATCCTCGACGCCATCCGCTTGCGCGCCGAACAGGCCATTACCGATCCGCTGGCGGCGATGGATTTCGTCAATCTCTGGGCCCTGGCCGTCAACGAGGAGAACGCCGCGGGGGGACGGGTCGTCACCGCCCCGACCAACGGCGCCGCCGGCATCGTTCCAGCTGTCCTTCGGTTCTACGACCGCTTCCATCGGGGGACGCCCGAAGGACGCCGGGCCTTCCTGCTGACCGCCGGCGCCGTGGGGGCCCTCTACAAGCAGAACGCCTCGATCTCCGGCGCCGAGGTCGGCTGCCAGGGAGAGGTGGGCGTCGCGTGCTCAATGGCCGCGGCCGGCCTCGCCGCGTCGCTGGGCGGGAGCAACGCCCAGGTGGAGAACGCCGCCGAGATCGCCATGGAGCACAATCTGGGCCTGACCTGCGATCCCATCGGAGGCCTCGTGCAGATCCCGTGCATCGAGCGTAACGCCATGGGCGCGATCAAGGCCATCGACGCGGCCCGTCTCGCTCTCGTGGGCGACGGACAGCACTCGGTCAGCCTGGACAAGGTCATCGCCACCATGAAGCGCACGGGAGCCGACATGAGCGAGATCTACAAGGAGACGTCGCTGGGCGGCCTCGCCGTCAACTTGCCGAACTGCTGAGGGCGCGCCTCAGATTGGAGTCAGCGGCTGGGGCTCTCCTACCGGCAGTTCGACGACGATGCGATCGCCCGGCCTGACTGCGCCGCCTTCCAGAACGACAGCCATCACGCCCGCCTTGCGGATCAGCGCCCCATCGGGAGCGCGGGCGAGGACCGCCTGCATCAGGCCTTTCTGGTAGCGGTCCAGCTGCGAGCACGGGTTGCGAAGGCCCGTGAGTTCCACGACGGCCTCTTCACCCAATCGCAGGCGAGTGGCTTGCGGCAAGGCCAGCAGGTCAAGGCCGCGGGTGGTGACGTTCTCGCCGACCGCGCCCGGATGGACGTTGAAGCCATGGGCGCGCAGCTCCTCGAGGAGCTCTTCGTGAATCAGGTGGACCTGGCGCAGGTTCGGCTGGGTGGGATCGCGCGCGACCCGCGAGCGGTGTTGGACCGACTCCCCGCCGTGGCAGTCGCCCTCCACCCCGATCCCGGCGATCAGCCGGATCTCGTTGACCACCTGCTTCGAGAAGCGATGGTCGCCGCTGCGGGCGACGGCGACGACCTCACCCATCACAGAGTGCGTCCCTCATCGCCACGCAGCGAACCTCCAATCACGCCGTTGCCGGCTCCTTCAATGTCTCGTCGAGCAGTTTGACCAGTTCGCGCCAGTGCCGCTCGGCCGCCGCCTCGTTGTAGACCGGCATGTCGGGTGGGGCGTAGCCGTGCTTCGCGCCGGGATAGATGGTCACCTCGTTGTCCACGCCCGCGGCGGTGAGCGCCTCACGCAACTTGTCCGCCTGTTCGGGCGGGAAGCCCGCGTCCTCGTCGGCGCCGGCGATGTAGACCTTGGCCTTGATCTTGGGCGCCATCAGGTGGGGGCTGTCGGCCGCGTCAGTCGCCAGCCGCCCGCCGTGGAAGCCGGCGGCGGCGACCACGCGGTCGGGATAGTTCCCCGCCGCGCGCAGGGCGAGGCCCGCGCCCATGCAATAGCCCGTGACGCCAACCTTGGCGCCTTTCACCTGCGGCTGCTTCGACAGCCAGTCGAGGAAGGCGCCGGTGTCGCGCGTCGAGCGCTCGGGATCGGTAGAGCTCATGAGCTTGCCGAACACCTCGCGGCGCTTTTCCTCGCTCGCCATGGCCGACTTCAGGTCGATCGGCTCGTAGGGGCCGGCGCGCCAGAACATGTCGGGCAGCAGGACGAAGTAGCCATGCGAGGCCAGGCGCTCGCACATCTGGAACAGGGCCGGGCGGATCGCCGGGGCGTCCATGTAGAAGATCACCGCCGGCCACGGTCCCTGGCCTGCGGGCGTGAACGTATAGGCCCGGGCCTCGCCGTCGGGCGTGGGAATCCTCACCTCGGTCTGGGTCATCGAGCGTCTCCCTCAGTTGAGTGATCGTCGAGATAGACCACCGGCAGCACCAGGGCCGAGGGGTGGTCTTTGTCGAAGTAGATGGTGTTGGTCGCCACGCGCGGCGGTAGGTGCTCGCCAGGCGCCTCGCCGTTGTTGTCGTTCACCTCGAACCGCGGGCTGTTGGACGAGGTGATATGGAGGGCGATGCGGTGGCCCTTCTCGAACGTCAGCGCCGTGTTCCAGAGGTCGATCGTCATCTCCTCCGGCGCCCCCGGCGTCATCATCTGCGCCTGATCGGGCATGCGGCCGTGGCGATAGCGGGCGCGGATGGGGGCGTCGAGCACCAGGGCCTCATAGCCGTCGGGATAGACGTCGACGAGCTTAACGTCGAAGTCCGTGTCCGGCCCGTCCGTGGCGCCGTAGAGATCCACCTTCACGGGCCCGGCGATGGCCACGTCCCTGTCGAGTACAGGAGTCTGGAACCGCAGGTAGTCCTGCCGGCCCTGGATCGGCCGCTGGTCCATCGGCCCGCGCTCGAACATGAGGTTGGAGCCGCCGATCGTCGGAACCGGGTGCGCGGGGTCGAACGGGTAGGAGACCTTGTCCTCGGCCGCTGTCGGCGCAGCTGTCGAGAGGGCGAGATCCGGCGCGAGGTAAAAGCGGGTCTCCCGATAGGCGAGGGGCCAGTTGGCGGCGTGGATCCGCCGGTTCTTCGACGAATAGGCGCCCTTTTCCGCGGCGGCCATCATGAAGACGTCGACCGGCGGCTCGTCCATCACCCCGTTCTTCGCGCCCTTCAGCCAGTGATCGAACCACTGGATGTCCTGGTCGCCGACGATATTCAGCCGGTCCTCGCTCGGATAGGCGAGGTCGCCGCTCAGGGGCCCATGGCCAAACGGCCCCATGGTCAGGCGTTGATTGCCGCGCGCGCCCTTGGCGCCGTGGTTCTGAAGGTATTCGAAGTTGTAGACCGTGCCGGTGTTGAAGATGTCGTACCACCCGCCGACGTTCCACATCGGGATCTTGATGTACTTCAGCGCCTCGCCGGGCCCGAGGCGATCGGCGAATACGCTGCGCTCGGAACCGGCCTCGGCCCGCGCGATCGTCTCCTGGTCTACACCCTCGCCCTTGAGCCAGCCGATGGTGTCCTTCTCCTTCGGCACGCCGCCCATGAAGGAGGTGGTGAAGGTTTCGTTGGGCGCCACGATCACATAGGCCGCCAGCAGGTGCGGCGGCGCGGCGACGGCGGCCAGATTCGTGGTGATGCCCATGGCCGAGGCGCCGGTCATGCCGATGCGGCCGTTGCTCCACGGCTGCTTCGCCAAGCCTTCGACCGTGTCATAGCCGTCGTCGATGTCATTGGCGAAGGCCTGGTAGAAGCCTTGCGAATGGCCCTTGCCGCGGACGTCCTGCACCACGAAGGCGTAGCCTGCGTCGGTGAAGTGGCGGACCATCGAGGCGGAGACCATCTGCCCGTCCTTGAGATAGGGCGTGCGGGTCAGGATGACGGGCCACGGACCCTTGCCCTCGGGCAGGTAGGCGTTCGCTGCGAGCTTCACGCCGTCCCGCATGGCGATGAAGATCTCGGTGTGCGGGACCGTCGCCGTCGCCGTCGCCGTCGCCGCTGCCGGGGCCGGTTTTGTCGGCGCCGGCTTGGCATAGACAGGGAACGGCCCGGCGAGCGCGGCCAACAACAGCCAACCGGTTGTCTTCATCTTGTTTCCCCCTTTAGCCGCTCTTCAGGCGGCTCATCTTCATTTCACCAGAGCGGTGACCTCATTCACCTCCGCCGGCGTAAGGGCCCAGGACCCTGCGGCGGCATTGGCCTTGACCTGCTCGGGCTTGGTCGCGCCGGCGATCACCGAGGATACGACCTCGTGGCCGAGCAGCCAGGCGAAGGCCAGGTCGAGCAGGCTCTTGCCACGCTCCGCCGACCAGGCGCTCAGCCGGTCTAGCTTGTCGAAGGCCTCGTCGGTCATCGCCGACTGGGCGCGCGCGCCAAACGCGGCAAGCCGCGTACCTTCCGGCGGCGCCTCTCCGCGCTGGTACTTGCCCGTGAGCAGTCCCGAGGCGAGGGGGAAGAACGGCAGGAACCCAAGCCCGAAGCGCTCGCATGACGGCAGCACCTCGTGCTCCACGCGCCGCTCGAGCAGGCTGTAGTTGTTCTGCGCCGAGACGAACCGGTTGAGGTGCCTCTCCCGCGACGTCCAGTCGGCGTCGGCGATCTGCCAGCCCGAGAAGTTCGAGTTGCCGAGGTAGCGGACCTTCCCCTGGCGCACGAGATCGTCGAGGGCCATCAGGGTTTCCTCGACCGGGGTGTCCGGGTCGGGACGGTGCATCTGATAGAGATCGATGTAGTCGGTGCCGAGGCGCTTGAGGCTCGCCTCCACGGCGCTCATCACATAGCGCCTCGATCCGCCGCGCTGGTCGGGGCCCTGGCCCATGGGGCTGGCGAACTTGGTGGCGAGCACCACCTCGTGGCGCTTTCCCTTCAGCGCTTCGCCAAGCATGACCTCGGACTTCGAACCGCCATAGACGTCCGCGGTGTCGAAGAAGGTGACGCCGGCGTCGAGACAGGCATGAACGACCGCTGTCGTCCCCGCCTGGTCCATGCGCATGCCGAAGTTGTTGCAGCCCAGGCCGACCGCACTGACCTTCAGCCCGCTGTGGCCAAGTCGCCGATAGTCCATTGATCACGCTCCCTGCCGGATGCGCCCCTGGGGCGACCCGTCGCCGCCGATATAGGTTGTTCGGCTAACAAACAATCTGGATCTCGCGCAGACTTGTCGGCGCCCTTGCTCCGCCGCGCAACCCGTTCCACCCATTACAGAAGCGTCACACGGGAGCGACGCGAGGAGCCCTGATGACCCTGACCATGCGCGATGCTCCGGCCACGGAATTTCCGATTGCCCGCGTGCGCGACGCGTTCCCCGCCCTACGCGCGGCGGACGGCTTCGTGTTCTTCGACAATGCGGCCGGCGCGCAGATCCCGGACCAGGCCCTCCAGGAGGTCAATCGTCATCTGGTCCAGCACAACGTCCAGCGGGGCGGCCGCTACGCCCGCAGCGTGGAGGTCGACCGCGCCATCTCGCGCGCGCGGTCGAAGATCGCCGACTTCCTCGGCGCGGGCGATCCGCGTGAGGTGTGCCTGGGCATGAACGCGACGTCGTTCATTCGACAGGTGAGCCTCGCCATAGGGCAAAGCCGCAATCTGGGGCGAAGCGAGATCGTGGTCACCGACATGGATCACGAAGCCAACATCGCAACCTGGCGAGCGCTCCAGTCGAACCGCACGAAGATCCGCTGGTGGCGGATGCGGGACGACGGGCGACTGCACGTGGAAGACCTCAAGCCGCTGCTCTCGCGCCGCACGCGCCTGGTCGCCTGCACGGCGGCCTCCCACGCAATGGGCTCTCGCGTCGACGTCGCCGCGGCGGCTTCTGCGGCCCACAGTGTCGGCGCCGAACTGTTCTTGGACGCGGTCCACTATGCGCCCCACGGTCCGATCGACGTGAAGGCCTGGGGCTGCGACTACCTCGTATGCTCGGGCTACAAGATCTTCGGCCCGCACATGGGCTTCCTCTGGGGACGGTTCGCCGCCCTGACGACCCTGCCGACCTTCCGCGAGGACTTCATTCCCGACGAGCCGCCGCACAAGATCGAAGCGGGGACCTTCGTCTATGAAAACGTCTCAGGGATGAGCGCGACGCTCGACTATCTTGCAGCCTTGGGCGCGGGGATGGTCGGCGCCGCCAGCCTGCGCGAGCGGCTTGGGGCGGCCATGAACGGCATCCTGGCCTATGAGCGCGAACTCTCCGCGCGGATGCTGGGTGTCCTTCGTGAAATTGGCGCGACCGTCTATGGCGTCGCCGATCCGGACCGCGTCGTTGACCGCGTGCCCACCTTCCTCTTCAACCTGCGGGGCCTTCACCCAGCCCAGGTCGCCGAGGCGGCCGCGAAGGCGGGCTTCGGCATCCGCGACGGCCATATGTACGCCCCGCACCTGATGGCCCGGCTGGGACTGGACATGGATTCCGGCGCAGTGCGTGTCTCGCTCTCACACTACAACACGCTCGACGAGATCGACCGCTTCGGAGACTTCCTACGGCGGCTCGCCGGATGAAGACCGACCACGCCGCCCTCGAGGCCGGGCTGAAGCGAGGTCTGGGCAAGGCTCAGATCGTCATGATCGGCCTCGGCGGCGCGATCGGCACCGGGCTGTTCGCCGGATCTAGCCTCGCCATCGGCTCGGCGGGCCCAGGCGTCGTGCTCAGCTATGCGATTGCCGGCTTCATCGCCCTGACGGTCACGCTGAGCCTGTCGGAGATGGCGGTGGCGCATCCGGCGGCGGGCTCGTTCGGGGTCTACGCGGAGACTTATCTCAACCCATGGGCCGGCTTCGTCGTCCGGTACACCTATTGGGCCGCCCAGGCGATCGCCACCGGGGGCGAGGCGGTCGCGGCGGGCGTCTACATGACCTGGTGGTTTCCCGGCACGCCGGTCTGGCTGTGGTCGATGGGCTTCTGCGCGGTGATCCTGCTGCTCAACCTCCGCTCGGTCTCGATCTTCGGCTCGGCGGAGTACGGTTTCGCTCTGATCAAGGTCTGCGCGATCGTCCTCTTCATCATCCTCGGCCTGGCGAAGATCGTGGGCGTGGGTTCAGCGCCGACAGGCTTGGCGAACCTCGTTCATTCGCCTGGAGGCCTGCTTCCGCACGGTCTGGGCGGGGTTTGGATGGCGGTCATCGTCGCCTGCTTCTCGTTCAATGGCGTGGAGATCATCGCCGTCACCTCTGGCGAAACCAGGGATCCTGCCCGCGCCATCCCGGCGGCCCTGCGTTCCATGGTGCTGCGCCTGTTCCTTTTCTACGTCGTCTCCCTGGCCGTGATCGTCACCGTCGCGCCCTGGACCGACTCTGCCGCCCAGGTCGTGAAAGAGAGTCCGTTCGTGCGAGTGTTCGCCGCCATGGGCGTGCCGGGCGCTGCGGGGGTGATGAACTTCGTCGTGCTCAGCGCCGCGCTGTCGAGCATGAACACCAACCTCTACCTCTCGGGCCGCATGGCCTTCTCCCTGGCGCGGGGTGGCCACGCGCCAGCGGCGCTCGGCCGACTCAACCGCGCCGGCGCGCCGCTCGCGGCGGTCCTGCTCTCGGGCGGCCTGATCCTGGCCGCCGCAGCGGTCTCGAAGCTCACGCCGCGGGCCTACAACTACCTGCTGGGCATTGCCCTGTTCGGGGCGATGAGCGTGTGGATGATCATTCTGGTCAGCCACATCGCCTTCCGACGCCAGCGAGGCGACGACCTGCCGGTCCGCACGCCGCTGTTTCCGTGGCTGCAGCTGACGGCGCTTGCTCTGCTCGCCGGCGTCCTGGGCGCCATGGCGCTGGAGAAGGACTGGCGCGTGGCGTGGCTCGTGGGAGCGCCCTGGATGGGGGTGCTGACGGCGGCCTATTTCGTTCGCCGGCGGCGGACGCGGATCATGCTGCCGGCGAGCTGACCACCAGCAGGCGAAACTCAGGATTCGCTGTCTCGATTCCCCAGCCCTGTCCGGGCGGGATGACGAAGGCGTCGCCGCCGCCAAGCGGGTAGCGCTCCTCGACCGCCAAGGTCGCCGCTCCCTCCATAACGAAGCCGAACATCAGCTCCGTGTCGTGACTTGCGACCGGCAGGTCCCGCGCCGTCGCCGGTCGGAAAACGAAGGCGTCCGCAAGCCCGCCGCTCGCCGCGCCCAGCCCTGTTAGCCGCTGTTCGAAGCCCGTACCGCCGTAGGCGAGCCATGGCGTGTACTCCGCGCGGCTGTGGAGGAAGCGCTGACCGCCGAAGTCGCGGTCGGGGTCGAGCCGCCCGTTGGGCAGGGGCATATCGTGGTCAGCCAAGGTCTCGTGGAGAGCGGGGCAGGCGATCTCGATCACCTCGAAGCCGGGCGAGGTCTCCAGCACCCTGTGGCGGATGAGCGGGGGCTGCAGGACCAGATCGCCCGCCTCGAACAGGAACGGTTCGCCCTGATCCTCGTAGACGAGACGCGCCCACCCGCGGCGGCAGACAAGGAACTGAACCCGAATGCGGTGGTAGTGGACCCAGTCCGCGACCGGGCCCCCGTCGGGTACGACGATATGGGAGGCGATGTAGCGCCCGCCGAGGCGGCCTGGGATCAGATCGCGATACAGCATCCCAGCGCGTCCGACGTTCGCCGCCGCCGCATCGGAGCGCGAGATCAGGAAGGCCGGCTGCAGGGCCGGGACCACAGGCGACGGATCAGTCTCGAAGTACTCGATGCGCGTGCCGTTCGGCGCCGCCGCCGGGCGCTTGCCCGAGCCCCGCCAAGCCTCGGCAGGAAGGCGGATGAGACCCTGAGCCTCATCGCCCAGCGCGAGGCGGATACGAAGGCCATGGCCGGAGATGCTGGCGACTTTCGGATCATCGGCGGGGAAGATGGTCTCGATCCGGAAGCCCAGCGCACTGAAGAACGCCAGGTTCGCTGCCAGGCCCGCGCACGGCAGCTGGACTTCCGCCGGTCCGGCGGCATGCGACGTGGCCGTGGTCTTCATCGGTTAAGCGGTAGGCGCCAGCACGTGCGCCGGCAAGTTGCGGGAGACATCGCGCAAAGCCGTAGCCAAGTCTCCCCGATCAACCACGACAACGTGCTCGAGCCCGAGCCAGTCGGCAATCAAACGCAGTTCTGCGGCGAGTTCCGCCGCGAGATTGGGCGGCGCGTCGGGTTCGGCGTGGGCGCTTTGCACGCGCAGGGCGCCGGCGGCCCGGTCGGATTTGAGGTCGACGCGTGCGGCGATCCGGTCTCCCAGCAGGAATGGCAGGACGTAGTAGCCGTGCTGGCGCTTGTGGGCGGGGGTGTAGATCTCGATCCGGTAGCGCAGGCCGAACAGGCGTTCCGTGCGGTCACGCTCCCAAACCACAGGGTCGAACGGCGCGAGCAGGGCGCGCGTCTGGATACGGCGCGGCCACCGCGCGGAAGGATCGAGGAAGGCGGGCTGGCGCCAGCCTTCGACACGCACCGGCAGGAGCTCGCGAGCCTCGATGAGTTCCGCAAGCCGGGGGCGAAAATCCTCGGGCGACAGGCGGAAGTAGTCCCGCAGGTCGCCGGCGGCTCCGACGCCCAACGCTCGCGCCGAGATGCGGATCAGCTCGCGATGGGCGTCTGCGTCGGAAGGCGTGGGCATTGCCAGCACCTTCCTCGGAATCACGCGCTCGGTCAGGTCATAGACCCGCTCGAAGCTACCGCGGCGGGTGGCCGTGGTGATGCGGCCGGCCCAGAACAGCCACTCCAGGGCATGCTTGCCATCGCTCCAGCCCCACCAGCCGCCAGGCCCCTTGGGCGAGTCCAGGTCGGAGGCGGCCAAGGGTCCGTCAGCCTCGATCCGCTTCAACATCGCCTCCGCTTCGGCTCGGCGCGGGCCGGCGAAGGGTTTCAGCCCGTTCCAGGTGCCCCCGCCTCGTTCCGCGAGCGCCATGCGCCAGCGAAGCAGGGGGTGCAGCTCGAGGGGCAGGAGCGACGCCTCGTGCGCCCAGTATTCGAACAGGTCCCGGGGCCGTCCCCACGCGGCCTTCTCGATCAGCTCGCGAGAGTAGGGGCCCAGGCGGGAGAACATCGGCAGGTAATGGGCTCGCGTCAGCACGTTCACTGAATCGATCTGGAACAGGCCGAGCCGCGAGAGGACGCGTTTCAGCTGCCGTCGGTCAGCCGGCGCGGACGGCCTCGGTTCTGCGAACCCCTGGGCCGCCAGCGCGATGCGGCGCGCCTCGGCCGCCGAAAGGGTCTCCTTCGCCTTGATCACGCGTCTCCGGCCGTGGCTTGATCTGCGAGGCTAAGCCGGCGGTCCAACTAAGCTCAAGAGACCGCGCGCTGCGAGGAGGAGCCCATGGCCTACGAGGGATACCAGCGGCTGCGCATCACTACGGAGGGTCGGCTTGTCACCGCCACCATCCACAACCCGCCAATCAATCTGATCACCCGCGAACTCTACGGGGAGCTGGCTCGCCTGGCCCAGGAGCTGGAGGCCGACGACGGCGCGCTCGTCTTCGTTCTCAAGAGCGCGGACCCGGACTTCTTCATGGCGCACTTCGACGTGGAGGCGATCCTGTCGATGCCCAAGGAGCAGCCGCCGGCGAGGGCGGCGTGGGACGCCAACGCCTGGCACGTGATGTGCGAGCGTTTCCGGACCATGGACAAGGTGACGATCGCTCAGATCGAAGGCCGGGTGGGAGGCGGCGGCGCGGAGATCAGCGCCTCGTTCGACATGCGCTTCGGCGCGTTGGGCCGCACGATCATCAATCAGATGGAGGTTCCGGTGGGGATTCTCCCCGGCGGCACCGGCACCCAGCGCCTGCCGCGCCTGTTGGGTCGCGGTCGCGCGCTGGAGGTGGTCCTTGGCGGAATAGATCTCGATGCGGAGACGGCGGAGCGGTGGGGCTGGCTCAACCGTGCTCTGCCGCCCGCGGAAGTGGCGCCGTTCGTCGACGCTCTGGCGCGCCGGATCGCGGGCTTCCCGCCGCAGGCCGTGCGTCTGGCCAAGCGCGCCGTGCTGGCGGCCGAGCCCGCCCCGCACCAGGGGCTGGCCGAGGAGAGCTTTCTGTTCCAGCAGCTTATCCGGACCGATGAGGGACGCCAGGCGATGCGCAAGTTCCTGGAGCTCGGCGGTCAGACGCGTGAGGGCGAACTGAGGGTCGCGGAAATCTCCGGCGCCATCGCCGGGGCGTGAGCCTCACGGATCGATGCTGCAGACAGAGAAGAGGGCGCCCTTCGGCGCCCCTTGACTCACCCATAGCCTGATGGTTATGGGTTTCGATCA
>DASXGR010000069.1:0-51676 GCA_036488935.1 Caulobacteraceae bacterium | reverse complement strand
CATGCGGGTGAGCGGCGCCATCACGATCCGGTTGGGCAGGACAAGGTCGCCCATGCGGTAGGGGGTGAAGAGGGGTTGGCTGGACATGAGGGTTGGCCTCGAAATCAAGGATCAGAGGGTGACGACGACCTTGCCGACCTGGTCGCCCGCCTCGATGAAGCGGTGGGCGTCGGCGATCTTGTCGAAGGGGAAGGTCCGCGCGATCGTCGGGCGGAAGGCGCCGTCGGCGAGGCCCTCGGCGACGAACTGCTTCAACGCGGCCAGCTTTGTGTCGTCGCGGGCAAGCGCCGGGAGCGAGAGGCCGCGAACGGTCAGGTCACGCGCGAAGATGTCGAACGGCGGCACGATCGTCGGCCGAGGATCGAGGGCGCCGTAGAGAACAAGTACGCCCCCGGACGCCGTGGCCCTGGCGAGCGTCGCGAACTCTGGCCCGCTGACCGGGTCGAAGACCAGTTCGGCGCCCTTGCCGCCGGTGAGGCTTTTGACCTCGGCGACGACGTCCTGCTCGGTGGTCGCGACAACGGCGGAGGCGCCCAGGCGGCGGAGCGCATCGGCTTTCGCCGACGTGCGGGTCAGCGCCACCGAACGGGCGCCAAGCCGGTTGGCGATCTGGATCGCGGCAACGCCCACGCTGCTCGAGGCGGCCGGGATGAGCACCGTCTGGCCGGCCGCGAGGGCTCCGACGGCGACCAGGCCGCCCCAGGCCGTGCCATAGGCCGCCCAGGTGGCCGCCGCCTCGGCGAAGCTCACGTGATCGGGGATCGGAACCAGGGAGCGCGCCGGCGCGAAGGCGACTTCTCCGTAGAGGGCGTATTGCGCGGCGCCATAAGCCGGCACGAGGGCGACCCGGTCGCCGACCGAGACGCCGGCGACGTCGGGGCCAAGCGCCTCGACGACTCCGGCCGCCTCGAAGCCGATCCCCGTCGGGAGCGCCGGCTTCGAGGGCGAGCGGCCGGAACGAAGTGTGATCTCAGTGCGGTTGAGGCCGATCGCGTGGATGCGCAGGCGGATCTCACCGGACGCAGGCGCTCCGAACTCGACGTCGTCGATGCGCAGGACGTCGGCGTCACCGAGTTCGTGGATGCGGACGGAGCGGGACATGGGAGGAAGCTCACCTGGGTGTCTGGTGAGGGCGAAGGTCGTTCGCGTCCCCCGCGGTCGGTAGCGGCGGGCTTCCGCTAATTCCTATGCGTGAAGCGCATCAATCGAAGGGCGCCGCCTGTGGCGGATCAGGCTGGCTCAGCGTTCGGCTCGCGCTCGAAGGCGGCCGTGAGGTGATCGATGACCGCCCGCGCCGCGGCGCGGGTCGCCCGTCCCATCGGGAAGTAGGCGTGAACGGGAATGCGCTCCAATTCCCAGTCGCGGAGCAAGCGGACGAGGGCCCTGCTCTCCAGTTCGCGGCGACAGGCCCAACCGCTCGTCGAGGTGACCCCGAAACCTGCCGCCGCCGCCGCGACGGCGCCTTCGTTCTCGTCGGTCGAGAAATGCGGCTCCAGCTTGATGTCACGCTCCTGGCCGTCCTTGCGGAACTTCCACGCCGCCGGGACTGCGGCCGCCGTCCCACCGACGATCCGGTGATGGACGAGGTCTTCGGGCGCTTCCGGAGCGCCGTACCGCGCCAGGTAGTCAGGCGATGCGACGACGACGCGGGGGATCGTGGCGATGAGCTTCGCGGTGGCGGCAGAGTCGGGCAGCCGGCCGAGTCGTATGGCGACGTCCACCGCGTCCCTGACGAGGTCCTGCCGCCGGTCGCCAAGTTGAAGCTGGAGATGCAGGTTCGGGTGGCGCTCGGCGAAAGCGGCGAGGCGAGGTATGACGTCGCGGATGCCGAAGCTGCTCGGCATGCTCATCCTGACCAGTCCGCGCAGCTCGCCGCCCTCGCGGACGCTGTGCTCGGCTTCGTCCAGCGCCGCCAGGATGGGCTCGATCCGGGCGAGGAACTCGCCGCCAGCTTCGGTGAGCACCACGGCACGCGTGGTGCGTGACAGCAGTCGGACCCCGAGCTCGGCCTCGAGGTCGGCGACGATGCGCGAGGCCTGAGGCTGGGAGAGGCCGCACTCTCGCGCGGCCGCTGAGAAGCTGCCCAGGCGGGCGACGCGCGTGTAGAGCTTGAGGGAGAAGATGTCCTTCATGAAGTCCGATGCGCCGCTCTGCCAGTCGGGCCACGATACGCGCGATTGATGTATTCGGCACATGGAGCCTGGCCTAGGCTCCCGCATAGCCCAGCAGCACGACCCACAGGGGAACGTCCGACCAGTGCGTGCGCCCGGCGTCGAGCGTTGCGACGGGGATCTCCGCCAGCATCGCCAACAGGATCAGGGCCGCCAAACAGGTGTCACCGTCCCTGCGGTCAGGTCGGCATAGTATCCCAACTTCTATGCGCGCCGGCCGAAAGCGTACGTACGGATGACTAATCCTGGGCGACAAATCCAGATTTTCCCAGACAGATATAGAAATTTTCTCAAGCGGCTATAGATATTTTGAATATTTCACAACAGTTATGCTTCCCATCATGTCAAATCTTCGAGCTTATATCACGCTGATGACGGCATAATTGGGCGCATCTCGGCAATATCCACCAGATACTTCAACGCCTACGCTCTAAGGCTTGGCGTTGTTAGGGCGTTGGCGGTGGCTTGAGACCAAGGGAAGAGACATGATTCCGATCGACGTGCTATATCGACAGGCCACTGATCATCCTGATGTCGTTGCATTCATTTGGGGCAATGACGCGTGGAGTTATCGACGCTTGGCGGATGACGTCGAGCGCGCGGCGCAGGGACTGCTCGCGCGGGGCGTGCGGTCGGGAGATCGCGTTGCCCTGCACATGGCCAACCGGCCCGAGATGGCGATCGCCTATTACGCCTGCTTCCGCATCGGCGCGATCGCGGCGCCGATGAACCTCCGCTTCAAATTCGCCGAATTGCGCCAGATCTTTCAGCGGTTGCGGCCGGCTCTCTACATCGGAGAGGCCTCGCTCTACTCGCAGGTCGAGCCGATCGAATCTGAAGTATTGAATCTGGACGCGCGTTTCGTCGCGGGTCCAATCTCGGATGGCCACGACGTCCAGGCGTGGTGGCAATTGATCAGCGAGGGAGGGGACCGGCCGCTCCCCGATCAGCCCGGCGCCGATGAGCCCGCCGTGCTGCTCACCACATCGGGTACGACGGGACAGCCCAAGCTCGTCGTTCATACTGCCGAGACGTTATCGGCGATGATAGGGAAATCGACCCTCGAACTGAATGGTCAGCAAACCGCCGTTGTTGCGACGCCGATGGTCCACGCCAGCGGATTGTTCTCGTTTCTCTCATGTATTGGACACGCGGCGCCAATGGTTCTGTTGGAGCGCTTTTGTCCAGATGCTGTCCTGGACGCGATCGAGACGCATCGATGCACCTGGATGCTCGGTCTGGCATTCATGTACCACGCGATGCTGGAGCGACAACGAACGCAGCCGCGCCAGGCGGACTCACTAAAGTTCTGCTTCGCGGGCGGCGATGTCATGCCCACTTCGCTGCAGGGGGAGTTTGAACAGGAATTTCGCATACCCCTGCGCAATATCTGGGGCGCTACAGAAGCGAACGGTTCGCTCACCTATGGACTGCGGCCCGGACCGGTCTGCCGCATCGCGCCTGGCGCCGAGGTACGGCTCGTGGACGCGGAAAACAGGGATGTGCCCCATGGAGAAGCCGGGGAACTGTTGTTGCGCGGACCCAACGTTACGCCGGGCTACTGGGTCGGGCCAAATCTTGTCGAAGACCCAAAACACGATGGCTGGCTTCGCACCGGCGACCTGATGCGGCGCGGTGAGGCCGACGAGGTATGGTTCGTGGGACGCTGTAAGCAGCTGATTGTTCGCGCCGGTTCGAATATCGCCCCGGTCGAAGTGGAAACAGCGTTGTCGGAATGCAATCTGGTCCGCGACGCCGCCGTCGTTGGCGTGCCGGATCCGGTGCTTGGCGAAAGAGTCGCCGGACTTGTGCAACTGCAGCCTGGGGCAGGCGTCGGCGCTCTGGACCGCGTCCTGGCGGATGTAAAGACGCGACTTGCTGACTACAAAGTGCCCGAGCGGCTTATTGTCGTTGAAGCGGTTCCGCGGAATCCGCTTGGCAAGATTGATCGTAAGCTGGCTGCTGCGATGGCCGCTGATCTCTGTCCGGTCGTCTAGGCTCAGGTCTCATCCCTGCAGGCGACGACCTGCAGGGATGCACGCCTTTACCGGACGGCGGAAAAAGCGCCAGCAACTGGCTGCTGATGTTCTCGACGAGCTGGCTGTCCCGCTGCTGACCACTGCAGCGGCATGGTTAGTTCCTTTCCAAGAGATGCTGGGACCTCAGTGGCCGGCCGACTGGCCGCCATCGACGTGGATGGTTTCGCCCGTCACGAACCCTGCGGATTCGAGATAGAGGATGGCCCCGACGATGTCGGAGACCTCGCCCATGCGGCCGAGCGGGTGCATGGCGGCGAGCGCTGCGTGCGTCTCGACAGGGTGCATGGGCGTCTTGATGACGCCGGGCGCGACCGCGTTCACGCGGATGCCGCGGCTGGCGTATTCGACCGCCAGAGACTTCGTCGCCGAAGCCAGGCCGCCCTTGGTCAGAGACGCGAGGACGGAAGGGACCTTGGAGTTTGCGTGATCGAGCAGGCTCGTCGTGATCTGCACGATATGGCCGCTCTTCTGCTTCTCCATCTGCGCGATAGCCAACTGCGTGATGCGGAAGAAGCCGGTGAGGTTCACCCCGATGATCGCTGCATAGTCGGCTTGGGTGTATTGCGTGAACGGCTTGGCAATGAAGATGCCGGCATTGTTGATGAGCGTGTCGATGCGCCCAAACCGCGCCATGGCTTCGGTTACGACACGTTCAGCCGTCGCCCGCTCGGCAATGTCGCCTGCAACGGTCAGTATGTGCTTGTCATCGGAAGGCTTGATCTCACGGGAAGTGGCCGCCACGTGGTAGCCTAGCGTGCGATACGCCTTGACGAGAGCCTCGCCGATACCCTGCGAAGCGCCGGTGATGACTGCAACCTTCATTTCGTCGCTCATGACGCCCTCCTTCGAGGCTTCGAGTGATGCGAAGAAGTTAAGACCACCCGGAACTTGAGAGAACGGTGGCGGAGTGCAAGATATTCTCCCGTAGATCGGGAGAATGGGGCATGCAGCGGCTCGAGGATCTGCAGGCCTTCGTGGCCATCGTCGACAAGGGAAGCCTCACGGCCGCCGCGCGGCAGCTGGGGCGGTCGCTGCAGTCCGTCAGTCGCTCGCTCGCGGCGCTCGAAAACGAGCTCGGCGTCGAGCTCATCGCGCGCACCACCCGCCGTTCGGTCGCCACTGAGGCCGGCCTGGTCTTTCATCGCCGCGTGGGTGCGGCGCTCTCGGAAATCGAGACCGCGAAGCGCGAAGCTTTGAACCGTCACTCCGAACCGGGCGGTCTTCTGCGCATCACCAGCTCGACGGGTCTTGGGCCGCTGCACATCGTGCCCGCGGTCAGCGAATTCCTGGAGTTGCACCCCAAGGTCGATGTCGAGCTCGATCTGTCGGACGGCTACGTCGATCTTGTCGATCGGGGATTCGATCTCGCCATCCGCACCGGCGAGCTTCCGGACTCGAGTCTCAAGGCCAGGCGGCTCGCCAACTTCCGTCGAGTCGTCTTCGCGGCCCCGGGCTATTTCGCCAGATGCGGGCG
Organism: Caulobacteraceae bacterium; assembly: GCA_036488935.1. Classification (GTDB taxonomy): domain Bacteria; phylum Pseudomonadota; class Alphaproteobacteria; order Caulobacterales; family Caulobacteraceae; genus Acaudatibacter. The sequence goes on along the minus strand of DASXGR010000069.1, from coordinate 45,992 downwards.
GCCAGAGACGCCGGAGGATCTTGGCCGGCACGAATGCATTGTCCGCACGGCCGCGCGCGAAGGCGATACGTGGCCATTCGTTGTGGATGGACGGCCCACGGTCGTGAAGGTCACCGGGCGGTTTCGCGCGAGCGGTTCGCCGGCGACGATCGAGGCGGCGATCGAAGGGCTGGGGATCGCCAATGCGCCGCTCTGGCAGGTGCTTTCGCTCGTCGACCGCGGCGCGATCGAACTCGTCCTGGAACCTTTCGAGCCGCCGCGGCTGCCGATGCACGCGGTATGGCCGGCCACACGCCTGTTGCCGGCCAAGACGCAGCTCTTCATCGAGTTTCTCGCCGCCCGGCTGAAGAAGGAACGCTTCTGACAGTTGTCAGCGACAACGACACCGCTGGCGCATCAGCAGAATGGCGTCAGCGCCGCTTCGCGCAGGACCGGAAACACCTTGCCGACCTTGGCGAGCAGGTACTCGCCGTAGGTTCCGTCGAAGGCGTGGACGCTCGCCTGGTCCCAGCGCTCGGCCCGGTCGGCGTTAGCCTGCGCCGCGTCGACGGCGGCTTCCGGCAGGGGGCGCATCGGGGCGAGGAAGTCCGGATCGAAGAACAACGGAAAGGACAGCCGGTCCTGGCCGCTGCGATTGAGCACGCGGTGCGGCGTCGATTTGAAACGGCCGCCTGTGAGGCGCTCGAGCATGTCTCCGATGTTGCAAACCAGGGCGCCGTCGATCGGCGGCGCCTCGATCCAGCCGCCGGGCGCCTTCACCTGCAGACCGCCATGGCGGTCCTGGGCGAGGAGCGTCAGCAGGCCGTAGTCGGTGTGTTCTCCGACACCCCATGACCCGGCCCAGTCGATCCCAACGGGTCCCCTCGCTGGATAGTGGAAGATCCGGAAGAGAACCGTCGGCTCGCCCGTGTAACAGCGGGCGAAATGGCCGGCGTCGAGGCCAAGTCCGAGTGACACGCCCTCCATCAGCGCCGCCGCCGCGCGAGTGGCGCCGCCAATGTAAGCCTCCACCGCCGTTCGCAGACCAGGCGGCTCGTCCGGCCACAGGTTCGCGCCATGCAAGGGGAGGCCGGCCTTCACGCGCGGATGATCGGCGGCAAGTTCGGTCCCGAAGTAGATCCCTTCCTTCAGGTCCGGTCGCCCGGAAGTGAGTTCGCCGCCCACAGGGAAGTAGCCTCGCCAGGCGCGGCCGCCGAGCGGCATCGCGATCGCCGTCTTCCGCTCCACCGGCAGGGCGAAGAAGGCGCGGCTCTCCGCTTCAAGGCTCTCCAGGACCTCCGCGCCGAGGCCATGGCCGACGACGTAGAAAAAGCCATGAGCCTGGCAGGCTCGCGCGATCTCCGCCGCCGCGGCGCCGCGTCCAACGCTATCGGCGGGGTCGAACAACGGAGCCATGTCGATCACGGGCAGGCTGTAGGTCATCTCGAGTTCCGTGCAGCTCTTCGACCTCGGTGATCCGGCCGCGAGAGCTCGGCGTCTTCTAGAAGAAGACGAACGACCGCACGACGACGTTCTTGCGACATCGAGCGTCAGCAGGGGCCGTCGGATCTATGCAGGCGGTATGGAACGACCAGCGCGAGACGGAGCCGTCGGTCACGGAGTCGTAGCACTTGAGCATCGAGACTTCGGTGGGTTGCTGGCGGGGGAACCAGTACCACTCGTGTTCAGGTCGGTAGGTAAAGCGCTGGGTCTCGCCGACGCGGTCATCGTAGATTCGGTAGTTGGTTATGTACGGCTGGTCTGCGAATGACGGCCAGGCGCAGAGTACGAACGGAAACTGCTCGACCGTCTCCATCGGCTTGGCCAGATTGATCGACATGAAGCGGCGCGACATTTTCCGGTCGGCCTCTTCCTCGGTGTAGTGCTGCTCGCGCCCGAAGTTGCGCAGGTTCCTGGTGAGCAGTTCTCGACAGCGCACGCGGCCGCTGTTGTCGTTCAAGTCATTGTGGACGATGTTGGCGTAGCGGCCGTTGACGCCGGGGTTCTTCTTCTCCTGATTTTCCGTGCGATCGCCCGTGTAGTCCCTGTCAAACACATCGTGGTTGTAGGCCAGAGCGTCTGTTGCGTCAGGGAAGAACTCGAGAAGTAATCTCTCGATTTCAGGATAGAAGGTGCGCTCCACCTCCTCTGAATCGTAGAAATTTGAGCATTTGGAGTCCAGGTGAGCCAAGGAGACTCCAAGCTGGTCCATTGATTCGGGACTCTCCGGCGAGAGGCCGGGATAGTACTCGCCGATGCGTCGCGCATCGCGCATCACTTGCGGGAAATAGAGGTCCCGTCGCCCGTTATCCTTCTCGTTCTTGCGCAGGATCTCCTTCAGGTCGGCATGCGCCGGATCCCGCCAGATCGCATGGGATGGGACGATCGAGTACGTCGGCCGCTCGTGGACCGTATAGGGCAGCGGGAGCACGAGGCCGCCCTCGGGCGCCGCGAGTCCCTCGGCGCGGATGTCCGCCAGGCAGGCGTCATGGTCGCGGAAACCGGCGCCCCAGCGGGTCTCGATCGGCCCCGGGGGCGCGTTCTCGATCATGTCGATGACGCGCTGGCTCTCGCCCGTGGCGATCTCGGCGAGCGCATCCTTGAGCGCCTCTGCGGTTCCCGCATCGCCATTGCGATTGAACGACATGTAGGAGAGGCCGCCATGCGCCGCGATCGGCGGCGGCTGGCCCTTCGTGCTCTGGAGTGGCGGCACGTAGGGCCGCGCAACGCTTTTCGGGTCTGCCGCGACCCGGCTCTCGGTGACCTCGACCTGACTCATAAGCGCCTCCGGTCAGCCCCACCTCAGGGTTGCAGACAGGGCCCGCGGTTTCCAAGCCAGATTTTCCGCGGCTATGCCGGCTGAAATCTATTCGCAAACGCTCTGCAGGCTCTCCGAGTGCTTGGCGCGCGTCAGAACTTCTCCACCCATGGCCTGACTTCGATCTCCCATGACCAGGCGCTGCGGTGCTGGCGCAGCAGGTCGACATAGGACTGCGCGATGGCGTCGGGGTCGAGCGTGCTGTCCGGCCGGTCAGCCGGGTCGGGACGGCGCTCGGCGCGCACGCCGCCGTCGACGACGACATGGGCGACATGGATTCCCTGGGGCGCCAACTCGCGCGCGGCGCACTGCGCGCGACCGCGGAGCGCAAACTTGCCCATGGCGAAGGGCGTGGAGAGCGCGAAACCCTTCACGCTGGCGGTGGCGCCAGTCAGGAGGATCGCCCCCTTTCCGGCCGGCGCCATGCGCCGGGCCGCCTCGCGCACCGCATAGAAGGCGCCAAGGGCGGAGACCGCGACAGCCTTTTCGACCTCCACGGGATCCAGCTCCGTGATGGGCCCGCGGGATCGGCCGCTTGCGTTGTAGACCACGATCTCCGGCGCGCCGATCCGCGCATCCGTCTCGGCGAAGAGACGCGCGACCTGACTGGCGTCGCTGGCGTCGACCGGCAGGGCGATGACGCCCGTCTCAGCCGCTAGCGCCTCCAGCTTATCGACGCGCCTCGCGGCGACGACGACCGGCATCCCCGTCGCCCGCAGAAGCCGGGCGAGAGAGGCGCTGATGCCGGGCCCCGCGCCGATAATGAGCGCACTGCGATAGGGAATATCCGTCATGGCGACACCATAGGATGGGTTGGGACCGATCTGGGGCTCTGGTTCCGCACTTCAACCTTCGTGCCCGGGGCAGTCTCCCTCGGGAGGCGCGGTAATTCTCCACCGTCGGATGAAACCGACGAAATGCTTGGATTTGTCGGTTTAAGCCGACATAATGTGCTGCCACGGAGGGTTCTCATGCGTCGCGGCCACCTGCTAAGCGCCCCGCCTTACGAGGTGGAGACGGCGCTCAAGCGCCTGGGCGCCGACCTGCGTACGGCTCGCTTGCGCCGGAACATCACCCTGGCGGAAGTCGCAGAGCGAATCGGCGCCAGTCGGGAGGTCGTGGGCGAGGCGGAGCGGGGCAAGGCTTCGACCAGTATGGTCGTTTACGCCGCCCTGCTGTGGTCATACGGCATGGTCGAACGCCTCGGAGCCCTCGCCGACCCGGCGACCGATGGCGAGGGCCTCCGACTGGCGACCTTGCGGGAGCGGCGCCATGCCCGAACGCCCCAGCCGCTCGATGACGACTTCTGAGCGCCGTCATGCCCGAGGCCTACGTCTACATCACGCTGCCGGGAACCACGGACGCCGTCACCGCGGGCCGATTTGAGCACAGCGTGGACCGTAGTGGCGTAACCGTGGGTCGCTTCGTCTATGGCCGCCGCTATCGCGAACGCGAGGACGCCGTCGAGATCGACCCGGTCGAGCTCCGCCTCGGCCGGACAGTGTTCGAGACGGTGCGTCTGAACGGCGTCTTCGGCGCGCTCCGCGACGCGGGCCCGGACTACTGGGGTCGCCGCGTGATCGAGAAGCACGCCGGCCTCGGGCGGTTCGGCGAGCTCGACTACCTGTTGCACTCGCCGGACGACCGCGCCGGCGCTCTCGGTTTCGGTCTGAATGTCGATCCGCCTGCGCCCCTGCGAGCGTTCAACAAGACCTGGGACCTGGAGAAGCTACAGACTCTGGCGGACACGCTGCTCGCCGATGAGCCGCCCCAAGGCGCCGCCCAGGTAGAGGAACTGCTACTCCTTGGCACATCCATGGGCGGCGCCCGCCCGAAGGTGGTGGTCGAGAGCGAGGGGATGCTCTGGCTCGCCAAGTTCAATCGGCCCGACGACCACTGGAACATGGCGCGAGTTGAGCATGCGACGCTGCAGCTCGCCAGCCAGTGCGGCCTGCACGTCGCCGAGTCGCAGATCGTGGCCGTTGGCGGTCGCGATGTGCTCATGGGAAGCGCTTCGACCGAGAGCCTATAGAGGGCGGCTATGCTCGTGCCCGCATGGTCAGCGCGCTCACCCTTCTGGAGACCGACGAGACCCCCGACGGGCGCACGCGCTGGTCCTACATCCTCCTGGTCGAGACCCTGCGGCGGGTCAGTGAGCGGCCGGCGGAGGATGCGCGCGAGCTGTTTCGCCGGATGGTTTTCAACGCGCTCATCTCCAACATCGACGACCATCCGCGCAACCACGCGGCCTTCGCGCCAGGGCCAGGTTGGCGCCTGTCGCCGGCCTACGACCTGACGCCGACGCCGTTAGTGGCCGAGGATCAGCGCGACCTTGCCATGGCATGCGGCGCCCAGGGGCGCTTCGCGAACGCATCCAACCTCGCCAGCGAGTGCCGTCGATTCCTGCTGGACCCCGACGAGGCCCATGCGATCATCGACGAGATGGACGCGATCGTTCGCCAGGAGTGGTACGGCGTGGCCCGGGGGTGCGGCGTCAGCGAGGCTGATTGCGAAGCCATCCGCCGGGCCTTTGTTTATCCGGGGTTCCGCCGCTGACCACACGCCCATACGCGCCTGCGGCTGGGCGACCGTCGTGCGCCGCCGACGCGAAATGTGCGCAGCGGGCCTCAGCCGCAAAGGGCCGCCTGGTGGCGGCCCTCCATAGGACTCTGATTTTCCAGCAGAAAAATTGGAGCGGGCGAAGGGATTCGAACCCTCGACCCCAACCTTGGCAAGGTTGTGCTCTACCCCTGAGCTACGCCCGCCCGCTCCTCCAAGGACCGGCCTCGGAAATGAAGGAGGCGCTTATTGCAGAGGGCCCCGGCCTTGGCAAGCGCCCCGAGCGGACCTGATCAGCCGCCGAACCGTGGCGACTTGAGGCGCCGCTTGTTGACGTGGCCCTTGGGCGCGGGACCCGTCTCGGCGGGCAGTTCGCCCTTGAAGTAGTAGCGCTGCCAGGCTTCCTTCACCGTTGCCGGATCGCCCTTGCGAAGACGGGAGTTGAAGTCCTCGCGGCGGTTGCGCCAGGCCTCGTACTGGCCCTGCAGATCGAAGTCGCGCTCCAGGGGCTTCTGTACGACCTCGATGGTTTCGAGGACTTTGTCCTGAACGAGGGTAATGAAGCAGAAGGGCTCGCCCTTCACGAAGCGCACGCGGCCGGGGCGCGTGAACATCCAGTTCATGGTGAACGGGAAGGGCAGCCAGTCCGTCTCGACCAGGCCCATGAGGGGCTGGATGCCGTCCTTGACGTGATTGGGCGCGCCCATGGCCCACATCGACCAGCCGTCGGGCGTGCGGAAGAGGTAGCCCGGGTGGAAGGTGAGGACGCCCTGGGAAAAGTGGCTTTTCACGAAGTCGTCGAACTCGGGGAACGGGTGATCAGCCTGAATCGTGATGTCGCGCTGGTTGGGGCCGCCATTCCATTCGGCGCTGAAGCTCACCGGGCAGAGAATCTCCCAGCCGGTACAGTTCGCCATCACCATCGGCAGGCAACGATAGGCGTGCCGGTCGCCGAAGGTCTCCATCCAGCCGCGTTGCTGGCGGCCCGGCACGATCTCGGGCGGACGGGAGGTGGTCGGGAAGCATTCGAGCTGCATGACGTCGGCTCTTAGCGCGCCTCCCGCGGGCCGACAAACCTGCTCGAAGCCGCAGCCCGTCCTACTTCCCCTCCACGACCGGCAGCTCGACGAAGCTCGCTTCTTCAGGCGCGTGGAACACCTTCACTGTCGCCTTCCGGTAGTCTTCCGGCTTGGCGAAGAAGATGTTGTCCACGTAGGTCTGCGGATTACGGTCGTAGAGCGGGAACCAGCTCGACTGGATCTGCACCATGATCCGGTGTCCGGGCAGGAAGACGTGGTTGGTCGTGGGAAGGGCGAAGCGGTAGCTTTCGACCTTGCCCGCCGGGATCGGCGAAGGGTGCGCCGGATCCTTGCGGTAGCGACCGCGCAGGATGTCCATGCCGACTGCGAGTTGATAGCCGCCCATATCAGCCTGCGCAGGAACCTCGTCCGGATAGACGTCGATCAGCTTGACCACAAAGTCGCCGTCAGTCCCGGTGGTGGAGGCGAGGATGTTGGCCACGGGCTGGCCGGAAATCTGCACCGGCGCCGTGAGTACATCCGTCTCATAGACGAGCACGTCCGGCCGGGTGGCGAACTGGCGCTGGTCGTCCTCGAGCCAATAGCGCCAGGTCGAACCTTGCGCATAGGTCGGCCGGATCGGCCGGATCCTGTAGGGGACCGGTTTGGCCGGATCGGAGATATAGTCGTCGAAGGCCGCCCCCGATGCGGCCGGGGTTTCGAAGGCGAGCTTCCCGCCCGACTGCAGATAGAGCTTCTGCGACTTGGAAGCGCAGCCCGTCTCGCAGCTCAGCGGCCAGCTCTGATAGCGCCGCCATGTGCGCGTCCCGGTCTCATAGGCCGTCACCGGCGCGATATCAGCCTTGGGCCCATCCTTCAGGTGCTCGTCGAGGAAGGGCTGGAGGACGTGCTCGCGGAACCAGTGGCCGGTGTCGCCGTCCCACACGAGCGGGCCGAGCTTGGATCCGTCGCCATTGGCCTGGCCGTGGAACCAGGGCCCAAGCACGAGGTAGTTCACATCGTTGTGGACGTCCTTCGGCTCGGTCGCCTCATAGGCCGCCACGGCGCCGTAGATGTCCTCCTGGTCCCAGAGGCCGCCGACATACAGGGTCGGAACCGTCAGGGGTTGGGCGGCCAGCAGCTTGTCCATCGCCTGGCCCTGCCAGAAGGCGTCGTAGGCGGGATGCGCCTCGAGCTTTCGCCAGAAACCGAGCTGCTCCATGCCCATCGACTTGCCCAGCGCCCCAGCCGAGCCGGCGCGAAGGAAGTTGTCGTAGTCGTCGTAGGCCGCCGTGAACCAGTCCTCCTCGCTCTTGCGGGTCGCCTCCTGGCTGTAGACGTAGTCCATCATCTCTTCGCGGAAGGCGCCGTTGTGGAACCAGTCGTCGTCCTTCCAGGTGTCGACCATCGGATTGATCGGAACGGCGGCCTTCAGCGCCGGGTGCGGATGGATCAGGCCCATCAGCACGGTGAAGCCGTCATAGCTGGTGCCGATCATGCCCACCCGGCCGTTCGACTCCGGCACGTTCTTCACCAGCCAGTCGATCGTGTCCCAGGTGTCGGTGGTGTGGTCGACATTGGTGGGGTTGAGCGGCCCGATCAGCGGGCGGTTCATCACATAGTCGCCTTCGGAGCCGTGCTTCCCGCGCACGTCCTGGAAGACGAGGATGTAGCCGTGCTGGACGGCGACGTCGTAGGTCGAGCGCACCGCGTCGGCGAGGTGGGGCGTGCCGGTCTTGATCCCCTTTTCCGCGTCGTATGGCGTGCGGTCGAGGAGCATCGGATAGCCGTGGGCGCCCTTGGGGACCACGATCACCGTGTGCAGCTTCACCCCGTCGCGCATGGGGATGTCCACGCGGCGGACCTCGAAGTCGAACTGGGCGCTGGGGCGCTCGAAGGTCTTGGGCGTGTCGCTGGCGGGGGGCGTCTGCGACTGTGAGGCGTGGGCGGCCAGGCTCATGGCCAGGACAGAGGCTATCGCAGCCATCGGCATGGCGGCGCGGGCGATCTTCATAGGCGTAGCGTCCCCTGACCCGCTCGCCAGGCGATTCCATCGCGCGACGAGCTTTTTGCTTCCGTTCGACTACACCGGTCAGCGAAGTCTGAAAATCCTTCCCAGAACGTCGCTTCCCATCCATGCCGCCTTGCTGATCGGCCTTCGCGTCATGATCATGCGCGCCCGACAGGACGATCCGTCGCCGCCGTTATGCCGTGATGTCGCATGACGGATTGTTCCGCTAATTCAGGGATGCGCCATGCCGGACCCAACACCCGCGCTCAGTCTGCGCTTCGGAGGCGTAAGGGCCGGCGAGGATCGGCTGCGCCTGCTCGAGGCGATCGACCGGCTCGGCTCGATCACCGCCGCCGGTCAGGCCGTGGGCCTCAGCTATCGGGCGGCTTGGGACGCCGTGCAGTCCCTCAACAATCTGTTTCCCAAGCCTCTGGTGGCCGCGCGGGCGGGCGGGCGCTCTGGCGGGGCCGCTGAGTTGACCCCCGAGGGCAAGGCCGCGTTGGCCACCTTGCGCCACGTCCAGGCCGAGATCGCCTTGACGCTCGAGCGGCTGGAGCGAAGGTTGGGTGAGGAGGCTGGGACCGTCCTGGCCGATCCATGGAGACTGGTTATGAGGACCAGCGCGCGCAATGCCCTTCGAGGAGTGGTTTCGGATGTGACTCACGGCGCGGTCGACACCGAGGTCACGTTGAAGATCCACGACGACGTGTCAATCGTATCGATCATCAGCAAGCGCAGCGCCGAAGATCTCCGGCTGGCCCCAGGCATGGGGGTCATCGCCCTGATCAAGGCCAGCTTCGTCATCCTCGCCCAGGGAGACGGGCCCTATCGGACCTCCGCCCGCAACGCCTTACCGGGCACGGTCACTTCCGTGGAGGAGGGTGCAGTGAATAGCGAGGTCGCGGTCGAGCTGGCCGACGGCAAGACCCTCACCGCCATCGTCACGCGCCACAGCGCCGAGGCCCTCGAGCTGAAGCCCGGCGACCGCGTCACCGCACTCGTCAAGGCCCCGCACGTCATCCTGGCGGTGGAGTAGGGTCTCCCGTCCTTCGGCCCGGAGCCATCCGGGCCCAGCCTTGGAGCCAGCCTCCCCGCGCCCAGCGCGGGGAAGGTGGTCGTTGGCCCTGAATGACAGAAAAGTAAAAAGAACGCCCGTCGCAGCCAGATGAAAGAGTTTTCATTGGCCTTGCAGATGGGCGCGGGTTGAAGAGGCGATCGCCGCGTTCAGTGCGGCGGGTCCGCAGGTTGGCGGCAAACCCTAAGGTAGACGACCGCAGATGATCGCCCTCGTCCGGATCGCTCTTGCGCGACCCCTGACGTTCATTGTCATGGCCGTGCTGATCGCCCTGATCGGCCCGCTGGCGGCATTGCGTACGCCTGTCGACATACTCCCAGATATCAACATCCCGGTGGTCGTTGTCGTCTGGCAGTACACGGGACTGCCTGCGCCCGACATGGCCGGCCGCATCATCTACTACTACGAACGAACGATGACCTCGACGGTCAACAACATCGAACACATCGAAAGCAATTCGGTGACCGGTGTCGGCGTCGTCAAGGTCTATTTCCAGCCTGGCACTGATATCCGGACAGCGACAGCCCAAATCACCTCGATCTCCCAGACGGTGTTGAAGCAGATGCCTCCAGGCATCACTCCACCTGAAATTCTCAACTATAGCGCCTCGACTGTTCCGATCCTGCAGCTCGCCTTCTCCAGCCCCTCGCTGGGCGAGCAGAAGATTTACGACACGGCGCAGAACTTCATCAGGCCAGCCCTCGCTACGGTGAATGGGGCCGCGACGCCCTCGCCCTACGGGGGCAAGATCCGACAGATCCAGATCGACCTCAATCCGCAGGCGCTGCAGTCCAAGGGCCTCTCCGCGCAGGATGTCGAGAACGCGATCTCGAGTCAGAACCTGATCATCCCGGCGGGCACGGCCAAGATCGGTCAGTTCGAATACGACGTGGAGCTGAACGACAGTCCCGAGGCGTTCCAGGAACTCAACAACCTGCCGATCAAGACGGTGAACGGCGCGACCGTCTATGTGCGAGATGTGGCCTTTGTCCGTGACGGCTCGCCACCGCAGACCAACGTGGTGCGGGTCAATGGCAGCCGCTCGGTCCTGATGACCGTCCTCAAGAGCGGCACGGTCTCGACGCTGAACATCGTCCAGGGCGTGAAGGACATCCTGCCGCGGCTGGAGCAGACCCTGCCGCCGTCCTTCCAGGTGCACCTGCTCGGTGATCAGTCGATCTTCGTGAAGGCCGCGGTGTCGGGAGTGGTGCGCGAGGGCGTGATCGCCGCGGCCCTCACGAGCCTGATGATCCTGCTGTTCCTCGGCTCGTGGCGATCGTCCCTGATCATCACGGTCTCGATCCCGCTGGCGATCCTCATCTCGGTCACCGCCCTCTCAGCGCTCGGCCAGACACTGAACGTCATGACCCTGGGCGGTCTGGCCCTCGCAGTCGGCATCCTCGTCGACGACGCGACGGTGACCATCGAGAACATCAACTTCCACCTCGAGCAGGGAAAGCCGATCCGCGAGGCGATCATGGACGGCGCGCGTCAGATCGTGACGCCGGCGTTCGTCAGCCTGCTGTGCATCTGCATCGTCTTCGTGCCGATGTTCTTCCTGCCGGGCGTCTCGGGCTTCCTGTTCGTGCCGCTGGCCGAGGCGGTGGTCTTCGCGATGATCGGATCGTTCATCCTCTCGCGCACCCTCGTGCCGACCCTCGCCGGCTATCTGCTGCGCGGACATCACGGCGGCCATGAGCGCGAGACGATGGAGGAGCACGACGCCACCGCCGGCCGGCCTCGCACGCGCAATCCGTTCGCCATCTTCCAGCATGGCTTCGAGAAGCGCTTCGAGTGGATCCGCCTTCGCTACCGCGGACTGCTCGCCATGGCCCTGGAGAACCGCAAGGTCTTCCTCATCGGCTTCATGGCCGTGGTGCTGGGATCTTTCGGCCTGGTCGGATTCCTTGGCGAGAACTTCTTCCCAAGCGTCGACGCCGGTCAGATGGTCATCCATGTGCGCGTCCCCACGGGCACGCGCATCGAGGAGACGGCCGCAAACTTCGACGACATCGAGCAGGCGATCCGCAACACCATCCCGCCGGACCAGACCGCCGACATCGTCGACAATATCGGCCTGCCGTTCAGCGGCCTGAACCTCGCCTTCCAGAACACCGGCACCATCGGTCCTCAGGACGGCGACATCTATGTCACCCTCAAGGAGCACCACGCCCCAACCGCGGACTACGTCAAGGAACTGCGCCAGAGGCTGCCGAAGGAGTTCCCCGGGACCAGCTTCTCCTTCCTGCCGGCAGACATCATCAGCCAGATCCTGAACTTCGGCGCGCCCGCGCCGATCGACGTGCAGATCACAGGCCCGAACGCAGCCGACAACGAGAACTACATCGAAAAGGTGATGGCGCGGATGACGCACGTCACCGGGATCGCCGATGTGCGCCTGCAGCAGGCGACCAACTATCCCGAGTTCAAGGTCGACGTGGACCGCACCCTGGCCGACCGGCTGAACATCACCGAAAAGGACGTCACCAACAGCCTCTCCACCAGCCTGGCCGGCAGCAGCCAGACGGCGCCGGCCTTCTGGCTCAATCCGCGCAACGGGGTCTCCTATCCGATCGTCACCCAGGAGCCGCAGTACCGGGTGGATACGCTCAGTGACCTGGACAACGTCCCGATCACCGCCAATGGCGGCCCCAGCCAGCTCCTTGGGGCCCTCGCCGACGTCCATCGCACCCAGACCGACGCCGTGATCTCCCACTACGCCATCGCCCCGGCCTACGATATCTACGCCACGACCCAGGGCCGCGACCTCGGGGGAGTGGCCGCCGACATCCAGAAGATCCTGAAGGACACCAAGGGCCAGGTCCCGAAGGGCGCGGTCGTGACGCTGCGCGGTCAGGTGCAGACGATGAACACCGCCTTCTCCGGCCTGATCTTCGGCCTGCTGGGCGCGATCGTCCTGATCTACCTGATCATCGTGGTGAACTTCCAAAGCTGGCTGGATCCGTTCGTGATCATCACCGCTCTCCCGGCGGCGCTGGCGGGCATCTTGTGGATGCTGTTCGCTACGGGGACCCCCCTCTCGGTGCCCGCCCTGATCGGCGCAATCATGTGCATGGGCGTCGCTACGGCGAACTCCATCCTCGTGGTCAGCTTCTGCCGCGAGCAGCTGGAGATCACCGGCGACGCCGTCGAGGCGGCGTTGGCCGCCGGCTTCACCCGCTTCCGTCCGGTGCTGATGACGGCCCTGGCGATGATCATCGGCATGGCGCCCATGGCGCTGGCCCTGGGTGAGGGCGGCGAGCAGAACGCCCCTCTCGGCCGCGCGGTGATCGGCGGTCTGCTCTTCGCCACCGTGGCCACCCTGATGTTCGTCCCGGTCGTGTTCAGCCTCGTCCACGGGACCTCGTCCCGTTCCGTGGAAGCCGAGCGGCCGATCCCTCCTGAGGAACCTGCCTATGCCCACTGACGACGCGTCCCATCCGCGCCCGCGGGTGGCGCCGGACGCGCCGCGCCCAAGCCGGCGCGCCCTCGCGATCGCGGGCCTGATCGCCGTCGCCCTGGCCGTGGTCATCGTCATCTCTGGGGTCGCCAGCCGGATGAACCAGACCGGGAAGACAAAGAACTGGACGACGGCGCAGGCGATCCCCGTGGTCAGCGTCATCACGCCGACCGCCGAGGCCGCCGACCGGGTGCTCGCCTATCCCGGCACGCTCCAGGCCTACTACAGCGCTTCAATCTTCGCGCGCGTGCCGGGCTACCTGCATACCTGGTACACGGACATCGGCGCGCACGTGAAGGCGGGCCAGCTGCTGGCGACGATCGACACGCCGGAGTTGGACGCAGAGCTCATCCAGGCCAAGGCGAACCTTGCCACGGCGGTGGCGAACCGCAATCTGGCCGAGATCACCGCCAATCGCTGGAGCGGATTGCTGAAGGAAGACGCGGTCTCGCGTCAGGAGTCCGACGAGAAGGCGGGGGCCTTCGAGGCGGCCACCGCGCAGGTCAACGCCAATCACGCCAATGTCGGCCGTCTCCAGGCCATGAAGACCTTCGCCCGTATCGTGGCCCCCTTCAACGGCGTCGTCACGGCTCGCCGCACCGACGTCGGCGCCCTGATCAACGCCGGCGCCGGTTCGACAACCGCGACGGAGTTGTTCGACGTGGCCCAGGTCCGGACGCTGCGGCTGTACGTCAACGTCCCTCAGGCGGAGTCGGCGGGCATCCGACCCGGAATCACCGCCAGCCTCACGGTCCCGGAATATCCGGGCCAGGTGTTTCCGGCCAAGCTCGCGACCACGTCCGAAGCCGTCAGTGCGACCTCCGGCACAGTGCTGGTCGAGCTGCTCGTGGACAACTCCAAGGACCTGCTGAAGGTAGGTGACTACGCCCAGGTGAAGTTCGTCGTTCCCCCCAGGGCCGACCTCCGCCAGGGGGGTGTTCTGCAGGTTCCGTCGAGCGCGCTGCTGTTCCGCAAGACGGGGACCCAGTTGGCCCTGCTGGGACCCGGCGATCATGTGCGGGTCGTCCAGGTCAGCGTCGGCCGCGACCTCGGTCCGACTGTCGAGATCACCTCAGGTCTGCGGGAGGGCGATCACGTGATCGACAACCCTCCGGACTCGATCGCCAATGGCGAGCTGGTGCGCGTGGGTGGAGCGGCTTCGGCCAAGAAGGCTGCGGGCGCCAATGACGAAGGATGAACGCCGGCGCCTGCGCAGCGTCGGCCTGACGTCAGCAGCCGCGGCCCTGCTCCTGGCCGGTTGCAACCTCGCGCCCCACTACACGCCGCCCCAGCTCACCGCGCCGCCCCCTCCTGTCTACAAGCAGTCGGGCCCATGGGCCCCCGCCGTCCCCGACGACGAGGCGGTGCGCGGCGACTGGTGGACCGCGTTTAACGACCCGACGCTGAACACGCTCGAGCAAGAGGTGGTGAGCGCCAACCCGACGCTCGCCGCGGCCGTGTCCGCCTACGACCAATCGCGGGCCTATGCGGCCGAGGCCAGGGCGGGGTTGTTTCCAAGTCTCACCTTCGGCGGCTCTTTCACCGCCAACCGTCAGTCGGACCACAGGCCGGTGCGCGGCAGGAATGAACCCGACCTCTACCCGGCCGACACGGTGGCGGGACAGGTCGGTTACGAGTTCGACTTCTGGGGAAAGGTGCGCAACCTGGTGGCCGAAGGGCGCGCGCAGGCCCAGGCGAGCGCGGCGGACCTGGCGACCGCCAGGCTTAGTCTGCAGGCGCAGCTCGCCGACGACTATATCGCGCTGCGCGGCCTGGACGCTCAGGCGGCCCTGCTCGTCGACACGGTCGCCGCCTATCAGAAGGCGCTCGACCTCACCCAGGCGCGACACCGCGGCGGAGTCGCCTCGGGCCTCGACGTCGATCGGGCGGCCGCCCAGCTGGCGTCGGCAAAAACCCAGGTTTCCGACGTGGCCGCCGCCCGAGCCCTGTATGAAAACGCGATCGCCAGTCTCGTCGGACAGGCCGCGCCGGGGTTCCATCTAGAGGCGTCCAACGCGCCGCGGGTCATTCCAGTTGTTCCGACTGGGCTGCCCTCCACCCTTGTCGAGCGACGCCCGGATGTCGCCGCCGCCGAGCGACGCGCCTTCGCCGCGAACCGCGGCATCGGGATCGCGCGCGCCGCCTTCTTTCCCGACATCACCCTCGAAGCCCTGCTCGGATTCCAGAACACGGGCTTTCCGGGCCTGGTCAGCGTGCCCAATTCCATCTGGACCATTGGGCCAGCTCTGGCGGAGCCCATCTTCGAAGGCGGACGACGGCATGCGGCGCTGGCCGCGTCGAAGGAGGCGTTCGATCAGGCGAGCGCCTACTACCGTGCGACTGTCCTGGCTGCTTTCGAGCAGGTGCAAGACGGGATTTCCCAGGCCGCCGACTGGGCCGCCGAGGCCAAGGACGCCGCCGACGCGGTGACTGCCAGCCAGGGCGCCACGCGCCTCTCGCTGATCCGGTATCGCCAGGGCGCGACGAACTACCTCGACGTGGTGATCGCGCAGACGGCGGAGCTTCTGGCGGAGCAGCAGGCAATCGCCCTGGAGACCCGGCGTCAGGCCAACACCGTGCAACTGGTGCGCGCCCTCGGGGGCGGATGGACAGCCAAGGACCTCCCCACGTCACACCAGGCCAGCCAACTGGCCCGCGCGGGGGCAGCCGGGGGATAAAGGGGCGATGGACGAGGAATTCGAAAAGAAGCTGGCCAACGTCGTCGAGCGTCTGCGCCGATCCCAAGCTGAGGGTGAAGCGGATCGCGACAGGGATCGGCGAAAGGCGCGAGAGCGGGTCCTGGCGGAGCTCCCGCGACTGGAGTCGCGCATCCGCGCCGTCATGGCGGAGATCAATGATACGCTCGCCTTGGAGAACATGTCCCTGCGTCTGGCGACGTCGAATCATTCCCCGGTGGCCGAGGCCGTCTACACGATCAGCGTGACCGGGCTCCCCTATCCCGAACCGGTCCTGATGCTGATCGCCGAGGGGCAGGGCCGCGTCCGCGCCATGCTCGAGCGGGATCACCACCGCGCCCTGGTGGAGAGCATCGACGTGTTCGAGCTCGACAAGGCGAAGCTCGCGCACCTCGTCCTCGCCCTGCTGGAAGCCCACGCCTGGCCGTAGGGCGCAGCAGACATGCGGACGGCGCCCCTCACGCCCGGCGGAGCAGGCGGATCACTGCGCCGGGCCGGGCGTCATCGAAGGTGAGGTCGAACCCGTGCAGGTCGGCCACCGCCTGGACCAGGCTCAGCCCAAGGCCGTGGCCGTTCACCCCCGCGTGGACTGGGCTGCGATAGAACCGCTTGGTGACAAGGGCGCGCTCGGCCTCGGCTATGCCCGGACCGTTGTCGGACACCTCGAGCATCAGACCCGCCCGGGTGGTGCGGGCGCGCAGCCTCACGCGGCCGCCGGCAGGGGTGAACTTCAGCGCGTTGTCGACGAGGTTGCAGAGCGCCTCGAACAGCAGCTCGCCGTCCGCTTCGATCTCCAGTCCCGGCTTCCCCTCAGCCTGGAAGGAGATTCCCCGTTCCCGGGCCAGCGGCTCGAACAGCTCGCCCACCTGCTCGACGAGGTGGCAGAGGGAGACGCGCCCGAGCCCGACGCCCCGGCCCCGCGCCTCCAGCGCCGCGATCCGCAACAGGGCGCTGAAGCGCCCAAGAACCGAGTCCGCCTCCGCCACGCAGCTGGCCAGCAACTCCCGCCGCGGATCATCGGGCGTAAATTCCTGGGAGGCGTGATCGAGTCGGGCGCGCAGACGGGTCAGGGGTGAGCGGAGCTCATGGGCGACGCCCTCGCCGACAGTTCGAGCCTGCAGCATCAGTCGTTCGGCTTCGTCCATCATCCGGTTGGCGATGCTGGCCAGAGCGTCGATCTCATCGTGAGCCGGGCTCACTGGCAGCCGCAGGCTGAAATCCCCCGCGCCGATCGCCTCGCTGGCGACCTGCATGGCCTGGATCCGGCGCAGGGGCTCCAGGCTGAGCGCAAGCCCCAGCCCGATCCCGAGCACCACCAGGACCGCGCCGCTGCCGATCAGCGCCGTCAATACGATATGGCGCAGCGCCCCGAGCTGTCGCGCGTCGCGCGCCACGATGATGACCTCGCCCCACGGGGCGCGTTCCGCCAGGGCCTGCGACGGCGGCTCCACGCCCACCGCCGGCACCCAGCGGGGCCGGCCATCCGGGGGTAGGGTGTTAGGTGCGAGGGGACTGTCGCCGGCGATCCGTTCGCCCGTCCCCGAATAGAGGGCGAAGCGCATGAGGGGCTCGCGCGCCGACTCGCCTTGCAAACGTCGAAGGACAGCGGCTGGTCCGTCGCGCTCGAGCAGGCGCATCTCGTCGCGCAGGGCGTGTTCTGACCGGCGAGTGAGGGAATCGGCCACCGCCGCGTAGACGACACCGAGCAGCAGGATGATGCCGACCAGATAGATGGCCCCGTAGAGCGCAGACAGCCTGAAGGTGGTCGTGCGCCAGAGACTGCTCCTCAGCACGACAGACGGTACCCCGCGCCGCGCTCGGTGTGCAGGATCGTTGGAAGCCCGGGAGCCTCGAGCTTCTGGCGCAGGCCGCGGATGTGCACGTCGATCAGGTTGGTGCCGGGATCGAAGCCGTAGCCCCAGACCGTCTGGAAGATCAGGGTGCGCGTCAGGACCTGTTCTGGGTGCCGCAGGAAGAATTCCAGCAGCTTGCTCTCCTTGGGGAACAGACGGATCTCGCGACCGGCCCGGCGGGCTGTGTGGGAAACGAGATCCAGCTCAAGGTCCTTGTATCGTAGCACCAGCCGTCCCGAATCCGACTGGCGGCGGCGTATCAGCACCTCCACCCGGGCGACCATCTCCTCCAGGGCGAAGGGCTTGGTGAGATAGTCGTCGCCGCCGGCGCGCAGTCCGCGCACCCTCTCGTCCACGTCGTTGAGCGCGCTGATGACAAGCACCGGGGTGTCCAGACCGCGCGCCTTCAGCGCCTCGGCGATCGCCAGCCCGTCCATGTCCGGGAGCATGCGGTCGAGGGTGATGGCGTCGAACCTCCCGGTGACGGCGCGCTCCAGGCCGTCTTCTCCGGTCGAGGCGTGTTCGGGCTCGAAGCCGCGTTGGTTCAGCGCGCGCGCGATCTCGGCCGCTGTCGCGTCGTCATCTTCGATGATCAGCACCTTGGCCATGGCCGCTCTCGTGGGCGCCTCCCAGATCGTCGCCGGGATAGAGCGCCTAGCACGAAACCCCCGGACGCCGTGAGGCGCCCGGGGGTGGGCGTCGACGAGGCCAGGGCTGCGGGGGCCACGCCGGTGCCGCGGACGGACGCTCAACCCCCAAGTCGCGTCCGAACCACGCCCGCACTCTCAGGAATCGGCGTCAGGGCGCCGTCAGGCGATCGTCAACCTGCCATCAAAACGCGCCCCGGGGTCCACCGCTCTGCGGATCGGGCGACGCCCTCCGGCGCAGGAAAGCGCCCTGGACATTCTGGCCAATTCCCCGCCAGAACGGGGCCAGCATGCGACATCTCTTCGCCAAGGTCCCTGCCTAGGCGGAGCCGGCAAAAGCGATCGCCCCGGTCCTGGCGCGGCGCGCTGCGGAGACCAGATGAGAACTAGCGCAAAGAGCCCGATCCTGGCCCTGGTCGTGGCTGTTCCGCTTCTTGCAGCCGCCGGCGCCCCCGCCCAGCCGGCGCCGGATGCGGCGGCCGCAAGCCTTCCCAAATGGGCTCAGGCCTCGAGCGACCTGTCGCCTGATCCTGGTGTCCGGTTCGGCGTGCTGCCCAACGGAATGCGCTACGCGATCATGCGCAACGCGACCCCCGCAGGCGCGACGGCCCTGCGTCTTCGCATCGGTTCGGGTTCGCTGGAGGAGAGCGACGACGAGCAGGGCCTGGCGCACGTCCTCGAGCACATGGCCTTCCGCGGCTCCAAGAACGTGCCGCCTGGAGAAATGGTCAAGATCCTGCAGAGGGAGGGCCTCGCCTTCGGTCCCGACACCAACGCGCAGACCGAATGGACCCAGACCGTCTACATGCTGGATATCCCGCACAGCGATCCCAAGACCCTCGACACCGGCCTGATGCTGATGCGCGAGACCGCCGGGAACCTGCTCATCCAACCCGATAAGCTGGCGACGGAACGTGGGGTCGTGCTCTCGGAGGAAAGGCTGCGGGACACGCCCAACTACCGGGCGGAGAAGGCCGAGCTGCAGCTCTTCCTGCAGGGGCAGCTTGCCTCCGAGCGGTTTCCCATCGGCAAGGTCGACATCATCAAGGACGCGCCGGCGAGCCTGATCCGCAAGTTCTATGAACAGAACTACCGGCCGGACCGCGCGACGCTGATCGCCGTCGGCGATTTCGATCCGGCGGTGATCGAAGCCAGGATGAAGGCGCTGTTCTCCGACTGGGCGCCGGCGGGGCCCCCGACCGCTACGCCGGACCTGGGAACGATCGAAAAACGAGGCCTGACCGTGCGCGAGGTCCCGACGCCCGGGGCGTCGACCCAGGCGATCGTGGCCTGGGTGCGGCCCTACGACTCCTCGCCGGACACCGAGACCAAGGAGATCCGCGAGACCATCGAGAACCTCGGGCTTGCCGTCCTCAACAATCGACTCAACCGATTGGCGCAGGGCGCAAATCCGCCGTTCCTCAGCGCCGGCGCCTCGTTCGAGAACCTGTTCGACTCCGCCAAGATCGCGGTCATCGAGGCGAACTCGCCGCCAGATGGCTGGAAGGGCTCACTGACATCGATCGAGCGCGAAGTCCGGGAGCTGGTCGCCTACGGCGTCGCGCCTGCCGAGCTCCAACGGGCGATCGACGAGTACCGTGCGGCGCTCCAGAGCGCGGTCGCCGGCGCGGCGACGCGGCCGACGTCGACCCTGGCCGACGAACTGGTCCGGACCGTGGACGAGAATGAGGTCTTCACGCCCCCGACCGAGGATCTGAGAGTGTTCAACGATGCGGTGAAGGGCCTCACGCCAGAGAAGGTGAACGCCGCGATCCGGGGGGTGTTTGCGGGATCGGGTCCGCTGGTCGCACTCGCTGATCCGCAACCCGTCGCGGGCGGCGAGGCCGCTGTGGGCCAGGTCTTCAAAACGGCGCAGGAAGCTCCGCTCGCGCCGGCGACGAAGCAGGCTTCCGTGACGTGGCCATATACGGACTTCGGCAAGCCGGGCACGGTCGCCAACCGCCGGGAAATCGCCGATCTGGGCGTGACCGAAATCACCTTCGCCAACGGCGTTCGACTGACGGTCAAACCTACTCAGCTGCGCAAGGACCAGGTCCTCGTCACGGTCAATGTGGGCTCAGGGCGGCTCGAACTGCCCAAGGACCGGCCGGACAATGAGTGGACGGCGGGCGCATTCCTGGCGGGGGGCTTCGGCAAGCTCACGTCCGACGACGCGGCGCGGGCTTTGGCGGGGAAGGTGCTGAGCACAAACTTCCAGATCGAAGATGACGCCTTTCAGTTCGCCGGCTCCACGCGGCCTCAGGACCTGGCGACACAGATGCAGTTCCTCACCGCCTACGTCGTCGACCCCGGCTTCCGGCCCGAGGCCCTCGAGCGTGAGAGGTCGAGCTATCTGAGCCAGCTCCCGCAGATGGAAGCCACGCCAAACGGCGTCTTTTATCGCGATTCCGGCGGCCTCATGCGGAGTGGAGACCCGCGGTTCGCCTTCCCGACGCATGAGCAGATCGCGAACGTAAAGCCTGACGCCCTGCGGAGCCTCCTGCAGGATCCCCTGTCTCACGGCCGCATCGAAGTGACCATGGTCGGGGACATAAGCGTCGACCAGGCCGTCGCAGCCACCGCAGCGACGTTCGGGGCCCTGCCGCCGCGTCCCATCGAGCCGAAGGTCGCGACGGGGGACCTGGAGGTGCAGTTCCCTGCGCCCACCGACGCCCCGGTCATGCGTTTCGATACCGGGCGCCCGGACCAGGCGGTGGCCGTGCTCGCATGGCCGGAAACGGGCTTCTTCGTCGACATGAAGGGGTCCCGCGCGGCCATCCTCGCGGGCGAGGTGCTCGGTAATCGGCTGCTCGACAAGATCCGGATCGCCCAGGGCATGACCTACAGCCCTGAGACCAACGTCGACCTCTCCGAAACCTTCCCCGCCTACGGCTTCGCGATCAACCTGGTTGAGATGCCTCCGGCTTCCATCCCCGACTTCTTCAAGTCAGCTGAGGAGATCTCCGCCGACATCGCCGCAAACGGGGTGACCGAGGACGAACTCGTCAGGGCCAGGAACCCGAGGATCGCCGGGATTCGCCGGGCCCAGCTCACCAACGAGTATTGGATCACCAGCCTGACCAACTCCCAGGCCGATCCCAGGCGCCTCGACCTGATCCGCTCGACCTTCCCGGACTATGAGTCGATCACCGCCGCCGACGTGCAGGCCGCCGCAAAGCGCTGGTTCCGGCCCGACAAGGCGTGGGAGTTCGTCGTAGAGGCCAAGCCCTCCGGGCCTACGGCCGCCGCGGGAGCGGCTGCCGCGCCCAACTGACGTTGTCCCTCCCCATGAAGAGCGCGTGGTTTCACGCTTCCCACGTCGTCCCGCGGGGTGGCTGCGGCTTGGGTCTTTGACACAGAGACCACAGAGGAATTGGAGGGCACGGAGTGCATTGTCGGAATGCACGGGTGCGCGGAAGTCCTCAGTCGCGCGCGAAGCGCGTAATAAGCTGCTCGCCTCGGGACGACCTCGCAGCGCCTCTGTGTCCTCCAAACCCTCTGAGACCTCGGTGTCGAACAGGACGGCGCCTCCGATCGGCTGACGGGCAGTCTAGCGAAATGAAGGCGATAGGCGTGCGCTCAGAGCGCTCGGTCCTCGATCGTGGCGGGCTTGGACGGATACGCGGCGACACCCCACGCGCGTCGATGCGCGTCTCGGTCCGACTTCCTCAAGTTGGCGTAGGTCTAGGCCCTGATCAGCGCAGAGGCCTGTACGAACTCCAGACGGCGCGGCCACCCCTTCGGCCGCGACTGGCGGCCAGGCGCGTTGCACCGGATAGATCACCTATCCACTATTGCCGACCTTTGTCTCAAACAGCATCGCCTTGAGTCGACCCGGACCGAGCTCACGACTGATGTGTCTGCAGGCAATGAAAGGCATAATCGCGAAAAACATTATTATTGCGACGCAGATCATCCCCAATAAACCTTCCCCGCCAAGCACCGGAAGGCTGGTCGCAACGGTTTTGTGTTCGAAATACCCGACCACTAAATGTTCTAAGACATTGAATCCAATAAATAGTACCGCCATACAGGCCGACTCAATTACAATTCGATATATCATAGGCCGTTTCGGGACCCAACGTAGGACGTTCAGGTCGTCTGCGACAAGCATTACCTTTGCCAGGGCGATAGCATTTATCGCCGCGAACCCCGCTCTTGGGGAAAACATAATACCCCTTTGGCGAAGTATGACTGTCTCGTCGAGAATAAACAGGGCAAACATCGCCCAGAGATAGATAAAAATGATGAAAAGCCGCCTCACTTCCTCGACAACGCGGTCCCACAAACTGTGTCCGTGAGTGTGAGTGCTTCCGCTGACCCGATCATCCACCACCAGACCGACTCCTCACTAAACGCCTGCTTTGAGGCGCCCCCAAGCACCCGCCGGGACTAAGACCCCCGGTAAATTGGAGCCCTCCAGCCCTTGGAGATGGTCAGGCCGCGGGGCGAGATTCCGTTCTCGGCGCCACGCTGATCAGGGCGCCGAGGACCACACTGTTCAGGATGTCACCCTGCAGAAGCCGCTTGGCTGGGCTCCGTTCGATGAGCGCGCCGAGCAGTTCGTCATGCAACGCGGCGTCTTCCTTGCTCTCGCCGGAAGCCTCTTCAGCGCCCGCGCCGATTGGCCCATCGTCGAGAACACAGGCGATGCCAGCCTCAAACGCTTCGTGAACCAGGCTTTGGACCGTTTTCTTTGGATGGTCGCCCAGAAGGCGCCCAGCCTCGCCGGCCGAAAGTTCGTGTCGCGACCCGTCCGCCTCCACGGACTCAATCTTCAGGATCGCCCCGTCTTTCGCCTTCAGCGTGACGACGACCAGCGCCTCGGCGCTTACTGACTCCGCCGCGGCGCTTTCGGGCTCAGCCGCGGCGGGTCTTTTGGGTCGCCTGCCGCTTGCAGGCTGATCGGCTGGATCCTGGGGAGAACTCATTTGCGAACCTCAAGCGCCGCCGCGTGGTCTCGCGGCGGCTGTTGGAGCGAACCGCCCCCCAAGCAGCCCGTTGAGGGTAGCCCCCCGCCGAAGTCCGCGGCATCGGGTGGATCACCGAGGGATCAGGTCGCGCACGCCCATACGGCTGATGGCGGCAAAGCTGCCGAGGATCCAGCTTTCGTCGCTCGCTCTCGACTGGACTATGACGAGATTCATAGTCAAACCGGAGAGGCGACGGAGGGCGAGGCGCGTGGCGAGAGACGTCAGGCGGCGCATGATCGAGCAGGCGGTGGCGTTGCTGGCGCGTAAAGGCCCGCACGGCGCATCGTTTAACGAGGTGCTTCAGGCCTCGGGCGCTCCGCGCGGATCGCTTTATCACCACTTTCCGGGCGGCAAGGACGAGTTGATGCTTGCCGCCATGGACGCCGCAAGCCGCCATGCGGCGGAGCTGCTTGAGCCGGTCCGCGGACGGCCGGCCGATGAGGCGGCGGAAGCTTTCATCGCTCTTTGGCGGGCCGGGCTGACCCAGTCGAAGCTGGAAGCCGGATGCTGCGTGCTTGCCGTCACCGTCGCCTCCGACTCGCCGGAGCTTCGCGATCGCGCAGGACAGATCTTCCGGTCGTGGCGCGAACTGCTCGCAAGCCTTTTGAGTCAGGGCGGGGTCGCCCCCGAGCGGGCCGAAGGCCTGGCGGCGTCGCTCATTTCCGCGTGCGAAGGGGCCGTCGCCCTCGCGCGCGCGGAACGCTCCCTTGAGCCGTTCGATCTGATGGCGGCCGAGCAGGTTCGTGCGATCAGGGAGGCGATGATCGGCCCTCCGCCCCCGACTTCCCCGCCGGCGTCAAACTAGCAAGTTGCGCCGCCGTCGATCACGATCGCCTGGCCTGTCATCCAGGAGCCCGCGCGCGAGGCCAAAAAGACCGCCGCGCCAGCGATGTCGTCGGGTTCGCCCAGGCGCCGCAACGGTGTGTCCGCCCGCTCGCGCTTCTCTCCTTCCGGCGTGTCCCAGAGCGCCCGCGCAAAGTCCGTTTTGACGAGTCCGGGCGCAATGCAATTCACCCGGATGTTGTCCGGCCCAAGTTCCTGGGCGAGGTTGCGCGCAAGTTGGAGATCAGCGGCTTTGGAAATCGCGTAGGAGCCGAGCATGCTGCTGCCGCGCAGGGCTCCGATAGATGAGATGATGATGATCACCCCATCTCGGCGGGCCCTCATTTCGGGAGCCGCCATCTGAGCCAGCCAATGACTGGAGACGATGTTGTTTTCCAGCACCTTGCGGAAGGCCTCGTCGCTGATGTCGGCGAACGAGCCGTAGAAGGGGTTGGACGCGGCGTTGCAGACGAGAATGTCGATCTGACCAAACGCGCGCCGGGACTCATCGACCAGCCGCTGAAGATCCGCCTTGACCGAGATGCTCGCGGGAATGGCGATCGCGGATCCGGATCGGACGGCGTTGAGTTGGTCAGCGACCGCCTCGCACGCCGCAGACTTGCGCGATGAGATGACTACGCTCGCGCCGTGCTCGGCCAGCCGCTCGGCGATCGCCCTGCCGATACCCCTCGAGGATCCCGTGACGACAGCGACCTTTCCGGTCAAGTCGAACAAGCTCATGGGACGCCTTTCTTCCTGGCCTAACAATCTAAGCGGCGGTTTCAGGGGATCAGCAGGACCCGCCCCACCGCCTTGCGACTTTCGATATAGGCATGCGCTTCCGCAGCCTCAGACAGGGGAAAGGTCTTGTCGATCAGAACCTCGATCTCGCCGGCGGCCGCCTCGTCGATCAGTCTCTGGATATTGTTGTAGGCTCGGTCCCCGCTGATCTCGGCCCCTAGGAAGACCCCCTGAAGCACCTGATTGCCGCCCATCAACGAGGAGACATCGACCTTCATCGGCTCGCGTCCGGCGCCGCCGACCATGGAGACCCGCCCGCGATAGCCAAGCGAGCGGATAGAAGACTGCAAGGTCGAGCCGCCAACCGGATCCACCACCAGGTTCACGCCCTTGTTGTCGGTGAGGCGCATGACCTCGCGAACGACGTCATTGGCGGCGTAGTTGATGCCGTGATCGAGCCCGAAGTCCTTGAGCCTTGCGAGGCGCTCATCGCTCGACGCCGTCGCCAGCACCCTCGCGCCCGCCCGCTTCGCCAGCTGAATCGCCGCCACGCCAACGCCGCTGGCGCCCGCCTGCACGAGCACTGTCTGTCCGGCCTTGAGGTGACCGAACTCGAAGAGGCAGTCGTCCGCGGTGCCGAATGCGACGGGGATCACCGACGCCTTAGCGACATCGAAGCCGTCGGGGACGCGCCACGCGCCGCGGGCCGGGACCGAGCGGAGTTCGGCGTGGGACCCAAAGGCGCCACAGGTGGCGACCTTGTCGCCGACCTTGAACTGCGTGACCTGTTCGCCGACCTCGATGACCTCGCCGCCCGCCTGATAGCCAACGACATGCGGACGCGTGACAAGCGGTCCGCCGAACCGGTTCAGGACATCGCCGCCCTCGATGCTGACGGCCTCCACCCGCACGAGGATCCCCTTGGGATGACAAGTGGGATCGGCGACCTCTTCATACCGGAACACGTCTGGGCCGCCATTTTCGTAGTAGACCGCAGCTTTCATTGGGCAACCCTCCTCGAATTCGCTCTTCGGCGTTCCGGAAATATGTATGTTGTCATACATACCCAGACACAAGCCTGGACCCAAACTTTGGGCTGGAAACTCTTCGTGTGATGATGCCGTCCACGCTCTCGTTCAGCTATCGTCGCTGCGCGTGACCTCATCGTCAAAGTCCAAAGAGCCTGCAGACGCTCAAGTCCATCGGTTCGCTGGCTTTGGCGGGGTCGACCTTGCCTGGCGCGAGCTCGGGGAAGGCCGGTCTGTGATTCTGCTCCACGGCTTTCTCTCCAGCTCGCAACGCAACTGGTTCGCCCCCGGGATCGCCGCGGGGCTGGCCAAAGCCGGCTGTCGGGTGATCGCGCCCGACTGCCGCGGTCACGGCCAGTCAGCCGCCCCCACCGAGCCGACGGCATGGCCGCCGGACGTCATGGCGGCGGACGTAGAGGCCCTGATCCGCCAGTTGAATATCACCGACTATGACCTGGTCGGCTATTCGATGGGGGGAAGGACAGCCGCTCGCGTCATGGTTCGCGGCGCGCGACCGCGCCGGTGCGTTCTCGGCGGCATGGGCGACACGGGCGTCATGGAGGCCGGCCCTCGCGCCGAGGCCTTCGAAGACGCCATTCGCCATGGTGAGTCCGCCGCTGACGCGGTCATGGGCGCGGGCATTCATCGCCTCATGGCGGCCCAACGCCTCGAGCCCACCGCCATGCTCGGCGTGCTGGCGTCCTTCGCACCCACGACCCGCGAAGACCTCGCCAATGTCCCTACGCCCACGCTCGCGATCCTTGGAGAGGACGATCACGACAACGGTTCGATCGATGGCCTCGCAGGGATCATGCCTGCCTGCACGCCTCTTCATCTCCCCGGCGACCATGCGGGCGTGGTGGCGAGCGAGGCGTTTCGCGACGCAATCGTCTCGTTCCTGACCTGACGCCTCGCCGAGACGGGCCGATAGCGGGTGTCGTCAGGCGACGGCGGCCTTGACCCGATCGGCTCGCGTCTCGCCGGACACGGGGTATCGCTTGAGGGCAGCGGCCATGAAGTCGATGAAGAGCCTCTGGCGCAACGGCAGGTAGCTTCGCGTGGCGTAGGTCAGATAAAGCTTGATCTCGTCGCAAGCGTAGGGCGCCAGGACTTCCACCAGACGACCAGACCTCAGATCATCTTCGATATCCCAGAGAGCCTTCAGGACGACGCCATGGCCCTCGAGCGCCCACCTGTAGGTAACCTCGGCGCTGTTGCTCAGCAGCAGTCCGCTCACCGGGATCTCGCGCCGGCGGCCGTCTTCTTCGAACAGCCAGCGATTGAAGACGTGCCTGCCCCGGACCAGAAGGATGCAATCGTGACTGGCGAGGTCGTCCGGCCGTTCCGGAGCGCCGAACCGGGCGAGGTATTCGGGTGAAGCGCAGGCGACGCGGCGGCTCGTCAGCAGGGGCCGCGCGATGGTGTTCCCGTCGGTCGGCTCATACAGATGCATGCAGATGTCCAGTTCCTCGCCCACGAGGTCGAGGTCGGCGTCGCTCAAAACGAGTTCGACGGAAATCCCTGGGTAGAGTTTCGCAAATTCGCCGATCAGAGGCGCCAGCCGGCGCCGACCGATCTGCAGTGGCGCGCCCACCCTCAGATGCCCTCTGGGCGCCTTGACCTTGGCGCTGACCTCAGCCTCGGTCTCATCGAGATCCTTGAGCAGGCCCAAGCCGCGCTCATAGAGCAGGCCACCCTCCTCGGTCACCGCGAAGCGGCGGGAACTACGGTCGATGAGCCGAACGCCCAGCCGCGCTTCCATCATCGCCAGTCGTCGGCTCATCGCGGGCACGGAACTGCCCGTTCGTCTCGCAGTCTCGGCAAGACTGCCTGCGGCCACCATCCGGACGAACAGCCTCAGATCGCTAATCTCATCCGCCAATTGGGTAAGGTTCCATCTTCCCGAGCGTCATCGCTCCCGGGCGATCCCGAGGGAGCGTCCGATCAATTCATCCGGACAAGGCCCTTGCGGACGGCGGTGGCGACGACGTCAGTTCGGCTCGAGGCGCCGAGCTTGTCGAACAGGTGGGCGACGTGGACCTTCACGGTGCCCTCCGAGATCCGGAGCTTCTCTCCGATCGCCCGATTGTTCAGCCCCTCCGCCACGAGACGCAGGACGGAGAGTTCACGCACCGTGAGCTGGGCCTGGGTAAAGCGCTCGGCGAGTTTCGCGGCGATCTCGGGCGCCACACGCGTCTTTCCGGCGTGCACGTCCCGAATGCACCGGACCAGGTCGGATCCGGTGGCGTCCTTGAGAAGGTAGGCTTTGGCGCCTGCCCCCAGCACGCGATTGATGTCTTCGTCCGTATCATAGGTCGTCAGCATGACGACCTTGGCGGCCGGGTCCATGTGCCGGATCCGAAGCATCGCCTCGAAGCCGTCCAACCTGGGCATTAGCAGGTCGAGCACCATGACGTCGGGCCGATGCTTGCGATAGCAGGCGACGGCCTCCTCGCCATCACAGGCCTCGGCGACGACTTCGAGTCCGGCTTCTCGCTCGATCACAGCGACCACGCCCCGCCTGAACAAAGCGTGGTCATCCGCCACGGCAATCCGACAAACCTTCGACTCGGGCTCAGCGGTCATGGGCGCCCTCACGTCCTTTCGACAGGTCGCGACCACCAGCGGTACGGCACCGGCGAGGCCGCCGAACCGTATGGTGTCGGCGCCACTCTGCCCGGCTTCGCCCCGCCGCGCCGATCCTCAGGGCCATGCCGATGCTACGACTTTCGATATAGACGCGCCAGCGGCCGATGGGACTAAGAATGCCCCGCCGGGAGGCTTGATCGCCTCCTGCCCTTACGCCCGCCGCAGACGCCGCCAGGCTCCCGGACTGACACCCACCAAGCGCGTGAAGACCTTGGTGAAATGGCTCTGTTCGGTGAACCCGCATTCGAGTGCGATCTCGGCCAACGGACGCTTGCTGTCCGCGAGCAGGGTCTTCGCGCGTTCAATCCGGCGCGTCTGGAGCCAGCGGTAGGGAGGCGCGCCGAACGTCTTGTGGAAGCTGCGGGAGAAGTGGGCCGCCGAGAGCTCGCAGGCTGCCGCCACATCGGCCAGGCGCAGATCCTCGGCAAGGTTCTTGAGCATCAGCTCCTCGGCGCGCTTCGCCTGCCAGGGCGCGAGGCCGCCGAACCACTTCTCGCAGGTCGGCGAGAGGGGCGAGTGGCGCTTCAGCAGGTCAAGGGCGAACAGGTGAGCCCGCGCATTCATTTCGAACCGGGTCGGGCGGTCCTTTTCATCCAGCGCGCGCTCGACCAGGGCGGTCGCGTCGGCGCACAGGCGGTCATCCGAGCAGAAGACCAGGTGCGCCCCGAACGGCCGGATCGAGTCAACGTCGTTGAAGAGCGATGCGCAGAGCTGTCGGGTCAGATCGACCGGCAGGCAGATGTCAGCAAACCGCACCGGATTGGCGCCCGACAGGCCGCTCTGCATTTCCGCAGGCCGTATCACCAGGGCCGCCCCGAGGGGTTTTGGCCGCCATGCGCCACCGGTGTCGAGGAACGACAATCCCCGGGAGCCGCTGAGGCGTACAGTCAGCGTGTGATAGCCTCGAGAAGGGGTTCGATACTCGAACGGTTTCTGGGAAGACCAGACCATGACGGGTGTATCCCACCCCTCGTCTGCGCCGCGCGAGACCTCGAGCTTGAGGTCGTCGGACCGGGGCGCCGGCTGGTCCATGGTTTTTGCGAGTGCGTAACTTAGTGCCACTGCGCGAACTCCGTACAAGGTTGATCGGCAGTGACAGGATGCCCCGCATCCAAGATTGAGCGCGTCTGTTGAATGTCCAGTTCGGTATGGCCCCAGACGGAGCTTTGGCGCCTTCGCTCAAGGTGCGGCGGGCTATGACTTTGGTGATAGGCCGCGTCGACGCGCCGACGTAGCGCCGGCCCCTAAGCACCTGGAAAACCTGGGAACTAAGGTCGCCCCAAGGGGACGCGGCAAACCGCTTTGCCGCTGCTGGCCCGCTCCCCAATCGAACCCGCGCATTTGCGAATTCGTCTATCGAATAAACTGTCGCGGAGGGCTTTGGCGATCCTGCCTTGGATTTTCGCTGGATGCGCGAGCCGATACCTCTGCGGCTCCCTGCCGCACCCGCAAAGTGTTCGCACCCGCCTCCGCGTGTTCGCAGCGGTCCCGACATTCCACTTTTCGGAAGGCTCCCATCCACGAACGAGGGGCGCCGCCTCTCGGGTGGCAAACCTAGCTATGGGCCGCCGGACCAGGGGGCCGGCCGTCGACCCGAAGGAAGCTATCCATGACGACCGCCGAGCTGGAAAAGCCCGGGATCCCGCGCATCCCGCGAAAGGACGAAACCTCGCCAAGCGCGAGGAAGACCACCTCGAGGGCCGCGGCGATCCGGATTGGCGGCGCCCTGGCGGCCCTATTGGTCGTGTGTGCGGCAGGCGCCGGCGGCGCCTACTACTGGACGACCGGTCGCTTCATTCAGTCGACCGACGACGCCTATGTGAAAGCCGACTCCAGTGCGATCGCCCCGAAGGTCTCCGGCTACATCGCCCAACTGCTGGTGAACGACAATCAGACGGTCAAGGCCGGTCAGCCGCTGGCCATCATCGACGATCGGGACCTTCGACAGGCTCTCGAGGAGGCGAAAGCCAATGTCACCGCCGCGGCAGCCCAGGTCGCCAACCTCGACGCGCAGGTCACCGCCCAGGGGTCCGTGATCCAGCAGGCCGATGCGAGCGTCGCCGCCGAACGCGCCTCGCTTGGACTGGCGCAGCGGGACGATGGCCGCCGGCAGAAGATGGCCGAGGTCGGCTACGGCACGGTCGAACAGGCGGACACGGCCAACACCAACGTCCAGGAGCGATCCGCCAATCTCACGCGATTGGTCGCCGCCGCAGCCGACGCGCGCCAACAGACGAGCGTGCTCACCGCTCAACGCGAACTTGCCCGCGCCCAACTCGCCCGCGCGCAGGCGGCGCTCGGCCAGGCCCAGCTCAATCTGAGCTACGCCACGATCACTGCGCCCATCGATGGCACTGTGGGCGCGCGCACCGTGCGGGTGGGCCAGTACGTCCAGGCCGGCACGCAGCTCATGGCCCTGGTTCCCCTGCAGAAGGTTTATGTCGTCGCGAACTACAAGGAGACCCAGCTCACCCGGGTCGCGCGCGGCCAGCCGGCCCGCATCAAGGTCGACGCCTTTCCTGACGACGACATCATCGGGCGGGTCGACAGCATCGCCCCTGCCAGCGGCCTGGAGTTCGCCCTGCTGCCGCCCGACAACGCCACCGGCAACTTCACAAAGATCGTCCAGCGCATCCCGGTGAAGATCGTCTTTGACGCCAGGGATGCGCTGTCGGGCCGCCTGCGGCCCGGCATGTCCGTCAACGCGTCGATCGACACCAAGGGCAGGCGCTCGTGAGCCTCGCAAATCCCACTGTCGAGGCGGCGCCAAAGCTCGTTGCTCCGCCCGCCGACGCCGTCTCGCTGAAGACGTGGATCGCGGTCGTCGGGGTGGCGCTGGGCGCGTTCCTGGCGATCCTGAATATCCAGATCGTCAGCTCGTCACTGGCCGACATCCAGGGCGCGATCGGTGCGGGCGTCGACGAGGGCGGCTGGATCACCACGGCCTATCTGGTGGCCGAGATCATCGTCATCCCGATCAGCGGATGGCTGGCGCGAGTGTTCTCCATAAGGCTCTACCTGTTGGTGAACACCTTCCTGTTCCTGGTCCTCACCGTTGTCTGCGCCTTCACGACCAACCTCTCGGAAATGATCGTCGCGCGCGCCCTGCAGGGGTTCGCCGGCGGCGTGCTCATACCGCTCGCCTTCACGATCATCATGACCAAGCTACCGCCGTCGAAGCACGCCATCGGCCTGTCGATCTATGCCATCTCGGCGATCTTCGCCCCGTCGATCGGCCCGGTGATCGGGGGCTATTGCAACGACACCTTCGGCTGGCAGTCGATCTTCTTCATCAACATCCTACCGGGCGCGGTGATGTTCGCCATGCTCTGGATCTCCCTGGAGCCCGAACCGCTTCGACTGGACCTGCTTCGCGGCGGCGACTGGCTCGGGGTGGCGACTATCGCCGTGGGCCTGGGCGCGCTCGAGACCGTGCTGGAGGAAGGCGAGAAGGACGACTGGTTCGGCTCGAAGTTCATCATCCGGATGAGCGTCCTTTCGGCCGTCGCCCTGGTGAGCTTCGTGATCGTCCAGTTCACCCGCAAAGCGCCGCTGCTGCACCTGCGGCTCCTGGCGCGACGCAACTTCGGCCTGAGTTCGATCGCCAACTTTTTCTTCGGGTTTTCGATGTACGGCTGGCTGTACATCGTTCCGATCTATCTGGCGCGCATCCAGGGTTATGACGCCGAACAGATCGGCGAGACTCTGATCTGGCTCGGGCTGCCCCAGCTTCTAATCCTGCCGCTCGTACCCAAGCTGATGGCCCGCTTCGACCCCCGGCGAATGGCGCTCCTCGGCTATCTCCTGTTCATTCTCGGAAGTCTGCTCGCCTCGCCCCTGGAAGGAGATTTCTCGGGGCCGCAGTTCATCTGGTCCAGCCTGGTCCGCGCTGTCGCTCAGGCCCTGGTGATGACGCCTCTCTCAGCCGTCGCCGTCGCCGGCATTGAGCGTGAGTACGCCGGCTCGGCGTCCGCCCTGTACAACATGTTCCGCAATCTCGGCGGCGCCATCGGCATCGCCCTGCTGCAGACCGCG
The DNA here is from genome assembly GCA_036488935.1 of Caulobacteraceae bacterium. GTDB lineage: Bacteria > Pseudomonadota > Alphaproteobacteria > Caulobacterales > Caulobacteraceae > Acaudatibacter. Next base: position 13,627 of record DASXGR010000069.1, on the reverse strand, counting down.
ATGACGGCGCGCGAACATTTTCATTCCGACGTCCTCTCCTCGCAGGCTTCCATGCTCGAACCGGCGACCCGGGCGCGGCTGGCGCACCTGGCCGCCATGTTCATGTCCCGGGGCCAAAGTGATCCGGGGCTCGCCTGGCACGAGGCCATAGTCGCCGTGGGCCGCTCCATTCAGAAGCAGGCGTCGATCCTTGCGTTCAGCGACATGGTCATCCTGCAAAGCGCCCTGCTCGGCCTGGCGGTGGTGTCGATATTCTTCCTGAAGAAAGCAAAAACCCAGTCTGACGCGGTGGGGCACTAAGATGGTTCAGAAGACCCCATTGAGCCTGACGTTGCTCGCCACGGCGGCGCTCGCCGGGTGCGCGGTCGGCCCGAAATTCACGCCGCCGGCGCCGCCGACGGAGCAGACCTACACCTCAGGGCCCGTCGCCAGCGTCGATCAGGCGGGCCCGGACCAGCCGACGCAGAGCGTCGCCCCTGCCGCGCAGGCGCCGGCGGACTGGTGGAAGAGGTTCGGTTCGCCCGACCTGAACCAGACCGTGGCTCTGGCCTCGGCCAACAATCAGACCCTCGCAGCGGCTCAGGCGAACGTGTCGCGGGCAGTCGAGCAAGTCCGCGTCGCCCGTAGCGGCCTTTTTCCGCAGGTCGACGCGTCTGTGGGCGTCGGCGGGATCCAGTACGGCGCCATGTTCCTAGGACCGGAGGCTTTCACCTTCCCAACCTATGGCGCCTACTCGGCCGGTGGATCCGTCAGCTACGACCCCGACGTCTTCGGCGGGGTGCATCGCTCGATCGAGCAGGCCTCCGCCAACGCGGCGGCCACGGCTGAAGCCCTGAAGGCGGCGAGGCTCATGATCACGGGGGACACGGTCACCGAGGCGCTGCAGATCGCCTCGATCCGAGCCCAGATCGACGTCGTCCACGACTTGTTGCAGTCGGACACGCGGACGCTCGACCTGGTCAAGACGGCCAACGCCTCGGGCATGGCCTCGCAGATGGATGTCACGTCCGCCCAAAGCCAACTCGATCATGACCGCACCCTCCTCCCGCCCCTGCAGCAGGATCTGAATGCAGCCCAGGACGCGCTGCCGATCCTGGTGGGCAAGGCCCCGGCTGATTGGTCCGCGCCCGACTTCGACCTCAATCGCTTCACCCTGCCCGCCGACCTGCCCCTGGTCGTGCCTTCGGACCTGGTCCGCCAACGCCCGGATATCCGAGCGGCAGAGGCGCGGCTGCATGCGGCGAGCGCGGCCGTGGGCGTCGCCACGGCCGACCTCTATCCGCGGTTCACGATCAGCACCATGGCGGCCGAGCAGGGGCTGCTCGCGGGGCCGGCGGGAGCGGCCTGGAGTCTGATCGGCGGCATGTCGGCCCCGATCTTCCATGGAGGGGCTCTCACCGCGAACAAGCGCGCGGCCCAGGACGAATACAAGGCGGCCTACGCCCAGTATCAGCAGACCGTGCTCATCTCGTTCCGCCAGGTGGCGGACACCCTGCACGCCCTGTCCAATAGCGCCGATGAGGTCCGCACCCAGGAAGCCGCGCTCGCCTCGGCCGACGCGGCGCTCCGGCTGACCCGCCTTGGCTATGGCGCCGGCAATGCGGGCATCGTCCAGATCCTGGACGCCCAGCGTCTGCGCCAGCTCGCCCAGTTGGGCCTCGTCCAGGCGCGGACCCGCCGTTACCTGGCGACGGTCAACTTCTACCTCGCCATGGGCGGCGGCGAGACCGAGGACACAGCGCCCGCCGCCGGCGCCATGCGACCAACCCTTGTCGGGCGGTAACGAACGGAACTTGTGGTAAGCTGAAGCTGCGGATGTCAGGCTGAACCCCAACGGGGAGTTCACCAATGACCATCGCCGAGCGGTTCGTCGACCATCTCCATCCCTGGCTTGCCGAACTTCAGGCTGAGCCAGGGAATGAGGTCGCCTTCTGGGAGCGGGTGGCCCGCGAACGCGCGCCGCTGATTGAGCCCGACCCTGAAAGGCCCGGCCACAGCCTCGTCACCTATGTCTTCCCCATCGACGGCGAGGCGAAGCACGTCGTGGTCCAATGCGGCGTCGGCGATCCACTGAGCAATGTGATGGACCGGATTGCCGGGACGAACGTCTGTCACGCGACCTTCCGGTACCGCGACGACGTGCGTACGAGCTACAGCTTCGCACCCGATATGCCGCCCGTCGCCTGGCGCAGCGCCGACGAGGCGGCCTGGCGGTCGTTGCTCGCGTTCGTCGGCGCCCACAAACCTGCGCCGGATCCGCACCACCGCGAATTCTTCGCAAGCCGGGCGGGCGAAAACCTCCCCGACAACATCACGTCCATCCTGACGTTGCCCGACGCGCCCAGCCATGCGGTGGTCGAGAAGCGCGCCGATGTCCCGCGAGGTTGGATCAACCGGAGCGACTTCCACAGCGAGGTGATGGGAAACGACCGTAGGGTCTGGGTGTACACGCCGCCGGGGTACGAAGCTGGCAAGGGCGCCTATCCGATCCTCGTCGCCTTTGACGGCGGCGCAGCGCTCTCGTTGACCCCCACGCATCGGATCTTGGACAATCTCATCGCCGACGGACGCGTCGCGCCGCTGGTCGCCGTCTTCGTCGACAACGCGACCGACACGTCGCGCAATCAGGAGCTCCCGTGCAGCGAGGACTTCGCGCGGTTCATGGAGACGGAGCTCCTGCCCTGGGTGCGCGGGAAATATGCCGTCTCGGAGGACCCGCGCGACGGCTACGTCACCGGCGTGAGTTACGGCGGCCTGGCTTCATGCTGGATGGGCTTTCGGCTGCCCCACCTGTTCGGCAACGTGATCAGTCAGTCCGCATCGCTCTGGTGGGGGCCCGGCTATGAGATGGAAAAGCCCCTGGCCGCGCAAAACTATGACCCCGAGTGGCTGATCGATGAGTACGTCAAGGCGCCGCGCCTGCCGCTGCGTTTTTGGATGGAGATCGGACTGATGGAGCCCCTCGACCGGATGATCGATCCCAACCGCCGCATGAAAGCGGTGCTGGAGGCCAAGGGCTACGACCTCACATATCAGGAACCCGCGGGCGGCCACGACCACGCCCTCTGGCGTGGAACATTTGCGACGGCGCTGGAGACGATGCTCCCGCCTCGCTAACCCTTGCGCTCTCGATCAGTCGGCGACCGGCGCCGAGAGATAGCGGTCAACAACCGTCGCCTCGAACTCGGCCCGCTTCAACTCCACGCTCAGCCTAAGCCTGGTGAACTCGCGCTCGGCTTCCCGTAGCGCCTCGCATTCGCGCCGCAGCAGCGCCTGCACATCCTCCACGCTGAGACGCCGCCGCTCGACTTCGCTCCGCATCGACGCCGATCCGGGAGTCAGGGGAACGGCGCCGGAGTTGTCGATGGCGGTGATCAGGCCCCTCAGGACCGCGACCTCGGGCGTCGCGCGCGCCTTGATCGCGGCGCGGAGGTCGGCCTGCAGCCTCGCCCGCATGACTTCCGCGGCGTCCGGTTCAGCGCCGGTCGCGCGGCGCGGTTCAGGGGACACGAAGCGACCTAATCCGCCCGCAGTTCCAGCCGCTCGAGACCCCGGAAGAACGGCAGGGTGCGCCAGGCCGGCGCCGCGTCCGGGTCTGCCAGGCGCAGGTTCGGGAAGCGTTCGAACAGGCGCAGCAGCGCCACCTGCGCCTCGAGCCGCGCAAGCGGGGCGCCGATGCAGATGTGGGCGCCGCCGCCGAAGGCGACGTGGGGCTTCTTCGCGCGGGTGACATCGAAGGCGTCCGGGTTGTCGAACACGTCCGGGTCGCGGTTGGCGGCGCGGAGGAACAGGCTGAGGAACTCCTTCTGCTTCACTGGGCAGCCGGAGATCTCCATCCCGCGCGAAGCGACGCGCCCCGTGGCGTCCACCGGCGGCTCGTAGCGCAGGGCTTCCTCGACCACGGCGTTGATCAGAGCCGGGTCGGCCTTCAGCTTGGCGAGCTCGGCCGGGTTCCTCAGCAGGAGCCGAACGGCGTTGCCGATCAGGTCGGTAGTGGTGAGGTTGCCCCCGATGAGCAGGGCCTGCAGGTTGATGCGCAGCTCCCCGTCGCTGACCGCCAGCCCCTCCGCCTGCAGCCGCGTCATGTCCCTGATCAGGTCGTCGCGCGCCTCGGCCTTTCGCTCGGCGATCAGGCGCGTGAAATAGCCGTCGAGCGCCTCCCTGGCGGCGTCCATCCCTTTGGTCTGCTCTTCATTGCGGAACGGGTTGAGGCTCTGGATGATGCCCTCCGACCAGGCGCGGAACTCCGCCAGCCGGCTGTGCTCGACCCCCAGGATCGAGGCGATCACATCGATTGGGATCGGCACGCAGAAGCTGGTCATCAGGTCGAACGGGCCGGACGCATCGATCACATCCAGTGTCTCACTCACGATCCGCTCCACCTCGGGGCGGAACTTCGCAACCCGTGCGTAGAGCGCCTGGGCGAGCGGCTGACGGATGCGGGCGTGGTCGGGATCGTCGAGAGTGAGGATGCTTGTGTTCTCGCTGCGCGGACCCTCGGGAATCTCCAAGCCGGCGAGCTGACGCTGGAGCACGGCCTCATCGCCCTTGAACGGATCTCGCCACATGGTGAGGTCCGAGACGATCGAGCGCACATCATTGTAGCGGGTGAGGATCACACTGCCGTAACCCTCGTCCTTCATCGCCGGGCAGCGGGCGCGCAAATCCGCGAGCACTGCGTAGGGATCTTCGCGATAAGGCGGGTTCATCGGCGTCAGCTGGAGCATAAATGGAACCGCGGCGCTCGCCTCGGGCTTCGGCGGAGTGTTGTCGTCGGCCATCGGAAGTCTCCGGGCGGGTCAGATGGGTTTTGGTACTTCATCGCGCCGACGGAAGCGAGGCGGACCCTGCTTCAGGCGACACTTCGCTCAAGCTCGGCGAGACAGGCGGCAAACAGTACCGGCTGGCGCCGGAGCACCCTCGCCCAAACCAACAGGTACAGCAGTTCGAACTGCATGTGGCGCGCCGAAGGCCGCCATCCATAGGCCTGCCAGAACTGATGGGGAACCGCACGGCCGCTCAGTCGGTGAGCCAGTTCAAATCCGGTAAGCACAAATCGCCGATCGGTGAACTGCATATCCTCCACATCGACGTGGCCCAGCACCTTCCAGGCCCATGCCCGCCGTTTGAGAACCGCCGAAATCCCATCGGTGTGAGACAGGACGAACTCGGCCGGATCATCGAGCGCCGGGGCCTCTCGCATTCGACCTTCGACTGCGTGCGCAAGGGACTCCGGCAGGATCGGCTGCGCCTTCCCAAAATTGATCGCCAGCGCTCTCTGAAACGCGATCGACCACGGCTCGGGCAGCGGCGCTCGCATCCCCACCCAGCCCTGATGCGGTGACGGCGTGCAGGTCGCGAAGGGACGCTCCGACAGCCGAGAACCAAGACGCGGAGAAGTCGTCGGCGTCGCCCTCGAGGTAGTCAAAGACGGCGTAAGAGACGTGTTGCTCCACGCGCGCGCCAAAACCGTGCAGGCGGGGCGTGGGCAATCCAACCCCTCTGAGGAGATCGTAGGCCGGCCGCAGGTTACTGAAGCGGGAGCCGTAGACCCGATCATCAACAGGCTCGTCCGCAAAGTTCTGATCGGCCGGCAATTCAACGAGCTTCACCAGATACGAGGATGAAGCCGTATCGGCGCGGAAGACGCGCCCTACCTGACCACCTGCAAGCGGCGAAATCGACCGGGCCGCCTCTCCCGTCGTCGACTGGAGCAGATGAGAAGCCAGATCGATCTGAGCCGAGAGCTCAGGATTCAAACTCCCGATCCTGCCCCTAGGCTCGCATGAACCGGGCGAGCGCCTCGCGGCTGTCGCGGCGGGCCTGATGGGCGACGGCGGCGTCGGGGGCCATGTCGAAGGCGTGGAAGGCGCCGGGATAAACGTGGAGCTCGGTCGGCACGCCGGCTCGCACGAGACGGCGCGCGTATTCAAGATCCTCTTCGAGGAAGAGGTCGAGCGCTCCGGTGCTGATGAAAGTCGGCGGCAGTCGCGACACATCCTCGGCGCGGGCCGGCGCGGCATAAGGCGATACGCCGTTCCGTCCAGGCTCGTGGCCAAGCAGGCTGGACCAGCCGAAGCGGTTGTTGTGCGCGTGCCAGATGAACTCGCCCGTGTGCGGATGGGGGTCGGGATGCTCGCAGGTCCGATCGTCGAGCATCGGATAGATCAGGTGCTGGAAAGCCAGGGCGTACTCGCCGCGGTCCCGGGCCAGAAGGGCAAGGGCGGCGGCGAGACCACCGCCGGCGCTCTCGCCCATCACGCCGATGCGGTTTGTGTCCAGCCCAAGCTCGGTGGCCTTGGCGAAGGTCCAGGCGAGACCGGCGTAGCAATCCTCGACGGGTCCAGGGAACGGCGTCTCGGGCGCCAGCCGGTACTCGACCGAGACAATCGCGCAGCCCAGGCCGCCGGCGACCTGGCGATGGACCGGCTCCTGGTTCTGCGCCTTGCCGAGGACATAGCCGCCCCCGTGAATGTGATAGATGCACGGCAGGGGTCCGCTGACCGCCTTGGGCCGATAGACGAGGACCTCGACATCCGGCGCGCCGCTGGGCCCTGGCGCGACCATCCGCTCCTGGGTGGTCTTCGACACGTCCGGCTCGGGCATGGGGAAGACCCGCTCGCGGGTCTCCTCGAGCGACTCCATCGACAGGTTCAGGGCGGGGAACGCCTCGAGCAGCGGGCGAAGCTCGGGGTCGACGAGGTGCAAGGTGTCCATGGCGCTCTCCCGTTGTTTCGACTGTTAAGCCAGAAGCCGGAGCGGCAGGGAAGCGGCCGTATGATGCTCAGGTCGCCGCTTCATGGCTATGCGCCCGTCACGTGCGGCCGGCGTCCACCACCAGATTCTGTCCGGTCATCATGCGGCTCTCATCCGAGGCGAGGAACAGGGCCGCGCGGGCGATGTCGTCAGGCATGATGCGGCCTGGCAAGGCGACGAGCTTGGCCCACTCCGCTTCCGCGTGGGGCGTAAGCCACAGTTCGAGCTGCCGTTCCGTCACCACCCAGCCGGGCGTGAGCGCGTTGACGCGGACGCCGCGCGCGCCCCACTCCCTGCCGAGCGTCTTCGTCAATGCGATGATCGCGCCCTTGGCCGCGACATAGGCGGCGAGATTCGCCTGTCCGAGGAGCGCTGTGACCGAGCTGACGTTGATGATGGCCCCGCCGCCCTGCGCCTCCATCATCGGCAGGACCGCCGTCGAGGCGATGAAGACAGGGTCAAGATTCACGGCAAGGTTCGCTCGCCATTCCGGGAAGCTCAGGCTGGCGGCTTCATGTCTGGTGTCGTTGGCGACGTTGTTGATGAGAACCGTGATCGGCCCGAGCGCTTCAGCTGCGGCCTGCACGGCGTTGTGCAGGTTCGCCACATCGGTGACATCGCACACGCCGAACCAGACGCGCTCGCCCAGCTCGTTTCGGAGGGACTCCCCCGTCTCCCGCTGCAGATCTACGAACGCGACCCTCGCCCCTTGTGCATGGAACTGGCGCGTGAACGCCGCCCCGATCCCCGAGGCGCCGCCCGTCACGAACACCACGCGGTCCCTCAGACTGGGATAGGTCGCCACCGCCATGCCAGGTTCTCGTGCTCAGTGCGGCGGGAGCCTCAGTGGTTGTCCCGCGGAAGACCCATGGTCTCGCTGACGCGCTGGAAGCGGATCGCCGACTCAAGCACGGCGCCGGTCCCCAGCTGGCCTTCGTCCATTCTCTGCAGAGCCTGCCAAGGGGTCTGACTGTGAGGATACGCGTAACCTCCCCCGGCGTCGAGCGCACGGCGACGCTCGGCCAGCTCCTCCTCGTCAATCAGCACGTCGACCTTTCGGCTGTTGAGGTCGACGCGGATGATGTCGCCAGTCTGGAGCAGGGCAAGGTTGCCCCCCGCCGCCGCTTCGGGCGACGCGTTGAGGATCGAGGGCGAGCCTGAGGTTCCCGACTGCCGGCCATCGCCGATGCAGGGCAGCGCGTGCACGCCCCTTTTGATCAGCTCGGCGGGCGGGCGCATGTTCACCACCTCTGCGCCTCCCGGATAGCCGATCGGGCCGGTTCCGCGCATGACCAGGACACAGAACTCGTCGATCCCCAGCGCCGGATCGTCGATCCGCGCGTGGTAGTCCTCGGGTCCGTCAAACACGATCGCCCGCCCTTCGAACGCATCGGGATGAACCGGATCGCTGAGATAGCGGTCGCGGAACTCCGGCGAGATCACGCTCGTCTTCATGATGGCGCTGTCGAAGAGATTGCCGGACATCACGATGAAGCCAGCCTCCGCCTTCAGCGGCCGGTCGAACGGCCGGATGACGTCATCGTCGAGGATCGCGCGGCCCTTGTTGTTCTCCGCAAGCGTGCGTCCAGTGACGGTGGGGGCGTTGCCGTGGATCAGGCCCGCCTCGATCAGCTGGTTGACCACGGCCGGCACGCCGCCGGCGCGGTAGAAATCTTCGCCCAGGTATTCACCGGCCGGCTGCAGGTTGACCAGCAGGGGCACGTGGCGGCCGAAGTCTTCCCAATCCTGCAGCACGTGCGGCACCCCGATGTGCCTGGCCAGGGCGATCAGATGGATCGGGGCGTTGCTTGAGCCCCCCAGGGCGCTGTTGACCACCACCGCGTTGAGGAAGGACTCGCGAGTCAGGATCCGCGACGGACGCAGGTCCTCCTTGACCATGTCGACGATGCGCAGGCCCGTTCGATAGGCCATCTCCTGCCTGTCCCGATGGGGCGCGGGGATCGCCGCCGAGCCGGGCAGGCTCATGCCCAGGGCTTCGGTGAGGCTGTTCATCGTCGTCGCCGTGCCCATGGTGTTGCAGAAGCCGGTGGACGGCGCGGACGAGGCTACGAGCTCGATGAAACCCGCTTCGTCGATCTCGCCGGCGGCGAGCATCTGGCGGGCCTGCCAGACGATCGTCCCCGAACCCGTGCGACGGCCGCGGAACCAGCCATTTAGCATCGGCCCGACCGAGAGAGCGATGGCCGGCAGGTCCACCGTGGCGGCGGCCATCAGGCAGGCAGGGGTGGTCTTGTCGCAACCGATCGTCAGGACGACGCCATCCAGGGGGTAGCCGTAGAGCACCTCGACCAGCCCGAGGTACGCGAGGTTCCGATCGAGAGCGGCGGTGGGCCGCTTCCCAGTTTCCTGGATGGGGTGGACGGGGAACTCGATGGCGATGCCGCCCGCGGTCCGGATCCCTTCACGCACGCGCTCGGCGAGGACCAGGTGGTGGCGATTGCAGGGGCTGAGGTCGGAGCCGGTCTGGGCGATGCCGATGATCGGCTTGCCCGACTGAAGCTCCTCGAGGCTCAGGCCAAAGTTCAGGTAGCGCTCGAGGTAGAGCGCGGTCATGTCGGGATTGGCCGGATTGTCGAACCAGGCTCGCGACCGAAGGCGCGCACCACCCGCCGGTCGTGGAGCCTCATCGTTCATCGCGCGGACTCCGGCGTCGCGACGCCCTCTTCATAAGGGGTCATGTCCATGCCCGGGTAACGCCCCTCCACGTCCCGCAAAGTCTGGGGCGTCCAGTAGTCGCTGCCGACGGGCGGCCATCCGAACAGGTCCCTCTGGCGCGGCGTCATCGCGATCATCGCCTCCACGAAACCGGGCTTTTCGGCGTGATCGGGCCAACTCATCTTGCCGTTCCACCGCCACCCGCGCTGGGTGAAGTCGACCAGCATGGCGAACCGCGAGCGGCCCGGAGCGAGGAAGTCAGACCCGCGGTGCATGACGTCGGTCTTGTAGATCATCAGGGTGCCGGCCGGCGCTGTGGCCGCGACCTCCTTGTCGAAAAGCTCGCCCATCGGCAGCTGCCGGGGGTGCAGCGGAAGGTCACGCGTGTGCTCCAGCGGCACCAGCTTGGTCGGACCATCCAGCTCGGTGACGTCCGAAAGCAGGATGAAGGTCGTCATCTGGGTGTGGACGCCGTCGAGCCTCGGGACGACCAGTGTGTGATTTCCGAAGTCGCGGTGATGCATCTGGTCGTAGTTCACCGCGCCTGCGTACTTCGCCCACAGTTCGATCTTGTAGATCTCGATGTCCGCAGAAGTGAGGAACCGCTCGGCGGCGTCCACGAGGTCAGGATAGACGGGCAGGCCGTCGAGCGCCGCATTGGCGTACGGGAAGAACCGCAGTCCGGCGAACTGGCTTCGTGCGAAGCGTGGATGGGCTGAAGGATCGGCGAAGTAAGCTTCCGGCGTCGGATAGATGTCCCACATCCCGGCCTGCGCCGCTGCCAGGGTCTCCGCATCGAGGAACCCTTCGACGACGGTGAAGCCCCGGTCCCAGACCTCCGCCAGCTTCGTCTCGGGAACCCTCACCTCACCGTCTCCTTCAGATCGACCCGCGCGCGGTAGCCCTCGAGGCCCGGCGCGTCGGTTTCAAGCGCATAGAGCGAACCGGCGAGCCGACCACCTTCCTGGGCGATCATACTCGCTGTGGTGATGTACAGCGTCTTCAGATCATCGCCTCCGAAGGCGCAGGTGGTGATATCGCGCACCGGCATGTCGATCACCTGCTCGATCCTGCCGTCCGGCGCGACGCACACGACGCAGCCGCCGTAGAAGCGGCAATTCCAGAGCCGTCCTTCGCTGTCGACGGCCGACCCATCGGGACCGCCGCGCTCGAAACCGGAAAAGAACGGCCGCTCGTTGGCGATCTCACCCGTCTCGGGGTCGTAGTCGTAGGCCCAGATCGTGTTCGCCAGGCTGTCGCCGAAATAGAAGGTGCGCGCGTCCGGGGACCAGCAGACGGTGTTGGAAATGCCGAGCGCGCGCTTTTCCACCGTCGCCGTCCCGTCCGGTCGGATGCGCCAGAGAAGGCCCAAGCCGGGAGGGCACTCGCGGTCTTCGCCGTCAGGACCGACGTTGTGGCCCATGGAGCCGATCCAGAAATCGCCGTTGGGCGCGGCGCGGCCATCGTTGAGGCGCGCCTCCGGCCAGTTCTCGCAGCGGAATCCGTGTTCCCGCCGCGAGTCGTCAGCGGGGCGCCACAGGATCAGGCGCGAGCCCAGGGCGACAATCCATTCGCCGGGATCGGTGGTCTGGGCCAAAGCCGTCACTGGTTCGTCGAAGAACCAGCTCCGCACCTGCCGATCAGGCCCGATGCGATGGATCAGGTAGCGGTTGACGTCGCACCAGTAGAGCGCGCGCTCCTCCGCCGCCCACGTCGCCGCTTCCCCGCACCGATCGCCCTGCGGCGCGACGCACCAAAGCTTTCCCACGCCTGCTTCCTTTCCACCCCTGATCGTCGGCCGCTCTATAGGCGGCCCGCGAGGTGGTTGTCAGCCGGCGGAACGGCCTTTGGCAACGCTGGCAAGAGATCGGGCGTTTTCCGCAAGCGTCGGGGACCGAAGGAGATTCATCGATGAGATCATCGATCCTCGCGACCGGCCTGGCTGTGGCGATCCTGATGGGCGGTCCAGCCTCCGCCCAAAACACGCCGGCGTCCGCCGAGCGCGATCAGATGGCGGGCAAATCCCTGGCCCCCGGAGAGGCTTCCGGACCCTGGACGCTTGCGAAAGATGGCATGACGCTGTGCGTGATCACGCTCGGACGCGAGAAGGTCGCCCGGGGTTATCGCGTGAGCGCCGGAGATTCATGCCAGCACGCCCTCCCGGCCACGCCTGCGGCATGGGTTCCTACAGACCACGGAATGAAGCTCGTCGAGAGCGGCGGCCAGACGGTGATGACCTTCGGCCGCTGGAGCGACAGCTTGCTCGTCTCGCCGCTGCACGATCAGCAGAGTCTGCAGTTGCGCCGCGGAGGCTGAGAGGTGATCGGCGCCGTCAGGCGAGCTTCTTGTAGTATATGGCGGTCCCCACCAGGCCGCCCTTCGGCTTGAGGGCGTAGTCGGGGATCACCCCGACTCGCGTCCAGCCAAGGCTCTCGTAAAGTTCCGACGCCCCACCCTCCACCGCGGTGTCGAGATTGAGCAGGGTCCGCCCGCGCGCCAGGGCCAGGCTTTCGGCCTCCTTCATCAGGGCGCGCGCCAGACCCATGCCCCGATAGACGGGCGCCACCATCAGCTTCCAGATCTCGGCCCGGAACGGCTGATTGGGCGGCGTGTCCAGAAACAGGGTGACTGTTCCGGCGATGACAGTTTCCAGGAAGGCGCCGAGCACGACACGGTCGCCGGCTGCCGCGCCCTCGAGAGCTTTGCGCCAGTAGGCTTCGGCTGCGCCATGAGGGATCGGATCCATGAAGTGCACCGAACCGTTTGCGGCGACCACTTCGTTAAGTATTTCCGCGAGACGATCGACGGCGCCGGGCACGGAAATGACAGGACGGATCACGGTCTTGGTCATGACGCATCGCCGCTCCGGGCCCGCCGAATGTCAAGCACGCGCCTTCGCATGAGCCGCGCCGACGAGGACAAAAGAGCGGGATGCGCGTGGATATGGCGAAGCCTGCCGTGACGGTTAGCTTCATCTGCGACGAGATGCTGGCCGCCCTCGCCCGCTGGCTGCGCGCGGCCGGTCACGACACCCTGCTCGCCAGCCCCGGAGAAAAGGACGATGACGTCGTCGCTCGGGCGCGGCGGGAGGATCGCATCCTGCTGACGCGCGACCGGCGACTGGCCGAGCGAGCTGCCGCCACGGCGCGGATCGTGCGGCTCAACGCGGATGACCTGAATGGTCAGGCATGTGAACTCAGGGCGGCCCTGGACCTCAATTGGACGGTCGCGCCGTTTACACGATGCATGATCGACAACGCCCAGCTGGTCGAACTCGACCCGGCGAGGTTCGACGATCTGCCCGTCTCGGCTCGACGGCTCCCCGGCCCATTCCGACGCTGCCCTGCCTGTGGTCGACACTATTGGCCAGGCAGCCACGCCAAGCGCATATCCCGCCGGCTGGAGAGCTGGACCTCATGCCGCTAAAGCTTTGCCGGGCGAAGGCAGAGCAAAGCCGCGTGAAGACGTCGCTTCGTCCGAAGTGTCGACTCCAATGCGTCACGGAACCCGCGTATAGTTCCACCGTGATCGTCAGCATTGGCGACTTCGGGAGAAAACGCATGAACACCAATGACATCGCGAATGATCTCGTCGCACTTTGCAAGGCCGGAAAATTCGGCGAATGCGGCGAGAAGTATTGGGCTGAGGACGTCGTTTCGGTGGAACCGGGCGGCCCAGGTGGAATGGACCCCATCTCCCGCGGCAAGGCGGCGGCGCGCGCCAAGGGCGAGTGGTGGGAAAAGGCCCACGAGGTCCACAAGGTCGCTGTCGAAGGCCCGTATGTGAATGGCGACCAGTTCGTCGTTCACTTCACGATGGACGTCACCAACCGGGAATCCGGCCAAAAGATGCATATGGACGAAGAAGCCCTCTACACGATCAGGAACGGGAAGATCGCGGAGGAGCGGTTCTTCTACGGCGGCTGATCAAACGGGCGACGGCGCCTAGAGCGCCGTCCGACCAAGTGGGAACTGGTTGGGCGATAAGACGGCGCTCAAGCTTTTGAATCTAGAGCAAATTATCTCCGACCAGACGATTCCGTCTGGTCGGAGTTTGCTCTAGGTCGTGTGGACTCTAGGGATTCCGGCTGACGGCGAAGCGTGATTCAAGACTGCCTTTTGGAGGCCGTTTTGGGTGTGATGGATCGCCTGGTGCTGAGCGACGCTGATTGGGAGCGGATAGCGCCGCTGATCAT
>DASXGR010000053.1:0-19629 GCA_036488935.1 Caulobacteraceae bacterium | reverse complement strand
GTGTAGACCGAAATGACGTGATGGTGTTTTTCAGCGAGATCGACCGGACGAGCAGTTCATTTGCTAACGGTCAGTTGGCTCCGCCCGTCGTCGTTGGTTAGCAAGGCGCGTCTTCGGCGACCAAATCTCGGTCCAGCCAGCGCGCGGCGGCGCCGGCTCTGCGCCAAAATAGCGCGCCAGGGACAGCGCGATCAACTTCCTTAAGCGCAAGCGGCAGCCGCCTTTGCAAGACTGGGCGGAGCACCTAAATCAGCGTCCGACCGATCGCGCCCTGGCGCGCGTGTACTCGTCGCCAGGGGTGTGATGAACGGCCGCTCTCGAAAGCCAAGCCCTCGTGGCCGTCTGGTGGACATAGGGGATGGACGTGAGCTTCACGCCATCCTCGAGGGACCCCGCGTGTCGGATTGTCCCCTGGTCGTCCTCGAAGCCGGCGCCTTCGGCTTTTCCGCGGACTGGGCGGCGGTTCAGGCGAAGCTGGCGCTCGCCGGGATGCGGTCGCTGGCCTACGACCGGGCCGGCCTGGGATTTTCGCCGCCCGGACCAGAGCCCCGCGATGGGCTGGCCGTGCGGGAGGATCTGGAGGCCCTGCTCGCGGCTATGGGGGAGGGGGGACCGCTTATCTATTGCGGTCACTCGATGGCGGGACTGCACGCCGCCCTGTTCGCACGGAGCAACTGGCCGCGGCTGAAGGGCGTGGTGCTGGTCGACGCCACGACGCCGAAGGTCACTGACTCGCGCTTGGCCGGCGTTCTGGTGGACCTCTTCGCGGGCCTGTCCGGGGCAGCCGCCTGGAGCAGCCGAAACGGACTGCTCACCCCGTCCGAGTGGGTCGGCGTGGGGGACACCATCGGCCTCGACGGCGAGCCTTCGGCCGAAAAGAGATGGGCGTTCGCAGATCCTGGTCACAACCACTGGTCGGCCCAGGAGGTATCCTTCTGGAAGCAGACCGCGAAGGAGGCGTTGCAGGCGGGCGCCTACGAGCCTGACCTGCCGGTGGCGGTGATCCTGGCGGGGCCCGCGCGACCGGCCACCGCCGTGCGCGCGCTCCAGGTCCTTCCCGCCAAGGCCTCGCGCTATGGCTTTCTCGAGCAAGTTCCCACGGCCAATCACGCGACCTTGCTGAGCGCGCGCCATTGCGACGCGATCATCCGCGGGATTGTCCATGTGCGCGACGCCCGCGCCATCAGCGCCTGCGTCGCGGCGGAGTAGGGCCTGCCCGCATCGGCGCGACCCGTTCAGGCATAGAAAAAGGCGCCGACCTGACGGTCGACGCCTCTGGATCGCAATCGGGCCGCGTCGCGGCCCCGATGAGATTTCTAGCGCGACGGCTTCTTCGGCGCGGCGATCAGGCCTTCGCGTTGTGCGCGCTTGCGCGCCAGCTTGCGGGCCCGGCGAACGGCTTCAGCCTTCTGACGCGCGCGCTTCTCCGACGGCTTTTCGTAGTGGACGTGGCGCTTCATCTCCCGGAAGGAGCCCTCGCGCTGCATCTTCTTCTTCAGGGCCTTAAGCGCCTGATCGACATTGTTGTCTCGGACGAAAATCTGAACCAAGGGGCCTCCAAAGCATCGAGGGGCGAAGGAACCGAACTCCTCGCCCCGACGCTCGCAGAATGAGAGGGAGCGCTGGTAGCAGGCTCGCCCGGTTTTGTCCATGGTCGACCTCTGGTAGAAAGGAACGATGAGCGACGAACGCGATTGGGCCGAGGCCAAGGAGCAGGCATTGCTCGAGGCGGCCCTCAGGCTGGCTCCGCGGTTGGGCTGGAGCTGGGTACTGGTCCGGCAGGCCGGCCGCGATGTCGGTCTGAGCGCCGCCGAGGCCGAACTTCTGCTGCCTGAAGGTCCGCGAGACCTTGCCGCGCTGCTGTCCCGTCGTTTCGATCAGGACGCGCTTAGGTCCCTGGAGGACACCGACCCGGCCACGATCAAGATCCGCGAACGCATCCGTCGCGCCGTGGCGGCGTGGCTTTCGGCGGCTGGCGAGCATGAGTCAGCAGTGCGCCGCTGGACCGGCTTTCTCGCCTTGCCCGGCAACCTGGCGCTGGGCCTGCGCCTCGCCTGGACGAGCGCAGATGCTCTCTGGCGATGGGCGGGCGACACGGCCACCGACGAGAACCACTACAGCAAGCGCGTGCTGCTGGCTGAGATCCTGGTCTCGGGCCTCGCCATCCGACTGTCATCGGGGGCGGCCGCGGCGGAACAGCACGTCGAACAGCGGGTCGCTGGCGTGATGGCCTTCGAGAAGTGGAAGGCCGGCGTCGCACGTCCCTCGGATTTCGCAAAGCGCGGAGCGGCCTTCCTCAGCCGGCTCCGCTATGGCGCCCCAACGCACGGAAGCGAGCACGCGAGGCGAGAGCCGTCACGCCCCGAGGCATAGAGCAACGGAGCCTCCTCCCGCGCGTAGGCGGGAGAGGACACCTCCCTCCAAGGCCAGGAGGGAGGACTGGCCCCTAGATTGTATCAGAAGTTCACGTCGATGCGGCCCATCACGGCCCGGGGCGCGCCCGGTGTGACAAATTCCGTGCCGCCGGAATAGTAGAAGGTGTTGTAGTAGTACTTATTGAAGAGGTTGGTCACATTGAACGCGGCCGTTACACTTTTGGCGAAGCCGAGTCCAAGGTTGTGCAGTGGGAACGTCTTGATGATTCCGATATCCGATACGAAGTAGGCCGGGTTCTTCTGACCGGTCGTACCGCCGGTGTCATCGTCGAGGATGAACTGGCCGCCGATCCAGCGGCCTTGGGCCGTGACGTTCCAGTCGTCGTAGTTCCAGGTCACGCCAAACTGCAGCAGGTACGCCGGCACGTTCGCCACCGGTTCGCCGGGGACGACCGTGAGCCCCGACGCCTGGTCGGAGAACGAGGATGTGTACTCAGCCTGATTGTATGAGTAGTTCAGGAACGGAAGTAGGGTCCCGTATTGACTGATGTTGATGGCGTCCTTGAATTGAAGCTCGATGCCCTGGTAGCGTGAATCGCCGCCGTTGGAGATGGTCGAGGCTCCAGTCACGCTGTTGAACGTTGAGATGAAAGTGTTGGTGAAATCTTCGCGGTAGACGTCCGCTTCTGCGTAGAGTCCGCCGTTCTGGTAGCGAATTCCGCCCTCGAAATCGTTGACGTGCTCCGGCTTGATCGTGATCGCCGGCGTGGAGAAGGCGGGCTGGCCGGCCGGGGCGGTGTTCGCCGCCACGGCCCCGTAGAAGGCGCCGATGTCGGGGAATTTGATGTTCTGGCCGAATGCGAACCAGGCGGCGAGGTTCTCCGTGAACTTGTAGTTGATCGCGAAGGTCGGTGCGAAATAGTCCTCGTTGTCGCTCGGCGTTCCACCGTACGGGTAGTAGAAGCCAATTGCGTCGTTATCCAAGGTGTGCGCGAATATATACTTGATGCCCGGCGTTATGGTCAGGTGATCATCGAACATCGTGATCGTATCCTGGATATACCCAGACGCGAACAGGCGGTTGTCGTGCTCATCCCAGGCGTTGTTGTAGCCAACCGTCATCGGCATGTTGTACGATCCGTACCAGTACTCGCGGGAATGGAGGTTCCCGTAAGTGATGTTGCCTCCAAGGACGACGTTGTTGTGCGGCAGGTCGATAGTAACGCTCGGCTGATAGCCGATGCCCCACGAGGTGTAGCCGTAGAAATGGTAATCCGTGCCGGCCTCCACTGAGCCGAAGACCGAGGCGGGATCATAGGTCGGCCCGCTCGGATAGTACTGCCACCAATTGAATCCAGTCGGCGAGTTCGGGAGGGAGCCCGCGAAGGGACCTGAATAGTTCGGATCGGCGAACGAGGTCCGGAGGTAGTTGTTAGCGCCCCCGAACACCTTCTGGTCGAAGGTGACGTGGCTGGTCAGCGGCGCCCGGAAGTCCAGGATCGCCATGTACTCCGTGTCGGAGTCCTTCTCGTTCGACACGCCCAAGGGCCAGCCGGTGTAGCCGTTGCCGAGTTGCAGGAAACCGACTGGTGTCTGCAGAGGCGAATAACCGTTGTTGTGATTGTACACGCCCACGAGGCTGAGGTGATCGCCGTTTGGCGCGTCGTAGGTGGCAGAATAATAGACGTTGGTATTGCGGTCGTTCGTGAAGCTCAGCCAGCCGTCGCTCTCGGTGTGGTCGTAGGCGATGAACTGACGCACGCCGCCGATGTCACCGGTGTTGAACTGGGCGTGCACGTCATAGGAATTGAAGCTGCCGTAGCTGGCGCCGATCTGGCCGTTCATGTCGGCGGTCGGCATGCGCGGCAGGAAGTCGATCGTGCCGCCCAGAGAGTTGTACGAGTTGACGGCGGGGTTGTTGATGCCGCGGTAGATCACGACGCTGTCGACGTTCCGCGGCAGCAGCAGAGTCCCGTTGACCACGCTCGCCTGATTGGTCACGCCGCCGTTGAACACGTCGTTCAGGGCGATCCCTTCGTAGGTCTCGGCGAACTGCCCCGAGTTGAAGGATCGGAAGTAGGTCGTGACGCCCTCGTTCGGGCCGTCGGTGGTGGAGAAGAACGACGGTTGATAGTTCAGCATCGATTGGATGTTGATCGTCGGCGCATCCGGCAGGGCGCGGACCTCGGCGGCCGTCACTGTGCTCACCGTATAGGGCGTCTGCAGTGGCGGAACGGCCGGGGCCGTGGTGACTACTTCGCCTTGCACCGTCACGCCGCTGAGGGTGGAGCTGTTGTTGGCCGCGCCTGCCGCCGATTCCGCGCCGGCCGCCCCTTCGGCCTTGGCCGCGCCAGCTGCTGCGGCGAGCGCGAGCACGAGCGCAAGCCGGCCTGCGCCGGCCAACAAAGAGTATCGCTGCATTTCGATCACCCCGATTGCTATCGCTTTGTGCGTCGGCCAGCCGTCCGTTGTCGGCGCGGGCGTGCGTCCTCGCCGCTCAAGCTGTCCGCCCCGTCAGGGTAGATAGCCAAGGGAACATTGGGGCGGGATGAAGTGTTCTTGAAACTTCTATGGCTACGATACGGCAATCACGCCATAAATCGGTCGTAATATGGCGACGGATCAATTCATTCTGGATCGAACTTCATGGCTCTACAGAGAAAAACACCATGGCGCGCTTCCCGGAAGCGCTGCTGGTTCGATGGCTGCAAGGTGGTAATTTTTTGTCGGTCTGTACGCGGATAACTGTCAGGGCAAGAGCGGCTTCACCAGATTGACGTGCCCCATCTTGCGGCCCTCGCGGGTTTCCGGCTTGCCGTAGAGCCAGAGGCGGGCCGACGGGTCACGCGCCCAGTCCGCCCAGCCGTCGGCGTCTGAGCCGAGCAGGTTGATCATCTCGACACGCGCGGTGGCGTTCGTGGGCCCAAGCGGCCAGCCCGCGACGGCGCGGATGTGCTGTTCGAACTGATCGGTGGCGCAGCCATCCAGGGTCCAGTGGCCGGTGTTGTGCACCCTGGGTGCGAACTCGTTAACCAACAGAGACCCATCGGCCTGTTCGAACAGCTCCAGTCCGAGCACGCCGACATAGCCAAGGGCGCCCAGCAGCCGCGCCGCTGCATCGGCTGCGGCGGCGAGCGTGGCGGGCGCGGCCTCTGCAGGCGCGATGGTGCGGCGCAGAATGCCGCCGTCGTGCTCGCTGCGGGTCAGGGGATAGAGGGCGACCTCTCCATTGCGGCCGCGGGCGGCGATGATCGCGCACTCGCGCACGAAGTTGGCCGGCGTTTCGATGATCGCCGGGCGACAGCCGATCTCCTTTATCGCGGCCGCGGCTTCGCTGGATGAGCGCACCCAGGCCTGTCCCTTGCCGTCGTAACCGCCGTGGCGGCTCTTCAGGAGCAGAGGCGCTCCAAACCGCTCGAGAGCGGCGTGCAGATCGGCCTCACAGTCGATCGCCGCGAAATTCACCGTCGGCAGGCCGGCCCCGTTGAGGAAGGTCTTTTCGGCCAGTCGGTCCTGCGCGATGGCGAATGCGTTCGAGCCGGGCGCCACGCAGACGCCTCGGTGCTCAAGGTGGGCGAGGGCGCTGGCGGGGACGTTCTCGAACTCGCAGGTGATCACCGCGCATTGGTCCGCCAGGGCGTCGAGGGCCGCGGGATCGTCGTAGGCGGCGACGATCGACCCGGCGGAGACCCGCGAGGCGGGCGCGTTCGGTTCTGGCGTCAGGATGACGACGTCCAGACCCAGGCGAGCGGCCGCCAGGGACAACATGCGCCCGAGCTGTCCGCCGCCAAGAATGCCAATGGTCGCGCCGGGCGCGAGTGGAAAGCTCATGTGGCCGGTCAGCTCCTCGGCGCGTCTTCAACCGTTTCCGGCACCGCGTCGGCAAGCGCGCGCCGGTGGGCCGCCACCCGCTCGGCAAGGGCCGGGTCGGTAAGCGCCAGGATGCGCGCGGCTAGCAGTGCAGCGTTTCTTGCTCCTGCTGCGCCGACGGCAAGCGTCCCCACCGGCACGCCGGCCGGCATCTGGACTATGGAAAGGAGGGCGTCGAGGCCGCCGAGCGAGCGGACCTCGACTGGGACACCCAGGACCGGCAACTCGGTCATGGAGGCGGTCATCCCCGGCAGGTGAGCCGCGCCGCCCGCGCCGGCGATGATTACCTTGAATCCAGCCTCCCGCGCGCCGCGGGCGAAGGCGTAGAGCCGCTCTGGCGTGCGGTGGGCCGATACGATGCGCGTCACATAGGCCACGCCCAGGTCGTCGAGAGCCTCTGCCGCCACCTTCATCGTCGCCCAGTCCGAGCGACTACCCATGATGATCGCCACGGGTGCTTGCGTCATTCGAGCATCCTCTGGCGGGACGCGCCCGCGCCAAGGCGCGGACCGTTACGGCGCCCTCTGCGGCTGGGCAACCTCAGGGCGGCATTGAAAAAGATTCAACGCAGAGACGCGGAGGCGCAGAGACGCAGAGGGGACGTGGATTGTTTGATTGCGCCTTCGGGCTAGCCCTGCAGAACGGAGGCAATGCGGAGCGCTACATTTCTCTGTGCCTCTGTGTCTCTGCGTTGAACTCTTACGACCTCAGGGCGCGGACGCCCGCAGTGTAGAATTTGCGGATGTCTGGGCGTTGAGCTGGGTCTCGCGGAAGTGCGGGCGAGGTCCGGCGGGATCGCCGAACTCGAACACCAGGCCGTCCGCCGAGACACGGGCCCATTGGCCAGAGGCGCAGTCGGGGCGTCCCTCCTTGGCGAAGGCGACCCAGCACGCATGGGCCAGCGTCGTCTCGGCCCGCTCGCTGGCGGTGGCGAGCGACGTTCGCCCGGGGATCGCGTCGATCGAGTCGAAGACGAACGGGATCTCGGAAGCGTGGTTGGTGCCGGGCCGTTCGGCTCTCTGCCGCTCGGGAACGTAGGAGAAGTAATACAGCCACGTCGGCGCCCGGTGCGCCGTCTGCTCCGTAGCGAACCAGCGTGCGGGGGCGGCCATCACCTCGTCGTCGAACAGGTCTCGCGCGAGCAGCGCATCGCTCTCGCGCTCGCCGTAGGCCGCCTTCACTGTCGCCGGCGTGCGGGCGATCCACTGGGCAGGCGTTGCCCCGAACGCAGTCAGGAGCGAGGCCTCGTTACTGTCCCAGCCGATGATCAGCGGGACGCGCGCCTCGTCGCCCCGGGCGAAGGCTGCGGTCAGCGGCTCCTCGATCAGGTGTCCGTCGACGACGGGACGCGCGCCTCGCGCATTCGCGAGCAGGGTCTGGACCGGCAGGGCGCGCAGCTGGTCGGCCGTGGCCTGGGCGCCGGGCAGACCGGCGCGGGTCGCCAGCGCCGCGCCCTCGGCCTCGGCCGCCTTGAGGTCCTGCATCGGCTCGCCGCCGCCGCCCGACTGCACGATCGCCCGCTGGAACCATCCGCGCGCGGTGGGCGCCGCCATCAGCTGAAGCACGTCGAGCCCGCCGGCGGACTCGCCAAACAGGGTCACATTGTCCGGATCTCCGCCGAACGCCGCGATATTGCGATGGACCCATCTGAGAGCGGCGATCTGATCCATCAGCCCGTAGTTGGCCAGCGCGTGGTCGCCCGCCTCGGCGGTGAGGGCCGGATGGGCGAAGAAGCCGAGCGGGCCGAGGCGATAGTTCATCGCCACGACGATGACGCCGTCACGGGCGAAATTTCGGGCGTCGTAGCTGGGGAGGTTCGTTGCCCCGGCGATATTGCCGCCTCCATAGATCCACACCATCACCGGCGCCTTCTTCGCCGAAGGCGGCGCGGTGACATCGAGCGTGAGGCAGTCCTCGTCCGTCGGGCCGATATAGCCTCCAAGGTTTGGCCTTCCCGTCACAACCTGCGGGCAGGCTGGGCCCGGCTTGTCCGCGGGACGCGTTCCGCTCCAGTGAGCGACCGGTGCGGGCGGCTTCCAGCGCAGCGGCCCGACGGGCGGCGCCGCGTAGGGGATGGCGCGGAACACCACAGCCGGGCCTTCCTCGACGCCCGCCAGGGTTCCCGAGTCTATGGTCGCCAGCGGCTCGCTCCACGCGGCGCCTGCCGCCAGCATCGCCGCAAACGCCGAGCAAATCCCCAACCGCTTCATGGCGCCCGTCCCCTCCGCAACCTTCGCCTGAAAGGGTTATGGCGAGGTCCCGTGCGGCGCAACCTCGACTGCGGTTGTCCCACGGCCCGGGCCTCGTCTAGAGAGAGCCCGAATGTCGCTCACCCCTCCCAAGGCGGCGGGACGCTCGGCGCTCTGTGTTCTCGCCCTCGCCGGCGCGCCGGCCGCGGCGCAGCCCAGCGCCCCGGCTCTATCCCCCACGACCGCTCCGCTTCCCCGGGCCTTTGCCGGTTATGCGCAGCCGGCGATCCCGCCCACGACCTGCCACGTCGTGAGCGCCGGCGAGACGCGATGCGTGATCCCGGGAATGACGGCGGGCCGTTACCTGATCCAGTCGAGCGGAACCGCCACCGCCAAGAGCGCCGGAGCGCGACAGCAGATAGAGATCGTCGTGGGCGATCAGCTCTGCGGCGTTGGCCGGGATCTCACAGCCTGGTCATCCGGGGTCCGGACCTTCACCTTCGACTGTCTCGCCACAATTCTCACGGACAAGCCGCTCGAAGTGCGGGCCGTCTACGTCCCGACGAACGCCACGAAGGATCCCAAGGGGCTGCAGGTCGCCATCCGCGCCCTTGGATGGAACGGAGTCCTCTCCACCTTACCCTTCGCGCCATCACACTGAACGCTGGGCCGGCTGCCTAAGGAGATCACCATCATGCGCCAGATCGAGCACTTCATCGACGGCCGCTCAGCTCGTGGGGGCGGCCAGCGCGCCGGCGAGGTCTTCAATCCCAACACCGGCGAAGTGCAGGCGCGGGTAGCGTTCGGCGAGGCTGCGGACCTGGACGCCGCGGTCCGGGTGGCCGCGAAGGCGCAGGAGGGGTGGGCGGCGACCAATCCGCAGCGCAGGGCGCGCGTGATGTTCGAGTTCAAGCGCCTCGTCGAAGCACGGATGGACGAGTTGGCCGAACTGCTGTCGTCCGAGCACGGAAAGGTCGTCGCCGATTCCCGCGGCGACGTTCAGCGCGGCCTGGAGGTGATCGAGTTCGCCTGCGGCATCCCGCATGCCCTCAAGGGCGAATACACCGAGGGCGCGGGGCCGGGGATCGACGTCTATTCCATGCGCCAGCCGCTCGGAGTCGTGGCCGGGATCACCCCGTTCAATTTCCCGGCGATGATTCCGATGTGGATGTTCGGCGTGGCCATTGCGGTCGGGAACAGCTTCATCCTGAAGCCGTCGGAGAAGGACCCCAGCGTGCCGGTCCGCCTCGCCGAGCTGATGATGGAGGCCGGGGCGCCCGCCGGCGTGCTGAACGTCGTGCACGGCGACAAGGCGGTTGTGGACGCCATCCTCGATCATCCGCTGATCCGCGCCGTGAGCTTCGTCGGATCGTCAGACATCGCCCATTACGTCTACGCCAGGGGCGCCGAGCACGGAAAACGCGTTCAGGCGATGGGCGGCGCCAAGAACCACGGCATCGTCCTGCCCGACGCTGACCTCGATCACGCGGTCAAGGATCTCATCGGCGCCGCCTACGGTTCGGCGGGTGAGCGGTGCATGGCCCTGCCGGTGGTCGTCCCGGTCGGGGAGAAGACGGCGGCGGCGCTGCGTAAGCGGGTGCTGTCCGAGATCGAAACCCTCAAGGTCGGCGTCTCCACCGATCCGTCGGCCCAGTACGGGCCGGTGGTGACGGCGGCGCACAAGAAGCGCGTGGAGGACTACATCCAGCTTGGCGTGGACGAGGGTGCGGAGCTGGTGGTCGACGGCCGCGGTTTCTCCCTCCAGGGGTACGACAAGGGCTTCTTCGTTGGCCCGACCCTGTTCGATCACGTCAAGCCGCAGATGAAGACCTACAAGGAAGAGATCTTCGGTCCGGTGCTGCAGATCGTGCGGGCCGAGTCGCTGGAGGAAGCCGTCGCCCTGCCGTCCGAGCACGCCTACGGCAACGGTGTCGCCATCTATACGCGCAACGGCCGCGCCGCCCGCGACTTTGCAGCCAAGGTGAATGTCGGGATGGTCGGCATCAACGTCCCGATCCCTGTGCCGGTCGCCTACCACACCTTCGGAGGCTGGAAGCGCAGCGCCTTCGGCGACGCCAACCAGCATGGCATGGAGGGCGTGCGGTTCTTCACCAAGGTCAAGACCGTGACAGCGCGCTGGCCCGAAGGGATGACCGAAGACAGCGCCTTCGTCATCCCGACGATGAAATAGCGGCAAGGGGGCGCGCGCGGTGGACTTCACTCTCACCGAAGACCAGCAGGCGATCTTCGAGACCGCGCGCGCCTTTGCGCAGAGCGAACTGGCGCCGCACTCCGCCCGCTGGGACGAGGAGAAGATCTTCCCGGTCGACACACTTCGCGCGGCCGCGGGCCTCGGCCTGGCGGGGATCTACGTGAAGGAGGAGGTGGGCGGCTCGGCGCTCGGTCGGCTCGAGGCGGCGCTGGTGTTCGAGGCGTTGAGCTACGGCGACGTCTCGACCGCCGCCTTCCTGTCGATCCACAACATGGCGTCCTGGATGATCGACCGGTTCGGCTCCGACGCCCTCCGGCGCAAGTACCTGCCGCGCCTGACGACCATGGAGCTGATCGCCTCCTACTGCCTCACCGAGCCGGGGTCCGGCTCGGACGCCGCCTCCCTGCGCACCACAGCCAAGCAGGATGGCGACGCATACGTCCTCTCGGGGACCAAGGCCTTCATATCCGGCGCCGGGACTTCGGACGTGTACGTCGTGATGGCGCGCACGGGCGGGGAAGGCGCGGGCGGCGTCTCCACCTTCGTCGTGGAGAAGGGATCGCCGGGCCTCTCGTTCGGCGCGCAGGAGCGGAAGATGGGCTGGGTGAGCCAGCCCACGGCCATGGTTCACTTCGACGCCGTCCGCGTGCCGGCCGAGAACCGTGTGGGCGAGGAGGGCCAGGGCTTCCGGATCGCGATGATGGGCCTGGACGGCGGGCGGCTGAACATCGCCGCCTGTTCGCTGGGCGGCGCTCAGCTGGCCCTCGATACGGCGATGGCCTACGCGGAGAGCCGCAGGCAGTTCGGCCGCCCCTTGAGGGACTTCCAGGGCCTGCAGTTCAAGCTGGCGGATATGGCCACCGAACTGGACGCAGGGCGCCTGATGGTGCGCCGCGGCGCTGCGGCAATGGACTCGCAGGATCCTAAGGCGACCCAGTACTGCGCCATGGCCAAGCGCTTCGCCACCGACGCGGGATTTGATGTCGCCAATCAGGCGCTGCAGTTGCATGGCGGCTACGGTTATCTGAAGGACTATCCGCTCGAGCGGATCGTGCGCGACCTGCGCGTGCACCAGATCCTGGAAGGGACCAACGAGATCATGCGCGTCATCATCGCCCGCGAGATGTTCCGGCCGTGACCGACGAGGTCATCACGCGGGTGGAGGGGAGCGTAGGACGGATCAGCCTGAACCGCCCGCGCGCACTCGGCGCCCTGACCACCGCGATGGTGGAGGCGATGACCCAGGCGCTGCTGGAATGGCGTCGCGACAACCAGGTGGCGGCGGTCCTGATCGACCACATGGGCGAGCGAGGCTTTTGCGCGGGCGGGGACATCCGCTTCCTCGCCGAAAGCGCGCGCCAGGGCGGCGCCGCCGCGCGAGACTTCTTCTTCAAGGAGTACCAGCTCAATCACCTGCTGATGGTCTACGACAAGCCGGTGATCGCCATCATGGACGGCGTGACCATGGGGGGCGGCGTCGGCATCGCTCTGCCCGCGCGCTACCGCATTGCGACCGAGCGGACCCGCTTCGCCATGCCGGAGACCGGCATCGGCCTCTTTCCGGACGTGGGCGGCGGCTGGCACCTCTCGCGCCTGCCCGATCAGACTGGCCTTTGGCTTGCGCTCACCGGCGCCCGCCTCGAGGCCGCCGACTGCCTGGCTCTGGGCCTGGCGACCCATGTGGTGGACTCGGCGCGGCTGCCGGCCTTGAAAGACCTCGTCGTCACCGGCCCCGACAGCATCGATTCCGGCCTGGAAGCCTTCGCCGCAAACCCCGGCGCAGCGCCGACCGACAACCTGAGGCCCGCCATCACCGCCCTGTTCGGGGGAGCCACCCTCGAAGCGATCTTCGCGGCGCTTGAAGCAGACGGCTCAGCCTTCGCCCAGGAGCAGCTGGCGATCCTGCGCACCAAGTCGCCGCTGACGATGAAGGTCGCCTTGCGCGAGATTGCCGAGGGCGCGCAGATGTCCAGCTTCGCCGAGGAGATGGTGAACGAGATGCGTATCGGCGCGCGCATGGTGATGAGCCATGACTTCGCCGAGGGCGTGCGGGCGGTGATCGTCGAGAAGGACAACACGCCGCGCTGGGACCCTGCGACGCCCGAAGGCGTGACCAACGAGATGCTGGACGCGATCTTCGCGCCGCTTCCCGGAGGCGAAGAGTGGTCGCCGTTGCTGCACCCGGGCCACGCCTGACAATATCCTGGCCGAAGGAGCCGCCACGTGAGCTATGAAACCCTTCTCGTCGAGCAGGACGGCCCGGTGAGCGTGATCACCCTCAACCGGCCCCAGGCGCTCAACGCCCTCAACAGCCAGGTCCTCGCCGACCTCCTGGACGCCTTCGGCCGCTTCGACGCCGATCCATCGCAGCGCTGCGCGGTCCTGAAGGGCTCGGACCGCGCTTTCGCCGCCGGGGCGGACATCAAGGAGATGTCGGAGCAGTCCTTCGCCGACATGTACGGGTCCAACTTCTTCGCCGGCTACGCGCGTCTCACCCAGACCCGCAAGCCGTGGCTGGCGGCCGTGTCCGGCTATGCGCTCGGCGGCGGCTGCGAGTTGGCGATGATGGCCGACTTCATTATCGCGGCGGACAACGCCAAGTTCGGCCAGCCGGAGATCAAGCTCGGCGTGACCCCAGGGATGGGGGGATCGCAGCGTCTCACCCGGGCCGTCGGAAAGGCCAAGGCCATGGAAATGTGCCTCACCGGGCGCAACATGGACGCCCGCGAAGCCGAGACCTCAGGCCTCGTCGCACGCGTCGTTCCCCTCGCCGAGCTGGACGCCGAGGCGCGCAAGTCCGCCCGCGCGATCGCCGACATGCCGCCCCTGGCCGCCATGGCCGCCAAGGAGATGGTCAACGCTGCGTTCGAGACCCTGCTCGAACAGGGCGTCGCCTTCGAGCGCCGCCTGTTCCACGGCCTGTTCGGCACCGCCGATCAGAAGGAAGGCATGGCCGCCTTCATCGAAAAGCGGCCGGGCGTCTTCACGGGGCGGTAGGGAGAAAAGCCTCGAGTTCGTCGCGCGAGCGGGCGAACGGGTTCACCGCGCGAACGCCAAGCAACGTGAGACCGTCGTGCATGTCCTCGGTGAAGAGGATGTTCGCGCCAGCCGCCCGAGTCGCACACCACACGACCGCGTCCCAGATCTGGAGCCGATGATCGCGAGACAGCTGAATGGCGGCGGCCAACACTTCATCCGTAGTTGCGACAACTGAGAACACCCGCCTCCAGTCTTCGACCTTGGTGACGGCGCTCGCCAGGCTCTGCGGGCGCTTCCGGCGGATGACGTTCAAGAATTCAAGCAGCACCTGTACCGGGATCACGCCGCGAGCCGCAACGGATTCGATCAGCCAATGCGCTCGTCGGCCTTTGTCGCTCTCCGGCTCCAGTTCCGCATAGATGAGGACGTTACTGTCCAGCGCCACGCTGCTCAAAGCGGAGCGTCGCCGTATTTGTCTTCCTCTGTGATCTCTCCGACCCGGTAACCGGTCTCGGGTGTCTCCCGCATGTGCTGTATCATCTTCTCGTAGGCGGCGCGCCACACGGGATCCTTCGTCCGATCGTCGGAACGTGGCCGAAGCTCGGCGACCGCGCGTCCGTGCTTTGTAACGACGACCGTCTCACCAGCCTCTACTTCGGTCAGGAGGCGAGAGAAGTTCTGATTGGCCTCGCGGGCGGTCACTATGCGCATGGTAGGAATGTACTACGTTCGTGCTAATACGCAAACCGCGACCGCGGCGCGCTCGCTCGAATGCCGCCTGCTCCGCCGTCAGTTCGGTACGGCGGAGAGAGGGATTGGCCGCCTTTATCGAAAGCGGCCTGGCGCCCTCACGGGGGAAGTAGGACCCACGGGGCGCCGTGAGTCCCCCTCTGTCAGATCTTGTTCGCCGTCGAGGTCGTGACGCGGCCGGTTTCGATGAAATGCTCGACCACACTCATGGTCTTGCCGTCCGGCGCGACCGTGTAGGTGTCCACCTCGATCTTCTTGCCGTTGCGCCAGTCGGTCTCGACGAACTTGTGGTCGCCCACCTTCTCCACCGTAGCCATCAGTCCGGTGGGATCGCCGCGCACGGGGACCGGCTTGCCGCCCGCGACGGCGTGGTAGGAGGTGCCGGTGGCGGAGCTGAAGACGACCGTCGGTCCGTCGACCTTCAGCGTCATGGTGGCGTTGCTGTCCGACAGCGCCGTGACCGCCGTTCGCCGCCAGGTCCCGGACGTGGCGTGGCTGCCCGACGGCCCGGGCGCCGCCCGCGTGTAGACGGTCGTCTGCTCGGCCGGCGGCGCGCCAGCACGGATGGGGTCAGCGTCGAATTTGACGGTGAGGGTCTTGCCGTCCGGCGACACGGTCCAGGTCTGGACGCCCATCCGCTTCGTCCCTTGCGATCCGACGGCGCGGATCGTGTGGGTGTCGACGACGGTCACCGTCAGTCGGTTGACGTAGGTCATGTTCGCCGGCAGCGGCTGGGGGGCGCCGTCGGCCTTCACCCTGTAAGCCGGAACGCAACTCGAGCATGCGAAATAACCGTCCTTGAGCACATCGATCAGCGGCTTGCCCGAGCTCGTGATGGTCTTCGGATCGGTCTTCCACGTCCCGTCGAACGGGCTTGCGGCCAAAGCTGCTGCAGGCGCCGCCAGCATCAGCGCCGCGCCAAATATAGCCAGTCTTTCCATGAATCCCCTCCAAGGGGCCGGAGCGAACAAGGAAAGTCCGCTCCGCCCTGGTGGAGGTTAATCAGCCGGTTCGCACGATCACAAGTATTTTGAACGAAATCGCACCCTTTTGAGGGTCCGTTCACTCTCCCTGCGTGCGTTCGGGCAGGCCGAGGATTCGTTTGGAGATGATGTTGTACTGGATCTCGGCCGATCCGCCGTAGATCGACATCGCCTTGCCGAACAACCAGCTCTTCACGGCCTCCAGCTCGTCGCCCGAGAAGGCTTCGCCGTCCCAGCCGAGGCCTTGGGCGCCCATGGTCTCGAGGGTAAGCTCGGCTCGGGTCTGAGCCACGCCCGTGGCGGAGTTCTTGAGGATCGAGGGGGTAAAGCCGGGACCTGAGTTCCCTTTGGCTTCCGCCGCCGCCCGCTCCAGAGTGAGGCCGTGCGCCCGCCCATCCATAGCGTTGCGATTGATGCGCTCCATCAGTTCCACATCGTCCGTTGCGCTGTCGTAGGCCCGGGCGACTTCGGCCAGGGACTTGGGGCGGCCGCCGCCCATGGCCGCGCCGGTCTGGCTGGCGCGCTCGTGTTGCAGCAGGCGCTTGCCCACCGTCCAGCCGCCGTTGAGCGGGCCAAGTAGGTTTTCCTTCGGCGCGGTCGCGTCGGTGAAAAAGGTCTCGCAGAAGGGCGAAGCGCCGCTGACCAGCTTGATCGGCCGGGTCTCGACGCCGGGCTGATGCATGTCGACGAGCATGAAACTGATGCCTTCATGCTTCTTGGCGGAGGGATCGGTGCGCACCAGCGCGCCGCACCAGTCCGACCGGTCCGCGCCTGAGGTCCAGATCTTCTGTCCGTTGATCCGCCAGTGGTCGCCGGCGTCCTCGCAGCGCATCTGGAGGGAGGCGAGGTCGGAGCCGGCGTTGGGCTCCGAATAGCCGACGCACCAGCGCACCTCGCCGCGGACGATCCGCGGGATATGCGTCTGCTTCTGCGCCTCTGTGCCGTAGTCGAGGATGGTCGGACCGATCATCGTCACGCCCATGCCGAACAGCAGGGGGTTGAAGGCGCCCACGCGCGCCATCTCCCGCGCCAGGACCCGCGCGTGCTGTGCGGTCAGGCCGCCGCCGCCATAGGCCTTGGGCCAGGTTGGTGTGCCCCAGCCCGTCGCGCCGATCCGCTGGCGCCACAGCTTGAGATCCGCCGCCAACTCGCCTTCGTCCGCCTCGCCCATGGCGAGGGCGCCTTTTCCGCGCAGGGAGGGCGGGAAGTTCGCCTCCAGCCAGGCCGCGACCTCCGCCTGAAATGCCTCGATGGCGAGGGGTTCGGCTGAATCGGCCATGCGGGTCTCCTGCTTGCGCTGCCTCAGCCGCGTTTCTAGCCGGGTTCCGCGACGGGAGCGAAGCCCCTTCGCCCGCCAGGCCGGTCGGATTGTGGCCGGCGCAGCGGCGCCATGGGCCTCGGACTGTGCTGCGGGCGTCTTTGTTCCTGCCGCCGTCTGGGCACGGCGGATCGACCGCGCGCCCGGGACGACTGCCTCCGCTACAGCTTTCAGATTCTCTACACATCGCTGGAGCTTTTGGAACTTGTCCAGTGGAGGACTGGACCCATATTCCCTATCAAATAGATAGGCTTATCCGCGCGTTGGGGGCGGCAGAGCCGAAACTCAATGACGGGGTAGACGTGAGAAAAGCGATCCTCCACCACCACGCCGCCGCGGTGGCGCTCTTGAGCGGGCTGACGTTCGCGGGCGTCGCCAAGGCCGATGGGGATGCCGCTTCGAGCGCCGACACGGTCCAGGAAATCACGGTGACCGCGCGCCACCGCGAAGAGCTTCTGCTGGACGTTCCGGAATCGGTTCAGGCGGTCAGCGGAAAAGTGCTCGAACTCAAGAACACCGTCACCCTGTCGGCCATCACCTCTCAGACGCCGGGCCTGTTCGATCAGATCGGCAACCCGCGCAACACGTCACTGGCGATCCGCGGCGTCGGCGTCACCTCGTCGGCCGGCGACGGCCTCGACAACATGGTCGGTGTCTATTTTGACGGGGTCTATCAGGGCAGGCCGGGGATGGCCCTGCAGGACCTGATCGATATCGATTCCTTCGAAGTCTTGCGCGGACCACAAGGCACTTTGTTCGGCCGCAACTCGGAAGTCGGCGCCCTCAACATCACCACGGCGCAACCGAGCTTCACCCCGAGCGAGAGTTTGGAAGCTTCCTTCGGAAACTACCGCTTTGCTCAGATCCAGGCGATCTTCACGGGCCCGATCAATGACAAAGTGGCCTTTCGCACCGTTATATTCGGTACGTATCAGGACGGCTGGCTGACCAACGCGTACTCGTCGCAATTTGCCGCCGCGGCGGCCGCGGAGCACATCTACGCCCCTACCGCGACCGACGAAAATCAACTGAACAGCACCGAACGCTACGGCATACGCCAGAAGTTCCTGATCAACGCCACCGACCGTCTCAGCATCACCGTGGAAGGAGATGCGGAAGTCGAGAACGACAGCGCGCTTGCCGGCAGCACGGAGATCACACAGCTCTTCGGTCCCGGATCCTGGGGGCCGAACACGACGGCGGCGCAACAGGCGAAAGTGACCGGCGCCCTGCGCGCAATGGCGAACCTGCGAAGCTTCGGCGGCGTGGAGAATTGGGTCCCGGCAGTCAACCCCACGGCCGATATCGGCAATTCTCTGGAAGCGACGCACACCACAAACGCGGGTATCTCTGTCACGACCAACTACAGGTTTGACTGGGCGACCCTGACAACTATCACTGCCTGGCGCTATTGGAGCTTCAACCCGCCACAGGATAGTGACGGTACGCCGCTCGATATTTATTACAATGCCGCGGACACGCACGATAGTCAGTGGAGCGAGGAGATTCGGCTGACGTCGAATTCGTCAGGTCGGTTCGAGTGGCAGGCCGGCGTATATTTGTATAATCAGGATCTATTTGATCACTACATCGTCCATCAATTCGGCGCCGATGTGATTCCGCTTTACAATTCGCTTATTCACTACAGAGCCATCACGGGCACGCCGGTCTCAACCACGCTGATTCCAGAGCTTACCGGCGCACAGGTCGTCGAGAACACCCATGTGCAGGATCAGAACCAGGCCGTCTATGGCCAGGGGACCTGGCATATCACCGACAAGCTGAGCCTGACCGGAGGCGCACGCTTCGCCCACGACAAGAAAAACGGTGGCAGCCCAATCGACCTGAGTGGTCTCCCCGCCGGGGTGCAGAGCGCCGCCTTGACGGCAGGCGCGACGTCGACGCTCTCCAACTATGGGGTGAACGGGGCGACTTCGGGTTATCCCTTGTCCGCCTGGGTTTCGGACAACAACGTTTCAGGCTCGGCTGATCTATCCTATAAAGTGACGTCGAACACGATGGTCTATGCTGCTTTCAGCAACGGCTTTCAGGCCGCCGCGCTGAATTTGAACGCCGTAATCAAGGCCGGCGTTCCCACCGTGGTCAATCCTTCCACCACCGACAACTATGAAGTCGGCGTCAAGGCGGCTTTGCTGGATCATCACCTGACGTTGAGTCTCGACGCCTATAACGAGGTTCTCTACGGCTACCAGACCACCTACACTCAGATTGAGTCCAATGGGACCACCCTGAGGTACATCGCCAATGCTGGCAATGTTCGCTCGCGTGGCGTTGAATGGGATGCGGCGGCGGCTCTGGGGCACGGTATCCAGGTGACGTTCGATGGAGCCTACAATAACGCCGTGTTCATATACGCCCCCTCTGTCGCGCCGCCGCCGGAGGTCACCACTGCCAGCTACAACGCGACGGGACATGAAGCGCCCGATGCGCCAAAACTGACGTTGAGCATAACGCCATCCTGGGAGCATGGGATAGGCGAGCATAAGGTATTTTATACCTATGCTCAATATTCCTACAGCAGTTCCTTTTATTCGGCCACGAACCTCTCCGCCTACAGCGTCGTCCCGGATCAGTACACCCTCAATCTGCGAGTCGGTATACGGTTCAAAGATGGCAAATATGACGTCTCCTTCTATGCCAATAATGCGACCAATCAGAGGAATATCTACTCTCGCGGTTTGCTGGCGGTCCCGGGAACCTCCATCTATTTCGCGGAGTCGCAATCTCTAGCTCCCCCAGCCATGTACGGGATTACCATCAAGGCAAAACTCTGAGGCCTAGATCCGCCCGGTCCGCTCTCAGCGCCGCGCAGGTCGCCCCAGGACGTAAGGTCTCCACGGCGGAGACGTCCGCAGGTGATCCCATCCCAAATTCCGGCTGCGTCGCCAAGGGGCAAAGCCAGGCGACCGTCCATGCCGCGCGCACCGGCTCT
>DASXGR010000040.1:0-145924 GCA_036488935.1 Caulobacteraceae bacterium | reverse complement strand
CCCTCGCTCCCGCGATAGGCGCCGTTCACCAGGGCGGCGACGGCGTCGAGGTCCTCGGGTCCGGCTGGTGAAAGCATCATGGCGTCTGCAGACCTCCTGGTGACGCTCGGCGGCGGCTCGTGCGCCGACCGGGCTTGGGATAGAGACGTGGTCGCAACAAAGGAGACGCCCCATGACGCCTGACGAGCGGACGCTGCTGCAAGGTTTTCTTAGCGACCTCGCCCGCACGACCCCGGTCCAGAAGGATCCTGACGCGGCGAATATGATTGTCCAGGCGGTGCAGGCCAATCCAGACGCCGTCTATCTCCTTGTCCAGCACGCCCTGCTCTCCGACCAGGCCCTGCATTCGGCCCAGCAGCAGATACAGGCTCTGCAGGCGCAGGCTCAATCTGCGCCACCGGCCCCTGCCCCGTCCTTTCTTGCGGGATCCACGCCCTGGGGGGGCCAGCTGGTTCAGTCGAGCCCTATCGGCCAGACCAGCGGGCTGGGCGGTTTCCTTCGCACAGCGGGGACGATGGCCGCAGGCGTCGCCGGCGGCGACCTGATCGCCCAGGGGATCGAGAACCTCTTCGCGCCGCGCTACTGACTGCCGACCCTCACGCGAGGGTCTCGGCCAGGAAGAGTTCCAGCGCGCGCCAGCCGCGGCCCGCGGCGACGGCGTTATACTGAATCCCCATCTCGGGCATGTTCGCCCCCTCGGCCATGAAGGCGTGCATAGCGCCGCCGAATGCGTGGAGCTGCCAGTCTGCGCCGGCTTCGGTGAATTCCTTGCCGAAGCCGACCACGGCGTCCGGCGGGACCATGGGATCATCCCAGCCATGATAGGCGATGATCTTGGGCTTCACCGGCGTGACGGTCGGCAGGCCGGGAGGTGTGAACAAGCCGTGGAAACTGGCCACTGAGCGCAGTGGCGCGCCGGCCCGGGCGAGGTCGAGGACACACAGCCCCCCAAAGCAGAAGCCGATCGCCGCGACGCGCCCGGCGTCGACTTCAGGTTGAGCCACGGCGGCGGTCACCACACCCAGGAGCATCTCGCGGAGCTTCGCGCGATCGCCGACCAGCGGATTCATCAGGGCCTGACATTCTTCCGTCGTCGAGCCGATCACGCCCTTGCCGTAGATGTCTCCGGCGAAGGCGTTGTAGCCGAGGCTGGCGATCCGCTCGGCGAACTGGCCCATCGCCTCCGTGCGCCCCTCCCAAGCATGGAACACCAGGACCGTCGGCCGCGGCCCGGCGTCGTGCGACACGAGCAGGCCCTGGCAGGTCTTGCCAGCGAGCGAATAATCTACGGTGCGTTGGGCGGGCATCATGCTCTCCGGTGACTGACGCGCCGCTCTTAGGCGTCTCGAACCGCTCCACGCAACCGCGATGGCGGATTTGTGGGGCGCGCCGGAAGTGGCATTATGCAATGTATTAGACCGGCCCTCCCTTCCGGTCCGCCGGCGTCTCGCCGGCTCTTCCTCTTCCAGGCTCTGCGCCATGCGGCGTGCGCGGAGTGCAAAGAAAAGGGCCGGCGAGACGCCGGCGGACCGGATGGGCGTGCCGAAACGCCCTCGTTACGGAGTGAATCGCCTGTTGGCCGCAAACCCCCTTGGGGCGAGGCGGCCAGCCGACGCGCGGCGACCGCGCCATTCGGTCCAGTCGGGCCAGGTGCGACGCCGGCCGCCGGAATCGATCCAATAGGCGCCTTCCGCCTCCTGGAAGATCAGGCCGTCGCGCAGCCCGCCCTCGCGGTAGCTTTGCAGTTTGACGCCCTTTCCGCGGGGCATGACCGGCAGATCGGCGATCGGGAAGATCAGGATCTTTCCATTCTCGCCGATCAGGGCAACCTGATCACCTTCGACCTCCAGGCAGAGCGTCGCGCTCTCGCTCCCCACGTTCAGCACCTGCTTGCCCGCCTTGCGGAACGCCACGGCCTCGTCCTCAGGCATGACAAATCCATACCCGGACTTGGAGGCGAGGAAGCGATTTCGCCCCGCCTTGTGCGGGAACACAGCGAGGATGCGCTCCTTCTCGTCCAGCTCGATCATCAACCGCAGAGGCTCGCCTTGGCCGCGGGCGGAGGGGAGCTTGTCGCACGCCAGGGTGAAGAACCGCCCGTCGGAGGCGAACAGCAGCAGCTTGTCGATGGTCTCCGCCGGGACAAGGAAGGCGAGGCGGTCGCCTTCCTTGAAGCTCAGGGTCGAGGGATCCTCCACCTTGCCCTTTGCGGCGCGGATCCACCCGCGCTCCGACACGATGACCGTGATCGGCTCCCGAGGAATACGCGCCTCGATGGCCGCCGCGACATCCACCTCGGGCGGAGTGTCGAAGGTGGAGCGGCGCCGGCCGAGGGCGGTGTCTCCGCCAAGCACCTTGCGTACAGCCTTGAGCTCCTCGCCCACACGGCGCCACTGGATCTTCGTCGAGTCGATCAGACGGGTGAGTTCGCCGCGCTCCTTTGAAAGCGCGTCGTGTTCCCGGCGGATCTCCATCTCCTCCAGTCGCGCCAGTTGGCGCAAACGCGTGTCGAGCACGGCGTCCGCCTGGACCTCGCTCAGGGTGAAAGTGGCGATCAGCTTGGCCTTGGGCTGATCGTCGTAACGGACGATGCGGATCACCTCGTCGAGATTGAGATAGACGATCAGCAGGCCTTCGAGGATGTGAAGCCGCCTCTCGATCCTGGCGAGGCGGAAGTTCGAGCGCCGGACCAGCACTTCGCGCCGGTGGTCGAGGAACGCCTGCAGGGCCTGGGTCAGGCTCATCACGAGCGGCGCGCCGCGGGCGTCGAGCACGTTCATGTTGACCGGGAAGCGGGTCTCCAGGTCGGAGAGCCGGAACAGGCTCTCCATCAACGTTTCGGGCTCGACGGTGCGGGCGCGGGGCTCCAGCACCAGGCGGATGTCCTCCGCCGACTCGTCGCGCACGTCGCCCAGCAGCGGCGCTTTCTTGTCTTCCAGAAGCCCGGCGAGTTGTTCGACCAGATCGGCCTTCTTCACCTGGTAGGGAATCTCGGTGACGACGATGCGCCAGAGGCCCCGCCCCGCGTCCTCCCGCGTCCAGCGCGCCCTGACGCGCACGCCGCCGCGGCCCGTCTCATACATGTCCTGCAGGGAGGCCCTTGGCTCGACGATGATCCCGCCAGTCGGGAAATCAGGCCCCTGAACGTGGGTCATGAGATCCGCGACGCCCGCCTGCGGGTTGTCGATCAACATCAGGCAAGCGTCGATCAGTTCGCCGGCGTTGTGCGGCGGGATCGACGTAGCCATGCCCACGGCGATGCCCGACGAGCCGTTGGCCAGCAGGTTGGGAAAGCCTGCCGGAAGGACGACCGGCTCCTCGTCCTCGCCGTCGTAGGTGGGTCGGAGATCGACGGCGTCCTCGTCGATCCCGTCGAGCAGCAGACGCGCCGCCTCGGTGAGGCGGCACTCGGTGTATCGCATCGCCGCGGCGTTATCGCCGTCGACATTGCCGAAATTGCCCTGGCCGTCGATCAGCGGATAGCGCTGGGCGAAGTCCTGGGCGAGGCGAACGAGCGCGTCATAGACCGCGACGTCGCCGTGCGGGTGGTATTTGCCGATCACATCGCCCACGACCCGGGCCGACTTCTTGGCCGAGGTCTGCGGATCGAGCCGCAGCAGGCGCATGGCGTAGAGCAGGCGGCGGTGGACAGGCTTCAGACCGTCGCGCACGTCCGGCAAAGCGCGCTGGGTGATCGTCGACAGGGCGTAGGCCAGGTAGCGGCGCGACAGCGCGTCCTCGAACGGCTCATCGAGGATGCGGCCCGCCTCCTCCGGCCCCGGCGGCGGAACTCTCTCGTTCATGATCCCTGCTCAAGACCCGAGTCCGGGGCCGATGTCTAGAGCGCTTCCCGCCGAAGTGGGTACTGGTTCGGCGACCAGGAAGCGCTCCAAGTATATAATTTCCAGAGCAAATTAACTCCGACCTGGCGGTTCGCCTGGTCGGAGTTTGCTCTGGGACGGAGGCGTCACAGACGTCCTGCGTCCGCCAGAACCTCAGTGAGTCGGATGCGCGCGGCTGGGAGCGGGCGGCTTACGACTCCGAACACGAACTGTTCGAGGAAGCGCCCCGTGATCGCCAGCCCCGCCCCTACGTCTCCGGGCCCGATGGGCTCTTGGGCCGAGATCAGGAACCTGGGCAACGGCAGCAGCCGGTCCTTCCACGGCTCGCCCGCCTGGGCGCTGACGGCCCGACCCGTTCGCGGACTCACCCAGGCCAGGTCGTCCGTCGAGCCGGTGACCGCACAGCGGCCGAGATCGAGCCCGAAGCCAAGAAGTTCCAGCAGACCCGCCTCGAACCGCACCAGGACCGCCGGCCAGATTTCGGGGAGCCCTAACGCCTCCAGCAGGGCCTCGAAAGCGAGGAAGGCGCCGGGATGGGGTTCGCGCTCGGGCAGGGCGGCAGAGAGGACCGCGGCGGCGGACGCCAGACCTGCGAGGGCCAGCGGGTCGTCGAACAGCGCCGAGGGCCCCTCCCCTTCGGATTCCAGCGAGGCCGATCCCAGCTGATCGGCGGTTCGGGCGCGGTAGCGCAGGCGAACCTGGGCGCCGGGCTGCATCAGCGGGCGCAGGCGCCGGGAAGCGCCGCCGGCGACGTGAGCCGCCCACTTGCCGTGCATCCGCGTGAGCACCTCGACGATAGCGCCAGTTTCACCATGAGCGCGGGCGGCCAGGACGAAGGCGTCGTCGTCGAATTCCACGGCCGCCTCAGGCCTCGAAGTCGAGGCCCAGGTCTTGATAGGTCTCCCGGTCCTCCGCCCAGTTCGCCTTGACCTTCACATGCAGGAACAGATGGACCGGCCGATCCAGGATCTGGGCCAGCTCAAGTCGCGACTGCTCCCCGATCCACTTGAGCGTCTGTCCGCCTTTGCCGAGCAGGATGCCGCGCTGGCCATCGCGTTCGACGAAGATGGTCTGTTCGATCCGGGCCGATCCGTCCTGCTTCTCGTCGAAAGCCGTCGTGACGACGCTGGCCGCATAGGGCAGTTCTTCGTGCACCCGGAGGTAGACCTTTTCCCGGGTGATCTCCGCGGCGAGCAGTCGCGCCGGCAGGTCTGCCGTCTGGTCCTCGGGATAGAACCATGGCCCTTCGGGCATGAGCTCGCCCAGTCGCCGCTTGAGGTCGGCCACGCCCGAGCCTGTATGCGCCGAGATCATGAAGACTTCGCTGTAGACACCCATGTCGTCGAAGCTTTTGGCCAGGCCGAGCAGGCTCTCGCGGGGGATCAGGTCGATCTTGTTCAGCGCAAGGAACGCGGTGCGACCGGCCTGTTTGAGACCTTCGACGATGGTCGCCACATCCGCCGCCGCGCGCCGGTCGGCTGCGGTCCCGACGCCGGCGGTCGCATCGATCTGAGCCTTGGCGTCGACCAGATGAACCACCTGGTCCGCCTCGCGCGCGTGAGTCCAGGCTGCGCCGACCATGGCCCGGTCGAGCCGGCGCCGCGGCGCGAATATGCCAGGCGTATCCACCAGGACGATCTGGCTCTCCCCTTCCATGGCGACGCCGCGAACTGGGAAACGGGTTGTCTGCACTTTCTGGGTGACGATCGACACCTTCGAGCCGACCAGGCGATTGACCAGGGTCGATTTGCCCGCGTTGGGCGCGCCAACGACCGCAACGAAGCCGGCGCGGGTCACAATGCGGCCCCCCTGCGCTCGAGCATGGTCAAGGCGGCCGCCTTTTGCGCCGCCTGAAGCGATCCGCCCTCGCCTTCTACCGCAGCCTCGCCCTTCACGCTCACCTCCACCACGAAGGTTGGACTATGGTCGGGGCCCGTTCGGGAGACCAGCCGATAGGCAGGGGGCGGGCGGCCGGCTGAGGCGGCCCATTCCTGCAGCGCCGATTTGGGATTGAGGGCCGCCGGGTCCACGCGCTCGGCAAGCAGCGGCGCCCACAGCTGACGCACGATCCTGGCGGTCGCCTCGAATCCCAACTCGACGTGCAGGGCCGCGATCACGGCCTCGCAGGCGTCGGCCAGTATGGTGTCATGGTCTCGCGCGCCCCGCCGGCTCTCGCCGCCGGCAAGCCGCAGTGCGTCGCCAATCCCCGCAGACCGCGCCACCCGGGCGCAGGCCTCTCCGCTGACCAGGCTGGCGAAGCGCTTTGCCAGGGCGCCCGCTGGCGCCTCCGGCTCGCTCGCGAGAAGCGCCTCGGCGATCGTCAGGCCCAGAATGCGGTCGCCCAGGAATTCCAGCCGCTCGTTGTTCTGCGGCCGGCCCGCCGCTCCGCCCCCGGCGCTCGCGTGCGTGAGAGCGAGGTCAAGCAAGGACCGGTCGGCGAAGACGTGTCCGAGGCGGGATTGCAAGGCGTCCATGGCGACGGCGCGGCGGTCCATCCAGCAAGCCCCTATCGCAGCCACAGAAAGAAGCGGCTGGGCCGTAGATCCATGATCCAGGTCCATGGCTTCCACAGCGACACATTCTCGTTCCAGGAAATCAGCACCAGCCGCGCGCGACCCACGAGATTCTCCTCCGGCACGAAGCCGACGCCTACGGCGTAGGTCGACCCTGGGTCGAGTCGGCTGTCCCAACCGCAGCCGCCCAGCTTCCGGTCGTTCGGCGAGACGCCAGGATCGAAGCGGCTGTCTGCCGAATTGTCGCGATTGTCGCCCATCATGAAGTAGCAATGTGGAGGCACGACATAGACGCCTGTGTTGTCGGCGGGCTCGTTCCCCCCGTGAACCTGGATCAGATAGTGTCGGCCTGCAGGATTGGTCTCCCGCTCGATCGTCGCCTGTTCCATGAGCGGCTCGCCGTCTGCCCCGACCCGGTCGTGGGTCCAGAGGTGGCGCACGGTCTGCTCGGGCGTGGGGACGCCATTGACGTAAAGCTGTCCGTGTCGCTCCTGGATGCGGTCGCCTGGCAGCCCGATCAGCCGCTTGATGTAGTCGGTGCGACCATCGCTCGGGAGCTTGAAGACGACGATGTCGCCGCGCTTCGGCGGATGAAAAAAGATGCGCCCTTTGAACAACGGAGGGCTGAACAGGATCGAGTGGCGGCTATAGCCGTAAGACCACTTGGTGA
The DNA here is from genome assembly GCA_036488935.1 of Caulobacteraceae bacterium. GTDB lineage: Bacteria > Pseudomonadota > Alphaproteobacteria > Caulobacterales > Caulobacteraceae > Acaudatibacter. The sequence continues at coordinate 138,899 of DASXGR010000040.1, read as the reverse complement.
CGATGATGTAGTCACCTCTGTAGAGATTTGGTTCCTCAGACCCAGAAGGAATAGTGAAGGGTTGGACGAATAAGGTCCGTACGATCAGGGCAATTGCCAGAACATAGAAGATAGTCTTGACCGTGTCCCAGTCTCCGCTGGTCGCCGGCCTGGAAATGGCCGGTCTCTTTTGGCCGACGCGGGACTTCATGAAACGGCGAACCTTGGCGGCGGGACGAGTCGCACGGGGCTACGCGCCGAGCGCGTCGCCTTCGAGGCGTTCGACCGCCGCGTGCGTTTCCAGTTCCAACGCCTCGATCACCACAAACGCCTGGGCATAGGGAAAGTCATCGGTCAGCGAGAGATGGATGACCGGCCGGCGCCCTGGGGGTGTGATCTCAGCCAGCCGGTCGGCCGCGCCCCCCGTAAGGATCATGGTAGGTTGTCCCGACCGCGCGTTGATCACGCCCATGTCACGCCAAAAGACGCCCCGACGAAGTCCGGTGCCAAGCGCCTTGGCGCAGGCCTCCTTAGCGGCCCAGCGCTTGGCGTAGCTTGAAGCGCGATCGGCCCTTCGCTCGGATCGAGCCCGCTCGATCTCGGTGAAGATGCGCAGGGCGAAACGATCGCCGAAACGTTCCAGCGTATCGCCGATGCGGCGGATGTCGGTGAGGTCTGAACCGATGCCGACGATCAAGCGGCCGCCTCGCGCGCAGCGCCACGTCCCGCCCTCGCCTGGTCCATCAACTGGCGCATCCGCCGGATCGCCGCGTCCAACCCGACGAAGATGGCCTCGCCAATGAGGAAGTGGCCGATGTTGAGTTCGACCACCTGCGGGATGGCGGCGATGGCGCCGACAGTCTCATAGTCGAGGCCGTGCCCGGCATGGACCTCTAGCCCGAGCCGCTCGGCCTGGCCTGCGGCCTCACGCAGGGCCTCAAGCATTGGGCGCGCGTCCAAGTGATGGTCGCGCACGGCAAGGCAGTACGCGCCGGTATGCAGTTCGACGACGTCCGCTCCCACGGCGTGAGCAGCCTCGATCTGCGCCGGGTCGGGTTCGATAAAAAGCGAGACGCGAATTCCCGCGCTCTTCAGGGCCGCGACCACGGGGACGATCCGGTTGTGCTGGCCAACGACGTCGAGCCCGCCCTCCGTCGTGACCTCCTCCCGCCGCTCCGGCACCAGGCACGCAGCGTGGGGGCGATGCGCCAGGGCGATCGCCTCCATCTCCGGAGTGACGGCCATCTCGAGGTTGAGCGGAAGGCCCCGCTTGCGGGTCAACGCCGCCAGGGTGTCGATGTCGCCATCCGAGATGTGGCGCCGGTCTTCACGCAGATGCGCGGTGATCCCGTCGGCCCCGGCCATCAGGGCGATTTCAGCGGCCCGCGCCGGGTCGGGATAACTCTCGCCACGCGCGTTACGGATTGTCGCAACGTGGTCGATGTTCACACCCAGGCGCAGGCGGCTCATGCGACCAGCCTTCGACTTCCCGGCTCCTGAGCAGGGATCGACGCCAGCTCTGCCGGCAGGGAGTCGGCCGGATAGGCCGGTACCTCGAGCGTCGCCAGGGCGATCATCGGAGCCCCGGAGTCGGCCTTCCCGCCCGAGCGATCGACGATGCACGCCGCGCAGACAACCTCGCCGCCCGCCTCGCGGATCGCCTCGACCGATTCACGGGAGGAGAGGCCGGTGGAGACGATATCCTCGACCATGGCCACTCGAACGCCCGGCTCGATGTGGAACCCCCGGCGAAACCGCAACTTGCCACCCTCGCGCTCGAGATAGATCGAGGGCACGCCCAGATGCCGCGCCGTTTCGTAGCCCGGAATGATCCCGCCAACCGCGGGCGAGACGCAGATGTCGACCTGGCCGACCCGCTCACGAATCAGGCGCGCAAGCGCCCGGCACAGGCGTTCGGCTCGCTCGGGGTGCATGAACACCAGATTCTTTTGCAGGAAGACCGGTGAATGGAGGCCGGAGGAGAGAATGAAATGTCCCTCGCGCAGGGCCCCAGCCTCGCGGAATTCCTTCAGAACGTCATCGTTGGTCATGGCTGCTGATTACACCGCCCGTCCGCGGGAGGCGAGGCGTCCAACCTCATCCATGGATCCGTTCCACAGTCTCGACGCTCCGACATGCACGCATCGCCGCCTCGATATGGGTCAGGTGCCGCACGTCCTTGACCTCGAGGTCGAAGTCCACGTCGAAGAAGTCGGAGTGCCGGTGGCGCATGTTCACGCCGATGATGTTGCCGCCCGCCTCGCCGATCGTGGTGCAGACCTCGCCCAGCACGCCCGGCGCGTCCCGGATCGTGGAGTGCAAGCGGGTCTTGGCCAGGCTGTTGCGTTCCGCTTCGGCTGTCCACTGCAGGTCTCGCCACAGGTCCTGGTGCTCCTCGAACTGCGCGAGCTGGCCGCAATCGAGGGTGTGGACATCGAGCGCGCCGTCAGGCTGCACAATGCCGACGATCCGGTCTCCCGGCACAGGCCGGCAACAGGGGGCAAGACGCAGTGACGCGCCCGGCGAGACACCGCTGCCGCGGAAGTTCACCGGCGCCGCCTGATCCTCCAGACGCACGCGCGCCGTAGCGGCCACCCTGTCGTCCTCAGCCAGGCCCGGAAACACCGCCTCGAGAACTTGGCCTGGCGAGATGCGGCCGCGGCCGACCGTCTGGAACAGCTCGCCGTCGCTCGGGGCGGCGAACCGGTCCAGGGCCGGTCGGAGCGAGACGCCGCTCAGCGACTTTCCGGCCTTCAGGAAGGTCTGCTCGACTGCGGCGTGACCGATCCGTTGGAACTCTTCTCGTTCGGACGCCCGGATGTGCCGGCGAATCGCCGAACGAGCCCGCCCCGTGACGGTGAGGCTCTGCCAGTCCGCAGGCGGAGCCGGCACCGGCCCCCGGATCACCTCCACCACGTCGCCGTTCTGCAGCACGGTTCTTAGGGGGCGTAGCTCGCCATTGATCTTCGCCCCAATGCAGGTGTCGCCGACGTCCGTATGCACCGCGTAGGCGAAGTCCAGCGGCATGGCGCCGCTCGGCAGGGAGATCAGCCGGCCTTTAGGGGTGAAGACGAAGACCTGGTCGAGGAACAGTTCGAGCCGGGCGTGCTCGAGCAGGTCCTCGGCGTCCCCGCCCTGTTCAAGCACCTTTACCAGCTCGCGCAGGTTGTTGGTGGGATCGGATCCGCCAGCGGCCGCCTGGTCATCCGGATCGAAGGCGTAGGTCTGGTTCTTGTAGCGCCAGTGGGCTGCGACCCCCTCCTCCGCCACCCGGTCCATGCCCTCGGTGCGGATCTGCATCTCGATGCGCAGAGCCCGGGGACCGGCCACGGTCGTGTGCAAGGAACGGTAGTTGTTGGACTTCGGATGGGAGATGAAATCCTTGAACCGGTCCGGCACGCACGGCCAGGCGCGGTGCACGACGCCCAGCGCGTGGTAGCACTCGTCCTCGCTCCCGACGATCACCCTAAAGCCGTAGATGTCCGAGAGCTTGTCGAAGCCGATCGACTTGCGCTGGAGCTTCCGCCAGATCGAATAGGGCGTCTTCTCGCGGCCGATGACGCGGCAGGTGATGCCCGCCTGCTCAAGGCGCCGCGTGATCTCCTCGCTGGCCAGGGCCACGGCCTTGCCCTGGCTTGTGCGCAGCGTCTCCAGACGGCGGATCAGCGCGTTCCGGGCCACCGGATTGAGGTGGGAGAACGCGAGGTCCTCCAACTCCGAACAGATTCGGTGACAGCCGATCGAGCGGGCTAGCGGGGCGTAGATCTCCAGGGTTTCCCGGGCGATGCGCTCGCGCTTGGCCGCGCTCTTGATGAAGCCCAGCGTCCGCATGTTGTGCAACCGGTCCGCCAGCTTCACCAACAGGACCCGCACGTCCTTGGAGACCGCGAGGATGAACTTGCGCAGGTTTTCGGCCTGACGCTTGTAGTCGGCCGTGATCTCGAGGTTCGAGAGTTTGGTGACGCCTTCGACGAGTTCTCCGACCTCGGCGCCAAACAGTCGGTCGACGTCTTCGCGCGTGACCTCGGTGTCCTCGATCACGTCGTGCAGCAGGGCGGTGACGATAGTCGGAGTATCGAGGCGGTAGTCCGTGAGGATCCCCGCCACCTCGATTGGATGGGCGAAATAAGGGTCGCCCGACGCGCGGGTCTGAGAGCCGTGCATGCGCACGGCGTAGACGTAGGCCCTGTTCAGCAGGGCCTCGTCGGCCGTCGGATCGTACGCGCGGACGCGGTCGATCAGTTCATACTGGCGCAAAAATCTGGGGGCCGCGGCCTTGGTCGCGGTGGAAGGTTGGCTCTGAGCGACGTCCAGGCTCAGTAGCGCTCCTCCTGTCCGCCGTCGCGGTCGCTCTGAAGGGCCCGGACAAGTTCCTGTTCGCTCATCTGAGCGTGGGTCGGGTCGGTCAGTAGGGCCAGGGTCTCGGCCTCTTCCTCGGCCTCGGAGTGCTCGTCCACACGCTGCAGGCTGCTGATCAGCGATTCCTTCAGCTCGTCGGGGCTCACCGTGTCCTCGGCGATCTCACGCAGGGCGACGACGGGGTTCTTGTCGTTGTCACGGTCGAGCGTAAGGCCCGAGCCGGCCGCAATTGCGCGGGCGCGGGTGGCGGCGAGCAGGACGAGGTTGAAGCGGTTCGGGACTTTTTCGACGCAGTCCTCGACGGTGACTCGGGCCATGAAGTCTCACAGAAGATGTGGGGAGAACGATCTGTCCAAATAGGATCTGGGCGGCGGCTTTGCAACCGACGTGCGGCCAATACTTCACTCTGGCGCGACGTCGGCGCCGATCTGAGCGTCGCGGGCGAGTTCGCGCGCGCTCGATCCGAGCACCGGGTGACGCCACTCGGGCGCGATCTCCGCCAGGGGGGCCATCACGAATCGGCGAAGGTGAGCTCTGGGATGGGGAAGCACCAGATCCTGCCGATCCATCACTGTGCGGCCAAGCGCGATAAGGTCGAGATCGAGCGTCCGTGGCGCATTGGGCAGGCTTCGGACCCGGCCGAAGCGGGCTTCCAGGGACTTGAGGGCCTCCATTGAGGTCCTGGGGTCGAGACCTGTCTCGACAAGGACGACTCCATTGAGATAGTCAGGATGCGTTGGTTCGGGCCACGCTCTGGAGCGCCACCAGCGCGAGGTCCGCACTACATTAAATCCGGCGCCGGGCAGGGCTGCCACGGCCGCGTCGAGCAGATCCCGAGACGAGTCGAACTCGCCTGGCTGGTTCGAGCCCAAGGCGACGACGCCGATTTCATCGAGTGACGCTTTACGCGCAGTGTTCAAGGGACGACCGTGACTTTCTATCCTACCGATCGCCTGGCCCTCTTCATCGACGGACCCAATCTGCACGCTTCGGCCAAGGCGCTCGGCTTCGACATCGACTTCAAACGCCTGCTCGAGGAATTTCGTAAGCGCGGCCTGCTTACCCGCGCCTACTACTACACCACCCTGGTGGAGGATCAGGAGTATTCGCCGATCAGGCCGCTCGTCGACTGGCTCGACTACAACGGCTTCGCGCTGGTGACCAAGCCGGCCAAGGAATATATCGACCGCGAGGGCCGCAAGCGCTGGCGTGGCGACATGCACATCGAAATGGCCGTGGATATGCTCGAGCTGGCGCCACGCCTCGATCACGCGGTTCTGTTCTCTGGGGACAGCGACTTCGCTCCCGCGGTGGCCGCGATCCAGCGAAAGGGCGTGCGCGCCACCGTTGTCTCCACCATCAAGTCGCAGCCGCCGATGGCCGGCGACGAGCTGCGCCGCCAGGCTGATTCGTTCGTCGATCTGGCCGATCTTTCGGACATCATCGGCCGGCCTCCGCGCGATCGCCTGCCCCGCTTCCTGCAGGAGAATTCGGGCGCTCCTGTGTGACGACCACCGAGCCGCCTCGCGACTGCCCGATCTGTCCCCGCCTCGCCGACTACCGGGCCGAGAACCGCTCGGCGCACCCGGATTGGTTTAATGGCCCCGCTCCCTCGTTTGGAGATCCGGACGCGCGCCTGCTGGTGGTTGGGCTGGCCCCCGGGCGTACTGGCGCAAACCGGACCGGACGCCCCTTCACTGGCGATTACGCCGGCGTGCTTCTCTATGAGACCCTGATCAGGTTCGGCTTTGCGCACGGCAGCTACGCCGCGCGACCGGACGACGGGTTGGAGCTCGTGGACTGCATGATCACCAACGCGGTCCGCTGCGCACCTCCGGGCAACCGGCCCCTCCCGGCCGAAGAGAGCGCCTGCCGGCCGTTTCTCTCCGCGCGCATCGCCGCCCTGCCCCGTCTTCGCGTGCTGGTCACCCTGGGTGATGTCGCCCGACGAAACGTCCTGCGCGCCCTCGGCCGGCCCGCATCATCCGGAGCCGGCGGCCACGCCGCCGAGACCGCCGTCGGTCCGTACGTGCTGATCAACAGCTACCACTGCTCCCGCCTGAACACGAACACCGGCCGCCTCACCGAGCCCATGTTCCACGCGATCTTCGAGCGGGCCCGGGGGATCATCTCGCCCTGACGATTTATCCCAGAGCGCCGGCGCCCTCGCCGGCAAACGGCCTCGACGCTGGCGAGGCGGCGCCGAAGAGGAAGAGCCGGCGAGGACGCCGGCGCTCCGTGTGTTCCCGGCCACCTCAGCCGCTCGCCGCGCCCGTTTCGATGAGCGCTTCGATTGCATCCGGGCCATAACCAGCTTCCCTCAACACCTCGCGGGTATGACCGCCCAGCGGCGGCGCCGGACGGCTCGGGCCGTGGGCCGCGCCGGGGAAACGCGCGGGAGACATCGGGGCGAGGTAGCGCTCGCCCAGACGGTCCTCCACTTCCACGAAGCAGCCGGCGGCATGCGCCTGGGGGTCGTCTGCCAACTCGGCGAGGGATTGCAGGGGCGCCCAGATCAGGTCGTGCTCGGTGAGGCGCCGCCCCATTTCCTCTCGGGTCATGGCGGCGAAGGCCTCGTCCAGTTCCGCAAGCAGGTGCGAAGCATTGGCGACGCGATCGGCCGGTGTGGCGAAGCGTGCGTCATCGACCAGGTGCGGCTTCCCGGCCGCGGCCGCGACGGCGGGCCAGTCGCGGGGGGCGCGGACGCTGATCGAAATCCAGCGCCCGTCGGCGCTCTGGAAATAGTTCGCTACAGGGCTCTGCGTGCGATGACGCGGCAGCGAACGGTTATGCTCGCCATAGCGAAGCTGGATTGAGAGGTCCCAGCCGATGGCGTAGGCGCCCGTGCGCATAAGGGAGGTTTCCACGAGCCTCCCCTTCCCCGTCGACTGGCGCTCGAGAAGGGCGGCCAGGGCCGACGAAACCGTCGCCAGGGCGCAGATGGAATCACCCATCCCCGGACGGCACGGGAAGGGATCCACCCCGTCGGGGATCGTCGCGCCCGCCACGCCCGAGCGCGTCCACAAGGCCGCGATGTCGAACGCCGGCAGGTCGACTTCGGCGCCCTCGAGGCCGTACCCGGAGACGCTCACATACACGAGCCCCGGCAGACGCTGGCGCACGGCCTCGTAGTCCAGGCCCGCGCGACGCAGAGAGCCTGGCCGCAGATTCGTGATGAAGATGTCCGCGCCTTCCAGGATACGCAGCAGGGCTTCGCGCCCTTCGGGTTTGGAGATGTCGAGCACCACGCCGCGCTTTCCGCGGTTCTCCAGCTCGAACACTGGGTTCGAGGTCCAATCCTCGCGCAGCGCGAAGAGGTTGCGCACGGGATCCCCCTCTCGCCCCTCGATCTTGATCACGTCCGCCCCCCAGTCAGCCATGATCATGGCCGCGCTGGGTCCCGCCACCCAGGTGGAGAACTCCACCACCTTGGTCCCCTTGAGCATCGCCTCGCGTCCTCCGTCATCTTGTTTGACCGGCAGCATAGCGCGGCCTTGCTGCGGCCCAAGACGCCGGATGCGGACGCGCGTCAGCCCTTTTCGCGCAGCAGGCGGCCCTGCTCTCGCTTCCAGTCCCGATCAGCGACGGTCTGGCGTTTGTCGGGCGCGCTCTTGCCCTTGGCGAGAGCCAGCTCGAGCTTCGCAAGGCCCTTGTCGTTCCAGTACAGGCGCACCGGGATCAGGGTCCGGCCCTCTCGCTGGACCGCGCCGAGCAGCCGGTTGATCTCCTTGCGATGCAGAAGCAGACGCCGGGGGCGGCGCGGTTCGTGGTTGAACCGGTTGGCCGGCCCGTATTCGGGGATGTAGGCGTTGACGAGCGTGATCTGAGACCCGTCCGCCGAAGCGTACGACTCGGCGATATTCGCCTTGCCCTGCCGCAGGGACTTCACCTCAGAGCCGGTGAGCGAAATCCCCGCCTCGAACTTCTCCTCGAGAAAGTAGTCGAACCGGGCCCGCCGATTCTCGGCGATGAGCTTTCCGCTCATGGCGATACGCCGGCCAGCTCCATCGCTTCCACGATCTCTGCGTGACGCGCTGGATCGCAGGGCGCGATGGGAAGGCGGGTGTCCTCGCGGCAGAGGCCAAGACGCGCCAGGGCGAACTTGGTCGGCGATGGAGAGGCGTCAAGGAACAGGGCTTTGTGCAGACGGATGAGGCGGTCCTGAAGCCGCCGCGCCTCCGCCAGATCGCCCTTGATCGCCGCTTCCAGCAGCTTGGCGCAGGCCCCGGGGGCAATGTTGGACGTGACGGAGATGCAGCCGTGTCCACCGTGGGCGACATAGCCCAGCGCGGTGGGGTCGTCCCCGGAGAGCATGATCCAGCCCTCTCCGCAGTCGAGCCGCTGCAGGCTCGGCCGCGACAGATCGCCCGTGGCGTCTTTCACCCCCGCGATATTCGGGATCCTGGAGAGGCGCGCCAAGGTGGCGTTGCTGATGTCGACGCTCGTCCGAGAGGGGACGTTGTAGACGAACACCGGCAGCTCCGTCGCCCGCGCCACGGCCTCATAGTGGCGGAACAGGCCTTCCTGGCTCGGCCGATTGTAGTAGGGCGTCACCACGAGCACGGCGTCGGCCCCCGCCTCCTCGGCGTGGCGAACAAACTCTACGGCCTCAGCGGTCGAGTTCGAGCCGGCGCCGGCGATGACAGGCACGCGTCCCTTGGTCACCTCGACGCAAAGGCTGACGACGCGCTTGTGTTCCTCGTGGCTGAGCGTGGAAGTCTCCCCGGTCGTGCCGACCGGAACGAGGCCGTGGACGCCCCCCGCGATTTGTCGCTCCACGAGGCGGGAAAAGGCGGCTTCGTCGACTCCGGTGTCAGAAAACGGCGTAACCAGCGCGGTGAACACGCCTTCGAAACGATTTGCGGTCATGGAAGACAAATGCTTGTGATGCGACCGCGAGGAGTTGCGATCCGGAGTGGGGCCGGGACAATAGTGGTGTCTGCGGGGGCTCCGCAATCCAGGCGCGCCGAGTCGCATCGCCTTTTGCGTCGGCGGAGCGGGCACGAGGGTCGAAACTTGGCTGCGAACCTGTCGCGGACCACCCTGGCGCTTACCGTCGCCCTCGCTATGGGCGGGTTCGCCGCCGCACAAGGCCTCACGAGCGATACGGCCCAGCCGGTCGTCCCGTACCAGCAGCTCAACGACATGCAGTCGGTGTCGGTTGCACTGTCGGCTGCTCGGTCCGGAGACGGCTCGCGCATGCAGTCGATTATCGCTTCGACGAGCGACCCTCTCGCGCGGAAGGTCGCTCTTTGGGCCCTCGCCGACGCAGCGCCCGACACCATGACGTGGGCGCAGGCGGACGAAGCGCGCCGCGAACTGGCCGACTGGCCAAGGCCTTCCCGCCGAGAGATGGCCGCCGAAAAACTTCTCGACCAGTCCGGGATGAGCCCCAAGGCGCTCATCGCCTGGTTCGGTGAGGTTCAGCCGATCACGCCACAAGGGGCTATGTCACTCGCCAGGGCCCTGCGCGCGGACGGCCAGACCAGCGCAGCGGCGGCTGTGATCCGTCACGCCTGGCGCAGCATGCCCTTCGACGAGTCTGTCCAGGCGGCGATGCTCGCTCAGTTCCCGGACATGCTGACCCCAGCGGATATGTGGGCGCGGACGGACTACCTGCTGTACGGGACACACGACGCCGCCCCGATCGACCTTATCGCCCGCCTACCTCCTGACCGACAGGCTGTCGCTCAGGCGCGGCTCGCGCTGCGTCGTGGCGACCCCAACGCCGGCGCCCTCGTCGCTGCGCTTCCGCCGGCCGATCAGACCAGCCCCGGGGTGATCTTTGAGCGACTGATGGCCGATCAGGCGCACGGCAACGTCGCGGACGCCCTCAACCTCGTAGCCTACATGCCCGAGAGCCTTCCCTACGAAGGCGCGGCCGAGAAGCTCTGGCGACACGGTTCCCTCGTGGTGCAGGCTCTGCAGGCGGGTGATCCGGTCCGCGCCTACGCCGCCGCTGACCATTCGGGCCTGAGTTCCGGGCTCGCCGCCGAAGAGGCCCAATTCTACGCGGGGTGGATTGCGCTGACGCGGCTCAAGAATCCGCATCTCGCCGACGGGCATTTCGCCGCTCTTCAGGCCCTCAGCAAATCTCCGATCACCCAGGCTCGGGCCTTGTTCTGGCGCGGACGAGCGGCTGACGCCCAAGGCGACCCGGTGGGCGCCCAGCTTTTTTACGCCCAGGCCGGGCGCTACCAGACCACGTTCTATGGGCAATTGGCCGCCGCCCGCGCTGGGGCGACTGAGATCGTGCTTGGGCATGATCCTGTCATAACGTCCGCAGACCGTGCGGCGTTTGAAGCTCGCGACGCCGTGAAGGCGGCGCGCCTCCTGGCGCAAATGGGCGACAGGGATGGCTTCCACAGTTTCGTCGGCGGCCTGTCGGAAACACTTCCCGACGCGGTGGACGAGGCCCAGCTTGTCGACCTCGCCATGTCGGAAGGCGATCCTTCCATAGCTATGCGGGTGGTGCGCAACGCGGCCAAGCGCGGCTTCATCCTTCCTGATCGAGGCTACCCCGTTCGGCTGCCGCCTGCGGGCGGCGCCTATGGTGTCGAGCCCGCATTGGTGCTCGGGATCACACGCCAGGAAAGCAGCTTTGATCCCAACGCCCGTTCAGGCGCGGGGGCTCGCGGCATGATGCAGCTGCTGCCCGCAACGGCGGAGATCGTGGCGCGGCGCAATGGCCTGGGCTGGGGCCGGCTCGACGACCCGGATTTCAACATGAGGGTCGGCTCGACTTATCTCGGCCACCTGGTGGACGACTTCAGCGGTTCATACGTGCTGGCGGCCGCCGCATATAATGCTGGTCCGGGTCGGCCCAATCAGTGGGTCGGCCTGTGCGGAGATCCCCGGAGCGGCGGCTCCGATCCGCTCGACTTCATCGAATGCATCCCCTTCTCGGAGACGCGCGACTACGTGATGAGGGTGCTCGAAGCGACCGAGGTCTATCGGGCGCGCCTGGGGGGCGGTCACGCGCCCCTCACCCTCGCTGCGGACCTTAGGCGGGGCGCCTACGGCTATCAGGTTGTTGGCCCAACCGCTCCGGCGTCTGTCGCGTCTCCTCTGCCGGCGACGACCCTGGCCTCCCAGAACCCTAGCGGCGGTCACTGAGCCACAGGACCCCCGCCAGGGCGCCGGTTGTCAGGCGCGTGTGAGCCGACTCGAGACCTCAGTCCGCGATCAGGCCGAACAGCAGACCGTCGACCAGCACCTGCGCCATCTCATCTGCCGGCGCCCAGTCGAACGATGGCTTAGTGATCATCAGGGCCACCAAACCGTGGCAGGCGGCCCAGAGCGCGCGATACACGGTCTGAGGATCACCCGCCTTCAGGCGGCCCTCAGCGGCGATTTCCCGCACGATGCCCTCAAAGCGTTCCGCGCATTCCGATCCCAGCTCGTGCGCAGCCGCAGCCTTCTGCGCCGGACCCGCGGACATCGGCGAGCAGAAAATGAGGCGATAGGCATTGGGATTGCGCAGTGCGAATTGGATATAAGCCCGCAATAACATCCTCACCCGCTCGACGGGCGAGAGCGGAAGACCGGCGATCTCCCGGTTGAGCTCGAGAAGCTCTTCCAAGGCTGCCGTGCAGATCTCCAGCAGCATCTGGTCCTTGTCGCGGAAGTGCATGTACAGGCAGGTAGACGAGACGCCCACCTCGTCCGCGATCTTCCGGATCGTGGCGCCTTCGTATCCTTCCGCCACGAAGATCCGCTCGGCCGCCTTCAGGATCTCTGCGCGCCGCATGTGACCGTAGCCCTTGGCCTTGCGCGCTGAACGTTGAGGTCTTTTGAGCGTCGTCGTCACGTACCGTTTTCCCAGCTCCCCCAGGGATTAGACGTTAAAGCGGTTCCCCTCGCAATACCGTGGTCCTTGTTCCTCATCTCGACCGATCACGCTATCGGACCCGGATGAGCCGTACCGAGCCGGTCATCGCCCCCTCCCCGATCGCCCTGCGGCCGGACCCCTGGGCCGACTACCAACTGATCGACAGCGGCGGCGGGCGAAAGCTCGAAAGATATGGCGCCGTCACTGTCGTGCGCCCGGAAGCGCAGTGTCTTTGGGAGCCGGCCCGGCCGTCCGAGTGGGATGAAGCGGTCGCCGTCTTCGAGGGCGTCGAGGATGAGGAGGCGGGTCGCTGGCGGCGGCGAAGCCAGACGCCGGAGTCGTGGCCCATGACCTGGCGCGGCGTAAGCTTCCACGCCCGCCTTACCGCTTTCCGCCATCTCGGACTCTTCCCCGAACAGGCTTCGAACTGGGCGTGGCTGGCGGATCGTCTGAAGGTCGCTTCTTCCCCTCCCAGTGTCCTCAACCTGTTCGGCTACACCGGCGTGGCAAGCCTTGTCGCCGCGACGGCGGGGGCAAGGGTGACGCACGTCGATGCTTCGAAAAAGGCGGTGGGCTGGGCGCGCGAGAACGCCGCCCTCTCCGGGTTGGATCAGGCTCCCCTCCGGTGGATCTGTGAGGATGCACGCGCCTATGTGCGGCGGGAGGCGCGGCGCGGGTCGCGGTACCAGGGGATCATCCTCGATCCGCCCAAGTATGGCCGGGGACCAGGCGGTGAGGTCTGGCGGCTCTATGAGGACCTTCCGCCGCTCCTGGCGGGCTGCGCCGGTCTTTTGTCCGACGAGGCCGACTTCGTGATCCTCAACGCCTATTCGGAGCGACTTTCCGGCCTCGCCCTGGCGAGTCTCCTCGCTCAGGCTCTCGCGGGACGAGGCGGCCGGATCGATTGGGGGGAATTGACGCTGATGGAGTCGGACGGCGGACGTGGCATGGGCCTGTCCTTCTTCGCGCGCTGGGGCCGCTCGTGAGTTCTCGGGCGATCACCTCCCTGGCCAACCCCACGGTCAAGGCCGTTCGCGCCCTGCACATGCGGCGCGCACGGGCGGAAAGTGGGCTCTTCCTCGTCGAAGGCCTGCGCAGCGTCATTGAGGCGGTGGACCAGGGCCGCCAGCCCGTGACGCTGCTTCACGGTCCCGCCGTCGCCAGTCATCCGCTCATGCGCAAGGCCAGCGCCGCCTCTCGGGAGACCCTGGAGGTGAGCGAGGCAATCCTTGCCAAAATCTCGCGCCGCGAGAACCCGCAGATGGTCCTTGGCGTGTTCGAACAAACCCTCACGCCTCTTGAAGCGCTCGATCCCTCGTCCGCCCCCTGTTGGGTGGCGCTGGAGAACGTGCGCGATCCCGGCAACCTCGGGACCATCCTGCGCACAGCCGACGCCGCGGGATGCGGAGGCGTGATCCTCGTGGGAGAGTGCTGCGACCCCTATTCGGTCGAGGCGGTGCGCGCCACGATGGGCTCCATATTCGCCACGCCGATCACCGAGACGAGCGCCCGCGAATTCCTGGCCTGGAGGGCGAACTGGCCCGGCGCAGTCATCGGAACGCACCTCGAAGCGTCCGCCGACTTCCGACGGTCTCCCTATCGATCCCCCAACCTGCTGCTCATGGGCAACGAGCAGGCCGGCCTGTCAGCCGACCTGGCCGCGGCCTGCGACCTCACCGTGAAGATCCCGATGAAAGGGCGCGCCGACAGTCTCAACCTGGCGGTCGCCACAGCCATCATGATCTATGCCGTCACGGCGCCCTGAAGGGCTCAACTGCCCCCCACCACCATCAACGGCCCCTCGGAGTCATAGACCTTCGAGAGCATCGGCGAGTCGACCTGCGCCACGGCCTTGTCGAGCTTGTCGCGGTAGCAAGCCGACCGCGACACGGCCATGCGGTAGTCACGGACGCTCCCGGGATAGGCGCCGCACGCCTCCAGGGCCGCGTCGCCAAGCCGGGCGAGCAGGTTCTGCGCGGCGCGCGGCGTAGCAACGCTCGACGCGTCGTACGTTACGTCCACCACTGTGGTGTCCGACTTGAGGGCGTCGTGAGCCCAGGCGGAGCTAGCGATAGACGCCAGGCCCAGCGCCGCGATGATCAGTGTCTTCATAACGCACTCCGATACTTTACCCTTACTGAGTGACGAGACTGCGCGGTTTCAAGGCTTCTAACGCCTCACGACGCCCTTCAGGGGGCATTTCGAATTTTTTCGGAACTTCACCGCAGAATTGATTTGGCGGCCTGCGGGGCCGCGACCTGCCGCGGCCGCTTGCTTATCGGTCTTCGGCGCCACATGGCTGGCGCATGCCTTCAATCCTGGCCGTGCAGGCCCATCCCGACGACGTGGAGACGCTCGCCTCGGGCGCATTGGCGATCGCCGCCGCCGGCGGCGCGCGCATCACTATTGTCACCATGACCGCCGGCGAGTGCGGCACGATCGCGGTCAATCCGGCCGAGACCGCCGCCGTGCGTCAGGCTGAGGCGGCGGCGGCGGCGGCGATGATCGGGGCGTCCTATCGCTGCGTGGGTCTCCCGGATCTCGGGGTCTTCAACGACGACGCCTCCCGTCGACGCACGACCGAAATCATCCGCCGGGCCCGCCCCGACATCGTGATCACAGCCGCGCCGGTGGACTATCACCCGGACCACGAAGCCACGAGCGTACTGGTTCGAGACGCCTGTTTCGCCGCGTCTGCTCCGGCCTACCGCACGGGCGAGGCCGAACCCCTCTCGGCCATCCCGCATCTCTACTTCATGGACCCGATCGGCCTTCGGCATCGCGACGGAACGCCGGCGTCGGCGGATTTCGCCGTCGATGTTTCTGGGTTGATGGACCTCAAACGGGGGATGCTCGAGGCCCACGAAAGCCAAAAGACCTGGCTGGCGAAGCAACACGGGATGACGGACTTCACCGCTGGCATGGAGGCCCAGGCGCGCCGGCGAGGCCGGGACTTCGGAGTGAGCGCCGCCGAGGGCTTCACCCACTACCGGCACACCCCCTACCCCCGCACCCCCTTCCTCCAGGAGCTACTTGGCGCGGCCGTGTTGACCAGGCCTGTGGCCTAAGGGCCGCTTGCCTTGACCTTGGCGATCCGCCACTTGGGCCATGGTACGGGGGATTCGAGGGACAAGATCCGCGGATGACGACGTCGATTTCGGCTGCCCGATCGGGCAGCCTACAGGTTCGCGCGGCCGGGGGGGCCCGGTGAGTGCGGTCCTGGTCACCGGCGGCGCCGGTTATATCGGCAGCCATGCCGTCTTTGCCCTGCGCGACGCCGGGCGCGATGTCGTGGTCCTGGACGATCTCTCCACAGGCTTCCGCGCCGCAGTTCCGGAAGGCGTCCCGCTTCGCCAGGGCGATGTCGCCGACACGGCCCTCGTCTCACGGATCCTGAAGGAGGACCGGATCGAGGCGGTGATGCACTTTGCTGGCAGCATCTCGGTGCCGGAATCCGTCTCCGATCCGGCCAAATACTACCGGAACAACACCTGCGCCTCGCTGGCTCTCTCCAAGACCTGCATCGAAGCCGGCGTGAACAAGTTCATCTTTTCCTCGACCGCGTCGGTCTACGGCAATCCCGAAATCAATCCTGCGCCCGAGGATACGCCGAAACGGCCGTTCAGCCCTTATGGCTGGTCGAAACTCATGACTGAGCAGGTCCTCGAAGATCTCGCCTTCGCTCATCCCGCCTTCCGGCCCGTCCGCCTGCGCTACTTCAACGTGGCCGGCGCGGATCCCGCAGGGCGCACGGGCCAGCGCAATCCCGACGCGGCGGGCCTGGTGAAGCTGGCGGTAGAGACGGCGCTGGGGAAGCGCGAGATCCTCGAGATCTTCGGCGACGACTATGCGACGCGGGATGGGACGTGCGAGCGCGACTACATCCACGTCTCAGACCTGGCCAATGCGCACGTGGCCGCCCTGAAATACCTCGACGACGGAGGGCCAGGCGTGGTCCTCAACTGCGGCTATGGCCGCGGCTACACAGTGCTCGAGGTCGTGGCGGCGCTGGAGGAGGTGCTGGGCCGGACTCTGAACAAGCGCAGGGCTGCACGCCGGCCCGGCGATCCGGACCGCTACATCGCCGACCCGACACGCCTGCGCGCCACGCTCGACTGGCGGCCGCAACACGAGAACCTGGCTTTCACCCTGCGAACAGCTCTGTCCTGGGCGGGCGCCTTGCCCTAACCGGACCTGGGTTTGGCCCTCGTCGTTGGGGGCGCATTCGCCGGGTCATCCGGCCACGGATGTTTTGGGTAGCGGCCCCTCATATCCTTGCGGACGTCCGCCCATGAACCGGACCAGAAACCCGGCAGGTCGCGCGTCACTTGGATCTCGCGATGCGCCGGCGAAAGCAGGGCCAGGGCCAGGGGTTCGCCGTTAGCCGTCGGATGGGTCTTGAGACCGAACAGCTCCTGAACCCGGACGCGCACGCGCGGGCCGCCCTCCGCCTCGTAGTCGATGTGATGCGCTTGGCCGGTCGGAGCGGTCCAGCGCGATGGCGCATCGACATCGAGACGGCGGGCAAGGTCCCAGGGAATGAGCCCCCTGAGCGCCGCCTCGAGCTCAGCTGCGCCAAGCGCGGCAAGGTTCGCTCGCCCCTCCAGCACGGGCGCGAGCCAGTTGCCGAGCCGCACGCTCAGACCTTCGTCCGACAGGTCTGGCCACGCGTCATCCCGTCCCCGCAAAAAGCCGACGCGCGCGCGAAGGCGGCGCGCCTCATCGCCCCAAGGCAGGACCGAGACGCCTTGTCGCATCACCTCCTCGAGCAGGGCCTGGCGCACCAGGGCCGGGTCAGCCGCAATCTCGCTCGTCTGGACCACCAGCTCCCCGAGCCGGACGATCCTCTGCGCCCGGTGCGCCCCGGATGCGCTCTGAGCCAGTCGATCCTCGGTTGCGAAGAGGTCCGGCGCCCAGGCGCGCAGGGCCTCGATGTCCAGTCTTGCGGCGAGGGCGATCCGGTCGTGCGCCCCGCCTCCGGCAAGTTCAGCGGCGACGAGCCAGGGCTCGCGCGCCAGCGGATCGGCAGGCTCCAGGCGGGCGCCGCGGCCTGAGGCTAGCTGGAACTCCCCAGGCCCGCCACGCGCGCGGCCGATGCGATCGGGAAAGGCCCGCGCCAGGAGGAGGCCGTCGTCCGGCGTGCTATTCGCCTGCCCGGCTGGCGCCAGCCGCGCCCAGCGGTCCGCCTGGGCGACCACGGCGCGCGCCGCAGGGGATCGGTCCCGGCGCAGGGCGTCGGCCAGATGGCCGATCTCCGTCTCCCGACCACGTCGCCGGCCCTCGGACAGGACCGCAGCCAGCAGAGCCGCCCGCTCGCCCGCCCCAGCCTGACCGCCCGCCAGGACGAGATTGGCGAGGCGCGGCGATAGCGGCAGGCGCGCCAACGCCGCTCCATGAGGGGTCAGTCGACCGGCTTCATCGAGCGCGCCCAGCCCCTGCAACAGTCGCCGCGCTTCGGCGACCGCCCCTGCCGGCGGCCGATCGAGCAGCGCCAGCGAGTCGAGGTCCGAGGCGCCCCACCGCGCGACGTCGAGCATCAAGCGCGAGAGATCCGCCTCGAGGATCTCTGGACGGTCGAACGGGGGAAGGCCGCGTGTCTCCGCCTCGTCCCACAGTCGCCAGCAGACGCCCGGCGCGGTGCGCCCGGCGCGACCCCGCCTCTGATCCGCCGTCGCGCGAGACACACGCACGGTGGCGAGGCGTGTGACGGCGCTGGCCGGGTCGAACCTGGGAACCCGCGCCCAACCGCTGTCCACGACCAGGCGCACGTCCTCGAGCGTCAGGCTGGTCTGGGCGATGGAGGTGGCGAGGACGATCTTGCGCCGGCCGGGAGGTGCGGGAGCGATGGCGAGGTCCTGGTCGCCGGTCTCGAGCGCGCCATACAGCGGGTGGATGTCCACGGGCCGGGCGCCAAGTGCGTCTCTCAGCCGATCTGCGGTCCGCAGGATCTCGCCCTGGCCGGGGAAGAAGGCGAGGACGCCCCCCTCCTCCGCGTCAATCGCCCGGCCTATCGCGCGGGCCATCTGCTCGTCGATCGACGCCCGCTGATCTCGCCCGAGATAGCGAGTTTCCACAGGGAAGGCGCGCCCCAGACTCTCCACCACCGGCGCGTCGTCCAGCAGGGCGGCGATTCTCGCCCCGTCGAGGGTGGCGGACATCACCAGCAGCCGCAGGTCCTCACGCAGCAGCCGTTGCGCGTCGCAGGCGAAGGCGAGGCCCAGGTCGGCGTCCAGACTGCGCTCGTGGAACTCGTCGAACAGGACGGCGGCGACCCCGTCCAGGCCCGGATCGTCCAGGATCATCCGGGTGAACACGCCCTCGGTGACCACCTCGATCCGGGTGCGCGCCGAAACGCGGGTCTCCAGCCGGACCCGATAGCCCACCGTCTCACCGACTGGCTCGCCGAGCGTCGCCGCCATGCGCGCCGCCGCGGCCCGAGCGGCCAGGCGACGGGGCTCCAGGACGATCAGCTTGCGGCCCTGGACCCACGGCTCGTTCATCAAGACGAGCGGGACGACGGTCGTCTTGCCGGCGCCCGGCGGGGCGACGAGCACGACGCAGGCCCTTTCAGAAAGTGCGTTCGCCAGGGGCGCCAGCGCCTCGGCGATCGGCAGGCTGGCGGCCAAGTTCTCGACGCCGGGGCTCAAGCGGCCCCCGCGCTCACTCGGTATGAGGCAGCTCCATGGGCACGGCCTCGTGGCCTTCCACGATCACGCCCTTGCTGAGCTTCGAATTCCACAGGCCGTAGACGAAGTAGAGGAGGATGCCGATTCCCACATAGGCCAGGAAGAACGGTCCCGTCTTGGGCTTGTTGAGGATCGACTTCAGCAGGAACAGGCACATGCCGGCGCCGAGGATCGGCACCAGCGGATAGAGCGGCGTGCGGAACGGGCGGACTAGGTCGGGGTTGGAGAACCGCAGATAGATCACCGTGATGCAGACGAGGGCGAAGGCGGCGAGCGACCCCACATTCGAAAGGTCGGCCAGATCGTCCAGGCTGCGGAAGCCGGCGGCGCTGCAGGCGATGATCCCCACGATGATGGTATTGATCCACGGCGTGCGGAACTTGCGGTGAACGACCGACATAGCCTTGGGAAGAAGGCCGTCGCGGGACATCGTGTAGAAGATACGGGTCTGACCATAGAGCAGCACCAGCATGACGCTGGTCAGGCCTGCGATCGCCCCGATCTTCACCAGGAAGGCGAACCAGGGCATTCCGATCCGGTCCACCGCCAGGGCGATCGGCGCCGGATTGTCGAGCTGCTGATAGGGCACGATGCCCACGAGAACCGCCGAAGTCGCGATGTAGAGGACGGTGCAGACCACCAGGGCGCCGATGATGCCGATCGGCATGTCCTTGGCCGGGTTCTTCGACTCCGCGCCCGCCGTCGAAACCGCCTCGAAGCCCAGATAGGCGAAGAAGATCCGCGCCGCGCCCGTGATCACCCCGCCCACGCCGTACTTCGAATTCGAATCGCCCATGAACACCTGGCCCAGGGCGCGCAGAATTTGATGGGGCATGTCCATCGGCGTGCCGGGCGGCGGCGCCGGGACCTGCGGAGGGATCAGGGGCGTGAGGTTGTGCGGGTTCACGTACTTCACGCCGATGGCGATGAAGGCGATGACGACCGTCAGCTTGATCGCCACAATGATGTTGTTGACCGTCGCCGACTCGGAGACGCCGCGGACGAGCAGCGCGGTTACCGCCGCGATGATCAGGATGGCCGGAAGGTTCATCACCCCGGTTGCGATCACGTGCCCTGCCGCGTCCTTCACGAGAACGCCGGGCGCAGCGGTCAGCGCCGGCGGCACGTTGATCCCGAAGTCCTGCAGAACGCTGACCGCGTAGCCCGACCAGCCCACGGCGACCGTTGAGGCCGACAGGCCGTACTCCAGCACCAGGAGAATCCCCATTACCCAGGCGGCGATCTCGCCCATCGAGGCGTAGGAATAGGAGTAGGCCGAGCCAGAGACCGGCAGTGCCGAGGCCAATTCAGCGTAGCAGAGCGCCACGAAGGCGCACAACGTACCGGTGATTACGAACGAAACCGTGATGGCGGGCCCAGAGTACTGGGCGGCTGCAAGGCCCGTCAGCACAAAGATGCCGGTGCCGATGATGCAGCCGATTCCCAGCAGGATCAGGTTCAGCGCCCCCAGGGACCGCTTGAGTTCGCCGTGTTCCAGTTCCGACTGGATCTGGGCGACGGACTTTCGCTGGAAAATTCGGCCCAGACCTGTGCTGCTTTGCGGAACGCTCGCCATCCGGCTTCCTTGCCCCCAGACTGGCCTTGCGGCCGGAAGGCGCGGACGCTAGCGGCTCGCTCGCCGCGCGGCAATCATCCGCACGGAAGCAAACGTCGCACCCTCCGCGACAAGGACATTTTTGATGATCTCCCCGGTGATCGCTCCATACCCCGCCACCCGTCTTCGCCGTCTGCGCCAAGCCGATTGGACCCGCCGGCTCGTGCGCGAGAACGTGCTGACGCCATCGGACCTGATCTGGGCCATGGTCGTCCACGAAGGCGAAGGGCGAGTCCCGGTAGCCGCCATGCCGGGCGTCGAACGGCTTTCCGTCACCGAGGCGGCAAAGGCGGCCCGCGAAGCACGCGATCTGGGAATCCCCTGCATCGCCGTTTTTCCGCACATCGATGGAGCGCGGAAAGACGCCACCGGCGTCCTTGCCTCGGACCCCAATGGCGTGATCGCCCGGGCAGTGAAGGCGATGAAGGACGCTGCGCCCGAAGTCGGAATCATGTGCGATGTGGCGCTAGATCCCTTCACAGATCACGGACACGACGGCCTCATCGTTGGCGGACGGGTTGTCAACGACCCCACGATCGAGCGCCTTGTCGAACAGGGCCTGATGCAGGCCAAAGCGGGGTGCGACATACTTGCGCCCTCCGACATGATGGACGGCCGCGTTGGCGTCCTTCGAAGAGCGCTGGAGGGCGAAGGTCTCCAGGATACTCTCATCATGTCCTATGCGGCCAAATACTCTTCCGCCTTCTACGGGCCCTATCGCGAGGCCATCGGCTCGGGAAAGTTGGGGACGGGCTCGGTCGAAAACCCGGCGGACAAGGCGACCTATCAGATGGACCCGGGCAACGGGGACGAATCCCTGCGCGAGGTGGCCCTTGATCTCGCCGAGGGTGCGGACATGGTGATGGTGAAGCCGGGTCTTCCCTACCTCGACATCGCCCGCCGGGTGGTCGAGGCTTTCCGCGCGCCTACCTTCGCCTTCCAGGTCAGCGGCGAGTACTCGATGCTCACGGCCGCGGCGGCGAATGGCTGGCTCGATGGCGAGCGCGCGATGATGGAGAGCCTCGTCGCCTTCAAGCGCGCCGGCTGTGCGGGCGTGATCACCTATTTCGCATCGGCGGCGGCAAGGAAGCTCGGCGCCTGAATCGCACCGAATGGGGGGACACATCCGATGCCGATGAGCGTCGAAACCTACCGCGAGCTGGCGCTCGACCGTCAGCCGGAACTGGAGATGAACGGGCGCGGCGCGGCAGACTTCCATGTCTCGCTGAACCATGCGGGCGACGCCCCCTACCACCCCTGCTCCGAGGCTTTCTCCGACGAGACGGTCCCGCCCGGAGACGTCGCGGTCCATCGCGGCTGGACCGGAAGTCGGATCTTCGCCGGCACACGACGCGACGTTTTCGTGCATACGCCCGCGGGGCTGAATCGCACCGCTCGGCCGAACCTGATCGTCTTCAACGACGGGGTCGGCTATCTCTCACGCAAGGGCGCAGTGCGCGCCGGCCAGGTGATCGACACCCTCGTGGCGCGCGGCGAAATCCCGCCCGTCGTGGGGATTTTCGTCAATCCAGGCAGCCTGCGCGACGATAGCGAGCCCGACTTCGACCAGCGGCGCCGCGAATATGACCCACTCACCCCCGACTACGGCCGTTTCCTGATCGAGGAGTTGCTCCCGTTCGTCGAGGCGGAGCAGGAGCTACGGCTCACCGAGGATCCCGCCGGACGGGTCGTCTGCGGCATCAGCAGCGGCGGCATCGCCGCCTTCACCGCGGCGTGGCGCTTTCCCGGGCAATTCGGCGGTGTGATCAGTCACTGCGGCTCGTACGTGAACATCGACGGGGGCCACAATTATCCGTTCCTGGTGCGGTCGACGCCTCGCAAGCCGATCCGCGTCTTCATCCAGAGCGGCGAGAACGACGGGCGCAACGTCTATGGCCACTGGCCGATGGCCAACCAGGTCATGGCCGACGCCCTGGTGTTCGCCGGCTACGACGTTCGCTTCGAGTTCGGGACGGGCGGCCACACCCTGCGGCATGGCGGCGCCCTCTTCGCCGAGACCCTGCGCTGGATGTTCCGCGCCCGCGCCTGATCCGCTCAGTCCTCCATGCGCGATCCGGGCCGCAGGCGCGCGGCAAGGCTGGAGGTGTCCCAGCGGCGGCCGCCCATGGCCTGCACCTCGGCGTAGAACTGGTCGACCAGGGCCGTGACCTCCAGGCGCGAACCGTTGGAGCGCCCTTCGTCGAGGACGAGGCCCAGGTCCTTTCGCATCCAGTCCACTGCAAAACCGAACTCGAACTCGCCGCGCGCCATGGTCGCCCAGCGGTTGTCCATCTGCCACGACTGCGCGGCGCCCTTGGAAATCGCCTCATAGACCTTGGCCGGATCCAGGCCGGCGCGCCCCGCGAACGCGACCGCTTCAGCCAAGCCTTGGACGACGCCAGCGATGCAGATCTGGTTGGCCATCTTGGTGAGCTGCCCTGCGCCGGCTTCGCCCATGTGCGCGATCGCCTTGGCGTAGGCGCTGATCACGGGCCGGGCCGTCTCAACCGCTGCGGCGTCGCCGCCGATCATGATTGACAACTGCCCCGCCTTGGCTCCCGCCTCGCCTCCCGAAACGGGGGCGTCGAGGAACGTGCAACCCTTTTCCTTGGCGCGGCACGCCATTTCTCGCGCCACCTTGGCCGAGGTGGTCGTGTGGTCGACAAGCACAGCGCCCACCGGCAGAACCTCCAGCGCTTCAGCGACCACGCCGCGAACGTCGTCGTCATTGCCGACGCACAAGGCGAGGAGCTCGCGACCGTCGGCGGCTTCGCGCACCGAAGGCATCGCGACGCCCTTGTGGCCCCTTGCCCACGACTGCGCCTTCTCGGCAGATCGGTTGAAGACCGTCATGTCGTGGCCGGCCGCGGCGAGATGTCCCGCCATTGGCCCGCCCATGACGCCCAAACCGATGAAACCTACTTTCATATCCAGTCCTTCCCGATCGTGTTGGATCGATCGGCGCCGTCGAAGCTCGTGCGGCGCGATCTTGCGCTGGGGCGCGCCTTGGCCCCAAATCCGCGCGTTAGGGCAGGGACGCCAGAACTGTCGAGCCTGATCGATTCGTGACCCAGCATATCCCGACGCGGCAGCTTCGCTTCTTTCTCACAGCGCCCTCCCCTTGCCCGTATCTGCCCGGGCGTGAGGAACGGAAGGTCTTCGCCCATCTGCCCATGCTGGACGGACCGATCGTCCATGACTCCCTGACCCAGGGCGGCTTCAGGCGCTCCCAGAACATCGCCTATCGTCCGGCCTGCGAAGGATGTTCCGCCTGCGTCTCGGCGCGCATCCCGGTAGCCGACTATGTCTTCTCACGCTCCGAGCGCCGGATCCTTTCGCGCAACGCAGGGTCGCGCCGCCATATCGTCGAGGCGGAAGCCACCCGTGAACAGTTCGACCTGCTGCGTCGCTACCTGGTCTCGCGCCACGCCGGAGGCGGCATGGCCGACATGACCTGGTCCGACTATGTGGCCATGGTCGAAGACACGGCGGTGCGCACCCATCTGGTCGAATACCGGACCATGCCCGACGACGGCGGCCCAGGGGCGTTGATCGCCTGTGCGCTTGTCGACCGCCTCTGCGACGGACTTTCGCTGGTCTACAGCTTCTTCGATCCGTCCACAGCCAGGGCCAGTCCCGGCTCGTTCATGATCCTGGACCACCTGGTGCAGGCGTCGGCCCTGCGGCTTCCGTATGTCTACCTGGGCTACTGGGTCCGCGGCAGCCGTAAGATGGACTACAAGGCGCGCTTCTCGCCGCTCGAGATTCTCGATCCCGCAGGGTGGCGGCTGCTTTCGGCGCGCGACCTCGCCGAGGCGGGCTGCACGGAAGACAAGACTTCGTGAGCGCCACGACGGAGCCCGTATCCGCCGCCGCGCCGATGGCGCAGCTGCTGGAGATCATGCGGCGGCTGCGCGATCCAGACGGCGGCTGCCCGTGGGACCTCGAACAGACGTTCGAGACCATCGCCCCCTACACGATCGAAGAAGCCTACGAGGTCGCTGACGCGATCTCCCGCGACTCGATGCAGGACCTGGTCGACGAACTGGGCGACCTGCTCTTCCAGGTTGTGTTCCACGCCCAGATGGCGAGCGAGGCCGGCGCCTTCGATTTCGACGACGTGGCGAGAGCGATCATCGGCAAGATGATCCGCCGCCATCCCCATGTCTTTGGCGACGCCAAGGTGCGCACGGCCGAGGAACAGACCGTGGCGTGGGAGGAAACCAAGGCTCGAGAGCGCTCGGCCAAGGCGCAGGCGAGCGTCCTTGATGGAGTGCCGGTCGGCCTTCCCGCCCTCACCCGCGCGCTCAAGCTGTCGCGACGCGCGGCAAGGGTGGGCTTCGTGTGGCCCTCGGCCCGTGAGGTGGTCGCCAAGCTCCACGAGGAGGTCGCCGAACTCGAGGCCGAGCTGGACCGCGGAGATCGCGAAAAGGCGCGCCAGGAGCTGGGCGACGTCCTGTTCGTCTGCGCAAACCTTGCCCGCGAACTGGACGTCGATCCTGAGTCGGCCCTGCGCGAAACCAACGACAAGTTCGTCCGGCGCTTCAGCTTCATTGAGCGGGCGCTGGCCGAGGCGGGCTCGTCACCCGAGGCCTCCAATCTGGAGGAGATGGACGCGCTGTGGGACAGGGCCAAGGCGCACGAGCGCGGCGCTTCCTGATCCTCGCACGCCTAATCCTTTTACGGCTGTTTTATGTAGCCAGCAGTGGAGTGTCGGCGCACCTTTACGCCTGTACGGTCTAGATAGCCGGTCCTCTGACAAGGGGCTCTCTGTGGACGACCTGATTTATCTCGCTCTCGGCGGGGCCATGTTCATAGCCTTTGGCGTGTATGCACGGCTCCTGAGGCGTCTGTAACGCCATGATCGTGGACCTCCTCTACATCGTCGCCGCGGTAGGCGTCGCGATCTACATGGTTACGGCGCTGGTGCGCCCAGATAAGTTCTGACGGGACGTCCAACATGAACTTTCAAGGGTGGGCGGAGATCGCCTTCACCATCGGCCTGACCGTTGCGCTCGGTTGGCCGATCGGAGTGTACATGGCCCGCGTCTGGCAGGGTCAATCAACGTGGTTGGACGTCGTCCTGCGGCCGGTCGAGCGCGCCCTATATGGCGCGGCAGGCGTCGACCCGCATCGCGGCCAGGGCTGGATGACCTACACGGCCGCCTTCCTGGCTTTCAATGCGGCCGGCTTCTTCGTTCTTTACGCCATCTTGCGGCTGCAGAGCGTGCTGCCGCTCAACCCGATGCATTTCGCAGGGATGTCGCCGCACCTGGCGTTCAACACCGCCGTCAGCTTCGTCACCAACACCAACTGGCAGTCCTACGGCGGCGAGTCGACCGCCTCCAACCTCTCGCAGATGGCCGGACTGACGGTGCAGAACTTTGTTTCGGCCGCCTCCGGCATCGCCGTGGCCGCCGCCCTCGCCCGGGCCTTCGCGGCCAACCGGGGCTCGGAGATCGGCAACTTCTGGGTCGATCTGACCCGCGTGACTCTCTACGTGCTCCTGCCGATCTCGATCGTCTTCGCCATCGTCCTGGTCGGCTTGGGCATACCCCAGACGCTCGCCATGCACGTGGACGCCGTGACCCTGGAAGGCGCCAAGCAAGGCATCTCGGTGGGCCCGGTGGCGAGTCAGGAGATCATCAAGCAGCTGGGCACCAACGGGGGCGGCTTCTTCAACGCCAATTCTGCGCACCCGTTCGAAAACCCGAACGCCTGGACGAACCTCATCGAAGAGGTCGCGATGAACGCCGTCAGCTTCGGTTGCGTCGTCGCGTTCGGCATCGTCGCCCTGGCGCGGAAGGAGGCGCGGGCCCTGGTCGCGGCCATGGTCATCATCCTCGCTGGCGCCGCGTCGACGATCTACGCCAGCGAAACACTGCGCACGCCGGCGCTTGTCGAAGCCGCTCACGTGGTCGCCACTCCGAATATGGAAGGCAAGGAAGTGCGCTTCGGCGCGCCGTCCGCCGCTGTCTGGACGGCGATGACGACGGGCGCCTCGGATGGCGGCATCAATTCCGCCATTGAGAGCTTCACACCGCTCGGCGGCGGCATGGCCCTGTTCATGATCAAGCTTGGCGAGATCCTGCCGGGCGGCGTCGGATCCGGCCTCTACGGAATCGTGGTGATGGCGGTGATCGCCGTCTTCGTCGCCGGCCTGATGGTCGGGCGGACGCCCGAGTACCTCGGCAAGAAGATCGAGGCGCGCGAGGTGAAGTACGCCGTCCTCGCCACCCTGATCCTGCCCGCGTCCATTCTCGGCTTCGCCGCCGTGGCCGCCGTGCTGCCAGCCGCGCTCAAGACGGTCTCCACGACCGGACCGCACGGCCTGACAGAGATCCTCTACGCCTACTCCTCCGCGGTTGGGAACAACGGCTCAGCCTTCGCCGGACTGACCGCCAGTACGCCCTGGTGGGACACCACGCTCGCCCTCGCCATGGGGTTGGGCCGGTTCGCCTACGCAGTGCCCGTCCTTGCAATGGCCGGGGCGGTTGTCGCGAAGCCGAAGCTTGCCCCCACCGCCGGGACCCTGCCGACCAGTGGCCTTCAGTTCGTGGGCCTGCTGCTCGGCGTCATCCTTATCCTTGGGGGGCTTCAGTACTTCCCACCCCTCGCCCTGGGCCCAGTGGTCGAGCATTTCCAGATGCTCCACGCGATCGGCCGCTGAATGCTTAGGCGAGCGTCTTCCATGCCCTCCATGATCGCCACCTCCGGTTCCGAGTCGGGGATCCTCAGCCGCGCGGCGCGTGACGCGTTCGTCAAGCTCGATCCTCGCAAGCTCACGGGCAATCCGGTCATCCTCGCCACGGAGGTGGTCGCCGCCCTGGCCACCGCCTCAATGGTCGCCGCGATCGTCGCCGGTGAGCCGTTCGGCTTCCCGCTCCAGTTGGCGCTGTGGCTGTGGGCTACCGTGCTCTTCGCAAATCTCGCTGAAAGCGTCGCCGAGGGCCGCGGCAAGGCAGCCGCCGACAGCCTGCGAGCCGCCCGCGTCGACACCAAGGCCAAGCTGATCATCGACGAGGCGGCGGGAACCGTCATCCCCTCCCCTGCCAGCAGTCTGGTTCCGGGCCAGGTCGTGCTGGTCGAGGCTGGCGACATGATCCCGGCCGACGGCGAGATCATCGAGGGCGTGGCCAGCGTCAACGAGGCTGCGATCACCGGCGAGAGCGCCCCGGTCATCCGCGAGTCTGGCGGAGATCGCTCGGCCGTGACGGGCGGCACCACGGTCGTCTCTGACTGGATAAAGGTTCGCGTGACGGCCGGCGCTGGCTCCAGCTTCCTCGATCGCATGATCGCGATGGTCGAGGGCGCGGACCGTCGCAAGACGCCCAACGAGATTGCCCTGGCAGTCCTGCTGGCCGGCCTCACCCTCGTCTTCCTGATCGTCGTGGTAACCCTGGTGGGTCTTGGCCGCTATTCGGGCGTGAAGCTCGAGCCCGTCGTTTTGGGCGCCCTGTTCATCTGCCTGATCCCCACCACGATCGGCGGGTTGTTGTCGGCCGTCGGCATCGCCGGCATGGACCGCCTGCTGAAGTTCAATGTTCTCGCCACCTCCGGTCGCGCGGTCGAGGCGGCCGGCGACGTCGACACCCTCCTGCTCGACAAGACGGGCACCATCACCTTCGGCAACCGCATGGCGACCGAGGTCATCCCGGCCCCCGGCGTTGCGCCGCAAGCGGCAATGCGCGCGGCCCTGATGGCGTCCCTCGCCGATGAAACGCCCGAGGGTCGCTCGATCGTCGAACTGGCGCGGGAGAACGGCGTGACCGCGGAAGCGCCAGCCGGCTCGACGGTCATCCCCTTCAGCGCCACCACCCGCCTGTCGGGGCTGGAGACCGGCGGACAGAGCTGGCGCAAGGGCGCAGTCGACGCGGTCCTGCGCCACCTGAACCTGGAGCGCGCCTTCCTCGCGCGCGAGATGGAAAGTGCGGTCGACCGCATTGCCCGCTCGGGCGGCACGCCCCTCGCGGTGTCAGAGGGCGAGCGGCTGATCGGGGTCATCCATCTGAAGGACGTCGTGAAGCCGGGTGTGAAGGAACGCTTCGCCGACCTTCGTCGTATGGGCGTCCGCACGGTGATGATCACCGGCGACAACCCTATCACCGCCGCCTCGATCGCCTCTGAAGCCGGGGTCGACGACTTCCTCGCCGAGGCGACTCCAGAAGACAAGCTGCGGATGATCCGTGAAGAGCAGGGCAAGGGCCGCCTGGTCGCCATGTGCGGCGACGGCGCAAACGACGCCCCTGCCCTGGCCCAGGCTGACGTCGGAGTCGCCATGCAGACCGGCACCCAGGCCGCACGTGAGGCCGGCAACATGGTCGATCTCGACAGCGATCCGACGAAGGTCATCGAGATCGTCGAGGTCGGAAAGCAGCTGTTGATCACCCGCGGCGCCCTGACCACCTTCTCGATCGCCAACGACGTCGCGAAGTACTTCGCCATCATTCCGGCCATCTTCGTGGTGTCGCTCCCAGCTCTCGGTGCGCTGAACGTGATGCGTCTGTCGAGTCCACAGAGCGCCATACTTTCGGCGGTGATCTTCAATGCGCTGATCATCGTCGCCCTGATCCCGCTCGCCCTCAGGGGAGTGAAGTACCGGCCGATCGGCGCCCAGGCGTTGTTGACGCGGAACCTGCTGATCTACGGCCTGGGCGGCATCGTCGCCCCCTTCGTCGGGATCAAGGCCATAGACATCCTCATCTCAACCCTGCGTCTCGCCTGAAGGGCTCGCCATGCTGTCCCATCTGCGCGCAAGCATCGTCAGCATCATCTTCTTCGTGGTGCTCACCGGCCTGCTCTACCCCTTGGCGATCACCGGGATCAGTCAGATCGTCTTCCCCAATCAGGCCAACGGAAGCCTCATCAGGATCGCCAGCGGCCGCATCGTCGGTTCACAGCTGATCGCCCAGGCGTTCGCCGGTCCCGGCTACCTGCATCCTCGCGGGTCTTCGGCGGGCAGCGGGTATGACGCGACCAACTCATCCGCCAGCAACCTCGGGCCGATGGATCCCAAGCTGAAGGACCGGGTCGCCAAGGACGCCGCGGCCCTTAGGGTTGAGAACCCCAACGCGGCCATACCAGCCGACGCGGTCACACAGTCCGGCTCCGGGCTCGACCCAGACGTCTCGCCTGAGAACGCCGCATTCCAGGCGCCTCGGATCGCCCGCGCACGCAACCTCCCGCTCGGAACGGTCCAGGCCGTCATCGCGCGGCACACCCACGAGCCGGCGCTCGGTTTCCTCGGCCAGCCCTACGTCAATGTCCTGGCGGTGAACCTTGCTCTCGACGGTCGCTGACCGATCAGCGTCCCAGTCGCATGGCAGGCGCCCCGTAGCGGGCTCGACCCCCACACCTGAGGTGAAACGGCGGCTGCAGTTGGACACCGGCGCGAACGGGGGGCTCAACCGGTACAGACCCGGCGAGCGGGTATATATCGGTAGCTCGCAGAAGTTCTGACGGAAGCCAGGTTGCCCCTCGCCGACGATCCGAGACGCCCAGACCCCGAAGCCCTGCTCGCCAATGTGAAGCGCGAGGATCGCGGGGAACTGCGCGTGTTTCTGGGCATGGCGCCTGGCGTCGGCAAGACGTTCGAGATGCTCAGCTCTGCGCTGCGGCGAAAGGCTGAGGGCGTCGACGTCGTCGTCGGCGTGGTGGAGACCCACGGCCGCAAGGAGACCGAAGTCCTCACCGAGGGCCTCGAGACTCTGCCGCGCAAACCTGTCGAATACCGCGGACGCACGCTGCTCGAATTCGACATTGACGCCGCCCTAGCCCGCCGTCCCGGGCTGCTCCTCGTCGACGAATACGCCCATTCCAACGCGCCCGGATCGCGTCACCCCAAGCGCTGGCAGGATGTCGAGGAACTGCTCGCAGCGGGCATCGATGTGTGGACGACGCTGAACGTCCAGCATCTGGAGAGCCTGGTCGACGTCGTATGGCGGATCACCGGCGTGAGGGTTCGTGAGACGGTGCCCGACCAGGCCCTGACCCGGGCCGACGAGATCGAGATGATCGACCTCACGCCCGAGGAACTGCGGGAGCGGCTCGCGGCGGGCAAGGTGTACGTTCCCGAAACCGCGCGCCTCGCGTCTGACCGCTTCTTCAAGCCCGAGAATCTGACCGCCTTGCGTGAGATGGCGCTGCGACGCGCCGCCCAGAAGGTCGACGATGAACTGATCGGCCACATGCGGCGCCAGGGAATCGAGGGCCCCTGGGCCGCCGGAGAGCGGATCCTCGTCCTGGTCGGCGGCGAGCCGTTCGGCGGCGCACTTGTCCGTGTCGGCCGCCGACTGTCGGACTTGATGATGGACGCGCCCTGGACCGTGCTTCACGTGGAGCGGCCCAACCGCCCCCCCACGGCGGCACAGTCGCAGCACACGGCCAACGCCCTGAAACTGGCCGAGCAGGTCGGTGGGCGCGTCGTTACCGTGACAGGCGACGATCTCCTGCAGACCGTTCTGGAGTACGCCGCGCGCAACAACATCACTCAGATCGTAATCGGTCGTCGCCCGCCGTCCCGGAGCAGGCTTTGGGGATTGCGCGCATCCTTCTCGCGTTCGCTGGCCCACGCCCTGCTCGACCACACCACCGGCGCGGCCCTCCACATCGTCACCGATGCGCCTAGCGGTGAACCCGACCCGATCAGCCACGCTCCCGGCCTTGGCCAGCGGCCCGACTGGAGGGGATACGTCGCTGGCACGCTGATGGTGTTGCTCTCCACCGTGATCGCAGCGGGGGCGGACCGGTGGATGGCCAATGCGAACCTGGCCATGATCTTCCTGCCCAGCGTCCTTATTGCCGGTGGCGTGTTCGGCTTCGGGGCGGGCCTCGCCACGGCGTCTCTCGCCGCGGTCAGTTACAACTTCTTTTTCCTCGAACCGCGCCTCAGCTTCAGGATCGGTCATTTCGCTGACCTCATCACCTTTGCGGTGTTCTTCGCCGTCGCGATCACCACCGGATTCCTCACCGGCCGCGTGCGCGATCAGGCGCGGATGGCCTCGCGACGCGCCTCGGTCGTCGCCTCGCTGCTCGCCGCCAGCCGGCGCCTATCGAGCGTGTCCACCCGAGCAGACGCCGCACAGGCTCTGGCCGAACAGGCCGCCGCCACGGTCGGCGGGGCGGCCATGGTGCTGCTTCCTACCGACGGCGACCTGCGCGCGGCCGCCGGCTCGCCGTCGCTTGAATCGCTGGGTCCGGGGGCGATGACCGCGGCGCGCTGGGCGTGGGAGAAGGGCGAAGCCGCCGGAGCCGGGACCGGCACCCTCCCGCAGCTCGAATGGACATTCTGGCCTCTCCAGGGCCTGCAGGGCCGTGCGGGGGTCGCGGGCGTCACCCATTCGCCGCTCAAGACGGGGGATACGGCGGAAGAACGCCTGCTGCTGTCCCTGCTCGACCAAGGCGCGGTAGCGCTCGAACGTGCGGAGCTCGCTACCGCGACCGTCGAAACCGAGACGCTCCGGCGCTCCGATCAGCTCCGGGCGGCCTTGCTCAATTCGATCAGCCATGACCTGCGGACGCCTCTCTCGACAGTGCTGGGCTCCGCGACGACGCTCCTCGACTATGAGCCCAGTCTCAGGCCCGAGGTGCGGCGCGACCTGCTGGAAAGCATCCGGGAAGAAGCGTATCGCCTTAATCGCTACGTCGGCGACCTGCTCGACATGACCCGCCTCGAAGGCGGCGCTCTGGACCCTAAGATGCAGTGGACAGACGTGCGGGACGTCCTGGGCGCGGCCATCCAGCGGGTCGAACGCCGCCTCGGGTCCCGTCGCATGGCGCGCGACTTCCCTCCGGAACTGTCGATGATCCGCATCGATCCCGGCCTGCTGGAACAGTCGGTGGTCAATATCCTTGAAAACGCGATCGCCTACAGCCCCGATGGTACGGACATTGAGGTCGCCGCCTATGAGGATCGGTCCAACGTGGTGATCAGCATCGAAGACGACGGAAAGGGCATCCCGACTGCCGAACTGGAGCGGGTGTTCGATAAATTTCGGCGACTTCAGCAGCCCAGCGACCGGGGCAAGGGCGTGGGACTTGGCCTGTCGATTTCGAAGGGCTTCGTTGAAGCGATGGGTGGCCGGATCGCAGCCGCGAGCCCCATCCACGGCGATCACGGCACCCGTGTGCTGATCAGTCTGCGCAAACCCCGTACGGGCGTCGCCGAGGCGGCCTGAGGTGTCGGCCAGCCATCCTAGGGTCCTGGTGGTCGACGACGAACCCCAGATCCACCGGTTCCTCGCCCCTGCGCTCGAGGCTGCCGGCTATGTGCCGCTACGCGCCGACACCGGCGAGGCCGGTCTCGCGACGCTCGCTACACGACCGCCCGACGTACTCGTCCTCGACCTTGGTCTTCCCGACATGGACGGAAAGGTCGTTCTCGAGCGTGCGCGACGGTTCTTCGAGGGGCCGATCATCATTCTCTCCGCTCGCGACGAGGAGATCGAGAAGATCGACGCCCTGGACCAGGGCGCCGACGACTATGTCGAAAAGCCGTTCGGAGTCGGGGAGTTGCTTGCCCGCATCCGCGCGAGCCTGCGAAACAAGGCTGTGCGAGGGGCCGGGACGCCCGTCGTGCACGCGGGAGACGTGGAGATCGACTTCGTTCGCCGCATAGTCACCCGCAGCGGCGAGGCGGTTCGCCTCACGCCCCGCGAATATGACGTGCTGGTCGCCCTTGCAGAGGCGGGAGGCCGAGTAGTGACCCACGGCCAGCTTCTGGCGGCGGTCTGGGGCCGCTCGCACGTCGAGGACGTGCAGTACCTGCGGATCATCGTCCAGCGCCTGCGTCAGAAGCTGGAGGCTGACGCCACCCAGCCCAGGATGATCGTGACCGAAGCCAGGGTCGGCTATCGCTTCGTCAGCGGCTGAAGCCCCGCCTTACTCCGCCGCGAGACTCCAGACGCGTCCCGGGCGCATCTGCTCGAATCGGCGGAGCGCTTGCGGATCGAGGCGGGCGATGATCTCAAGCCCCTCCTCCGTCTGACGACGCTCGACGACGCGTCCGTGGCGATAAAGCCAGGCGAGCCCCTCCCCGTCGTCCGCGGTCAGATGGAACGCCTTCTCGGGGTAGGCGTCGAGCAGTTCGCCGATGCGCGAGAGCAAGGTCTCGCGGCCCTCTCCAGTCTCCGCTGAGACGAGGACGGCGCCACGCCGGCGGGCGTCCGCTGCCAGCTCCTCGCGTCGTCCTGAGGAAACCAGGTCGATCTTGTTCCAGACTTCCAGCACACGGCGCCCCGAGCCTTCGCCAACGCCGAGGGTCTCCAGCACCACCGCCACATCCTGTTGTTGCGCTTCGCTGTCCGCGCTGGAGATATCGCGGACATGCAGCACCAGGTCAGCTTCTCGCACCTCGTCCAGCGTGGCCCGAAATGCTTCCACGAGCTCGTGCGGCAGGTCCGAGATGAATCCCACCGTATCCGAAAGGATGGCGTCACGGCCGCCCGGCAGGCGCAGCCGCCTGAGGGTTGGATCGAGCGTGGCGAACAGCATCGACTTGGCGAACACCTCAGCCGAGGTGAGCCGGTTGAACAGCGTCGACTTGCCCGCGTTCGTGTACCCCACCAGGGCGACGATCGGATAAGGAACTCGCTTGCGTCCGCGTCGCTGGAGCTCGCGCGTCCGGCGAACGTCCGCCAGGTCAGCCTTCAGCTTGACGATCCGTTCGACGAGCAGGCGCCGGTCGGCTTCGATCTGGGTTTCCCCTGGACCGCCCAGGAAGCCGAAACCTCCGCGCTGCCGTTCGAGGTGGGTCCAGGTCCGAACCAGTCGCGAGCGCTCGTATTCGAGGCGGGCCAACTCGACCTGCAAGCGACCTTCGGCCGTGCGGGCGCGACGGCCGAAGATCTCCAGGATCAGCCCGGTGCGGTCGATGACCTTGACCGACCAGGCCCTCTCGAGGTTGCGCTGCTGCACCGGGCCCAGGTGGTCGTCGACCACCACGAGCTCGATCTCGAAGGTCCGGCACAGCTCGCCAATTTCGTTGACGCGCCCCGAACCGAAGAAGGTCGCAGGCGACAACGTTCTGAGCGGTGAGACGAGCGCGTGGGCGACCTGCAGGTCGAGGGCTTCGGCAAGGCCGACAGCCTCGGTGAGGCGCTCGGATGGCGTTCGGCTCGCGCTGCGCTCGCCGCGGGCGGGATGGACGACAAGCGCCCGCTGCGGGCGGGCGCGGTGGTCGATTTGGCTCAATCGTCGCCTTCTTCAGGAGCCGGCTCGTAGAGCTGCACAGGCCCGGCCGGCATGATGGTGGATATGGCGTGCTTGTAGACGAGCTGGGCCTGACCGTCCCGGCGCAGCAGCACACAGAAACTGTCGAACCAGCTCACCACCCCCTGCAGCTTCACGCCGTTCACGAGGAAGATCGTCAAGGGCGTCCGGGTGCGGCGGACACTGTTGAGGAAGGCGTCCTGCAGGCTTTGTCGTCTGTCTGTCGTTGTCACGGGCCGTCGCCCCCAAATGGTCAATGGTGGTCGCGCCGGGTCGATCAGGGAGCTCGCCCTGGCGCGTTCACGCGGCGTCTCGCCGCGCCCCCTCGATATAGAGTTCCCTCAGCCGCTTGGCCACCGGCCCCGGCGAGCCGCCGCCGATCAGGGTCTCATCGATGCGGATAACGGGCAGGACGAGGCTGCCCGCGCCCGTGATAAAGGCCTCGCGCGCCGATTTCGCCTCTTCCACGGTGAAGGCGCGCTCCTCGAAAGCGACGCCCAGGTTCTGGGCGACCCTGATCAAGCTGCGCCGCGTGACGCCACGCAGGATGTTCGATTGGATGTCGCGCGTGCGCAGCACGCCCCCGGCGTCGATGATCCACGCATTGCTCGAGCCGCCCTCGGTGATGAGGCCAATTTCGTCGACGAACCAGGCCTCCACCGCTCCAGCCTCGCGCGCCGCCTGCTTGGCCAGCACGTTGGGAAGCAGGCCCGTTGTCTTGATATCGCACCGCGCCCAGCGCGTTTCCGGGGTCGTGATCACCGCCACGCCGCGGGCGGCGCGCGCCTCGCTCGCCGTCATGTCCACGCTCTTGGCGGTCACGACCACGGTCGGACGCGGGGCGGGATTCGGGAACGGATGGTCGCGTGGCGCGACCCCACGCGTCACCTGGAGATAGGCGAGCCCATCGGAAATCCGGTTCATCCGCACGACGCGCCGGATGATCGTCTTCAGCGCCGCCTCGCTCATCGGTACGGGAATTCGCAGTTCTCCGAGGCTGCGGGCCAGTCGCTCGAAGTGCCCCGTCTCGTCGGCCAGGCGACCGGCGAACACCGCCCAGACCTCATAGACGCTGTCGGCAAACTGGAAGCCGCGGTCTTCTATATGGACGAACGCTTCGGGGTGCGGCGCGTACCGTCCATTCACATAGGCTATTCGCCCCATCAGTCAGCAGTCTCCTCGGTGAGGCGAGAACCAGAAAAGCCCAAAGATTTTAATTTCCTGTGTAGCGCCGAGCGCTCCATGCCGATGAAGGCCGCGGTGCGCGAGATATTGCCGCCGAACCGCATGATCTGGGCGTCGAGGTATTCGCGTTCGAACAGCTCGCGCGCCTCGCGCAGCGGCAGGGCGATGATGCGCTCCGCCCCAAGCCCCCCCGTCGGCGGCGCGGCGCTGGCTTCCGGAGGGAGCATGTCGGCGGCGATGGCCTGGGAGGGGTCCCCGCCGGCCAGGATCAGGATCCGCTCCACCACATTGCGCAGCTGCCGCACATTGCCCGGCCAGGTCTGGACCTGGAGGGTTGCATAGGCATCCGGAGCGAGGTTCCGCCGGGTCAGACCGGCCGCGGCGCTCAGCCGTTCGATGTAGTAGTCGATCAGTAGCGGAATGTCCTCGCGCCGCTCCGAGAGGCCGGGAACGTGCAGGGGCACCACGTTCAGGCGATGGAACAGGTCCTCGCGCAGGCGACCGGCGGCGATCTCCGCGTGCAGGTCCCGCGATGTCGACGAGACCACCCGCACGTCCACTTGCACGTCCGTATCGCCGCCCACGCGGCGGAAGCGCTGTTCCACGAGCACCCTCAGGATGCGGCTCTGGGTCTCCCGGGGCATCTCGGCGATCTCGTCGATGTAGAGCGTGCCGCCATGGGCGCGTTCGAAGACACCGATCGAGCCGGGCCGGCTTGCGGACGGCTCCTCGCCGAAGAGCTCCAGGTCCATGCGCTCGGGGGTCATACCCGCCGCGTTGATGGCCACGAAGCCGTTCCGGGCCCTCGGACTCGCCGCATGGATCAGGCGAGCCGCCGTTTCCTTGCCGGAGCCCGGCGGGCCCGAAATAAGCACACGGCTGTTGGCCGGCGCGACCTTCGCGATCATGGCGCGCAGGTGCTGAGCCGCCGCCGACGCGCCGACCAGGCCTTCGGGCACCAACGCCTGGTTGCGCAAGTGACGGTTCTCCCGCCGCAGGTCCCTCGCTTCCAGCGCCCGCTGCACCACGACCAGCAGGCGGTCGGACTTGAAGGGTTTCTCAATGAAGTCGTACGCGCCTCGCCGGATGGAGCTGACAGCCGTCTCGATCGTCCCGTGGCCAGAAATCATGATCACCGGGATGTCGGGATCGAGACTCTTCACGCGGTCGAGCAGCTCGAGCCCATCGATGCCATTCCCCGACATCCAGATGTCCAGGATCAACAGGGCCGGCTTGCGGGCGCGTAGCGCCACCAGCGCCGCCTCGGCGTTGTGGGCGGTCCTTACGGCGTAGCCGTCGTCCTCAAGGATGCCGGCGACGAGCTCGCGGATGTCCGCCTCGTCGTCCACCACCAGAATGTCGCTGATCATGCTTCCACCTTGCACTCGACGTCGGGGGTGCGCCCAGCTGCGATCTCACTCAGAGGGAAGAGCAGCGAAATGCGCGCACCCGGTCCCGGCGCAGCGTCGCCCAAAGTGAGACGTCCGCCGTGGTCCTCCAGGATCCGTTTGACGATTGCGAGACCGAGGCCCGTACCTTTCTCACGTGTCGTCACGTAGGGTTCCGTCAGGCGATCACGGTTTTTCTCGGGCAGGCCGACGCCATTGTCCTCGATCTGGGCCTCAACCGCGTTGGCGGTCTTGACCAGGCGGACCCGGATACGCCCTGGAGCGGCAGGTTGGGGCCGCGCGGCGATCGCCTCGCCGGCGTTCTTCAGGACATTGGTGAGGGCCTGGCCGACGATCCGGCCGTCGCAGACGATTTCGCACGCCTCGAGCGGCTCTTCCACCTCTACGGCGACAGATGGATCGGCAACCCTCTGAGCAAAGGCGGCCTGCCGGATCAACTCGGCGACGTCGTGGTGTCCGAACTTTGGGGCCGGCATCCTCGCGAAGGCGGAGAATTCGTCCACCATTCGGCCGATATCCCCTACCTGCCGCACGATCGTCTCGACGCAGCGATCGAATACCTCAGTGTCGCTCGAGATCTCTCCGCGATATCGGCGGCGGATCCGCTCCGCGGAGAGCTGGATCGGGGTCAGAGGGTTCTTGATCTCGTGCGCAATCCGTCGCGCGACATCTCGCCAAGCCGCGTTGCGCTGGGCGGCCACAACCCGGGTGATGTCGTCGAAGGTCAGGACCACGCGTTCGGCGCCGTGGCTCGCGCGCACGCGGAGCAATCGCGTATCTGACCCGCGCGCCACCTCGATGTCGGCTTCCGCCTCGCCCGCCAGTCGGGTGGCTTCGTCCGCCACCCGCTGCAACTCAGGCGCCACCTCGGCCAGCGACACGCCCGGCTCGGGAGTCGCGGCAAGGCCGAGCAGCCGCTCCGCCTGCGGATTCATGATCGAGATGCGGCCCCTCGGGTCCAGACCGATCACACCCGCGCTCACGCCCAGGAGAACGGCTTCCATGAACAGGCGGCGCTGCTCTGCGTCGACGTGGGCGGTCCGGAGGGCCGCCTGCTGTTCGCGCAGGTCCAGCGTCATCCGGTTGAAGGCGCGCGAAAGGACGGCGATCTCCTCGGGGTCCTTGTCCGTGTCCACCCGCGCCGTGAGGTCGCCCGCGGCCACGCGCCCGGCGGCCTGCACCAGCTTCGCGACAGGCGCGGCGATCCCGTCGGCGGCCGACATTCCTAGCCAGATCGCGCCCTCAAGGACCAGAAGTACGGTTTGAAGGTACGTCGCCGCGAACGCGGCCTGGATCAAAGCGCGCTGGTGCTTGGCCTGACGGTAGGCGACCAGCGAGGCTTCCGTCTGCCGCAGGTGTCGGAAGATGCCCGGATCGAGCGGGCGCACGACGTAGAGATAAGCGTCAGGATAGTTGCGCAGCCGATAGAGGGCTCGGAACAGATCCGCAGATTCGAAGCCCTGGATGTCCGACAAGTTCTCCTCGTCCGCGAAGTGAAAGGCAGCCGGCGGCGGCGCCAGGTATGGGGGAGTCCCTTCGGCGGGATCGGCGCGAGCCAGAACGCGACCCTCGTGATCGAGCACATAGGCGGCAGAGAAGCCCCCCTCGGCAGCGAGGTCACGCAGGAAACGGCCATACGCAACGGGAGAATCGGCGAGGCTGGGCGCCGCCTGGTTCAGGGTGCGGGCCATACTGCCGACGTGGCGGGCAATGTAGTCCGTCTGTTCGGCGATATAGGACTTGGCCACGGTCGCCGAATTCTCAACAACGGTCTGGACACGCGCGCTGAACCAGCTCTCCACGCCTCGCGTGACCAGAACCCCAAAGAACAGTGCGACGATCACCGCTGGCGCGACTGCGGCGATGGCGAACAAGGTGACAAAGCGAAGATGAAGCCGCGCCCCTGCGTCCCTGGCCTGCGCGAGAACGAGACGCAGAAGGCGCCAGCCGAGCAAGGCGCCCATCCCGCCAAGCAGGATGGCTCCGAGGCCAAGCAAGGTTAACACGCCTGGACTTGCCGGACCCAGAGGACCGCTCACATCGGGCGACGAGCCCAGGACCACGGCAACCAGGGTGACGATGGTGGTGAGAAGGAATCCCGCCCCCATGACGACGC
Source organism: Caulobacteraceae bacterium (assembly GCA_036488935.1). Taxonomy (GTDB): domain Bacteria; phylum Pseudomonadota; class Alphaproteobacteria; order Caulobacterales; family Caulobacteraceae; genus Acaudatibacter. Next base: position 99,511 of record DASXGR010000040.1, on the reverse strand, counting down.
GGGAATCCGCCGCCCGGCTCCAGGGCGAATTGCCGATCGTCCCGTGAGCTGGGGGTCGCTCCACGCTCGGACGCGCCGGGGCGACGCTCTGTGTCATGGCCTAAGACTAAGCCCGTGTGCCACGATTGCAACACGCCTGTGTCCGTCAAGCCGCGGCGAGCAGAGCAAATCCCGTTCAGACGGAACGGTCTGAAACGGGATGATTTGTTGTGGAATCAAAAGTGTAGAGCCCGATTCAACGTTCGCATCTGGTCCGCGCGGGCGCGTGAGGCTCTAGGCCCTCGCCTTGGCTTCGATTCCCAGATCCTGCAGTCGTTTGCGCAGGGTATTGCGGTTTAGACCGAGGATTTCCGCCGCCTTCATCTGGTTGCCTTTGGTGGCTCCCAGGGTGAGTTGAAACAGCGGCCGCTCGATGTCGGCCAGCACCCGGTCATAGAGACCTGCGGGAGGAAGGCCGCCCGGCTGGCTGGCGAAGTAAGAAGCCAGGTTACGCTCCACGAGGGCTGACAGGGTGACCGGGCCTTGCGCTGCGGTTTGCGGCTGTACGTGATCGGCGAGCTCCCGTTCGACAATCCGCGCGCTGATGTTCTCCTCGCCGTAAAGTGCGCAGATGCGGCGGATCAGGTTCTCCAGCTCCCGGACATTGCCCGGCCAATCGTGACGCTTCAGCCGGTCCAGCGCGCCCTGGTCGATCGTTTTGGAGGGGAGGCCCTCGCGGCTGGCGCGAAGCAGGAAGGCGCGAGCCAGCTCCGGAATGTCTTCCGCACGTTCGCGCAAGGGAGGCACCCGGATCGGCGCGACATTGAGCCGGAAGAACAGGTCTTCCCGGAACAGACCTTGCGAGACGAGGCCGCGCAGATCCCTGTTTGTGGCGGCGATGACGCGGGCGTTTGGCCTGCGGCCGGTCTTGGGGTTGGTCCCAGGATCGGCGCCGTCGAACACGCGCAGCAGACGCGTCTGGGCGTCCAGTGGCATGTCCCCCACTTCATCGAGGAACAGGGTTCCTCCGTCGGCTTCCACCAGGCGGCCGACCTCGCCGTCGCCCCGCCCGAAGAGCTCGCTGTCGACCCGCTCCCGTGGGATGGCCGCCAGACTGATCGCCACGAAGCGGCCGTCCCGGCGGCGCCCCAGGTCATGCAGGGCGCGCGCAACCAGTTCCTTCCCGACGCCGGACTCTCCCTGGATCAGGACCGTGAGGTCCGCGCCGACGAGCCGGGCGATGGTGCGATACACCTCCTGCATCGGGTTGGAACGACCGATCAGGGGCAGTCGCTCGTCCCTGACCGCGCGGGCCTGCGCTTTCGCCGCCTCGCGATCGGTGGGACGCTCCAGCGCGCGCCGCGCCAGCTGGGCCATGTCGTCGAGGTCGAACGGTTTGGGGATGTATTCGAATACGCCGCCTTCAGCCGCGGCGATGGCGGTCAGAAGGGTGTTCTGGGCGCTCATCACGATGACGGGCAGCTTGGGCCGCTGCTTGCGGATGCGAGGCAGCACATCGAAGACGTTCTCGTCCGGCATCACCACGTCGGTGATAACCAGGTCGCCCTCGCCGTCGGTCACCCACTTGAGCAGTGTCGCGGCGTTGCCTGTGGCCCGCACCTCATAGCCGAGACGCGAGAAGGCCTGCGACAACACCAGGCGTATCGAGGCGTCATCGTCGGCGACCAGGATCTTCTGGGTGGGACCTGACATATGGCCTCCTTCAGGCCCCCGCCGGCTCGGGCTCGGCGGGAATGGTTGCGGGCGCCGCAGGCAAGAGGACGCGAAATACGGTGCGCCCGGGCTCGGACTCGAAATCGATGAGGCCGCCGTGCGCGGCCACCAGCTTGGCCACCAGGGCGAGGCCAAGCCCGACGCCCCCCGCCTTGGTGGTCACGAAGGGCTCGAAAAGATGCTCGCGCAGCCGCTCTGGAACGCCGGGGCCGTTGTCCATCACCCTCACTTCAAGGGGAGCGCCCCGGGACGCCCCGCCATTCGGCCCGCGAACTCGGACGCCATGCCTGAAGGCCGTTGAAAGGGTGACTTCCCCGCGTCCGTCCCCTCGCGCATGAGCCGCCTCGGCGGCGTTCTTGGTCAGGTTAAGGAAGATCTGGATCAGCTGGTCCTCTTCGCCCAATGCCGGCGGAAGGGAGGGATCGTAGTGCTCCTTGAGCAGGAGCCCATCGGCCACGCCATTCGCCGCCAACGCCCTGACCCGATCGAGCACCCGGTGAATGTTCACCGCGCTCCCCTGGAGCGGAGTGTCCTCCGCCAAGGCCTCCATGCGATCTACGAGCCGCCGGATCCTGTCGGTCTCGTCGACGATGAGCTGCGCCAGGGGGATGTCCTCTGCGCTGGCCCCAGACCGGAGGAGCTGCGCCGCGCCGCGGATACCGGCGAGAGGGTTCTTCACCTCGTGCGCAAGCATCTGGCCAAGCCCCATCACCGACTGCAGGCCGCGCTGGTCCGCCGCCCGATCGGGTCCGATCTGTGGCCGCACATGCAGGGTGACCAGAGTCAGGCCTTCCCCGAGAGGCGTCGCCGCAGCATCCGCGACAATGCGCGTAGGGCCAGGAGTAAGGATCTCCATCTCGCGCGCCCGAACCGCCGCGCCTTCAGCGATGCAGCGCCCGATAAGCGATCGCAGAGGTGAGCCCTCCTGGATGGCCGCCGCCAGGCCGCCCCGCCCGCCAAGAGCGCGGCCAAGAAGCTCTTCGGCCGCCTCGTTGGCGGCGCAGACGCGCTCGCACGCGTCGATGATGATCGCCGCCTCTGGCCACGCATCGAAGGCTGCAGCTTTCACGGCCTCGGAGGCAGACATCTGATGGCCCGACGTCATGCCGCCAGCACTTCGTAAGCCGGTGTCCAGAGCTCGCCCAGCGCGGCCTCGATCTCGCCCGCGGGAAGACGGCAGATGCGCGCACGCGCCTGTCGGCGCGTCTGCGGATCCCTCGGCCAGGGGGCGGCTTCGATATAGGCCGCCAGGTGCTTGCGGAAGATTCGTGACCCCATCGCTTCGCCATAGAAAGCGAGGCTCCGTCCCAAGTGCTCGATGACGATCGCCAGGCGTTCGGCCCGGCCAGGTTCGGGCTCCAAGACGCCTGAGAGCGCCGCCTCCAATGTGCGGGCGATCCAGGGACGGCCGATCGCGCTGCGCCCGATCATCACCGCCTGGGCTCGCGACTGGCCCAGGGCGGCTTGGGCGGTTGAGGCGTCGGCGATGTCGCCGTTCGCGATCACGGGCGCGTTCGCGGCCGCCGACACAGGCGCAATGGCTGCCCAGTCGGCGACGCCATCGTAGAATTGGGCCCGGGTCCGGCCATGGACCGTCGCCGCCTTCGCGCCGACAGCGACGGCTCTTTGCGCCACTTCCGCGGCGTTGAGGGACGCCCCGTCCCACCCAAGGCGCATCTTCACCGTCACCGGAACATCAACGGCATCGCAGGCGGCGGCCACGATGGCTTCGATCCTGTCCGGTTCGCGCATGAGGGCGGAGCCGCAGGCTTGGCCGGTCACGGATTTTGCCGGGCAGCCAAAGTTGAGATCGATGATCTGCGCCCCCGCCGACACGGAGAGCCGGGCGGCCTGAGCGACGAGACGCGGATCGTGTCCGACGAGTTGCACCACCATCACCGGCAACTCGCCTCCGATGGCGGAGCGACGCACGACGTCGGGTCTCGAAGCCAGCAGGGATTCGCAAGCCACCATCTCCGTGGCCTGATATCGCGCGCCAAGGGCGGCGGCGGTCTGACGGTATGGCAAGTCGGACACGCCGGTCATCGGCGCGAGCCACACCCGTCCAAGGCGTTGAATCCAATCAGTGGAGAAGTCTATGCCCATTTTCTGCTCAGTGGCGGCGCCCGCTCCTTAGGCGCCGAACGTGCGCGGCGTAAAGACTGGAGACGGCCCCGCCGTACGATTATGGAGCGGCATGACATTTTTCGCGGTGATCGTGGCCGCCGGATCCGGCCAGCGCGCCGGTCCGGGCGGCGCCAAGCAGTGGCGGCCCTTGGGCGGCAAGCCTGTCGTTCGCTGGTCCCTCGAGGCGCTGCTGGCCGCGGGCGCGCGCGAGGTGATAGTCGTCATCCCCGCAGGGGACGAGACGCTTGCGGCCGAAGCTTTCGCCGATCTGCCGCGCTGGCGAGCCATCCCTGGGGGCGCAGCCCGTCACGACTCGGTCCAGGCGGGCATCGCCGCCTGTGGCGCCGGACCGGACGAGGTGATCCTCATCCATGACGCCGCCCGGCCTTTCCTTCCCTCCGCTGTGGTCCACGCCGCCGCGGCGGCAGCGGTCAAGGCGGACGGCGCTGTCCCTGCCCTGCCCGTCGCCGACACGCTCAAGCGGGCGGGTGGACCGACGCAGGCGAGCTCGACCACGACGCGGGACGGCCTGTGGCGGGCTCAGACGCCTCAGGCGTTCCGCCGCCGGATCCTGGAGAGCGCCTACTCGGCCTGGCCGGCAGACGAGACCCCCACCGACGACGCGCGCGTCGTGGAGCGCGCCGGCGGCTGTGTGGTCCTGACGCCCGGTGATCCTCGACTGATGAAGCTTACGTATCCGGAGGATTTTGAGATGGCCGAGGCGCTCGCCGGCGGCATGCGGGTCACCCGCATCGGCATGGGATATGACGCTCACCGCTTTGGACCGGGGGACAGCGTCTGGCTGTGCGGGGTTCAGATCCCTCACGACCATGGCCTTATCGGCCATTCCGACGCCGACGCGGGCCTGCACGCCCTGACGGACGCAATCCTCGGGGCCATCGGCGAGGGCGATATCGGCGACCACTTCCCGCCTTCGGATCCAAAGTGGAAGGGCGCGCCCTCATCCATCTTCCTCGAACACGCCGCGGACCTGGTGAGGCGTCGGGGTGGACAGATCGTCAATGTCGACCTCACGCTGATTTGCGAGCGGCCGAAGATCAAACCCCTCCGAGAGGCCCTGCGTGCGCGCGTCGCCGAACTGCTGCGGCTTCCGGAGGAGCGCGTGAGCGTGAAGGCCACCACGACCGAAGGCATGGGCTTCACCGGCCGCGAAGAAGGCATAGCCGCCCAGGCGATCGCCGCGGTGGAGACGCCCGCCTAGAGCCGTACTGAACTAGGATCCCGACGTCCCGTTCCACCGCGCGGCCAATCGCCGCGCGAGAGCGCCGAAGACGTCGATATGGTCGTCAGTCCATGCGCGCACGCCGCCGGGATCGGCTTTTCGCCAGCGGCCGTCGACGACGAAGGGCGCGAGCGCGCGCGGATCCTGGGCCGCGATTACGACATCCTCCGGCGCCTCCGCGAGTGTGGGCGCGGCGGGATCCGGCAGATGTTTCTGGAACAGGGCCGTCGCGCCTGCGGCGAGGACGGCCGCCTGCGCCGGACGCATGAGATCGAGGTTGCGGTTCGACAGGTGCAGAAGGAGGAGCCCGCCCGGCGTCAGGTGCGAGAGATAGAGGCGCACCGCCTCGACGGTCAGCAGATGTGTCGGCATGCTGTCGGATGAGAAGGCGTCGATCAGCAGCAGATCGAAACGCTCGCTGGTGTGGGCGAGCGAAAGACGCCCATCGCCCAGTGTGATCCCCACACGGCCTTTCGCGCAGACCGGGATGTAGGAGAAGCGGCTCGGATCGGTCGCGATGCGCGCCACCAGGGGATCGATCTCGAAGAACCGCAGGGTGTCGCTCGATCGAACATAGGCGCCCATCGATCCCGCCCCCAGTCCCACGACACCGATCGCCAGGCCCGGCTTACGCTGCTCGATCGCCAGCACCTGTCCAATCGGCGTGGCGGGCGCGTAGTAGGCGATCGGCCGGCAGCGGAAGGGGGCGCTGAGCGCTTCTGCCCCATGCAGGATCGTTCCGCTCGCCAGCATGCGCACCGGCCCTCCCAGGGCCTGGACGGATAGTCGGGACTCGCGAAGGACGCCAAAAAAGTCACGCCAGGTATGCGTGACGTCCACCCGGTCGCCCGCCCGACCGGCTGCGCATACCAGAACCGTGCAGGCGAGGAAAAACAGCAGCGCCCGCCCCTGCAGGAAGAGGGCCGTGACCGCCGCCGCCAAGATCAGCGCAGCCGCCAGCTGGTCGGCTTGAAGCGCGCTCAAGGCGTGCAGCCAATGCCGTGCGAGCCCGAACGGATGGCCGAACTCGGCGGCCGCAAGCCCCGCGACCGCGCACAGGGCGAGCGCGCCCCACGTTCCGCGCCCCGGCCGGCCGTCACCCCATGGCCGTGCAAGTGCGGATATGGCCAGAACGGCCGGGTACTCGAGGACCGTGCTGAACAGCAGCGGGGCGGCGAAAGCATTGAAACCGCCGCCAATGACGCCTCCGGCCGCCAGGCACAGGTAGAAATCCGTAAGACGCCCTGGCGAAGGGCGGCGCGCCACAAGCGCCTGGGCGCAGACCAGCGCTGCAAAGAAGAAGGCGACGAAGTGGAGGGCGGAGCCGAGCAGGAAAAGGCCAACGCGCACATGGATCAGGGCGCAGGCGGCCACCAGCGTCACTGCATTCAGGACCAGCGTCAGCTCGCGGGAGACCGCAGGGCGCTCCTGAAAGGCCAGGACGAAGGCCAGGAGATAGAGCGCCAGTGGAATCACCCAGAGAAAGGGCGCCGAGGCTACGTCCGTGCTCACAAAACTGGTCACGCCGACCAGGAGGCTTGAAGGAATGGCGGCCAAGCCGATCCACCTGGCCCGATCGAGCCAGGACGGAACGGCCCCGTCATCCGCCGAAGTCTTCTGCCGCTCCCCGTGGCCATCTCTCAAGCGAAGTCCAACGGCGGCCGCCATGATGGCGAAGAGAACGTAGCCGGCGGTCCAGGCCGACGCCTGGTCGCGCAGAGCCAGGGTTGGTTCGATCACGACCGGATAGGCCAGCAGGGCCGCCAGGCTGCCGAGGTTACTCGCCGCATACAGGGACCAGACGCGCCCCGCCGAGGGGCCATTCGATCTGGCGAACCAGGCCTGCAACAGCGGCGCAGTGGCTGACAGGGCCGCGAAAGGAGCACCGATGGAAAGCGCAAGGACGCCCATGAGCCAGGGCGCGGGCGCGCGCACGTCCGGGAGCCCGAGCAGTCCGGTGATCCTGACCGGCAGGACGAGACCTGCGACCAGGAGAATCGCCAGATGTGCGACGGCCTGGGTCCGCAACGAGCGAATTCGCTGCAGAAGATGGGCGTAGAGGTAGCCGGCGAGCAGAGCGGCCTGGAAGAAGGCGAGGCTGGCGTTCCAAACAGCCGGGGAGCCGCCGAGTACGGGAAGGAGCAGCCGGCCGACCAGGGGTTCGAGGCTGAAGACAAGACCGGCGCTGACGAACACCGCCGCGGGAAAGAGCCAGCGCGCGTGATCTTGGCGCTGAACGGCCGCCGCAAGGAGCGTCGCCATGGCCTGCCCCCTTGAACCTCCCGGCCGGGCGATGTTGGTTTGCCTCGGTCCTGCGCGACTATAACGCTAAGGCAAGGCCGTTGTAGAAGGACCTCCGATGTTCTCCCTCGAGATCGAGACTCTCGCCCGCCTGGTGATCGACGACGCCCGGGAGCGCCACCTTCGCATTGTCACGGCCGAGAGCTGCACCGGCGGCTTGGTCGCGGGGGCGATCTGCTCCATCCCGGGCGCCTCGGACGTCTTCGAGCGGGGGTTCGTGGCCTACACCAACCGCGCCAAGCAGGAGCAGCTTGGGCTGTCGGGCGATTTCATCGCCGACCTGGGGGCCGTTTCCGAGCCGGTGGCCAGGATGATGGCCGAGGGCGCGCTCGAGCACTCCCACGCCCACCTCGCCGTCTCAATCACCGGCGTTGCCGGGCCCGGGGGCGGCTCGCCATTGAAACCTGTCGGCACTGTCCACTTCGCCACCGCGCGGGCGAATCAGTCGGTGCATCACCGCCAGGAGCTCTTCGAACTGGAGACCCGCTGGGAAGTCCAGATGGCCGCAGTGCAGACGGCGCTGGAGATGCTGCGGGATCGGCTGAGATAGCAGGTTAGGACATAGGACTTAGGACTTAGGACCTAGGGGTGGAGTTGAGGCGGGACCGGAGTTGGCGGCGAAGGGCGCCGAGGATCCTGCTGACTTCGGAGAGCAGGGAATGAAGCGTTTAGGTGTCGGTGGCCGAAAACCAGCCGATTTCCCGCACAGCGTCAGCAAGGTCTCCGTCTCGGCGACTGAGCCGTGTGCAATCGCCAGGAAATGAGCTCGATCTCGGCCGGTCTCGCGAGTCCAGCCTTCTGCGATGTTGGAAGGTATCGATACGGCTGCTCGCGTCAGCTGCGAGCGCATACCGTAAGTTTCCTCGCGCGGCAGGTTCGGCGCTAGCCGATAGACCTCTCGGGCTAGGATCATCGACTTTTTCCAGGCGACCAGATCCCGATAGTGCAGTCCCATCCTGCCCGCCCCTAGGTCCTATGTCCTATGTCCTAGGTCCTGTTTCCGTACAGCGCTTGAGCGCGATCCTCGAAGCAGCCGACGATCCGTGCGACGGCGCGTTCGAAATTGGCTGTGAGCAAGCTTTCGAGGAACCGCGAGCCGAATTCGAAGTCGATGGCGAAGGAAAGCTGCGTACCACCTTCGATGGGTGTGAACCGCCAATGGTTCTCAAGGCGGCGGAAGGGGCCGGAGATCAGGTTGGCGTCGATCGTGAGGTTCGGCTCGTCGAGCCGCACGCGGGTGCTGAAATGCTCGCGGATGATGGCGAAGCGCACCTTTGCTTTCGCATCGAACTCGACCACGCCTGGAGCGCATTCCCGACGGCCCCACGTCCGCATGTCGGTGACCCAGGGGACAAAGGCCGGGTAACGCTCAACATCCCCAACCAGATCAAAGAGCTGGCGAGGGGTGTAGCCGAGGCGTCTCGTTATGCCGTGGCGCAAGGCGGCCTTCTGATTGTCAGGCCGCGGCGGCGCGGGCGGCGCGCAGGCGCTCGAAGTCCTCGCCAGCGTGATGCGAAGACCTGGTGAGCGGGCTGGCGGAAACCATCAGGAAGCCCTTGGACCGAGCAATCGTCTCCAGCGCCTTGAATTCCTCTGGCGGAACGAAGCGATCGATCGGCGCATGCTTGCGGGTCGGCTGCAGGTATTGGCCAATCGTAATGAAGTCGACCCCAGCGGACCGCATATCATCCATTACCTGCATCACCTCGGTCTTGGTCTCGCCAAGGCCGACCATAAGTCCTGACTTGGTAAAGATCTCCGGATCGCGTTCCTTCACGCGCTCCAGCAGCCGAAGCGAGTGGTAATACCGGGCGCCAGGGCGGATCGACAGATATAGCCGCGGCGTTGTTTCCAGGTTGTGATTGAAGACGTCCGGGCGCGAGTCGATGACTTCCTCGACCGCCGACAGCGGCTTGCGAAGGAAATCGGGCGTCAGGATCTCGATGGTCGCTGCAGGAGCCCCTGCGCGAATCGCCCGCACGGTTGCTGCGAAGTGGGCCGCGCCGCCGTCGTCCAGGTCATCTCGGTCGACCGAGGTGATCACCACGTGCTTGAGCCCCATGAGCGCGACGGCTTCGGCCACCCGCTCAGGCTCGGTCGGATCCAAGGGCCCCGGAAGTCCCGTTGCGACGTTGCAGAAGGCGCAGGCCCGCGTGCAGGTCTCGCCCATGATCATCATCGTGGCGTGCGAGACGCTCCAGCACTCGCCGATATTGGGACAGGCTGCCTCTTCGCAGACCGTGACAAGGCCATGTTCCTTGACGATCTTGCGGGTCGCGGCCCAGCCCGGCGAACCGGGAGCGCGCACCCGAAGCCAGGGCGGCTTAGGCAGGAGGGGCGATTCGGGTCGCTCCCGCTTCTCGGGATGTCGCGCCTCGCGCGCCGCCGTTCTGTCGATGACCGTCGCCACGGACCGCTAGATCGGCGTTCACACGCCAACGATCAAGCGTGTGAGAATGTCTCACCAAAGCAAAGGTGCGGCGCGGCGAACGCTGGACAGGCCAAGTGCACGGCCGCAAGAGGCGTTGGAGACAAACGAAGGGAGGGTCGCCATGGCGTCTAGCGCGGGCTTCGTCGCGCCGAGAACGACCGTGTTCGACGCCCTCCTCGACGCCGCGTCGCGGCACGGCGGCGGCAAGCAGATCCTGGAAGACCAGGAACGCCGCCCCCTCACCTACACCGGCCTGGTGCGGGCCAGCTTCGCGCTGGGCCGCAAGATCGCGGAGATCACCGCTCCTGGAGAGACCGTGGGGGTCCTTCTCCCGTCCAGCTCCGGCGCGGTGGTGACACTTTTCGCTCTCGCGGCGACCGGCCGAATCCCGGCCATGCTCAACTTCACCGCGGGCCTGCGAAACCTGCGTGGCGCGGTCCGTCTGGCGGGGGTCACGCGCGTGTTCACCTCCCGCCGCTTCATCGAGCAGGGCAAACTTCACGACGTCGTCGATGCGCTCGAGGAGCGCTGTCAGATCACCTACCTGGAGGAACTGCGAAACGCGGTGGGAACGGGCGATAAGATCTACGCCCTCGTCGCCTCCCTCCTGCCCCGACAGTTCAGGGCGAAAGCGCGGCCCGACGATCGGGCGGTGATCCTCTTCACGTCTGGCAGTTTCGGCGCGCCACGCGGCGTGGTTCTCACCCATGCCAACATCATGGCCAACGTCGCCCAGGTCGCCGCCCATATCGACCTCGACCCGGACTGGGTCTTCTTCAACCCCCTGCCAGTGTTTCACTGTTTCGGCCTGACCGCGGGAGCGATGCTGCCGATCCTGTGCGGGCTGAAGGCCTTCCAGTACCCCAGCCCGCTGCACGTCAAGCAGATCCCCGAGCTGGTGCGCGACTCGAAGGCGAGCATTCTCCTCACCACCGACACCTTCCTCAACCAGTACGCGCGCGCCGCCGCCCCGGGCGACCTGTCCGGCCTCAAGTTCATGGTGAGCGGGGCTGAGCGGGTGCGAGACGAAACCCACGATCTGATCGCCGAGCGCTGTGGCCCCATCCCGGTCCTCGAGGGCTATGGCGCGACCGAGGCTTCGCCCGTCATTGCTGTAAACAAGCCCGACGACAATCGGCGCGGGACCGTCGGAGCCCTCCTTCCGGGAATCGAGGCCAGGCTCGAGCCTGTCCCGGGCATCCCCCGTGGCGGGCGACTGTTCGTCCGCGGTCCCAATGTCATGGCGGGCTATCTCGGCGATCGCGGTGACCTGCAGCCTCCAGTCGATGGGTGGCATGACACCGGTGACGTCGTGGAAATCGGTCCAGACGGCTGGGTGACGATCCTCGGAAGAGTGAAGCGCTTCGCCAAGGTCGGCGGAGAGATGGTCTCCCTCACGGCCGCCGAGGCCCTGGCCGCCGCGGTCTGGCCCGACGGACGTCACGCCGTGGTGGCGCTGCAAGACGGCAAGAAGGGCGAGCGGCTTGTCCTCGTGACAGACTGCCAGGAGGCCGAAGTCGGAAAGCTGGTGGCCCATGCCCACGGCCAAGGAGCTTCGGAGCTCTCCGTGCCCCGCCGGATCGTCCACACCATCGACGTCCCGGTGTTGGGATCCGGAAAGACGGACTATGTCGCCGTCCAGCGAATCGCCGAGGCGGAAACCACGCGCTAGGACCGCCTTGATCCAGCGAAGCGCCTCACGTCTTGACCGTGGAGGCCTGGTAGATCTCATCGACGGCCCCGGCCAGGGTGGCGTTGAACTCCGCGTCGCTCATCTGGAGCTTCAGGTCCCCAACCAGGGCGCGCGAGAAACTCGCGATCATGCCGTGGTTTCGCGCCAGCCGCCGGCAAGCATCGTGGCGTTCGTAACCGCCCGACAAGGCGACAAGCCGCAGCGTGCGCGGATGGTCAATCAATGGCCTGTAGAGGTCCGGCGTCTCCGGGATGGTCAGCTTGATCATCACCTTCTGGTCGTCGCCGAGGGTGTCCAGGCCCTTTAACAACTCTTGGCGCAGGATGGCTTCCGCATCCGCCTTGTTCGGGCTCTGGATCAGCACTTCCGGCTCCAGGATCGGGATCAGCCCGTGCCGCAGGACTTGTCTGCCGATTTCGAACTGTTGCGCGGCGATCGCTGCGATGCCCGTCTTGGAGGCGAGATGAATGGTCGACCGTTCCTTGGTGCCGAAGATACCGAGCTTCACGGCCCGCGCCAGAAGCGCGTCCAGATCGGGGATCGGCTTCAGCATGCTGACGCCATCGGCCTCCGGCTCGAGGCCCTTATCGATCTTGAGGAATGGAACGACGCGCTTGCCTTCCCACAGATAGGTGGGAACGGGCCTGCCCGCCGCTTCACCGTCCATGGTCTTCTCGAACAGGATCGCGCCGATGATCTCGTCGCCCTTGAAGGCCGGTGAGGTGATGATACGCACGCGCATTTCGTGCATCAGGCGGAACATCTCCTCGTCGCCGCTATAGGCGTTTTCGGGAATTCCGTAGGTCCGGAGGGCGGACGGCGTCGACCCGCCACTCTGGTCCAGCGCCGCCAGAAAGCCGGGCTTGCTGGAGATCTCCGTCATCATTCCGGGATCGGACATTGTCGTCATTCTCCTCGGCTATCGCTGCGCAGGTGGAATAAAGTCACAAAGCCCCTCAATTGGGGCGCGTATTCACGTCATCGCCGACTGGCGAGCACGAAAACTTGTGCAATGCACATCCAATTGCGAGGGTTTCGCCGGGCCGGGTTGCAGCGCCGCTGGAAACACCCATTTGCGCGGCCATGGCCTACGACACTGCCGAGTGGCCGGACGAGCCGCTCGATCCCTATTCCGCCCAAGTTGTCCATGCCTTCGAGACGGTCGGACCCGCTGTGGTCCACATCGCCGCGCGGGATGCGAACGGCCGCGGAGGGGCCGGCTCGGGCGTGATCTTCGCTCCGGACGGCTACCTGATCACCAACAGCCACGTTGTGTCCGGCGCGGCCGCGCTGACCGCCTCGCTCACGGATGGAAGCAGCCTGCCCGCGCGGCTGGTGGGCGACGATCCGGCCACCGATCTCGCAGTCCTACGGCTCGAGGCCAGCGGCGTGCCGCACGCGAGCTTCGGTTCGTCGTCCCGGCTCAAGGTTGGCCAACTCGCCATCGCAATCGGCAATCCGCTCGGTTTCCAGGCGACGGTGACAGCCGGCATCGTGAGCGCGCTGGGCCGCACCCTACGCTCCCCAAGCGGCCGCTTGATCGAGAGCGTCGTACAGACCGACGCTCCCCTGAACCCCGGCAATTCGGGCGGCGCACTGGCCGATGGGCATGGGCGTGTCATTGGCATTAACACCGCCATCGTCGGTCGCGCGCAGGGCCTCTGCTTCGCCATCGGCGCGGACACTGTCGTGGATGTAACGACGCGGATCATGCGGGACGGCAAGGTCCGGCGTGCGCGCCTTGGCCTGGGCGGCCAAACCACTGTGCTGGACGCCCGGCTTGCGTCCCGCCTGCGCAGGGATGCTTCAGCCGTGATGGTGAGCGAGGTCCAGGACGAGAGCCCGGCGGCGCGGGCAGGTCTCCTGGCAGGAGATGTTATTCTGGATTTCGTCGACACGCCCGTGCGGTCTGTGGACGACCTTCACCGGAGACTGACAGCCGAACTTGCCGGGCGCGCCACGCCGATCCGTGTCATGCGCGGCGCCCATATCCTCAACTTCGATCTCGTCCCCGAACTCGACGCCTGACGATTGGCCCCGAGCGGGCGCGCGAGCGTCCGTCAGAGCGCGACCTACAGGCGACCCAGCCACTCCCGGGCGATCCGCTGCGCCTCAGCGACATCGCCCGGATCCATCTCGTCGCTGATTTCGCGCCGGTAGATCTTTGCCTCGAGCGAACCGAACCGGGCGGCAAGATCGAACAGGGCGTGGGCCGAGATGAGATCCACCGGCGCCCCCAGGCCTGTCGCGTGGGCGAGGCCGAGCCGGAACAGCTCTTCCCCGCGGGGCCGGGAGCTGGGCGGAGGCAGCCGGGATTCGAGAACCGCTTGGTTCATCGCAACGCCATCCTCATCACGTCCGCGGGCAGCTCAGGAGGTCCGCCGCTGAACGATGCAGATATTATGCCCTTAGATGCTGAACGGGTGATGAATCCGCAGCGGCTGGGTGTCGCATTTCATTGCCGGATGCTGATTATCGCAGCAATTGACAGAAAAAGCACAATCGGCGTCAGCTGCTAGTCGACGCCAAGCTTTGCCCTGAGCAAAGCGTTGACTGAGCCCGGATTTGCCTTGCCGCCCGTTTCCCGCATGACCTGCCCGACGAACCAGCCGATCGCCTGCGGCTTGGCCTTCACCGCAGCCGCCTGGCCGGGATTGGCCTCGATCAGGCGGTCGACCAGCGCCTCCAGCGCGCCGGTGTCGCTGACCTGGCGAAGTCCCCTCGCCTCGACGATCTGCGCGGCCGTTCCTTCACCCGCCCACATGTGCTCGAACACCTCGCGCGCGATCTTGGAGGAGATTACCTCCTCCTCCAGCAACCGCACCAAGTCGGCAAGGTCATCGGACGAGATGGGACTTTCCTCGATCTCCAGACCACCGTCAGCAAGACGGGCGAGCAGACCATTGGTCACCCAGTTAGCCGTGAGCTTTGCGTCTCGGCCCTGCGCCGCGCGCTCAAAGTAATCGGCGCGGGCCCGCTCGATGGCGATGACACCGGCGTCGTAGGCTGAAAGCCCATACTGACTGACGAGGCGTGCGCGCTTTGCATCGGGCAGCTCCGGAAGGCCCGCCTGGATCTCAGCCACCCAGGCGGGATCGAGTTCGAGCGGCAACAGATCCGGGTCGGGGAAGTAGCGATAGTCATGCGCCTCTTCCTTGGAGCGCATGGAACGGGTCTCGCCCCGGCCTGGATCGAACAGGCGGGTCTCCTGCAGGATGCTCCCGCCGTCCTCGAGGATGGCGATCTGGCGCCTGGCCTCGTACTCGATCGCCTGCTGGATGTAGCGGTAGGAATTGACGTTCTTGATCTCACAGCGCGTGCCGAGCGGTTCGCCGGGGCGTCGCACCGAGACGTTCACGTCGGCGCGCAGGTTGCCCTTCTCCATGTCGCCGTCGCAGGTCCCCAGGTACCGCAAGATGCTGCGCAGCTTCTTGACGTAGGCCGCCGCCTCCTCCGAGCAGCGCATGTCGGGATAGGAGACGATCTCCATCAGGGCGGTGCCGGCGCGGTTGAGGTCCACCAGAGTGGCGTTCGGATCGAGATCGTGGATCGACTTGCCCGCATCCTGCTCCAGATGCAGGCGCTCGATGCGCACGGTGAAGGTCGAACCGTCGTCCCGCTCCACTTCGATCGCGCCCTCACCCACGATCGGATCCTTGTATTGGCTGATCTGATAGCCCTGGGGCAGATCGGGATAGAAGTAGTTCTTCCGGTCGAAGCGCGACCAGAAGTTGATCTTGGCCTTGAGGCCAAGTCCGCTGATCACGGCCTGCTCCACGCAGCGCTGGTTGATCACCGGGAGCATGCCCGGCATGGCGGCGTCGACGAGGCTCACCTGGCTGTTCGGCCCACCGCCGAACCCAACCGCCGCGCCGGAGAACAGCTTGGCTTTCGAAGCGACCTGCGCGTGGACCTCCAGGCCCAGGACGATTTCCCACGGGCCGGTGGCCCCTTCGATGTGCTTCGACGCGTCGCTCATGGGGCGGTTTCTACACCGCGGCAGCGCCCCTGGACAAACACCTCCCGGCGCCCTCACTAATCGCCGCGCAAGCGGACCCTCTGTCCGCGGGGAGGAGCACTTTCAATGACCGGATCCATTCTAAGGACGCTTGGCGCGGGCGCCGCGGCCCTCGTCCTGGCGACCGCCTCCCAGGCTATCGCCCAACCCGCCGCCGCTCCGGCGCCGGCGAGCGCCCCCATCCCTGCCGCTCCTGGCGCGCCGTCCGTGGAATCGACGACGATTGGTGATTTGTTGGCCAATCCCGCCGCCAAGGCCGTGCTTCAGAAGGATATGCCCCAACTGGTGAGTTATCCCGGCCTCGACCAGATCAAGGACATGACCCTGCGCGCCATCTCGGTCTATCCGGAAGCCCAGCTCGACGATGCGAAGCTGAAGGCGATTCAGACCGACTTCGACAGCGCCGCCGCCACCAAGCCCTGAGGTTCAGGACGCGCGCTTGGGTCGCTCAGCGTCCCAACGCGCGTCCACCAACTTGCGAGAGTCGCCTGAGACGCCGCGGCGTACGAGGGCGAGACCCTGCAGGCGGATCTGCTCACCGCCAAACAGCCTGGGTTTCCAGGAATAGCCAACTCGATACAGCGAGACGTCAGTCCGCTCGTCGCCCTCTTCAACGTACGTCGTCTCGATGGCCACAGGGATCATGCCCTCCCCGCCGCCCTTTACGTGGGCGGACTCAAGCGCCGCGCGCACTCCCTGAGTGATCCAGCCAACATCTATCCGCGGCCGCGCCGCGCTGATCTCATGGGGCGAAGCCGACAGGTCGCTTGGGAAGACATAGCGCTGTGTCTGGATCGCTTGTGTCTCCTTCAGCGGCGAAATGGCGACGGTCCGACCCTCCTGGTCCGCGTGGCCCACCGCCACGAAGGCGGCCTCGGCCTGCGCCGAAACCTGCTCGCGGCGGTTCTGCTCAAGGTGCTGCTGGCGACCCTCCCAGTAGTTGAGGCCCGCGATGACCAGGGCGAGTACGCCGACGATCTCGCCGGCGGTGAGCCAGAAGCCCTGTCGGCGCGTCGGCGAGTCGGCCATCGGATCAGGCCGCCCACCAGGCCTGGGGCCGACCGGTCACCCCTGCCGCCTTCTCCACGGCCCCGGCCAGGGAGAAGATCGTCTCCTCGTCCAGGGCCCGGCCAATCAACTGCAGACCAAGCGGGAGTCCGCCGGCGTCGAGCCCTCCTGGCACGCTGATCGCCGGAAGGCCGGCCAGGTTCACCGTCACCGTGAAGATGTCATTGAGGTACATGGCGATCGGGTCCGAGGCATTGTCGCCCAGGCCAAAGGCTGCCGACGGCGCGGTCGGGGTCAGAAGAGCGTCCACGCGCTCGAAGGCCCGGTCGAAATCGTCGGCGATGCGCCGGCGCACCTTTTGCGCCTTGAGGTAATAGGCGTCGTAGTAGCCGGCTGAGAGGACGTAGGCGCCGATGAGAATCCGACGCTTCACCTCCTCACCAAAACCCTCCGCCCGCGTCGCCTCGTATACGTCACTCAAGGATTCCCCGTCTTCCCTGATGCCGTAACGCATGCCGTCGTAGCGAGCGAGGTTGGACGAGGCCTCGGCAGGCGCGATGATGTAGTAGGCCGGGAGGGCGTAGCGCGTGTGCGGCAGGGACACGTCGACGATCTCGCAGCCGGCGTCCTTCAGCCACTCGACTCCCCGCCGCCACAGCTCTTCGACCTCCGCCGGCATCCCCTCGACGCGATATTCCCGGGGCACGCCGATCCGCAGGCCCTTCACCGAGCGTCCGACCGCCGCGGCGAAGTCCGGCACATCGACGGGAAGGCTGGTGGAATCCTTAGGATCGTGACCGCTCATCGAGCGCAGCAGCAGGGCGGCGTCCTTAACCGTCTTGGCGATCGGGCCGGCCTGGTCGAGCGAGGAAGCAAAGGCGACGACGCCCCAGCGAGAGCAGCGCCCGTAGGTCGGCTTGATCCCCACCGTCCCGGTAAAGGACGCCGGCTGGCGGATCGACCCGCCCGTGTCAGTGGCGGTAGCGCCTAGGACGATGTCCGCCGCCACAGCTGCGGCTGAGCCGCCGGAGGAGCCGCCGGGCGTGAGGGGTCGGTTCGAGGCGTTTGAGCGCCACGGATTGACCACCGAGCCGAAGGCGCTGGTCTCGTTGGAGGAGCCCATGGCGAACTCGTCCATGTTGAGCTTGCCCAGCATCACCGCCCCGTCCCTCCACAGGTGCTCGGTGACCGTCGACTCGTAGGGCGGGACGAACTCCCCGAGGATCCGCGAGCCAGCCGTCGAGCGCACGCCGCGGGTGCAGAACAGATCCTTAACCCCGATCGGCGCGCCTTCGAGCGGCCCGGCGGTCCCCGCTGCGATACGCTCGTCGCTGATCCTCGCCATCTCCAAGGCCCGCTCGGCCGTCTCGAGGACGAAGGCGTTGAGGGGGCGCGCGTGTTCGATCGCCTGCAGATGCGCGCGGGTCAGCTCGACCGCCGAGACCCGGCGCGCCTTGAGGTCATCGAGGGCCGCCTCGAGCGTGAGGCCTGTCAGATCGCTCATTCCACTACCTTGGGCACGACGAAGAAGCCGTTTCGAGCGGCTGGGGCGTTGGCAAGGATCTCGTCGGGATCGCCGCCGTCGGTGACAATATCCTCCCGCATGGGCAGGCGCGCCGCGACCGCCGAGGTCATCGGCTCGACGCCGTTGGTATCCACCTCGTTGAGCTGGTCGATCCAGTTCATGATTCCGCTGAGCTCGGCGGCCAGCGAATCGAGGCGCGCCTCCTCTTCCCGGATCCTCGCGAGCTTGGCCACCTTGCGCACGGTGGCGGTGTCGATGGTCATGGTCGCTCCTTGGAAGCGGCGGCGCACGGCGGACGAGAAGGTCGTCCGGTTAGGCGCGCGATCCCCCTTTGACAAGCTCATGCCCCCGCGCGCCTAGCTCCAGCACATGGCCGTCGTCGATTTGAAGGATCTTCCCGCCGCCCTGCCGGCGCGCGCGCCAGTCGTGGGCCTCGACCTGGGAACGCGGACGATTGGCGTCTCGGTGTCGGACGTGTCCCTGATGATCGCCTCTCCCCTGGTGCTCATAGAGCGGCGCAAGTTCACAACGGATGTAGACCGCCTGTTCGAATTGATGGGCAGCCGGGGCGCGGCCGGCTTGGTGATCGGGCTGCCCGTGAACATGGACGGAACGGAGGGACCGCGGTGCCAGTCGGCCCGGGCGTTCGCCCGCCACCTGCTCCGCCTTCAGGACCTGCCGATCGCTTTTTGGGACGAGCGGCTTTCGAGCGTCGCTGTCAATCGCGTCCTGATCGACGAAGCCGATCGCAGCCGCGCCAGGCGCGCCGAACTGGTCGACGCCATGGCTGCGGCCTGGATTCTGCAAGGCGCCCTGGATCGCCTTCGGTCAGGCGGGTTTGAAGGAAATCGTCCTTCGGCCTAGAGCACGTCCCATTCAGGCGGAATCGCCTGAACGGGATCAACGTGCTCTGGATTCGCGAGTCTGAGCGCGTTCTTGTCGCAAAACCAGTTCCCACTCTTGCGGAACGCGCTCTAGAGACCTGAGCTTATGGTCAGCCCCGCCCCCGGATTGGACGAGATTCGCGCGCGGGCGAAGCCGTTCCCCCATCGCCACTTCCTTTCAGTGACTGACCTCGATCCCGTGCGGGTCGGGGAGTTGCTGGAGCTGGCCGAGGGCTTTGTCGCTCTGAACCGCCAAGCCAGCAAGAAGATCGACCTGCTCAAGGGTCGCACACAGATCAACCTGTTCTTTGAGGCGTCCACCCGCACCCAGAGCTCGTTCGAGCTGGCGGGAAAGCGCCTGGGCGCGGATGTGATCAATATGAGCCCGCGCTCGTCCTCGATCTCCAAGGGAGAGACGCTGGTCGACACGGCGGTGACCCTCAACGCCATGCAGCCGGATATCCTCATTATCCGGCACTCGGCGTCCGGCGCCGCATCTCTCCTCTCGCAGAAAGTCGATTGCAGCGTCGTCAACGCCGGCGACGGTCAGCATGAGCACCCCTCCCAGGCGCTGCTGGACGCCTTGAGCATGCGACGCGCCTTCGGCCGCATCGACGGTCTGACCGTGGCGATCTGCGGGGACGTGCTGCACAGCCGCGTCGCCCGCTCCAACGTGGCCCTGCTCACCATGATGGGCGCGCGCGTCCGCCTGGTCGGGCCGCCAACACTGATGCCAGCGGCGGCGTCCCGTTGGGGCGTCGAGGTCGTGCACGACATGAAGGCCGGCATTCGCGGCGCGGACGTGGTGATGATGCTGCGCCTGCAGTTCGAGCGGATGCAGGGCGCCCTGGTCCCCTCCACCCGGGAATACTTCCGACTCTGGGGGCTCGACCGTGAAAAGCTCGCCCTGGCCGCCCCGGGGGTTCGTGTCATGCACCCCGGGCCGATGAATCGCGGCGTGGAGATAGATTCCGAGGTCGCCGACGACCTCCAGGTGAGCCTGGTGCAGGATCAGGTGGAGATGGGCGTGGCCGTCCGCATGGCCGTGCTCGCCGCCCTCGCCGCTCGGCTCGACAACCGATGAACGCCCAGCCCCTCGCCTTTATCGGCGCGCGCCTTGTCGACCCCGAGAGCGGCTATGACGGTCCCGGCTGTCTGCTCACCGCCGACGGATGCATCGCCCGCATCAGCCGGGGGGACACCCTCCCTGGCCTGCCGGAAGGCGCGCGGGTGATCGAAGCCGCAGGCGCCCTGCTGTGTCCCGGGCTGATCGACCTGCGTGTGAAGACCGGCGAGCCCGGATCGGAGCCCAAGGAGACGCTCAAATCCGCGTCCCGCGCCGCCGCCGCCGGCGGCGTGACCTCGATTGTGCTCATGCCGGACACCGATCCCCCGGTGGACGAGCCCTCGGTGGCCGACTTCATCCTGCGGCGCGCCCGCGACATCGAACTGGTCCACGTCTACCCCGCCGGAGCCGCGACGCGTGGATGCGAGGGCAAGGCCCTGGCTGAGATTGGCCTCATGCGCGAGGCCGGCTGCGTCTTCGTAACCGACGCCGACCGCCCGATCGTCGATTCGCGAGTCATGCGGCGGCTCCTTGCCTATGCCGGGGGACTCGGCGTGCTGGTCGCCCATCGCCCCGCTGATCCCTGGTTGACCGCCGGCGCGGCGGCGAGCGAGGGCGAGTTCGCCGGCCGCATGGGGCTTCCCTCGGAACCCCCAGCTGCCGAGACCATCATGCTGGAGCGCGATCTCGCCCTGCTGGAACTGACCGCGCCGGCGGGCGCGCGGTTGATGGTCGACCAGGTGAGCGCCGAGGGCGCGCTCGAGACCCTGCGCAGGTCGAAGGACCGCGGCCTCCCCGTCATTGCAAGCGCCTCGATCAATCACCTCACCTTCAATGAGCTCGACATCGGGGACTATCGCACCTTCTGGAAGCTCACCCCGCCCCTGCGCGCGGAGTCGGATCGAAGCGCCCTGGTAAGCGCTGTCGTCTCCGGGCTGGTGGACATCGTCGTCTCCGGCCACGCTCCGGCTCCGGCTGAGGACAAGCGCCTGCCCTTCGAGGAGGCGACCCCAGGCTCGATTGGCCTGGAGACTCTGCTCCCCGCCCTACTCACGCTCTGGCACGAGGGCCAGGCGCCGCTACTGCGCCTTCTGGAGACCGTTACTCTGGCGCCAGCCCGGGCGATCGGCAGTCCGGCGGGGCGTCTCGCGGTGGGCGCGCCCGCCGACCTTATCCTTTGCGACATCGACGCCCCCCGGGTGATCGACGCGAACCTGCTGCTCTCGAAGTCGAAAAACTCGGCCTTCGACGGCCGCCGGCTGCAAGGTCGCGTGCTGATGACGGTCGTCGACGGCCGAGTGGTCTGGGAGTGGGGCCCCGCCCCCGGACCATGAAATCCCTTCTTCCCTGCCCACCTATGTCCTAGGCTCTCGAAATGGTCATGGCAGAGCTTCATTTGCCGGAGGGGGTGATGGCGGGTCTCTGCATCGCCATCGGGTATCTGCTGGGATCGATCCCTTTTGGCCTCATCATCACCCGCCTCGGCGGCGCCGGCGACATTCGCAAAATCGGCTCCGGGAACATAGGCGCGACGAACGTGCTGCGTACCGGCCGTCGGGGGCTGGCCGCCGCGACGCTCGTCGCAGACATGGGAAAAGCCGCCATCGCCGTCTTTCTGGGAGGCGCGGCGTTCGGGCAACTGGGCGCGGCCCTGGCGGGCGGCGCGGCGTTCGTCGGACATCTCTTCCCGTTTTGGCTTGGATTCCGTGGCGGCAAGGGAGTGGCGTGCTTTTTCGGCGTCCTTCTGTCGATCGCCTGGCCAGTGGGACTGGCGGCGGGCGCCATCTGGATCGCCATCGCCACCATCTTCCGAATCTCGTCCCTTGCAGCCCTCGCGGCGGCCGTCGCCTCGCCCTTCCTCTTTCTCCTGTTTCACGAGGCCACCCCCGCCCGCCTGGCGCTCGCCGCATGCATGGCGGTGCTGATCTTCATCCGCCATCACGAAAACATTGGTCGGCTCCTGCGCAATGAGGAGCCGCGTATCGGCCGCGCCAAGCCGGCCTCGTGACGTCGCAGGGGGACTCTTCGCGCGACTCCCAGATCGCATGGCTGAGGTTAGCCAGGAGCGAGGGAGTCGGCCCGGCGACCTTCGCCCACCTCCTGTCGCGATTCGGATCGGCGGAAGCCGCCCTCGACGCACTACCCGACCTTGCGCGTCGGGGCGGGAGGTCGGCTCATCCCCGGATCGCATCGCCAGCTGAGGCGGAACGCGAGCTGGAGCGGGGACAGTCGGCGGGCGCACGGCTGCTTTTGTCGGCGGACGAGGGGTTTCCCGCGGCGCTCAAGGCCACGGACGGCGCCCCGCCGCTGCTTTGGGTCCTGGGTGATCCCAATCTGCTTCTTCGGCCATGTCTGGCCATTGTCGGCGCCCGCGTTGCGTCTGCGGCGGGGCGTCGATTCGCGAGGGAGCTCGCCGTCGGCCTGGGCCAAGCCGGCTTCGTCGTCGTCTCGGGCCTCGCCCGCGGGATCGACGCCGCCGCGCATGCCGGCTCGGTGGAAACCGGAACCGTCGCAGTCCTCGCCGGAGGCGTCGATCGCCCCTACCCGCCCGAGAATCAGGACCTGTACCGACAGCTCGCCCTCGGCGGATGCGTTGTCTCGGAGCAGCCGATGGGCCACGAGGCGCGCGCGTCGGATTTTCCCCGCCGCAACCGCATCATCTCCGGCCTCTCGCTCGGTGTGATCGTTGTGGAGGCCGAGCTCCGTTCTGGCTCCCTGATCACCGCCCGGCTGGCCGGCGAGCAAGGCCGGGAGGTCTTCGCCGTCCCCGGCTCTCCTCTGGAGCCGCGCTCACGCGGGACGAACAATCTAATCCGCCACGGGGCGACGCTGGTGGAAGGCGTCGAGGACGTGCTCGAGGCGCTCGAGGCGCCGGGCGTGGCTTCCGTCCGCCTGAAAAGCCCGCCTCAAACCGTACCGATCGCAGAGTCGCCGGACGACCTTTCGGAGACCCTCGAGGCGTTGCTCTCGGCGACGCCCGTATCGGCCGACGATCTCGCCAGGGCCAGCGGAGCGCCCGTGTCGGCAGTGACTGCGGCTCTCGTGGAATTGTCACTTGCAGGCCGTGCGGAGCTTGTCGGCGGCGGCCTGGCGGTGCGCGTCTGACCGGCCCAAAGGCGATCTCATCCGCTCTCGGCGTTGACACGGCCCGGGGCGCACCCCCACTTTCCGCGCCGCCTCGGGCTTGGCCCGTCATAGAACAGAACAGCCCGACGCTTTGCAGTCCATGAACGTTGTCGTCGTCGAAAGCCCGGCCAAGGCCCGGACCATCAACCGGTACCTTGGCCCCGGTTATACCGTGCTGGCCTCCTACGGGCACGTGCGCGACTTGCCGTCCAAGGACGGTTCAGTGCGCCCGGACGAGGATTTCGCCATGAGCTGGGAGGTCGACGCCAAGTCGGCCAAACGGCTCGCCGACATCGCCACCGCCCTGAAGAGCGCCGATCGCCTGATCCTCGCGACCGACCCGGACCGTGAAGGCGAGGCGATCAGCTGGCACGTCCTCGAGGACCTGACCCGGCGCAGGGCGCTGAAGGACCGGTCGGTCGAGCGGGTGGTCTTCAACGCCATCACCAAGACCGCGGTGACCGAGGCGATGAAGCATCCGCGGGCGATCGACATGGAGCTTGTCGACGCCTACCTCGCCAGGCGAGCGCTGGACTATCTGGTGGGCTTCACGCTCTCCCCGGTGCTGTGGCGCAAGCTTCCCGGCGCCCGCTCCGCGGGCCGCGTCCAGTCCGTGGCGTTGCGCCTGATCGTCGACCGCGAGATCGAGATCGAAGCCTTCCGGACCCAGGAATACTGGACCGTCGACACCGACGTGGCCGCCGGCGGCGATCCTTTCATGGCCCGGTTGGTCAAGCATCGCGGAAAGCGGCTCGGACGGCTGGACCTTACGACCGAGGCGGAGGCCAACGACGCGAGGGCCGCCATTCAGGCGGGCCAATTCTCCATCGCCGGCGTCGAGAAGAAGCCTGCGCGGCGCTTTCCACCCCCGCCCTTCACCACCTCGACTCTGCAGCAGGAGGCGGCGCGCAAGTTGGGCTTCTCCGCCCAGCGGACCATGCAGGCGGCGCAAAAGCTCTATGAGGGCGTCGACGTCGATGGCGAGACCGTGGGCCTGATCACCTACATGCGGACCGATGGCGTGCAGTCCGCGCCCGAGGCCCTGGACGAGGCGCGCTCGGTTATCGGCAGCCTATACGGAGCGGAATACGTCCCCGCCTCCGCACGGATCTACAAAACCAAAGCCAAGAACGCTCAGGAGGCGCACGAGGCGATTCGCCCAACGAGCCTTTCGCGCAATCCGGGGCGGCTGCGCCTGGAGCCGGATCTCGGCCGGCTCTACGAGCTGATCTGGAAGCGCATGGTGGCCTCCCAGATGGAGGCCGCGCGGATCGAGCGGACCACCATCGAGATCGAAAGCGCCGACGCCCAGACGGGCCTGCGCGCCACCGGCCAGGTCGTTCTCTTCCCGGGCTATCTGGCCCTCTACGAGGAAGGCAAGGACGATGCGGCGGACGAGGAGTCCGGCCGCCTGCCGCAGGTCCAGGCCGGCGCCAACGCCCAGATCCGGGCCATCCGCACAGACCAGCACTTCACTGAACCCCCGCCCCGCTATTCCGAAGCGAGTCTGGTGAAGAAGATGGAGGAGCTCGGCATTGGCCGGCCTTCCACCTACGCCGCCATCCTGTCGGTTTTGCGCGACCGCGGCTATGTCCGGATGGATAAGGCCAGGTTCGTTCCCGAGGACGCCGGCCGGCTTGTGACCGCCTTCCTCGAGCAGTTCTTCGGCCGGTATGTGGAGTACGACTTCACTGCAGCCCTGGAGGAAAAGCTCGACCTCGTCTCCGCGGGCGAGCTCGACTGGAAAGCCTTGCTGCGCGAGTTCTGGCGCGACTTCGATGCGGCGGTCGGCGGCATTGGCGAGCTGCGCACCACGCAGATCCTCGACGCCCTGAACGATGCGCTCGGGCCGCACATCTTTCCCGACCGCGGCGATGGCCTCGACCCGCGCGCGTGCCCAAGCTGCGCTAATGGCCGACTCTCGCTGAAAACCGGTCGCTACGGCGCCTTTATCGGCTGCTCCAACTATCCGGAGTGTCGTTACACCCGCCCGATCGCCGCTTCGGAAGGCGAGGATGGCGAGGCGTCTGGCGACCGCGAACTGGGCATCGATCCGGCCACGGGCCAGTCGGTGTGGCTGAAGATCGGGCGTTTCGGCCCCTACGTAGAAGCCGCCTCGGACCCGCCCCGCCGATCGAGCCTGCCGCGCGACTGGCCCGCGGCGGCCATGGATCTGGACAAGGCCCTGCGTTTGCTCAGCCTGCCCCGCGAGGTTGGAGCGCATCCCGAAGACGGAGAAATGATCCTCGCCGGGATCGGACGCTACGGCCCTTACGTCCAGCACCAGAAGACCTATGCCAATCTTCCGAACGCCGACGAGGTGTTCGAGGTGGGCCTGAACCGAGCCGTGGCGCTGCTGGCGGAAAAGCGAGCGGGCGGAGGCCGAGGACGGGCGGCGGCCACCCCCGGCCGCGATCTCGGCGCCCATCCGGAGACGGGCAAGCCCATCAAGCTGATGGCTGGCCGCTACGGTCCCTACGTCAAGCACGAAGACGTCAACGCCACCCTGCCAAAGGGCTCCGACCCCGACGCCTTGACCTTGGCGGAGGCGGTCGCCCTGATCGCGGCGCGCGGGGCGCAGTCCAATGGCGGCCGCGGACGCAAGACCGCCAAGGCGGCGAGCCGGCCCAAGGCCGCTCCGGCAGCGAAACCGGCCGCCCGCGCGAAGGCTTCCAAGAGCGCGAGCCCGAACAAGGCCGCAGCCAAGCCCAGGTCGAAGGCCGCCCCGAAAAAGAGCGCTTCGTGAGGCGACCGCCCCGGGGCGGAGACCGCCGGGGCCGCACGCCTCCGCGGAGCCGCCGCCGGCGCGATGCCGAACTCCCACCCGTGGGCGTCGTGGATGTCGCCGAGCGTGACGCGGACGGCGACCTGTTCGTCCGCCTGGTGAAAGACGACGGGGAACGGCCGCCGATCCGGCTCGCCCCTTCCAGGGAGGAGCAGGCGGCGGGCGCGCCAGGCCTCGGCGACCGGCTGTTGGTCCGATTCGAACGCACTGAAGACGGCGACGTCGAAGCGCGCCTCATCAAGCGGCTGGGCCAAAGCGCCCACCGGGTCCTTGGCGTGGTGCGCAAGGGACGCGGCGAGATCCGTATCGAGCCGGTCGATCGAAGATCGAAGGAAAGCCTGGTCATAGCCCCGGGAGAAGGCCGTGACCTTTCCGAGGGCGATCTCGTGCTGGTCCAGGTGGATCCCTCGCGCAGCCGCCCCTATGGCCCAAAGGCTGGCCGCGTCGTCGAGACCGTGGGGCGTGAAGAAGACCCCCGCGCCGCATCGCTCCTCGCTATCCACACGCACGGCGTTCCGACGGGATTTTCTGAAGCCGCCGAAGCCGAGGCCAGGGCGGCGCGCCTTCCCGGTCCCGGCGGACGGACCGACCTTACTCGTCTGCCACTGATCACCATCGATCCGGCGGACGCCCGGGACCACGACGACGCGGTTTACGCCGAAGTCGACGAAGATCCCCGCAACCCGGGCGGTTGGATCGTCTGGGTGGCCATTGCCGACGTCGCCGCCGCAGTGACGCCCGGCTCGACGCTCGACCAGGAAGCGCGAGCGAAAGGCAATAGCGTCTATTTCCCCGATCGGGTCGAGCCGATGCTGCCGGAAGCTCTTTCGGCGGAGCTCTGCTCGCTCAAGGCGGGCGAACTTCGCGCGTGCCTCGTCGCACGGATGGTGTTCGCCGCCGACGGGTCGAAACGCGCCCACCGGTTCGAGCGAGCGCTGATGCGGTCGGCGGCGTCACTGTCCTATGAGCAGGCCCAGACTGCGATCGACGGCGCCCCCGACGCCGCCACCGCACCCCTGATGGATCATGTGCTGCGCCCGTTGTGGTCAGCCTATCACGCGTTGGCGCAGGCCCGGGCGCGCCGCTCCCCCCTGGAGATCACCTCAGCCGAGCGACGGATCGTCCTGGGGGTCGACGGAAAGGTGGCCTCCATCACGCCACGCGCCTCCCTCGAGGCGCACCGGTTGATCGAGGAGTTCATGATCCAGGCCAACGTCAGCGCAGCCGAGACCCTTGAGCGCAGGCGCACGCCCCTGATCTATCGCATCCACGACGCGCCCAGCGCGGACAAGATGGAAGCCCTCGCCGACTTCCTCGAAAGCGTGGGAATCCCTTGCAACAAGGGCGAGCCGGCCCGCACCGACCGCTTCAACCGCCTCCTCGCGCAGAGCCGCGAAGGGCCCAACGGCGAGATCGTCAACGAGGTCGTCCTGCGCACGCAGATGCAGGCGGTCTACTCGCCGGAGAATATCGGCCACTTTGGCCTCAACCTCGACCGCTATGCACATTTCACTTCGCCCATCCGCCGGTATGCCGACCTCGTGGTCCACCGCGGCCTCATTCTCGCCCTCGGCCTTGGGAAAGACGGCCTGACCGAGGCGGACGTTCGTGGGCTCGGCGAGACAGCCGAGCACGTGACGATGACGGAGAGGCGGGCGATGGCCGCCGAGCGCGACGCGACGGATCGCTACATCGCCGCCTTCCTGGCCGATCAGGTCGGCGCCGACTTCGTTGGCAGGATCACTGGCGTCACGCGATTTGGTCTCTTCATCCGCCTGGCCGAAACGGGCGCGGATGGCTTCGTGCCCATCTCGACGCTGGGACATGAGTTCTTTGTCCACGACGAGAAGGCCCATGCGTTGGTGGGCCAGGACACCGGGGGACGTTGGCGTCTCGGAAGGTCGGTCGAAGTCCGCTTGCGCGAGGCCACACCGGTCACCGGAGGCCTGCTCCTGGAGATGCTCGGCGAACCGGAGCCCGGGGAGCATGCCCCGCGACGCCGACCCGCTTCGCGCGGGAAAGCTACCTATCGCCGACGCAGCCGGTAAAGCCGATCCTTCCCTTCAGCAGGAAGGCGTCACACCATTCCGAGGCCCTGCAGCCCCCCGAAGACCCCTAGCGCGCAGGTTGCCGTCGCCACTGCGATCACGACCCACATGTACCATCCACGCAGGCGAACCGACGGCGGCAGAGCGCGGATGGCCAGGGCGATGAGGAAGCCGAGGACCACCGGGAGCAACAGGGCGTTCATCACCTGCACCCCGATATTGAGGGTTACGAGGTTGGGGGAAAAGCGGACGACGACGCAGCCGGCAAGCACGCAGAAGGCGTAGACGCCATAGAACCACTGGGCCTCGAAGGGCCGGTGCTCCAGCGAGTGCTTGTAGCCGGTGACTTCGCCCAGGCCCCAGGCCAGAGCCAGCGACGAAACAATCGCCGCCACCATCCCGGCCCCGATGATTCCCAGGCCGAACACCACCTTGCCGACCGTCGCGCCCAGGAACGGCGTGAGCGCGGCGCTCAGTTCGCCCACGGTGTTGAGGGCGGGATGGGCGCCCTTCGCCGCAAGAGTCGCGGCGGCTGCGATCAACACGGCGGCCATGACGAGCTGAGTGATGACGGCGCCGATCGCCGTGTCCGTACGCGCGGCTGGAAAGTGTTCCGGTCTCAGCCTTTTGTCGGCCACCGCCGACTGTTGGTAGAACACCATCCAGGGCATGATCACTGCGCCGATATTGGCGGCGACAAGATACATGTACTGCTGATCCCGCACCCGGATTTGGACCGACTGCGAGAGCATTTCATTGAGGTTGGGGTGGGCGACCCAGGCGACCCCGAAGAAGGCGAACTCGAACAGGCCAAGCGCAATCGCGGCGCGCTCCATCCGCCGGTAGGAGCCTGTCATCACGATCAGCAGCAGAGTAAGGGCCGCCAGCCCGAGGCTGACCACCCGCGGGACGCCGAAGAGTTCGCCCACGCCGGCCACGCCGGAGAGCTCGGTCAGGATGGCGCCTCCGGTGGCGACGGCCAGTCCCAACACCGAAAACCAGGCCCAGAACCTGCCGAAGGTGTCTCGGATCAGCTCTCCGTGGCCACGTCCGGTGAAGATACCCAGCCGAACCGTGAGTTCCTGCACAATGTAGAGGATCGGGATGAGGACGACCTGCAGCAGCAGGAGCCGATAGCCCCATTGGACCCCGCTCTGTCCGGCCGTGATGATGCTGCCGACGTCGGTGTCGGCAAGCATGACCACGAGCCCGGGCCCGAGGACGGCGACGAACCGGCCAAACGTTCCGGGCCTGGCGATCGCCAAAGTGGACGCAGGGGCCTCGCTTTGAAGGTCTCTCAAGACGGCGATCTCACATACACTTTCTGCGAATGCGTCGCAGTCACGTCCAGCTAGAGCCTCTGGCGCGCTTGTCAATCCGTATTGGCGTTCTGACACTTCGCCCCGACGCCTGCGTTGACGGGGAGATCGTCGGCCCTAAGGTCGAGGAATGACTCTCAACGCATTCGATGACATGGGCGCGCCGCCGTCGGCAAATGCGGTTTCGCGGCTCCGTCCAGTCCGGCCCAGGGACGCGGCGACCCTCATTATCGTGGACCACCGCGAGGCCAACCGCCCTAAGGTCCTCATGGGCCGCCGCAATGGCCGGCATGACTTCATGCCCGACAAGTGGGTTTTCCCAGGCGGCCGGATCGACCCCAGCGACTTCCGGGCTCCTCATGGGACCGACCTGCGTCGCGAGACTGCCGAGCGCCTACACAAGACGGCCCCGCCTGTCCGAGCCCGGGCGCTGGCCATGGCGGCGGTGCGCGAGACGTTCGAGGAGGCCGGCCTGCTTCTGGCGAAGGCCGCCCCAACCCGGCCGGGAGCCGGTCCGTGGAGAGAGTTCCTTGCCCAGGGCGCCCTGCCCGATCTCGACGCCCTGGAATTCGTCGCTCGCGCCGTCACCCCGCCGGTGTCTCCCAAGCGCTTCGACGCGCGGTTTTTCATGGCGCGGGCGGACCGGCTCATCAGTCTCGAACGCCAGGGGGACTGTGGAGAGCTCAATGAGATCGCCTGGTTCGCCCTCGACGAGGCGCTTGAGCTCGACCTTCCCAGCGTCACGCGCTTCGTTCTCCACGAAGTCCCGGCAAGGCTCGCCGATCCGCGGCGTCCAGTTCCCTCCCTGCGCTTTTCCCGGGGGAAGCAGCAATTGCAGCATCTCTGAGCCCGCAAACCAGCCGCCAGCACATTGACTTGCGCGCGCGCCTCCGTATTTTCCCCGGCTCCTTAATCCGGCCGCGCGGCCGCGCGCCTTACATCCAGGTTCCTCGCCATGGCTAAACCGGCCTCGATCAAGATCCGCCTGAACTCGTCGGCCGACACCGGCTATTTCTACGTGACGAAGAAGAACGCCCGTACGATGACGGAGAAGATGCGGGTGAAGAAGTACGATCCGGTCGTGCGCAAGCACGTCGAGTTCGTCGAAGGCAAGATTAAATAGCCTATCGGCCATCCAGGTAGCTCTCGATCGTCTGCAGGAAACTGACGATCGAGATTGGCTTTGCGATGTAAGCTTCGCAACCGCCCTCTCGGATACGGGCTTCGTCGCCCGCCATTGCGTACGCCGTCACCGCGATGATCGGGATGGCGCTCAGTTCAGGTTCGGCCTTGATCCAGCGCGTGACCTCCAGACCGGAGATCGCGGGTAGCTGGATGTCCATGAGGACAAGATCCGGACGATGTTCGCGGGCCAGCTCCAGCGCCTCTAGGCCTTCGCCTGTTCGCAGGGTCCGGTATCCGCGGGATTCCAGGACATCGCCGAACAGCTTCATGTTCAGCTCGTTGTCCTCGACGATAAGCACCATCTTGGCCATTGAGGATCCGGAATGACGCCGGGACGCGTCTCAGTGAAATGCAAGCCCCTACCCCGCGCCCGCTGGGGCAACTAGACACCGCAAGAATCTTAAAGGCGCCTTTAAAGGGGATGGTCCGGTGACAGACGCGCTGCCGCCCGATTTGTTCGAGTTGCGCGTCGACCCTGTCGCGCCGCTGGTGATCGTCGACGTCGACGAGGTCCTTGCCCTGTTCATGCGTGGCTTCGAGCGCTTCATTCGCACCCACGGGCTGGAGATGCGGATCGATCGGTTCGCCCTTTTCCAGAACATCTATCGTCCGGGAGAAGACCAGCCGCTGGACACCGCCGCCGGGCGTCAGCTGTTCGACGCCTTCTTTCGCATGGATCGCCACGACATCGAGGTTGCGCCCGGAGCCGCCGCCGCACTCGAGATGCTTGCGCGCAAGGCTTCGGTCGTGATCCTTACCAACGCCCCGGCGGACTGCCGAGCCGCCAGGGCGAGGTGGCTGATCGAAAACGGGCTCCCCTACACCCTCGTCCTCGGCGTCGGGCCGAAGGGAAAGCCGGTTTCGGCCCTCGCCCAACGCACCCGCGGACCGGTCGCCTTCGTCGACGACCTCCTTCCGAACCTGGAGTCGGTCGCGGCGGAGGCCCCCCAGGTGCGGCGGTTCCAGATGGTCGCCGATCACCGGCTGCGCCCACTTGCTCCTTGCGCGCCCGACCGGCATCCGCGGCTGGATGAATGGAGCGAGTTGGGTCCCGCGATTGCGGCAAGCCTGGGCATCTGAAGGAGTAGGGATGATCCGGATTGGCGTCGACTTCGGCGGCACAAAGATCGAGGCCGCCGCGCTGGATTCTCAGGGCCGCTTCGTCGCGCGCGTTCGTGAACCCAATCCAGGGGAATATGGGGCGGCGATTGACACTGTGGTTCGCCTGGTGGCCGAGGCGGAGCGCGAAGCTGGGGTGGCGGGCGCGACGGTGGGCGTCGGCATGCCGGGATCGATCTCTCCCCAGACAGGGCGCGTGCGGAACTCCAACAGCGTCTGGCTGAACGGCACAACATTCGACCGCGACCTCGCCGCAGCGCTACGCCGCGCGATCCGGGTCCAGAACGACGCCAACTGCTTTGCTCTGTCAGAAGCAACTGACGGCGCAGCCGCCGGCGCAAGGGTCGTGTTCGGCGCGATCCTGGGCACCGGCTGCGGAGGCGGCGTCGTCGTTGGAGGAGAGCTTGTCGAAGGCGCCAACCGCATCGGAGGCGAGTGGGGTCATACGCCCCTGCCCTGGCTGTCAGAGCTCGAACGCGCGACCCATGTCTGCTGGTGCGGACGCACCGATTGCCTGGAAACCTGGATCTCGGGCACCGCCTTTCGCGCCGACTATCTCAAGGCGACAGGGCGGCAGCTCGATGGTCAGGCCATAGTCGCGGCCGCGGACGCGGGTGATGAGGAGGCCCAAGCCGCGCTCGGTCGCTACGTAGAGCGGCTTGGGCGCGCCTTCGCCGTCGTCTGCGACATTATAGACCCCGACGTGATTGTCTGCGGCGGGGGAATGTCGAATGTTCCGGCGATCTACGCCGACACGCCGCCGGAACTGGCGCGGCGGCTTTTCTCCGACAGCTTCGCCACCCGGGTCACCCCAGCAATGCACGGAGATTCTTCGGGGGTGAGAGGCGCGGCTTGGCTCTGGCCGCTAAACCAGCCTTGACCATCGACTGAACCGCGGCATTTGGGTCACGCCGCTTCGAGTTCCGCGCCTGAAAGTCGACCGACTGCGCCTCATGTGCGTTCATTGTCGCGACACGCTGTGGAGGAGGCGAATGGGGCTTCCAAACCGTCCCAGTTTCCATATCTAATCGGATCGCGGGTGGACGCCCCCGCGTTGGAGAGCTGTCGTGGCGGACAAGCAGCAGGGAAATACGACCATCGGGACTGGGACGGCCGTCGTCACCCAGACGAAGACCAAGACCCAGAAGCCGTCGATGTATCGCGTATTGATACTCAACGACGACTACACCCCGATGGAATTCGTAACGTACGTACTTGAGCGGTTTTTCAACAAATCGCGCGAGACGGCCCTGCGTATCATGCTGCACGTGCATCAGAACGGCGTCGGAGTCTGCGGAGTGTTCACTTACGAGGTCGCTGAAACAAAGGTGGCGCAGGTGATCGAAACAGCCAGACGTCACCAGCATCCACTCCAATGCACTATGGAAAAGGATTGAGAGGCCCTCATTGCCATCCTTCTCACGGAACCTCGAAGAGTCCCTGCACAGAGCAGTCGCTTACGCCAATCAGCGCAAGCACGAGTACGCGACGCTCGAGCACCTGCTTCTATCGCTAACCGATGACGCTGACGCGTCTGCTGTCATGAAAGCTTGCGACGTCGACCTCGCAGCTCTCAAGAAAGCGCTCACCAACTACGTCGATACTGACTTGAAGTCGCTCGTGGTTGAGGATGGTGAGGACGCTAAGCCGACTGCGGGTTTCCAGCGGGTCATCCAACGCGCAGTGATTCATGTCCAGTCCTCTGGTCGCGACGATGTGACCGGGGCCAACGTGCTGGTAGCGATCTTCTCCGAGCGTGAAAGCCACGCCGCCTATTTCCTGCAGCAGCAGGAGATGACGCGCTACGACGCGGTCAATTTCATCGCCCATGGCATAGCCAAGAAGGCCGGGGCCTCTGAGGCGCGTCCGGCGAAGGGCGCGGGCGAGGACGAGGAAAAGCCGGCGGTGAAGACCGGCGGCGAGGCGCTGGAGTCGTACTGCATCAACCTCAACGAAAAGGCTCGGCAGGGGAAGGTCGATCCGCTTATCGGCCGGACCAACGAGGTCGAGCGGGCGATTCAGATCCTGTGCCGCCGCACCAAGAACAACCCCCTGCTGGTCGGCGACCCTGGCGTCGGCAAGACGGCCATCGCGGAAGGACTGGCCCGCAAGATCGTCACCCACCAGGTCCCTGACGTCCTGGCCAAGGCGACCATCTTCAGCCTGGACATGGGATCGCTTCTGGCCGGCACCCGGTACCGGGGCGACTTTGAAGAGCGCGTCAAACAGGTCATCAAGGAACTTGAGAACCACGACAACGCGATCCTCTTCATCGACGAAATCCATACGGTGATCGGCGCCGGCGCCACCAGCGGCGGGGCCATGGACGCCTCCAACCTCCTGAAGCCGGCGCTCGCCTCGGGCACCCTGCGCTGCATGGGCTCGACGACCTACAAGGAGTTCCGCCAGCACTTCGAGAAGGATCGTGCGCTGGTCCGCCGGTTCCAGAAAATCGATGTCAACGAACCGTCGGTCGAGGATACGGTGAAGATCCTCAAGGGTCTGAAGACCTACTACGAGGAATTCCACAAGCTTAAGTACACGGGCGAGGCGCTCCGCGCCGCGGTCGAGCTCTCCGACAAGTACATCACCGACCGGAAGCTGCCGGACAAGGCGATCGACGTCATCGACGAGGCTGGCGCATCGCAGATGCTGCTGCCCGAAGGTCGCCGGAAGAAGGTGATCGGAATCAAGGAGGTCGAGGCGGTGGTCGCCAAGATCGCCCGGATCCCGCCAAAGTCGGTCTCCAAGTCGGACACCGAGGCCCTGCGTCAGCTGGAGACCGACCTGAAGGGGGCTGTGTTCGGTCAGGACGACGCTCTGAACCAGCTGTCCTCAGCGATGAAGATGGCCCGGGCGGGCCTGCGCGAGCCGAACAAGCCGATCGGCTGCTACCTCTTCTCCGGCCCCACCGGGACCGGCAAGACGGAGACCGTGCGCCAGCTGGCCTCTACGCTCGGCATCGAACTGCTACGGTTCGATATGAGCGAGTACATGGAGCGTCATACCGTGAGCCGTCTGATTGGCGCGCCTCCCGGATATGTGGGCTTCGACCAGGGCGGCCTGCTCACCGACGCGGTCGACCAGCACCCGCACGCAGTGGTCCTGCTCGACGAGATCGAGAAGGCGCACCAGGACGTCTACAACATCCTGCTGCAGGTGATGGATCACGGCACCCTGACTGACGCCAACGGCAAGAAGGTCGACTTCAGGAACGTGATCCTGATCATGACCACAAACGCCGGCGCCCAGGACGCCCAGCGCAACTCCATCGGTTTCGGCCGTGGCAAGCTGGAGAACCAGGATGAAGAGGCGATCAAGCGCCTGTTCACGCCGGAATTCCGCAACCGCCTCGACGCCATCGTCGCCTTCAAGCCCCTGACGCCGGACGTGATCCGGCTGGTGGTTCAGAAGTTCGTGCTGCAACTCGAAGCGCAGCTTGCGGATCGGCACGTCACGATCGAGACCTCAGACGAGGCGCTGGATTGGTTGGCGAAAAACGGCTTCGACGAACTCTATGGCGCGCGCCCCCTGGCGCGGGTGATCCAGGAGCAGATCAAGCGGCCGCTAGCGGACGACATCCTGTTCGGCCGGCTCGCCAAGGGCGGCCACGTCAAGGTGATCCTGAAGGACAGCAAGCTCGCGTTCGAGTTCGACTCCAAGGGCGGTTTGCCGGACGACTCGCGGGAGATCAGGATTCATCCCGACGAGGACACCCCGGACTCGCAGGAACCCGCCCTCGCTGAATAGCGACTTTGGCCCCTCCCCTGCGCTGGCCGCGGGGGAGGGTTCGAGTCCATTCAGCTGGACTGGACGAGCAGCTTCATCCGTCTCGCCGATTAGTCCTCCGCTTCGAACCTTTCTCCGATCTGTCGGGCCAGTTCCTGCAATTGCGCCGGTTCGGCCGAGTGGGAGGCGTGTCGGCCTAACGAGACCCCCTCCCAGCGAGGGAGAATGTGAAAGTGAAGATGGAAGATAGTCTGGCCGGCGGCGCTGCCATTGAACTGAGTGACGACGATGCCGTCGGGGTCCAGAGCCGCTCGCACAGCGCGCGTCACCCTCTTGACCATCCCTATCAGCGCCTCCGCGACGCCTGGCTCCGCCTCCAGCAGATTCCGCGCCTTCGAGAATTTGTGGATCACAAGACAGTGACCCCGGCTCTGGGGAAACGCATCCATGAAGGCCATGGTCGCCTCGTCCTCGGCGATGAGGGCCTTGGGGATCTCGCCGCGCACGATCCGGGCGAAGACGTTTTCGTCGTCGTATGCTCCGCTCAGGCTCATGGACCTCTTTTCCTCCAGCTCTGATAGCATTCCCCCTAGCAAGGAGAGCGAGGGCTATCCATGGCCGAAGCCAACCTGACCGAACGTCAACGCAAGTGGTTCGACTCGGTCCGGCAGGGCCTGGAGCGAGACACCGGCCGCACCCTCTCCGAATGGGTGGAGATCGCACGAGCCTGCCCGGAGGCTGGCCACCGAGCCCGCCTGAGGTGGTTCAAGGAAGCCCACGGTCTGCTGCAAAATCGCGCCTCTTACGTCCTCTCCGAAGCCTTCGAAAGTCAGATGGGATGGAACGAGGCGGAGGCCCTGATCGAATCCCTCTGGGCTGATCCCGCCGCCCGGGCGATCTACGAGATGGTGGACGGAACCGCGCTTTCACTCGAGGGGTCGATCCGTACGGCCCGGAAGGGTTACACCGCCTGGTCCCGCAAGGTGCAGTTCGCCGCGGCGAAACCCGTGAAAGGCGCGGTATGTCTGGGCCTGGCTGTGCCCGTGGACTCTGACCCGCGCCTGGCGCCGCGAGGAAATCAATCGTGGTCGGAGCGCCTGGGCGCTCGCCTCACACTGTCGGACCCGTCGGAGGCCGAGGGTGTGGCGTCGTTGCTTCGCATGGCGTGGAACGGGGCATGACCTTGCATATCGGGGCGATATCTGCGGGTTTCGCCGTAATCCCGCCGTTGTCCGACGGATCATTCGACGCAGCGCGTTGAACCGCAGAGGAAGCGCCTGGATGTCCGAAAGGGGTCCACTCCCGGACACATGGGGGGCGACTTATTGTCCCGTGCCACCTTCTGCCGCATGCTATGACCGGGCAAGAGAGGCGAATCGCATCTGGAGCCCGCGATATCGAATGCTGACTGCCGTCAAGATGCGCATCCATGCGGAGGAATGCCGATCCACGAGACGTCTGACAAGTGCGGGCCAGTTGGCCGAGGTGTTCAGCCTACGCCAACTTGACTGCCCTTTCTCGATAGGCGAAACGGCCAATCTGTTGGTTGTCGATGCCGCTCGAACGTTTCAAAAAGCAATAAACTGCAACAAAAGTAGCTAGACGCCTCCTCAGCAACGAGTAACGTCCAAAGGCGGATCATGACCTCGATCTTCGACAACCTCTTCGTACTTGAACTGGCCAACAATCACTGGGGCAAGCTCGAACGAGGCCTCAAGATCATCGACCAGTTCGGTTGCGTCGCGCACTCAAACGGCGTGCACGCGGCGATCAAACTGCAGTTCCGCGACGTGCCCTCGTTCATCCATCGGCAGCACCGTGACCGTGGCGACATGCGCTACATCAAGAAGGTCGGCGCCACCGAGCTGAGCTGGGCCGATCAGGAGCGCATGGTCCACGCCGTTCGCAACGCTGGCATGGTGACCATGGTCACGCCGTTCGACGAGGTCTCCGTCGACAAGTGCGTCGAGTTCGGGGTGGAGATCCTCAAGATCGCCAGCTCGGACATCCGCGACCGCATTCTGCTCCAGAAGATCGCTACGACCGGGAAGCCGGTCATCGCTTCGACCGGCGGATCCAATCTCGAGGATGTGGACAGGCTGGTCGCTTTCTTCCGCGAACGGGACATCCCGTTCGCCCTCAACCACTGCGTCTCGATCTATCCGTCCGAGGACCATGAGCTCGAGATCAACCAGATCGATTTCCTGCGGGCGCGCTACCCTGGCCTCACGATCGGCTTCTCGACGCACGAGAAGACCGACTGGGCCTCGTCGGTGA
This sequence comes from Caulobacteraceae bacterium, assembly GCA_036488935.1. Lineage (GTDB taxonomy): Bacteria > Pseudomonadota > Alphaproteobacteria > Caulobacterales > Caulobacteraceae > Acaudatibacter. Next base: position 61,914 of record DASXGR010000040.1, on the reverse strand, counting down.
TGATCGCCTACGCCAAGGGTGCGCGGACGTTCGAGCGGCACATCGACATCGATGACGAGGGCATCCCCGTATCGCCCTATTGCACCCTGCCCCATCAGGCGGACGCCTGGTTCAAGGCGTTCCACAAGGCCGTCGAGATGTGCGGAGGCTCGGGGTCGGTGAAGCGCGTCCCGCCCGAGAAGGAAGTCCGCTACCTCGACGAACTCGTCAGGGGCGTATACGCAATTCGCGACCTGCCGGCTGGACATGTGCTCACTCCCGAGGACGTGTTCCTGGCGGTGCCCTTGCTGCACGGCCAGATCTCGGTCCGCGAATTCAAGGGCGGCGAGGTTCTGAAAACGCCGGTGTCCAAGGACGGCGTGGTCAGGCTACGTGAACTCGACTGCGATTACGCGAACGACCTGAGCCTTCAGAGGCTGGTGGAAAGCCGCGGCATTGCCCGTGCGCCGGCGCCAACCGAGGCCGATCGCATCAGGGTTGGCGCGGTCTGACGTGACTCCGAGAGATACAGACACCAGCCCGGCCGACGCCCAAGCGTCGCCGGCGCAGGCGCCCGTGCGCGTACGAGTCGCCGACTACATCGCCGCGCGGCTCGCTGAACTTGGCCTTAACCACGTCTTCATGGTCACCGGCGGCGGCGCCATGCACCTCAATGACGCCTTCGGACGCGCGGAGGGGCTGTCGGTGGTTTGCTGCCACCACGAGCAGGCCTGCGCCATTGCTGCGGAAGGCTACGCCCGTCTGGGCGGTCGGCCGGCAATCCTCAATGTCACAACCGGGCCCGGAGGGATCAACGCCCTCAACGGAGTGTTCGGAGCTTATACCGACAGCATTCCCATGGTGGTGATCTCCGGCCAGGTCCGCCGGGAAACGATCGCGTCCAATTTCTCCCATGACCTTCGGCAACTGGGAGACCAGGAGGTCGACATTGTCCGCATGGTCGGGGGGATCACCAAGTCCGCCGTCACCGTGCAGGATCCAACCCGGATCCGATACGAGATCGAAAAGGCGCATCACCTCGCAGTGACGGGGCGACCCGGACCGACCTGGGTCGACGTGCCGATCGACATACAGGGGTCGTATATATATCCAGCCTCGCTGCCGTCGTTCGATCCCTTGACGGAAGGCGCGGGCGAACCCTTGGCCGTGCCAGCCGAGCGGGGGCGCCTGCGCGGCGTCGCCCTGAGAGCCGCAGCCCGCAATCTCCTCGACCATTTGCGCCAGTCAAAGCGGCCCTGCGTGCTTCCGGGAACAGGCGTGCGGATCGCCGGAGCGGCGGATCTGTTTCTCCGGGTCGCTGAGCGGATCGGTGCTCCGGTCGCCACCGCGTTCAACGCGCATGATCTGGTGGCGGACGACCATCCACTCTATGCCGGCCGCGCCGGGACGGTTGGCGATCGGGCTGGCAACTTCGCCGTCCAGAACGCGGACTTCCTTCTGGTGCTGGGCTGTCGCCTCAACATTCGCCAGATCAGCTACAACTGGGGATCGTTTGCGCGAGAAGCCTACCGGGTCATGGTCGACATAGACAGGGCCGAGCTTACGAAGCCCACTCTCTCGATCGATCTGCCGATCCAAGCCGACCTCGTCGAGTTCCTCACCGCTCTTGAAGTGGAACTCGACGCCGAGGCGTGGGCGCCGACCGGTTCCAACTACCTGACCTGGTGCCGTGAGCGGCACGCGCGTTATCCGGTGACGTTACCGGAGTACTGGGAGACGCCAGCGCCGGTAAATCCCTACTGTTTCGCCAGCAGCCTGTTCGAACAACTCGAGGCCGACGACATTGTCGTCACTGGTGACGGCACAGCGTGCGTGGTCACCTTCCAGTCTGCGCGACTGAAGCAGGGCCAAAGGCTATTTTCCAATTCCGGCTCCGCTTCCATGGGTTACGACGTTCCCGCAGCGATCGGCGCCTGGCACGCCGCCAAGGATGCCCGCCGGGTCATCTGCATCGCCGGCGATGGAAGCGTGATGATGAACCTGCAGGAACTGCAGACGATCGTCGGCGAGCAGCTGCCGATCAAGTTGTTCGTGCTCAACAACGACGGCTATCACTCCATCCGTCAAACCCAGCAGAACTATTTCCCGGACAATGTCGTCGGCTGCGGGCCCGAGAGCGGGGTCACCTTCCCCGATTTCCAGAAGCTCGGCGCGGCTTTCGGCTTCCCCGTCACCCGGATAGCCGCTCACGCCGGCATCGCCGAGGCCATCAGGGCGGTCCTCGATGGACCCGGGCCTCAGCTCTGCGAAGTGATCCTCGACAAGGCCCAACCCTTTGCGCCCAAGCTAAGCTCGCGCCGGCTCGAGGATGGCCGAATGGTCACCTCCGCCCTTGAAGATCTGGCCCCATTCCTCAGTCGTGAGGAATTGGCCGACAACATGATGATCCCCCTGGTGGGGGAGTGAGGGCCTGAGCGGGCGCCCGCCGTGACTCCTCCCTCCCGACGCCGGTTAATGGGTGGGGCTGCAATCGCAGCCGCCGCGGCGGTCACGGAAAGCGCAGTTCCTGCGCCCGAACCCAGATCCCAGTCCGGCGCCATCTCCGCTTTTGGGATGACGGGGGACGGTGTGGCAGACGACTCCGGCAATTTGGCCCACGCCGCCTCCAACGCCAGAAGCGGCCTTGCCATCCCCCCGGGCGCGTATCGCGTGGCGCGCGATATCACCTTCAGGGTCCCGGTCACGTTCGAACTGGGCGCCGTACTGATCGTAGATCCCGATATCACGGTGACCTTCGAGACCGGCCTCTCGGCTGGGGCCTGGCAGATTTTCAACGTCGCTCCGCGAGGGCGGGTGCTCATCAGTCCCGAACACCTGACCGAAGGTCTTCCGGAATGGTGGGGCGCCCGCCCGAATGACCCGGGCTTCGATTGCCAGCCAGCCATCCAGTCCTGTCTGGACGCCTGCGTGATTACACGCCTGCATGCGGCTGACTACGCCATAAGTCGTACAGTGAAGATTACCGTTCACGGAAGAACCCTCGCAGGCGCCTCGGCCGATCAGAATGGAAACAGGCGCGGAACTCGTCTGCTCCTGACCAGCGGCACGCTGGATGGCCTGCAGGTCGGCTATGACCGCCAGCCCGACAATTCCAAGCATTGGCTGGAGCACGTTACCGTCCGTGATCTGACGCTCCTGCGATCTGCTCCGCTCGAGAATCCGAAGGAAGGTTTCGCCAATGCGCCTGCTGGCGTGAGGCTGCAGTGGGCTGTGACTTGCTACCTTGAACGGGTCGAGACGATCGAGCACAGCCACGGTTTCTACATCACCGGCACCGTCCATTGCTTCCTTCGGTACTGCCAGGCGCTTCGCTACAAAGCTGGTACAGTCCCGAAGAACGATTTCTTCAACGGCTTCTTTATGGATAATTCCGCTGCCTCGGGATTCAACAGCGGGAACGCTTCCCTATATATTCAGAACTGTGCGACCTTTTCCACACAATCGGTCCCATTCAGTGAGTCCAGCGGCATAAAAGCTTATGCGGGCTATACGGATACCTTCATAACTGGGTTCGAGTGCGCCCTCGTGGAGTATGGCCTGGATCTGGCCGGTCGCTCGTCGACAGACGCCGACTACCAGTCGGAGGACCTCATTATCGATGCCTGCGTCATCGATAGCCCCACGAAGGGCGGGATCCGGGTCAGGTCCAGTGGTCCGATGACGGTAATCCAGATCTGCAACTGCTATATAGCTCCGGCAGGGAGCGGCTCGGCGTTTGACATCCAGGACTGCGGCGGATCGATCGGCATATCCTCATGCCAGGTCATCTCGACGCCTGGCAACGCCGCTACGGGGTTGAGAGCGGTCCGATCATCGGGCGTTTCGGCGATCAACAATATCTATACGGACATCCGTAGCCCAATGGTTCTTGAAGGCTGTTCCGAGTGCCGCATTTCGGACAACATCAACAATGTACGGCAGAAAACAGAAGTTGCTGCGGTTTTGGCGAAAGACCTTGCGCACAGTCTGCTTAATCTGACGGTTCGGGGCTCGCCCGGCATTCATCCCGCAGGTGTCGCCTTTGTCAGCGGAGCGAACGAGCGGAACGAGGTGAACTGCACCGGAATTTCTCCGCACGCTATTGCCGGCGGATCCTCCGCAATCCTTCTCTTTGGCGGGCGATCGATCGCCTCGACCGGGCCCTTCGGGGCAAACCTCGCATCGGGCCTCCTTGGATGACCTCTTCGACTATCTGTCCAATCTGCGGTAGCCGCGCGATCACCGTCATGAGCAGCGCCATTGGCCCAAGAGCGTATTGCCACGGATGCTTCCATGGCTGGCGGCTGCAGCTCGATACATATCAGTATGATCAGACGGCCATGTGCTCGCTAGGCACCGACCAGTCGCGCCTGAACGCCCAGATCCAATTCTTCGCGCCCTTCGTTCCCCCATCCGGCGCCGTGCTGGAAATCGGCTGCGCCACCGGCGAACTGGCCCGATCGACCCGCGAGCAGCTCCAGATTTCGCGCTATGAGGCGATTGAGCTGTCACCGGCCGCCGAGGCGGCGCGGGCTCACGTCGATCGCCTACACGATGCGCCGCTCCCCGCGCTTCTTGCCGCTGGAACAATCGAGGGCCAATTCGACATTGTCCTGATGTCCCACGTGCTGGAGCACCTCGAAGCTCCATGGGCCGAGTTGGACGCCATCGTCAGGGTCATGTCGCCTGAAGGCGCCCTCTTCCTTGAGGTTCCCAACGAAAGCGGCAATCGAGGGCTGCCGATCGACGACAACCGGTCCCACCTCCATTTCTTCTCCGTCCGGTCCCTTAGCCACTTACTGGCGACCAAGGGGTTGGACACCGTCGCCGCGCTCACGGACGCCCGGCTCGACGCGCGATACGCGGACTCCCTTCGACTCATCGCCCGGCGGTTCAAGCCGCCCCAATGGTCGTCGACCCTTCTGTCCGACGAGGAGCTCGCCGGCGCGGGCTCGATCATCGTGTGGGGCGCTGGAAGCCTTGCCGACGAGATCCTCGCCAACTTCTTCGATCCTCAACGGATCGCTTTCTTCATTGATCGCGACCCCGCCAAGCAGGGCGGCCTTCGCCTCGGAAGGCCAGTAAGAGGTCCGGACGCCCTGCCAACCGCCCCCTCCACCGTTCTGATCAACAGCATCGACTTCGCGCCCTCGATCGAGGCCGACATCCGTCGACTTCACCCCAATGTCACGCATCGGTTGGTCCCGATCGGCGACCTGATTGAGCGTGCGAACGTCAGACGCACACGCGTGATCTGATCGCACAGCAGGGCGCAGCGGCAACCTCCAGGATCAGGTCCTCTTAGGAGGCTTCGGGCAAAGGGTCGCCCAACGGGGCGCGCGCTTCGCCTTTCACGCGCACGCCCTTCGCGGCATCCACCAGCGATGCGCAAACGAGGCAGTACACAATCAGCAGATTCAACGCGGGCCGGGACACTTCCCCGACGTTGAGGCCCAGATCGTAGCCCACCTCACGTTGGGTGAGATAGCTGTCGATGAGCTGGTGAGCGAACTTCATGATGATGACGTCAAACGGGACCGACGCCAGATAGGTGATGACCAGGGCGGCGATCCGGAATCCCCCACGCCAAGGCTCCATGAACACGAGGAAGAAGAAAAACACGACGGCGTAGCCGCCAGGATCCTGCGTGATGAGGGGCCAAGCGATGGCCAACGCGACGAGGCGGTGGGTGGGAATGCGTCCCGGCCGAATGAGCGCCACCAGAAAGCAGAAGGCTATCCCGCCCCTTCCAAGGTTGACCAGAAGCGGAAGGACCCACTCCAAAGTCTCGACCGGTTGCGAGCCCAGGAAATGGATCAACGGAAAGTTCGATCCGATCAGGTCCATGATGGGCTTGTAGGAGGAGGCATAGATTGCGCGTTCGAATATCCCCCGCGCATCGGTCGTGTTGAACGCAAGGATGTTCGAGACGACCGTCATCGGATCGCCCTCACCGAATATGGCGAAGGTGGCCCCGTAAACGAGAAGGCCTGCGAGCGCGACGCCCTCTACCGCCCGCCACTTCCGCCGCAGGAGAGGCCCCGCGAGTCCGAGAACGAGGTAGGGCTTGAAGTTGATGGCGATCGCCTCGCACACCCACTTCACGCGCGCCGATTTCAGGGCCCTCCCCGTCCCGAGCATGAAGAAGGTCATGCATGGGATGATCAGATTTCCTCGCTCCAAGGCATAGATGCTCGGCAGTCCAAAGCAGATGGCGAGCGTTCGCATCCACGCCGTCCGGCGATCGACTGCCCGGTACGAATAGAAAGCGACCACCACATTCACGAAAAAGAAAAAGAGCAATGTGACCGGGACCATCCAGTCGCAGTCACGCGCCGAGAGGATATCATCTTGGTCGTAGCAGGCGCTTATGCTGAATATTTTCAAAAAGATGAACGATAACGGTGGATATACCGATTCGAACGAAGTGTAGGTTCCCGGATTATGGGAAAAAAACGCAGATACCGTCCAATCGGTGAAGAGAGATTGTGATCCATAAAAGAATGGCTGCGGTAAGTAGCCTTGATAATACAGAAACCACGCCGTGTTGACTAAGCCTGCTCCAATCAGCGCGAGGAGTCCAAGCTCGATGATAATCGGCCAACGGGATTTCGCGGGCGATTCCTTACTCACGTGCATCACCAGGACGTCGGAAGACAAAAACCTTCAGCATGACGTAATTTATTACGGATGCCGTGAAGGTTGCCAGGAATCCGGCCAGATATGGCGACCTGACCATTAAATGGTATCCGGCAAGAAGTCCTAACCCGAGCAAGTAATTCAGACCATAAGACGCAACGTAGGCGACAATGTTGGCCTTGTGACCCTTGAACACATGAGTAGTGAACATGAAATAATTGAACACAACCCCGGTAAAATGCGAGATCAATTGGGCCACAAAGATGTTGAGCCCGATATATACCAAGAGAAAATATAAGCCGAGACCGAAGGCGGTGTTGATCAAGCCGATTTTATAGTACCGCCAAATCTCCGCGATTCTGGCAGCATAACGTTCACTAAACGCTCTAACATTACTGTTCAGACGACGGAAAATTGACCCGTTCCTTCTCAACAACGAGAGGGGTATTGCGAACCATCGCCGATATTATCCTGACCTGTTCCCCGATCAGACCGAGGAATAGGAAGACGAGTGCAAACGCAACCTCCGCCAATATCAACCAGACAAACGTCCAGGAGAATGCGCCAAAGACAGCTTCAATCGCTCCAATGAGCAAGGTTAAAACCGCGGCGACACCTACCAACAACGAAAGCGTGATCGGAGCACGCAGCAGCCTCTTCGAGGAACTCGCAAGCCCGGAGACCGCAAAACTGAAAAGGCTGGCGACATTGTTCTTCGTCACGCCTCCGGCGCGCGGCGGGCGGTGGTAGGGTATCGTCTCTAGCGGGAAGCCGCTTTCGACGAGCATTCCACGAAAGAATGGCTCGGGATCACGCCACTGCTTCAGGCAATCTACGACCTCTCGATCGTAGAGACCGAAGCCCGTAGCTCCCGGAATGACGCGATAATCGCCAAACCGCTCGAAGAAGCCGTAGCCCACAGCGCGGAGCATTCGCAGCAAGAGCGAGGTCTTTTCGGATTGGCGGACCGCAAGGATGATCCCAACCCCGGCGCGCCATCGCTCGACGAACTGGGGGATCATCTCCGGAGGGTCCTGGAAGTCGGCGCAGATCCCGACCACGGCCCGTCCCCTCGTCTGGTAGATGGCATGGGTCGGCGAACGCATTTGTCCATAGTTCTGATTGTTAATGATGAGCCGAATGCGCGCGTCGCTCGCGCATAGCTGTTTCACCAACTCTACAGTGCGATCCGTGGAACCATTGTCGATGAAGATGATCTCGTGGCTGGCCGCCACGGCGGAAAGTTGGTCTGTTACCGCCTTGGCGATAGCCATGACGTTCTCGGCCTCATTCAGGCAGGGGATGACGGCAGAGATCTCGACCTCTCCCGCCCCGAGCCCGTTCATCGCTCTCGCCCTCTGCGCGGCGGAGCCGCGACATAGAATTCTGCGGCGACGCCAAGGATCACCAGCATCACAACGAGAGCGACGGCGGGCATATTGTACTGACGCTCCGGATGGACATAAGCTGGTTGCATCAGGACCATGCTTTCGTTTGCCGAAAGCGTATCGACCGTCACCTGCTCCATATATTTCCGGTAAATCTCGTAGAGGAGCTGCGCAACGAGCTGATCCCGGTAGAGATTCAAATACTCGGCATTCTCGGACGCCATATAACCTAGATTGGACGAGTTGTTGTCAGCCCTCTCCTGCGCGGCAGCAACCTGACGCCGGAGGGAAGCCAACTCGGCCTCGGCCGCCTTTAATTTGATGTTCTCCGGTCCTTCGAAACGCTGAAGCGTTTCAATCTCCACGGATTTGGATTGGAGCTGAGCCTGCAGGTTGGCGAGAAGTCCAACAGCAACCCCCAATTGCTGCGTGGGCGCGCCAAGGTGGTGCTCGACCCGGAACTGTTCCATGGCCGCCTGGGCCAGAACGAGCCGGTCAGAAGCGGCCTTGACGCGGTTGGCGGCCACCTCACGCTTCTGCGAGGTCTGGGCGAGGTTCAAGGTCGTCAAGCGAGACTGAACCGCATCGGCTGCGGTCGCCGCCAGCGCCCTGGCGAATTGCGGATCCTTATCCTTCACGCTGATCTGAAGGATGCTCCCGCGGATCGATACCACCTGAATCTTGGAGTGCAGCCGTCGCAACGCGTCATCTCGAGTGCGGAAGCCAGGCTTCCCGAGGAGATTCATCCTGCTGAGAATGTCGTTCAGCACGAGCTCGCTGCGCGCGATCGTAAGGTCCGCCTCGACTGGCTGCTTGTTTCCGATCAAGGAGCTCAGGTTCGCCAAGCCGCCGGCGCCTGAGCTCTGCAGGGCGGCGGCCAACCCTCCCCCTTCCTCCTGGGGCAGGAGTTGGGCTTCCGCCAGGTAGTGGCGCGGGAACATCGCGGCGAATGCGGCAAGCACGATTGCCGCGACGAGCATTATTCGCCTCAGCCGCGGCTCACGAAACCATGCACCGCTCATCATCGCGTCGACGATCGAGGGCGCGCGCCGATGGATGGAGGCTGGCTTGAAGACCGGCGCTTCCATCACACGCCCGCCGCAGCGGCGAGGATGCCAATCGTCGCGATCCCAACCCCAAGCTGATAGACCACCGTCGAGATCTCCCGGATCCTTTCCAGTGTGTCTATCGACGATTTGACAGGCACGAAGATGACATCTCCCGGCAGCGCCGGTTGATCCTGCAGCCCCTTCACCTCCCGGCTCGACGCCACAGCGCCGTTGGCGTGAACGACGAAGATCTCGTGGGTGTCGGCATAACGCTGCGGACCTCCGGCCCGATGCAGGAAATCCCTCACCTTGTCGCCCGGCCGATAGATGAACGACCCCGTCTCGAACACGGCGCCAAAGACCCCTACGGTGGTGGGGACAGGCGGAACGTGCACGGTGTCATTGTCCTCGAGCCGGAGATTTCCCGGGAGCTCATTCGATCCATAAGGCGTGTCGAGGACCAGCCGCCCGTCAGGCCTGCGCGTCCGGAGCTGTTCGATGACCGCGTTCATGGCCTGTAGACGAGGAGCCCCTTGTTCGGGCGTTCCCCGGTTGAGCGCGGTGAGGGGGGCGACGGCCGCCTGGAGCTGAAGGTCGTCGATCACGCGATCGAAACTCGCCTGCTGCTGACGCTGAACGGACTGACGATTGAGGTCGGTTCCATAGACGAAGGCGCCCGTGCTGAACCCGCCGGCGCGGGCGAGGAGGTCGCCAAGCGTCGATCCGGGTGGAAGGTAGTAGCGACCGGGATGATCCACCTCGCCGTCTATGGTGGCGAGGATGGCCTGCCGCTCCAACGGTCTCTCAACACCGGCCAAAGAGAGGACACGGACGATGTCGCCGCCCTGGGCAAGGGAGGACTGCGCCTGCGCGAAGCTGATCTGCTGGGAGCCCGCACGGTCCAGATCTGACAGGCTCGAGATCACCAGGCGTGAGCGGTCGGCCAGACTGTCGAGACCACCGGCATAGTTGAGCACGTCGGAAATCGTGTCGCCCGGACGCGCCTCATAGATCGCCTGGTTGTTGACGCTGCCTGTGATGGCTAGCTGCGGACCTACCGGCCTTATGTTGATAACATCCTGATTCAGCAGCAGCTTGTCATGCGATTTGTCGCCCTTGATCAGCAGGTCGTACAAATCGAGAGTCGTGACGAGCTGTCCGTTCCGGCGCAGCTCGATGAACCTGAAGCTGCCACCCGCGGACGGTCCCCCAGCCGCGAGCACCGCGTCGACCAGAGTGGAAAGACTGCTGATCGTGTAGGCGCCAGGACTGACCGCGAAGCCCGTCACATAGACCGTAATGCCGTGCAACTGTCCGATCACGACAGAAACGTGAGCATCTTTGTATTGCTCGCCGATCCGCCGCGCGATCGCGTCTTGCAGGTCCCCGTACCGTAGCCCAGCGACATTGATTTGGCCGACCTGGGGAATGAAGATCTTGCCTTCGCTGTTGATGACCAGCCGCAGCTGGGTCTCGACTGTACCCGTCACCCCAATGACGAGTTGGTCGCCGGGATTGAGCCTGTAATCCGGAGGAACCGTTGTCGTGGGCGGCGTGACGAAGCCGCGCCCTCCCTCCAGGATCAGAGATTCGCCGAAGCGCGGCAGCGGACGGCCGAGGGTTCGTTCGACGAAGCGCTCGAACTCACCTGGCTGGGGCGGCGGCCGCGTGAAGAGCTGGAACTGTCCCGGCGCCGAGCCCGGCCGCACGTACAGCGGCTTGTCGATGGCGCCCGGACTTGTGGGGTTGGTCACCGACGAGGCTGCCCCGAGCGCAGCTCCGACGCCCTGCGGGGTCGTGCCCGCGGCTGCCGGCGTCGCTTCAGGCGCACCTTGTATGGTGGTCGGACTGAAGCCGGATGCGGTTCCGCTCACGATGGGAGCGTTGTACGTTTGGTTGCCCCCGCCTTCGGTCTGGTTCCCGTTCCCGCCAGAGTTCGAATTGCCGTTCGTGTTGCCGCCCGTAGGGTCGTAGACCGCACTCTGCGCCAGGGCGGGCTGTGAGAGCGCACACAAGGCGAGCAGGATCGCCAGGAACTGGGCGATCGCACAGAACGGGGCGCAGCGGCGCGCGAGCCGCAAGGTCGGCGTCAAGATCAGGTTCCTCAATGTCATTCGTCGCGCGCGCTCTCTTGGTCGGCGCCCAGCGTGGGAAGGAATTCCGTCATGAACTGGGCCGTCTCCAGGATCTGGTCCGTGAACGAGGCGGATCCCACGTCATAGCGGAGCCGCAACTCATCATATGTCACCCCGTCGCCCACATACCGGTCCGCAGCGTCGCTCGATAGTGGGCGACGGAGGACCGGCATGTCACCGCCTAGCGTGGCCGCCACTTCGGCGGCCACCTCCCCGATTTCGTGCGCGCGCTCACCCGCGGTGTCGAAGACGACCGGACCGGTGCGGTCGTCCGTCAGGACGCCGAACACAACGCTCATCAGCTGACTGATTGGAACGTAGGATCGGTGGACCGGCTTGGTGGCCGCAACGCACACGGGCCGCTTGGCCAGTACATCTGCGATAAAGCATGCCAGGGCGTAGCTTGAAGTCTTGTTTATGTACGGCCCGGACAGGTTGAAAATGCGGGCGATGGCGGCGCGGCGGTCGCCCGGTTCCGCCCAGGCGGCAAAGGCGCGCTCATCCTCCCGTTTCAGGTTCCCGTAGAGTCGCAAGGAAGTGGCGGCGTCAGGATCGTCAGCGGCGTATGCGGCGCCGGAGGAAGCCACGAACACCCCCACGGCGCCGATGGGGTCGAGGGCCTCCAGCACGTTCGCCGAAATCGCCCGGTTGGCCGCTTCGTACGCCTCGACGGACATGCCCTTCGCCTTTTCCTGCGTCAGGTAGGCGAGGTGCAGCACGAGGCTTGGCGCGGGGGCGAGCCGACGCAGGTCCTGCGCCGCCGACTGCTCCACGCCGATACCGCCTCGCAGTTGGAGTGTGCGTGAGTTCGAGCCGAAAGCGCGCACCCGGCGATGGAAATCCGCGCCCAGCAGTCGATGCAGAAGTTCGAGCGTGGCAAGACCCAGCCATCCGCCCGCACCCACTACGACGATGCGCAGATCTGAATGGGCCAGGCGCCGGGCGCCCTCGCCGGTGAGGCCGGGGAAACGGTCGGTCGCCAGGCTCGTCATCCGGCTATGGCCCGTTCGAGCTCGAGGCATACCAAATCGGGGGTCTCGTCGAAGCGGCGTGCGAGCGGCGGCGGCGGCGCGTGGCGATCTGGCTCGCCATACCCCCAGGCGACCATGACGATCGGCATGCCGCAGCGTCGCGCGGTTTCCTGGTCCAGAGCGGTGTCGCCCACATAGCAGGCCCGGTCTGGAGCTCCGCCGGAACGACTCAGGGCAAGGCGCAAGCCGGTCGGGTCGGGCTTATGAGGGATCCCGGGGCCACTGCCGACGATTGACGCGAACCGATTGGCGACGCCGATGTCGCCGAGGACCTTCTCACACAGATGTTGCGGCTTGTTCGAGAACACGGCGAGGACAAGGCCGCGCCGGCTTAGTTCGGCGATCGCCGCTTCCGCCCCTGGGTAAAGGCTCTCGCGCGGCGTGACTGTCTCGGCGTACCGCGCGCGAAATTCGGCGAGCGTCGTCTCGGCGTCGCCCCAGGCATCCCCGACCAGGCCCTCGACCATCGCCCTGCCCCCAGCCGTCACGAACGGACGAACCGTGTCACAGGAGAGGTTCCCCTCGAGCCCACGGTCGGTCAGCATTGCGTTGAGAATCTCCGTGATGGCTGGCGCACTGTCGACGAGCGTGCCGTCGAGATCGAAGACCGCGTGTCGGACCCTTTGCGTCATGGGCTCGGGATTCAGACCCGGCCGCCCTGAACGAAGCGGCCAAGCGTTTCCAAGGTGTAGCCGATGTGATCGGGCGTGAGGCCTGGGAACAGTCCGATCCAGAAGGTCCGTTCCGTCACCACATCGGCGTTCGTCAGTTCGCCGACCACCCGATGCGGCCGCCCCGCCATATAGGGCTGGCGCAGCAGATTGCCGCCGAAGAGAAAGCGTGTGGCGATCTTGTTGGCGTTGAGGAACTGGACGATCTCATCGCGGGTGAATGGCGCGCCCTCGCGTACGGTGATCGGGAACCCGAACCATGAGGGGTCGCTGTTCGGCGTCGCCTTCGGCAGGATGAAGACCTCCTCCAGGTCGGAAAGCCCTTCGGTCAGCAGGCGGAAATTGCGCCTGCGGGCCAGGATGAAATCGTCGATACGGTCGAGCTGCGAGAGGCCGACCGCCGCCTGCATGTCCGTAATCTTCAAGTTATATCCGGCGTGGCTGTAGGTATATTTGTGGTCGTAGCCGTACGGCAGGCCGCCCATCTGCCGCGTGAACCGCATCTCGCAGGTGTTGTCCTTGCCCGGCGCGCACCAGCAGTCACGGCCCCAGTCCCGCATGGACTCGATGATCCGGCGCAGGAAGATCTTGTCGGTGAAGACCGCCCCCCCCTCGCCCATCGTGATGTGGTGCGCCGGATAGAAGCTCAGGGTGCCGATATCGCCAAACGTCCCGACGAGCTTGCCGTCGTAGGTCGCCCCGAGCGCATCGCAGCAGTCCTCGACGACCCAGAGCTTGTGTTTCTTCGCCACCCGCATGACTTCGCCAAGGTCAAAGGGGTTGCCGAGGGTGTGAGCGATCATGATCGCCCGCGTGCGCTCGGATACGGCGGCTTCGATCATGTCCGGACGGATGTTGTAGGTCGGGATGTCGACATCCACGAAGACCGGGATGAGGCCGTACTGGAGGGACGGGTTGACCGTCGTCGGGAAGCCGGTGGCGACGGTGATCACCTCGTCGCCCGGCTTGAGCGCCCGGGCCTTGAGGTTGGGCGAGGTCAGGGTGGACAGGGCCAGGAGGTTGGCGGACGACCCCGAATTGGTCGTCAGGGCGTGGCGCACCCCAATGAACTGGCGGAGCTTGGCCTCGAAGGCGTCGTTGAAGCGGCCGGTCGTGAGCCAGAAATCCAGGGCCGAATCGACGAGGCTGCGCATGTCAGCCGGTCCGCAGACTTTCCCTGACACCGGCACAGGGCTGAGGCCCGGCGTGAAGGGCAATGGCGAGTGGGCCATCTCCGCATACAGGGCAGAAAGCTCGAGGATTACGCGACGAAGCCTCTCGGGGTCCGCACTCTCGCGCATCTGTTCGACGAGGGCGTTTGGTGAGAACAGGTTAGCGTCCATCGGCAGAACTCAGGATCGGAGCGCAACTCCGCGAGTGGGCGCGAAGCTGGTCCAGGGTCAAATCGAGGGCGTCGGCGCCCTGGTGATAGGCCCGATGCCAGGCCAGCGTCTGCGACAGCCCTTCGTCGAGGTCCCAGGCCGGTCGCCAGCCAAGCCGTTCACGAGACTTGGAGCAATCCAAACTGAGATGGCCCGCCTCATGCGGCTGGGGCTCGCCGGTGGTGTCCCAGCCGGCGCCGTCACCCCACAGCTCCGAAAGCCGATCCGCCAGCCAACGCACCGGCCGCGCGTCCGAAGCGGCAGGACCGAAGTTCCAGCCCTCGGCGACGGACATGTCGTCCTGACAGAGCCTGCGGGCAAGCTCCAGATAGCCCGCCAGGGGTTCGAGGACGTGTTGCCAGGGGCGGACTGCATCGGGGAACCGGATCATGGTCCGGCGTCCGGCCGCGAAATCGCGCATCAGATCCGGCACCAGGCGATCCTTCGCCCAGTCGCCGCCGCCGATCACATTCCCCGCGCGCGCGCTCGCCACGCCAACCCCATGTCTCGCGTGGTCTGCAGGGTTGAAGAAGGAACGGCGATAGGCCGAGACGACGAGTTCGGCGCAGCCCTTGCTCGCGCTGTACGGGTCATGGCCTCCCATCGGGTCGTCCTCGACGTATGCCCGTCCCGTCTCCCGGTTCTCGTAGCACTTGTCGCTGGTGACGACTACGACGGCCCGAACGCCGTTCGAATGGCGCACTGCGTCCAGTACGTTGACCGTCCCCATCACATTGGTGGCGAAGGTCGAGTCAGGCTCCTGGTATGACGTCCGCACAAGCGATTGAGCGGCAAGGTGCAGGACGACTTCCGGCCGAGTTTGTTCCATCGCGGCGCGAACTGCGTCCCCGTCCCGGACGTCGCCGTCAATATGGCGCACATGCTTGGCGACGCGCGCCGAGGCAAAGAGGCTCGGTTCGGTGGGCGGAGGCAAGCTGAAGCCTGTCACGTCCGCCCCAAGATCAGCGAGTTGCAAGGCGAGCCAGGAGCCCTTGAACCCCGTGTGCCCCGTTAGAAAGACGCGCTTTCCGCTCCAGAACGACACCGCGCTCACCACACCTTCCATGGCGCATTGTTGGCCGCCCAACGCTCCTCGAGTACGAGCTTGTCGCGCAGGGTGTCCATGGCCGCCCAGAAGCCGTCGTGATGATAGGCCGCCAGTTCACCCGCTTCGGCGAGCTGCTCGAGCGGTTCGCGCTCCCATGTCGTTGCAGGGCCTTCGATGAGGTCCAGAACGGAGGGCGACGCCACGAAGAAACCTCCGTTGATCCGACCGCCATCGCCCGCCGGCTTCTCGCGGAAGTGGGTTACGACCTCGCCGTCAATGTCCAGCAATCCGAATCGGCCGGGCGGGGCCACAGCCGTCAGCGTCGCCTTGCGGCCATGCGACTTGTGGAAGGCTATCAGCGCCGTGATGTCCACGTCCGCCACTCCGTCGCCGTAGGTGAAGCAGAAGGCGTCATCGCCATCCAGATATCGGCCAATTGCTTTCAGCCTGCCGCCGGTCATCGTCTCGGGGCCGGTGTCGACCAGCGTGATCTTCCACGGTTCGGAAAAGTTCTGATGCACCTCCACCTGATTTCGCGCCAGGTCGATTGTCACGTCAGACATGTGGAGGAAATAGTTCGAAAAATATTCCTTGATCATGTAACCTTTGTAGCCAAGACACACAACAAAATCATTCAGTCCATGGGCTGAATAGATTTTCATTATGTGCCATATGATAGGTCGGCCACCGATCTCGACCATGGGCTTGGGACGTACAGCCGTCTCTTCACCTAGACGGCTTCCAAGACCCCCAGCCAAAATTACCGTCTTCATCAGGGGGAAGGCTCTCGAACTGTTCCCACAAAGGCACTCGGGCCTATAGAGCATCGTTTCAGGCGACGGCAAGCCGTCCATGCGTCCCTTTGTCTGATTCCGCCGTCGATACGGGGTGTGCTCGGCGCCGGCTGGAACCCTCGCGATTGGCGGTTGCCGGCGAACGAGTTAAAGCCATCCTGTGTCGCCTTCTTAGCGACGCAGCGGCCCCCACACGGGTGGCCAAGCGTAGCTTGTACCCGGATTCCGAGGCTTTGGTCATCCTCCTTCGCTATTCTCAAGACAACGAACACGCGCCGACTTCGGTGAGCGGCCGACCCAAGACCGGTTGGCTCAGCCGGGACGCCCGGACTTCCAACTTGGTGGAGTTGAGCTTAGCCGCCCTGGTCTTGGCTGGGCTGGCGTGCCTGGCGATCTTCTTCGCAACCAACGGTTACCTCCCGAGCCCGTTTTTCGCCGACAAGGGCGAGAGCCTGATGGACTGGTTCGAGACGGCCTATTGGAGCCATACGCCAGGCGCATATTCCCAATGGGGCTCGGTCTATCCGCCGCTGTCGTTCGTAGTGGCGCACGTGTTCTCAGTCCCCGCATGCTACGCCCATTCTTCCAAGCTTGCGCGGCTATGCGATCCCTGGGGCGCGATGATCCTCCTTGGCTTCCTCGCCGTAGGAGTCGCGACGACTTTCCTTGCATTGCGTCGCCCCGCCGGTCGAAACGCCATCCCCCGAACGATCGCGCTCTGCCTCGGCTCGTCCATGCTCTACGGGCTCGAGCGCGGGAACCTGGCGCTTCTTGCCTATCCCTTCTTCGTCCTCGGCTTCTCCTCGATTCTCCCGCGTGGGTGGATGCGCATCGCCTGCGCCACGGTTGCGTTGAATCTCAAACCCTACCTCCTGCTGAGCGGAGTCGGCTGGCTGGCGCGTCGACGTTGGGCCTGGCTGGCGAGCCTCTTCGCCGCAGGTGCAGGCGTCTACCTCGCAAGTTGGGCTGCGTTCGGCGCGGGATCGCCCTTGGAGGTGCTGCACAACATGGCCGTCCCGCTACGGGTGCCTTCGCGCGCCGGGCTCGACCTGATGGGGTTTTCCTCCAGCTATGATTCGCTCTTGCTCGTGCTTGCAACGCCGGGCCAATTCCCGATCGCGCTCGGGCCAGGCGCCGTTCTCACCCTCAGGCTGAGCGTGTTTATCCTCGTCGCTGCGGGTTGGATCGGGTGGTGGATCTGCTGCCTGGGAGCCACCCAACGGCCTGCCGTTCTCTCGTCGCAAAGGCTGGCGGCAATCTCGCTGGCGGTCCTGTTCTCGATCTGCACGCCAGGCGGCTATTCCGTTATCTTCTTGCTATTCCTGGTGTTCCTCGAGCGCTGGGAAGGCCTCGGCCGGAAGCTCGCGCTGACATGCGCCTATCTGTGGTGCATTCCGTTCGACCTTCCGGCGAAGGTCCTTGGGCATCACGCCGCATACAGTTTCCTCGCGAACCGGATCGTCTCACAGCAGACCGAGCTGACGTTTGGAGAACTGCTCCGCCCGGCCCTCGTGCTCGCGATCGAATTTGGGCTGATTGCGACTTCGCTGGCCGACCTCAGGCGAGCGCGGCGGATCGAGCGCGACGCTCAGCCAGTCGCTTACGAAGAGCCCGCTCCGTCCTGCGCCGCCGCCTGAGGCGGCGCCTTACAGGTCCCTGAACGTCCGGGTGGCGAACAGACCTACGGCCAGGATCGCGAGCCCTCCCGACATCCACAGCACTTCGATATCCATCGAGGAGCCCGACGATACGATGTCGGCGAGGGCCCGCACGTGCGGGAAATGCGCCAGTCCCGAGGCCACCAGGGTCTGCGGAGCAGTCTGGAGACTGCCGATCCGTGCGAGCACCCCCAGCCGCAAGACCTGAATGCCGCCGATGAGACCGCCCGCGAGACCGAGACCGCCGATCAGGATGCGGCGCAGCCCCCATCCCCGGTCCAGCACGGCGCCAACCCGCACGGCGAACAGATCCGCATCCGGGAGGCTCGGCGCATCGGCGAACCGGCGCTCCAACTCAGCCTCGAACGACTTGTCAGCCATGCCCGTTCGCCTCCAGGCCAAGCGGCTTTGCCGACGGCGCCAGTCGCGCCTTGAGTTTATCCAGACCACGTTTGACATGGGATTTGACCGTACCGAGAGGCGCATTCAAGGCGGCCGCCGCCTCGGCGTGGGAAAAGCCGGCGCCATAGCAGAGCGAGACGCACACCCGCTCGGCCGGAGCGAGTTGCCTCAACGCATCGTCCAGATCGATACGCGCGTCGCTCTCCACCAGCGCGCCGTCCGAAGCCGCCTTCAACTCGGTCATGTCCTCGCTCGCGGTCAGGCGACTCTCGCGCCGCCAACGCCTCACATAGAGTCTGGCGGCGATGCGCTTCACCCACGCCTGAAACGGACCCTCGCCGCGAAAATCGCCGATCTGCTCGTAGGCGGTGAGGAAGGCGTCCTGGGCCAGATCGTCGGCAAGGGCGGGATCGGCGCCCATGCGTCGCAGGAGAGCGCGCACAGCCGAGCCGTGCCGCCGCACCAATTCTCCGAAAGCCTGACGATCGCCGCGCGCCGCCAGCGCCACGAGATCAAGATCGTGGGCCGATGCGCGTTCGGCGAGGGACTGCGTCACTGCGGATGCTCCCCAAGCCACCGCGTCTCAAGGCTGGACCGATTTTCCCCGACGCATCGCCCACAGCACGAGATAGGCCACGCCGATCAGTCCCGGGATCGCGCCGGCCCCGGCCACGCATCCGCCGGTGATGTAAGCCGAGATGTCGTTGACGGTCATCAAGCCATACCAAAGTCCATAGCCCAGGCCGCAAAGCCCCAGCCCCACCGCCAGGAGGATGATCCCGTTGCGCAGATCCCGTTCGGGCCCAGGGGGACGCCGGGGTACTGCGCCGCTCTGGATCGCCGCGATCAGTTCGGGCGGGATGGGCTGTCCGCGTTCGAAGGCGAGCCGAAGGGTCTCGTGCATTCGACCTCGCTCGAGATAGCGGAAGTAGACGGGAAGGATGACCACCGCGGCCACCACCACCCAGAACGTCACGGCCACCACCATCGCGGTGAAATTCCCCATCACGGGTCTCCGTATCTTATTCGTCGGCTCAGCGAGCCACGTTCTCACACATCAAGAGCCTTTGGCAGACCTCCACGGATGCGGACGTGAGCATGAAATCTTGGTAAGGCTCCGGTTCATGGACACCTCCTCCCCCACCTCCCGTCCGGTGGCGATCACCATGGGAGATCCAGCCGGGATCGGCCCGGAGATCATAGCCAAGCTGGCGACCGCCCAGTCCCCTGCCCCCTGGATTGTCGTAGGCGACGCGGGCGTCATGACACGCGCTGTGCAACTCGTCGGCGCCTCGAACCCCGTCCATACGATCGTCAACCCGGAGGACTGGAGAGAGGGCGCCCTGAACGTGCTCGAGGCCGGCGAGCCCCTGCCGGAAGACCTGCAGCCGGGGCGTATCGACGCACGGGCGGGGGCGGCGGCCTACGCCTACGTCCAGCGCGCAATCGATCTGGCGCTGGCAGGCGAGGTCCGCGCGATCGTCACCGCGCCGCTTGCAAAGGAGGCGATGGCCCTCGCCGGGGTTCGCCACCCCGGCCACACCGAAATGCTGGCGGAACGCTGCGGCGTGACGGACTTCGCCATGATGTTGGCCAATGAAGAGCTGCGCGTCCTGCTGGTCTCGATCCACGTCTCGCTCGCTCAGGCGATCGCCGCCGTGACGATCGAAGCGGAGTTGCGCGCGATGCGCCTGGCCCACCGCGCCTGCCTGGAGTTCGGGGTCGAGCGACCGCGCGTGGCTGTGGCGGGCCTCAATCCGCACGCTGGCGAAAACGGCATGTTCGGCCGGGAGGACGTGGACATCATCGCGCCTGCGATCGCCAGGGCGCGCGCGGAGGGGATCGACGCCTCGGGGCCGTGGCCAGGCGACACCGTTTTCATGCGCGCGCGGCGCGGTGAGTTCGACGTGGTCGTGGCCCAGTACCACGATCAGGGCCTGATCCCGGTCAAATACCTCGGCGTCGAAAAGGGCGTGAACATCACGGTCGGCCTGCCATTCGTGAGGACGAGTGTCGACCACGGCACCGCCTTCGATATCGCCGGGACAGGCCGGGCTGACCCTACGAGCCTAGTCCAAGCACTCCATCAGGCACTCGCAATGACCCGAGCTGAACCGTAAACATATACGTGGTGCAGTATGGTAGATAGCAGAGTTTCCGAGGCTTCGATCATGCCCCTGACAGGATACGTGCTGGCCGGCCTGCTCACGGCCAGTTCCATGGCCGTTGTCCCTTCGAGCCTCTCGGGCCTTCAGGGACAGAATGTGGTGGCGGTCATCTTCGCGCCAGGGGCGGACGATCCCCGCTTCAGTCAGCAGACCTCCGAACTCTACCATCTGACTGCCCAGCCCCCTTTTCAGTCTCTGATGGTCGTGGGCGTTGCTGGCGACACGGTGATGGGCGTGACGGACGCGCCCGGCGCATTACGCGCACGCTTCGGCGTCCCGCCGACCGCCTTCCGCTTCCTCCTCGTCGGAAAGGATGGCCGGATCGCTCTGAACCAGGGCTCGGTCGTGACGCAGGACCGCATCGCCCAGGCGATAGAGGCCATGCCGACACGTTAGATATCTTCAGGCCGCGGAGCGTCGGCCGCCGGGAGCCCAGTGAGTAGAGTAGAGCTGCGCCATCACCTGGACGGCGCGTTCGGACTCGGCCCTGCGCGGCGTCTCGTCGGCGTCCCCATAACCCTCCATGTCGCCGCCCGAGAGATCCTGGATCACGATCCCGTCGCGGCGCGCCAGCATGTAAACGCGGTGGTAGGCCGCGCCGTATCCGAGGTCCGACTGCGGGATCAGCCAGCCGATCTGCCCGCGGACCGGCACGACGGAGCTATCCTGCCAAAGCTCACGCGCCGCATAGCCTGGACAGTTGATCAAAACCTTCTCCGGCAGGCTCCCGAACTCCGACGGATGATTGAACTCCCGACGCACGAAGCGGCCACCGGCGAGCAGGAAGTCGCTCATCAGGGTGTGACCGTAGTCGGCGATGTTGAACACCATCGAGCTCGTCCGCTCGACCCGCTTTGCCCTGAAGGGTGTCTCTCCCCGCGCCACCACCTGCGATCGTGGCGTGAGATCGGCGATCCGATCGGAATAGGTCGCAAAATCCAGCGCCCCAGGGGGCCTGGGTGGTTCGGGTGAGTCGTCATAGATGAAATAACGGTCGGTCCACTCCACCGGCCGTCCGGGCAATCCGAGATACTGACGGTACGTTTTGAACGAGATGCGGGCCATCTGTTCCCACAGATCACCAAAGCCCGGGCCGACCGCGCTGGTCAGGGCGATACGCGAGTCAGGCGTCCAGCTACCCGTGGCCCGCGCCGAACGTGTCTGCGGCAGCAGATCTCTCGCATAGATCGTGACCCGCGCGCCGGCTCGCTGGGCGAGCGTCGCGGACGTGAGCCCAAGTGCGCCGCAACCGAGCACGGCAATGTCCTTCGCGCCGCCAGCCAGCGCCTTCTGGACCGCCAGCGTCGAGGAGCCCCATGACAATGACCAGCCGCTGCCGCCGTGACCGTAGTTGTGGACGACCAGGACATCTCCGACCTGCTCGGTGTCCAACCTGGGTCCCGCGGCGCGGAAGGGCCGAAGGCAGACGGTAATGTCGAACAAGCGATCCGGACGCGCCTGAAGCGGCGCGAGCGATGGCCCGGCTATCAGGCCCGGTGACGGCATGCCTGCGCAGGCGGAGAGGCCGGACAGGCTGAGCGCCGCCGCGCCTTGGACGAGCCGCCTGCGTTGCAGGTCGGCAGTTAAGGTCTCGCCCATCTCGCCCTCCACAGCGCTGCCCGCCGGTCCCACATTTAAAGCAAGCCTAGACTTTGGGCCTAGCCGGACCGCACGAACAGCAGCCTCGCTTCAGGGTTTGGCCAGGCCCAGGGCGTCAATCCGTACACGGACATCGGTCGGAAGTGGCCCAGCTGCTTCCGCGCGCAGGCAGTCGGCGAGTTCCGTCCGATTCTTGACGCCGAGGATCACACTATCCACCCCCTCCATATCCAGGGCGTAGCGATGCGCGAGGACAGCCGGATCCTCGCCAAGCTCGGCGCAGAGGGCGCGATAGGATTCAGCAAGGCGGTAGTCGACGACCTCCGGATGGTTGTCCTTTAGGGCCCGGTCGATCGATGACGTCAGGGCGCCAGCCTGTACGGCCCGGATGCCGAGCACCCCAAGCCCTCGCGCCTTGGCCGCGGCGATGATCTCTCGCGGCCGAGGCGGCTCGGCATAGGCCCGCATCGATCCGGCGCTGTCCATCAGGTTCGCCACCGCCTGCACCATGCTGGGGACGGGGTCATGGGCGATCGCCGCTAGGATCCCCTCAGGGATACCCGTTCCCGTGATGCCCCAGGCTCCAATCCGGCCCGATGCCTGCAACCGCTCCATAGCAGGGACGACCTCTTCCACGTACATCGACCATGGCGTGGAGAAGCCCGTCCGCCGGTCGTCGAACCGGGCGTACCGGTAGTCGTCCGGTCGGATGTTGCTGTGAAGGAAGAAGACATCCACGCGCTCCAGCCGCATGGCCGAGAGGCTGGCGTCGAGCGAGGTTTCCAGATGGGCGGCCACCTCGCCCCGCGGAGGTTCGCCCAGCTGGCACTTGGTGGTGAAGCGCACATGGCTAGGCGGCGCGCCCTCGAACGCCGCCCCGATCACCACCTCGCAGTCCCGATAGGATGGCGCCGTGTCGATCAGGTCGATCCCTGCGTCCAGCGCGGCATGGGTCGTCGCGATCGCTTCTTCCGCGGTCGTCTCACCCCAAAGCCGCCCAAGGCCGCCGCCGCCGAGAGTGAGGCGGCTCACTGGACCGAGAGGGCCAAGCTGGGCGTAGCGCATGTCTGTTCCTCAGGGAGTCGCATGCGGCGCGCAAGCCGCGCCGCCGGTCCGCCATATGCACGATCCGCGCCTTCCGCAGGAACACCTCAGCCTAACGAACCTTCGATCGATTGCGATTTGAGGCTGAGACGAAGCTGAGTCCGCCAGGCCTGTAGCTAGGGCGCGGCTTGCGCCACGCGCTCCCTCTCCTTGTCCGACTGGTGAACAGCCATGAGGTTCAGAGCCCGGCCATGCTCGCCGATGTTTATTGTTCTAAACCGCCCATAGCCGTGGACAACCTCATACCCGTGGCTAGGGTAAGCGAGCCTGAACGCGGTCGCTCCGCACACCCGCCTGGCGGCCACAACCCAGACAGGACCGAGGACATGATCCGCTGTGTTCGCATCTGGACCGGGGCTGACGGCGACTCCCACTTCGAAGAGGGGATCATCGACCTGCACGGCGGAGATCGTGGCGACCTTCTCAGCCCAACTGTCGGCGTAGCGAGCCTGTCGTTTCAGGAGACGCGGTCAGGTGGTTCATTCGCATGGCACAAGGACCCAATCCCCCGCTTCGTGATCACCCTCACCGGCACGCTTCAGTTTGAGACCCGCGGCGGGGAGACCTTCGTTATCCGGCCCGGTGATATCCTCCTGGCGGAGGACAACACCGGGACCGGCCACCGCTGGAAGCTGATCGGCGAAGAGCCCTGGCGACGGGCCTATGTGGTGTTTCAGCCGGGCGCCGAACTGCCCTTCAAGGCACTCCCGGCGCCGGCCGCTGAGGGAGGAGCCAGGTGACCATCTCAGGCAATCCCGATGTCGTGCTGATCGGCGCGGGGATTATGAGCGCGACCTTCGGAGTCCTGTTGAAGACGCTCGATCCGTCGCTGTCCATCACGGCGCTCGAAGTACTCGAGGATTCCGGGTTGGAGAGCTCCGACTCCTGGAACAATGCCGGCACCGGTCACGCCGCCAATTGCGAGCTGAACTATACGCCACAGCGTGCAGACGGCAGCGTCGACATCTCCGAGGCGCTGAAGGTCAACACCGAGTTCGACCTGTCGCGGCAGGTCTGGGCCTACCTCATCTCGAACGGCGCCATCGCAGATCCCGGCGCCTTCATCCACGCGTGCCCGCACATGAGCTTTGTCTGGGGTCGGGACAACGTGGCTTTCCTACAGACCCGATATCGGACGATGTCTGCCCACCACTGCTATCATGGGATGCAGTACAGCGAGGACCGGGCGACCATCGCCAACTGGGCCCCGCTGATCATGGAAGGTCGCGACGCCGCCGATCCCGTCGCGGCGACACGGATGATCACGGGCGCCGACGTGGACTACGGCGCCTTGACCCGTCTGCTGTTCAAGCACCTGCAGGCCCAACCAGGTGTCGAGCTCCGCCTGAAACATGAGGTGCGCGATCTGAAGCGGGCCGACAATGGCCGCTGGCGGATCCTGGCCCATGACGCAGAACGCAACGAACCGATCGAGATTTCCGCCGGCTTCGTCTTCATCGGCGCGGGCGGCGGCTCCCTGCCCCTGCTGCAGAAATCAGGGATTCCGGAGGGCCGCGGTTATGGCGGCTTCCCTGTCAGCGGCATCTGGCTGCGGTGCGACACCGACTCGGTGAGCGCGCGCCAGGACGCCAAAGTTTACGGCAAGGCGCCCCACGGCTCTCCACCGATGTCCGTGCCTCATCTCGATACGCGCATCGTCGGGGGCAAGCGCTCCCTGCTGTTTGGTCCCTACGCCGGCTTCTCCACCAAGTTCCTGAAGCGCGGCTCCCTCGGCGACCTGTTCGAGACCATCCGACCCGACAACATTCTTCCCATGCTCGAGGTGGCGAAGGACGACATGCAACTCTCGGAGTATCTGATCACCCAGGTGCTACAGAGCTCCAGCGCACAGTTCGAGATGCTCCGGGCCTTCTTCCCGACGGCGCACCGCCACGACTGGAAGCATGCTGTCGCCGGACAGCGCGTGCAGATCATCAAGCCAGACCCCGAGAAAGTCGGCTATCTCGAATTCGGCACGGAACTGATCTCCAACCCGGACAATAGCCTCGTCGCCCTGCTCGGCGCTTCGCCAGGCGCGTCCACGGCGGCCTTCGTCACCCAGGAAGTGCTGCAAAGATGCTTCGCCAACCGCCTGACGGAGGAGGACTGGCTGCCCAAGCTGCGGCGGATCATTCCGACCTGGGGGATCGATCTGCGACAAGACGCCGAAGCCACCCGTCGCATCCGTGCGAGCACCGCGGCCGTTCTGAAGCTGGAGAACGTCTGACGAGCGATCACTCCGGGGGTCCGAACAATCCTTTCCGCTTGGAGGAGAAGCAGGATGACCGGGACGCGTGTCGAGACGGACAGCCTGGGCCAGGTGGAGGTTCCCGCCGACAAGCTGTGGGGCGCCCAGACCCAGCGGTCGCTCGATCACTTCAGCATCGGTCACGATCTGATCCCGCGCGAGATGATCGACGCCTACGCCACGCTGAAGAAAGCGGCCGCCAACGCCAACCATGCCGGCGGCAGGCTGCCGGACGAGCAGCATGCCCTGATCGTAAGGGTTTGCGACGAGATCCTGGCCGGCCAGCACCGGGACATGTTCCCGCTCCACGTGTGGATGACCGGCAGCGGCACCCAGTTCAACATGAACGTCAACGAGGTCATCTCGAACCGCTGCAGCCAGCTCGCCGGCAAGCCGTTGGCCAGCAAGACGCCGGTGCATCCGAACGACCACGTGAACATGTCGCAGTCGTCCAACGACTCCTTCCCCTCGGCCATGTACATCGCCGTGGCCGTGAACGTGACCGCCCGTCTGGTCCCGGCGGTCGACGCCCTGCGGCAGGCGATCGCGACCAAGGCCGAGGCCTGGAAGGACATCGTCAAAATCGGGCGGACGCACATGCAGGACGCCACACCCCTCACCTTGGGACAGGAATGGTCGGGGTACGCAGGCATGCTCGAGGACGACCTGGAGCGCATCCAGGACTCGCTGAAGGGGGTTTATCGACTCGCCCTTGGCGGGACCGCCGTGGGCACCGGCATCAACGCGGCGCCCGGTTTCGCCGAGGCGGTCGCCGCCGAGATCGCCAGGCTGACCGCCCTGCCCTTCGTCAGTGCGCCGAACAAGTTCGTTGTCCAGGGCGCGCACGATGCGCTCGTGCAGCTCTCCGGGACCCTGCGCACCCTGGCGGTGTCGCTCTTCAAGATCGCCAACGATATCCGCCTGATGTCCTGCGGGCCGCGCGCCGGCTTCGCCGAGTTGTCGGTCCCTGCCAACGAGCCCGGTTCGTCGATCATGCCCGGCAAGGTCAACCCGACCCAGGCCGAGGCCCTGACCATGCTGGCCGTGCAGGTGATGGCCAACGACGTGGCGGTCGGCTTCGGCGGCGCTTCGGGTTATCTGGAAATGAACGTCTACAAGCCGCTGATCATCGCCAACATCGCCCAATCGATCACCCTGTTGACCGACGGCTGCGCCAACTTCCGTAAGTTCCTGATCGAGGGGACGGAGCCCAATCGCAAGAAGATCGGGGAATACGTCGATCGATCCTTGATGCTGGTGACGGCGCTGGCGCCGGTGATCGGCTACGACAAGGCGTCTCAGATCGCCCATCACGCGCTGGACCATGACCTGACCCTCAAGGAATCTGCGCTGCAGCTGGGCTTTGTCACCGAGGCGGAATTTGACCGTGTGGTAGATCCCGAGAGGATGGTGCGCCCCTACGTGGCGACCGACAGCTGAAGCCAGCCCAGGTGATCGCAGCGCCGGCCGAGCAGTCCGACTGGCGCTTGATCGACCGTCGTGGCCTGGCCGCCTTCCGATGAAGCCAGCCTGAGGACCATCGCCTCCGCGATCTCCCCAATCCACCTGATTGTGGGCGCCCGGGAAGGCTCCCACTGCTGTCCCGATGCCGTCGGCCCGTGCAAGCCGACTTCGCTGAAGGACGCGCCATGAAGCCGTTGAAGCCGTTGCATCCGATCGCGATAGGCCTTTGCCTCGCCCTCCTCCCGGAATTCGCGATGGGCCAGGCCGCCACACCGGCGAACGACCAGGTCAATTGCTCGGCCTGGGCCACGCAGCAGACGGGCTACAACCCCGCCCAACCGCCCCCCACCGCCGTCGCGAACCAGCAGGTCGCCGGAACGGGATCTCGCGCCCGGGGAGCCGCAGGGGGCGCCGCGATCGGCGCCATGGCCGGCAACGCCGGCGCGGGGGCTGCGGCCGGCGCGGTTGCAGGAGGCGTGGCGCAGCGGTCGCGGGCGCGGCGCGCGGCTCGACAACAGAACGAGGCGATCGCCCAACAGCAGCAGGCGGGTCAGGCCGCCTACAACCAGGCCCTCTCATCCTGCCTCGCCAAACATCCGGCGCCGTAGGGGATCGATGTCCCGGTCGCATGCAGCCCCCGGGGCGGGCGCACGCACCGCCACGCGGGTTCCCCAGGCGGCGGAGACGCCGCTGGCGCCACAGCACGACTTCTCGATCGTACTTGGCGGGCCGCTCTACCAATCGCTCAGGCACGCCCATCTCGCCGATGGCGCTCTGGGACTTATGCATCGGCGCATCGCCGCGGCGATCCTCGTCCTATGGGCGCCGCTCGTCGTCCTCTCGGCTATTCAAGGCGGATTGACCGGCCTGCCAGAGCGCTCGTTCCTGAGCGATGTCGGCTTCCAGCTCCGATTCCTGGTGGTCGCCCCGCTCTTGATTCTGTCCGAACTGGTCGTGCACCGGCACTTGCGGTCGACCCTCCACGAGTTCCACATCCGCAAGCTCGTCCCGCCGAGCCAGGAGCCGCGTTTGGCGGACGCCGTCAGCGAAGCGGCGCGGTGGAGAAATTCTGCGCTCGCCGAGGGACTCCTTCTCGTCGTCGTCTACGCCGCCGGGCTGCAGTTCACTCGGGAACGCTATCTCGCACTCGGGACCAGCGGCTGGTACGCCGCTCCTACGGGTCAACCGGGGCTGTCACTGGCGGGGCTGTGGCTGATCTTCGTCAGTCTGCCGTTGCTGCAGTTCATGCTCCTGCGCTGGTATTTTCGCCTGTTCGTCTGGGCCCGATTTCTGTGGCGGGTGTCGAGGCTGGACCTCGACCTGGACGTAATTCACCCCGACAAGGCAGGGGGGCTCGGGTTCCTGGGCGAATCCCTGCAGGGCTTCGCGCCGATCGCCGTCGCCCACGGCGTGCTCTTCGCCGGGATGATAACTGACCGCGTCCTCTACGCTCACGCCACGCTCGCCGAGTTTGAGATCGTGGTGTTGGCCGGCGCGGTTTTCCTGACCTTGGTGTTCGCCGGTCCGCTCGTCGTTTTCGCCCCCCGCCTCCAGCAGGTGAAGCGTGTAGGACTTCACGCATATGGCGCTCTCGGCCAGGCCTATGTGCGCGAGTTCCGCGATAAATGGTTGCGCTCCGGCCCACCGCCGGACGAACCGTTATTGGGCAGCGGAGACATCCAGACCTTGGCCGATCTCGCCAGCAGCTTTGGCGCCGCAGAGCAGATGCGCATCATTCCCATCCGGCCCTTCTCGGCGCTCGTCTTCATCTTCGCTTTTCTCTGCCCGATCGCGCCGCTCCTGCTCACGATCATGCCAGCGGAGAAGCTCATAGAGCGGCTCGTGGGCCTGGTGGTCTAGGCGCCCCACAGCCATCTCAAATCGACCATTTCCGACGCGCCTGAGGAGGATGATCCGCCCCCAGTTGGGGTGTTGACCCGGTATTCCGGGACGGTCGCCCGTCGCATCCTCGCGCCAGCATGGCGAGCGCTACGCGGGTCACCGGTCGCGCCGCCTGGGTTCAGCCGGGAGGCCGAAGTCCAATGCGTTCGAAATCGCCGATGAGCCCGATCCGGTATGTGATCCTGGTCGCGCTCTGCGCCGCCGCTCAAGGCGCCCGAGCGCAGGACGCCCGAGCAGCTGCGGCGCCGGGGACTATCGAGCCCAAGGCGATGGAGATTTTGAAGGCGACCTGCGCGACGATGAGCGCAGCGCATACCCTCTCCTTCAGCGTGGTGGACACTTACGAGCACGCAGCGAGCAACGGGCAGCCACTCTACTACACGGTGAAGAGCCAGGTCACCCTGCAGAGACCGAATAAATTGAGAGTAATCAAGGTCGGAGACGGCGTTCCGGACGAGTTTTATTACGATGGAAAGACGGTTATGGCGTATGTACCGTCACAAAACGTCGTCGCTGTCGCTGAAGCCCCTCCGACGATTGACGAGATGCTCTCTTCGGCATGGGAATTTGCGGAGATACATTTTCCATTCTCCGACGCGCTCGTCTCAGATCCATGTGAGATTCTTCGCGATGTGAAGTCCGCATTCTACGTCGGTCAGTCGAAGGTGATCGGCGGCGTCACGACGGATATCGTCGCCCTCGCCCTGAAGGACGTACAGGGCGAGTTCTGGATCGACTCGGTCGACCACCTGCCCCGCATGGTTCGCACCTACTACCCAAGCGAGCCGGCGCACGCCCGCTACCAGACGGAATATTCCGACTGGCAGGTCAACGCGCCGGTAAGCCCGTCGACCTTCAAATCCGCCAAAGCGGCCTCAGCCCACCGGATCGCCTTCCAGGCGCCTAGCGCAGCGGGGGCCCCTGCTGACGACGTGACGGCCGCCGAAGCGCGCCCAACACCGCGAGGGACGCCATGAAACACGTTATCGCACTGATTGGCGGCGCCTCGGTCGCGCTCGCCTTTGCCGTTCCTGACCCGGTCGCGGCGAGGGGCGGCGGCGGCTTCCACGGCGGCGGCGGCGGCGGCTTCCACGGCGGCGGCTCCAAGAGCTTCTCGGGGTTTCACGGCAACAGCAGCTGGTCGCACACTGCCAGCGGCGGCGTCGAGCACTCGAGCGATACCGGCGGATTTGAGCACAGCACGGCGGTCGGACCGAACGGGGTCGCGCACGCCGGCAACGCTGGTGGATTCGAACACGGCAGCGCAGCCAACTCCGAGGGCGTGGCGCACGCCAGCAACTCTGGCGGGTTCGCGCACGGCAGCGCGGCCGGGCCGAATGGCGCGGCGCACGCCAGCACGTCGGGCGGCTATGCGCATGGCACGGCCGAGAGTGGCGGCGAGGTCGCCCATACAGGAGCATATGGCGCCACCGGCTATGCTGGAGGCTATTATGCCCAGCCCGCAGTCGTCGGCTACTACGGAGCGAGCGGGTGCGTGAACTGCGGAGTCAGCGGCTGGGGCGCAGCCGCGGCGGGCGCCGTGGTTGGCGCCACCGCCGTCGCGGCGGCCCAGAACTCCGCCTACAACGCGAGCGCCACCGTAGCGGCCTATAACGCGGGCGCGGACGCAGCAGTCGCCAATAGCGCGGGCGCCAACGCAGCCGCTTACAACGCCGGTGTGGCAGCCGGCGCGGGAGCCAGCGCACGGGCCGCCACCGTCGGTGCAACCTATGCCGCTCTACCGTCGGGCTGCGCCTACGTGCAGCGGGGCGACTATCCCTACTATAGCTGCGGCGCCGGTCCGGCGAGCTATTGGCTGGCCCCGGCGTATGGCGCGAACGGCGTGTACTATCAGGTCGTCGCGGCGCCCTAGCGCGCGTTCCGTCGAGTTCGGGTGTCACCTGCGTGAGCGCGCGCGCCTTTGCGGCGGAAGATCGCCGGGCCGGGCCAAGGTTACCCTGGGATAAATCCGCACACGATCATCTTGTCGACGATGGGGGCCGCAACCCTCGAAACGAATTCCATTCGGACCTGAGGATTCTGACGCAGAAGTTGCCCCACGCGTTGCATGGTGGCCTCCCTTTGGGGAGGTTTAGGGGCCTGCCGCTCTGCCGCGAGCTGCTCGCAGCTCGACGTTTGGTACTTCTGCACGAGCCTGGCTGCCGCTGCATCCACCAGCGGATACTGACCTTGCGCGGACGTTCCAACCGGCGCGAACGCTAGTCCGGCGCAAATCATGGCGAGCCCGAAAACCGGTTTCATAAGTTGCTCTCCGAAGCACAGACGATGCGGCAGCCTGGGACCCGGCGCGGCGCCCAACCATCCACCCATCACCCGATGGCCAAGGCCGGAACTACGGCGCCAGCCACTGTGGAACACCCGATGTCGTACTGCGGCAACCCCGCGAACCATTGGTGGGAGGAACGAATATCGCGTCGAGCCTATGCTCGATTGACTGTGAATACGTCGACGACATCACTGAGGAAATACGGCCGAGAGGACAGCTTTGCTGGAAATTTGGACGTGGGGTTTATTCCTTATCGCTCTGACAATCGCCATCCACGTGATCGGTGTCACGTTCCTGGTGGTCGCACTACATAATCTCCGCCGACGCCTGGAGAGTCGGAGCCTTGGAGTGCCGAATACGATCGCAATCGTGGTTTGCGTCTTCACCGGGATGGGATTGCTCCTGGTTGTTTTACACGCGATGGAGGCGGCGATCTGGGCTGCGGCGCTATTGTGGCTCGGTGCGCTCGACTCCCCTGGGCCTGCGATCCTCTACTCTATCGACTCGATGACCACGCGGGGCGCCTCCGGGGTGAGGCTGCATCCGCACTGGCGGATCTTAGGCGCGATGGAAGCGGCCGACGGCATGCTGCTATTCGGAATCAGCACGGCGTTTATCTTCACGGTAATGCAGTTCTATTATCAGCACCTCATGTTTCTTGAGGCCCCGCGCGGTCGAACCAAAACCAACTAGCGGTCGCCTTTGTCACCGGAACGGCACGATGAGCGCGGTCCGGAAGAACCAGCCATCGGGCCCCTGGTCGCTGCGCTCGACGACATGCTCGTAGGTCAGGATCACGGTCGCCTTCGGCGCCAGCCGAAAAGCGCCGGTCAGGCCGGCGGACCAGCCGCGGATCGGGTTCTCGTCGGCGACGCCGTCCGTGGTGGTGTCGCCGCCTGATCGGTAGAGCATGTCGGCCGAAACCCAGACGCCCGGAACAAGATTTCGCGTCAGATGAGACTCCAAACTGAACTGAGGAGCTTTGGTCACGCGCCGCGCATCGAACGGCTGGTTGTTCGCGTCGTAGAAGGTGACCGTCGGCAGCAGTTCCAGGGTCGTCAGATTGGGAGTGAGATAGGACTGGCCAAAGACCAGGCCCGTAGGCAGACCGAGCTGAAACGCATGACGGTTCGCGCCTAGATTTACGGGCTGATTGGGACTGTAGGCCCCCGTGGGAAAGAACACCCGCGCCAGCAAGCCCGTGCTGACCACCGGCCTGAAGTTCGCGTAGGCGGCAGGTGACAGCGCCGGCGAACCGAAAAGTCCCAGCACGCCGCCGACCTGGGCGTCGCCAAAACCTGCGCTTTCCGAGACGATGTCCCCTGTCGGACCATGCACCGTCGATCTTACCTGCCCCGTCGGCAGGATGAAGAACGGGCTGAACTGGCGCCCGCCAAGGTCGAAGGTCTGCACATAGCGGAACACGACCATATTGGTGTCTATCTCTGAGCCGGGGATGACGTCTCCGCTTTCTGGCGTCTCATCGCCACGCTTGACGACCGCGAACACCGTAAAGGCCTTCGCGCCCACTGGGGCGAGCTGATAGACGCGCGGCCCGTCGTCCTGGGCGCAGGCGTGTGTTGCGACGACGAGGAGAGCCAGCGCCGCCATGGCATGGGCCAGGAGGCCGCCGAAGAACGCCAGGAGATGGGGGAACGAGACGCTGCGATCAAAACCCGCCCGATCGACTCCTTGGTCGCCCAGATCGCCCATCGCTCACGAGACTTCCCCGGGCTGCAGCGCGGACGGCTCGGTCTCGCGGTTGAGCCGGCGGGCCGCCGTGACGACCGCGCGGCCCAGGATCCCCGCATAGGTCGGAAAGGAGGATGGGATGCGAGCGAAGTCGTCCACGCTCATGCCCGCGGCGATCGCGACTGCAGCGATCTGAACCGTGTCCACTGCTCGCTCGCCGACGATATGGCATCCCAGGATCCGATGGCTGGCGCGATCAACGATCAGCTTGCAGAAACCGTAGGTTCGCCCGTCGATGATCGCCCGAGTCATGGTCGCGAAGTCCACCGTGACCACTTCCACCTCGTGACGCTCGCGCGCCCGGGCTTCTCCGAGCCCGACCTGGGCGTATTCGGGATCCGTAAAGCTGCCCACCGGACTCACTGGATCGGCTGAGCTCACGACCGGCCCGCGCACCGCATTGGTCGCGGCTACGAAGCCGGCTTGCAGCGCGTGCCCGGCGAGCATCAGCCCCCCGGTGACGTCGCCGGCTGCGAAGACGTGGGCAGCCGACGTGCGCTGGCGTTCGTCGACGCAAATGAAGCCCCTTGTGTCCGTCTCGACGCCCGCGGCCCCGAGGTTGAGGCCCGCAGTGTCGGCGGTCCAGCCAACGGCGGATACAACCAACTGCGCCTCGGCGTCGCGCTTCACGCCATCGCGGACGTAAGCCATCCGCACGCCCGTTGGCGTTCGTTCGAACGCCTCGATGGTCCCGAAGGCCTCGTGCACCTCGATTCCCGCGGCCCGGAATGCAGCCGCGACCGCCGCCGAGACCTCCGGCTCCTCGGTGGCCAGGATCCGTTCCCCGGCCTGGAACATCTGCACACGGGTCCCAAAGGCGTTGAATACAGAGGCCACCTGAACGCCGGTGGCGCCGGCGCCCACCACGATCATCGAGTTCGGAACGGCCCTGAGCGACCAGGCGTCGCTGTGCGTCGCCGCGAGTTCGAATCCCGGGATCGGCAGCCTGCGGCTGACGCCGCCAGTGCAAAGGATGATCTGTTCGCCTCGGAATCGACGACCCGTGGCCGTGGACAAGGTCTGGGCGTCCTCGAACCGCGCTGCGCCAACGTGCTCGTGGATCACGGCCCCAGCCGCCTCGACCTGCGGGCGCAACGCTGAAGCCGACGCCACTTCCGCGATCACTTCGCCGACGCGATCGAGCAGACGGGGATAGTCGAGGGCAGGCTCGCCCGCCGCCACGCCGTACCGGCCGAGCTGGTGCGCGTCGCGGAGCAAACGTGCCGTATGTGCAAGAGTGCGAACAGGAACCGGCCCGTCGTTTGCGGCCATGCCGCCGAAGGCCTCGCTGGTCACCAGAGCGGTGGTCGCGCCAAGGTCCGCCGCTCGCAACGCGGCCATCGTGCCGGCAGGGCCGGCTCCGACCACGACAACGTCGTAATGGTGAAGGTCTGCCCCGCTCACGCGCTGTCTCCCCCCAGTTCGGCAAGCCAACGCAATCCGCTGAGGCTCGGCATGAAGCCGTATTCCCCGCCGCGGGTGACGACGAACCGGGCGAGTCCGCGAACCCGCCGCGGCACGGGCCGGCGGGGGATCGAGAAGGACCCATCGCCCGACGCCGCGCCGACGACCGGGTCCCTGGCGTCGCCCAGGCCCAGAAAGTCACCGCCGTTGACCCACTCGGACTGGACGAACTCGAACTGGCGCTTCAGGTGCGCGCCCACGAAGGCGAACATCAGGCCCCGGTCAGCGCCGTCGTCCTCCAGCACGCCCTCCGGCAGTAACGGGCCATAGGCCGTGCCGCGGCGGACCATCCGGTGCAACCGGACCACGCCGGCCACGTCGGCGTCGCGGGGGTTGCAGCGCCGCACGTGCGAGCCCGGCGGCGTCTTGTATCCGAGCGCGTCGTCGGCCCGGAACAGGAAGGCATTGTTGCGCGCGCTGTCCGCGCCTAGCGCCGGGTCGTCGTGAAGCGGGCACAGCGCGAGCGGCGCGCCGCTGCGCCAGCGGCCCATCATCTTCGCCGCCAGCAGCTCCTCGTCCGTGGGATCCGCGGCGTTGTCGCGTAGGTAACGGCGGAAGTCCGCGACCTTCTGGTGCAGCTTGCGGAAGGCCACATAGGTCCCGTTACGTCCGAGCCCCGCCGGTTGCGGCGCCGCCGGAAACCCGCCTGTTTCGTCGCGGTATCCCAGGACCAGCTCGCCGGCCTTCAGCGGCCGTTCTAACGGATTGTCGCCGGGAATCCCACTTCCCTCGATGGCCGGATGGCTGATCCCGTCCTTGAAACCGAACGGCTCCTTCTCGTCGGGCGGCGCGCGGCAGTCCTGCCGCCAGATTGCCTTGACGCCTGGCAACGCGGCGATGGCGTCGCGGGCTCGCCCGACCGCCGCTTCCAGACGCGCCTCGTCGGGCGCCACGCCCGTCAGGATGACGTGGATGTCCGAAGTCCCGAAGGGCGGTTCCCAATTCTCGGGCGCGCTTTCGCCCTCGTCACCCAGCGCTCGGGCGCGGGCGGCCATGCCCTGTCGAAACTCCCAGGCGAAGCTGTCGAGCGAGGCCTGCGGCACACCCAGCGCCTTCAGTCCTTCGAAAGTGAGCGAGACGCTGGCCCACGCATCCCGGTCCGTCCGGTCTGCGGCCGCCGCCGGCGTCACCACCTCGCAGAGGCGTCGCAGCAGCGTGCACCCATCGCGGCGGTCGTCGATGCGCAGGAGGATGTAGGTCGCGGCATAGGGCGAAGGCCGGGGCCGCAGCACCCCGCTTTGGATGTCTCCCAGCTCCAGCTGTGGCGATGCCGCATCGTCCATGGACGTCCGCCTCAATTGGCCAACGCGATGTTCTTCCAGAACCGCTCCAAGCTTTCGTCGCCGCCGAAGAGCGTGCTGAACACGGTGGAATCGCAGATGAGCACTTCCCCGGCCCGCTCGCCCTGCGGCGGCGCCCATACGAGCGTGTTGAACTCTGTCTCACCTGCCTGCGTGAAAGGATGCGGCCGGGAAAGGTCTATGGGCTGGCGCGCGAGCACCCGCGCCGCCCCGTCATCGCGGGTTAGCGCATAGTGCGGCAAGTGCATGTGGAAGTTCAGGCTCTCCACGCCCTCCAGCCAGCCGCGCGTGTCGAGATCACGCAGGACGGTGATCGGCGCGACCTTGTTGGTGGTCCCCGGCCGCACGGCCGGGCGAAGTGCGTAGCGGCTCTCGACTGGAATGCCGAGGCCGCGGAGAAGCGCGAGCGTGTAGCGCCCGAACCGCTGTTGTCGCGGGACCAGCAGGTCGCCGTGGTGGGCATATTCCAGAGCCCGCTCGTTGAGGTCGTCCGAGGCGCCCACGTCGTGGTGCGGGCCGATGATGAGGCAGGTCCCCTCCCGCTTCAGGAACGCGCGGAGCGCCTCGACCTCGGCCGCCGACGGCTCCTGGCCGGTGACGTTGTGGTCCAGGCCAAACACGAACAGCGTATCGACGTCCGACAGCACGCGCTCGTCGAGCGGCAGGGCGAAGCCTGCCTGGTCGATCCGCTGGAAGACCGGCACCGCGTGGCCGGTCACCTCGCCGACCACACGCTGGAACGGGACCCAGGCCCAGAAGAACAGCTCCAGCGCGCCGGCGATCCCCTGCTGGAACTGCAACGGGTCGGCGAAGCGCGGGACCTCGTAGGCAGGCCATGCGACGCGCCGCACCTCGGTCATCGTCGAAAAGCGATTATCCAGCTCGGCGGGGTTGCGGCCGGCTTCGGCTGGATAACTCCAGGAGACATACACGCTCACCCGCCGACGACCCGGCGTATAGGGTCGCGGCGCATGGTTCTGATTATAGGTTCGGGCGGGCTCGCTCATGGTGCGGTCGCCCTACTGAAGCTGGTCCAGCGCCATGCTCAGCGCCGCCTTCAGCCGCAGCGCCTTCTTGATCTCGTCTGAGCTCACATAGGGATATTCGCCGTACTCCAGGAAGCTCGGCACCTGGTGCTCACGGAAGTACTTCACGACGGCAGCCAGGTTGTCCTTCCAGTCCTCGGGAAAGCCCTCCAGGTTGACGAACACCGTCGTGACGCCTGTCGACAAGAACAGCATCAGCGCGTCGTCCATGTACTTGTCGAAATCGGTGTCGAAGATACCCTGGTACATGAAGTAGAGATCATTCCCGATCGGAAACAGAATCCAGCGCAGGTAGTGCAGCTTCAGCGGCGCGAGCACGTTGGGGGTATCGCGCACCGCAGTCTCGAGCGTCTTGGCGTAATCGCGGATCGCCGCCTCGCGCCCCGGTTTTACTTTCGCCAGGATCGAGAAGCCGTAGTTGGCCGGGGTTTTGGGGAAGACAGGGCCGAAGGGGCCCTCCACGCGCTCGAAATAACCCTCCTTAGGGATCGCCATGGCGGCGGGATTCAAGAAGTCCTCGATCATCATGGCCGCCTCTCGATGCGCAAACCGTAATGCCGGCAGGGCCTGCCCACCCTTCACGAACCTTAGTCCCCGGACAGGCGCCGGCACTCAGGTGAAACCCGGCTCCGCTACCGGTGTGCGCGCTGATCCCTCTGACGTATTTCGCCGATCTCGCCGGGCAGAAAGCCGAGAGTCTTCCGCGCTTAAACGCGCCGAACGGAATTGGTCTCGAGCGCGGCCGCCTGGCCGCGCGCCCATTTCACATAGGGCGCAGACACGAGGATGGTGATCACCAGGTACAGCAGGACGGCCGCCATGATCGGTTTGCGCTGATCCGGCCAACTCATCTCGGCGATCGCGAGCGCGACTCCCGGGTGCCTGGTCGCCGCAGCGAGCGCCAAAGCGGCCCTGTGCCGTCCGCCTGCGAACAGGTGGCCCGCGAGCAAGCCGAACACCACCGTCGCAGCGATGGCGAGCGCCGCGCCATCTCTCATAAGGCTCAGGATCTGGGATCCCGACGTAACGACCATCACCGCGAAGATCACAAGGAGGGTAAAGGCGCCCGCGCGGTGCGCGAGCCTGCTGACCTTCTCGCCGACACGTCGTGAAAGGGCCCGCAGAACCATTCCGCCGGTGAGCGGAATGCCGATGGTCAGCAGTAGCGTGCGCGCCACCTTCGCGACGCTCACCACAGCATAAGCATGTAGCAAGTGCGCTGCCGCAGCCACCAGCGGCGGCGTGAGCACCATGGACGCCAGAGAGGCCGCAATAAGAAGACCTACCGCGTAATTCTCCTCACCCCCTGCCTTCATTTGCTTGTAAGGCAAGATCGGAGGCGCCGGGCCAACGCTCATCGCAACGATGGCGAATTTGATCTCGGCCGGCACAGAAGTGGTTGCGGCTATAAACACGGCAAACGCCGGAACTGCAATAAACATGGCGGCGAGCGCGCGGGCCAACATGCCTGGCTGGCGCAACACGGACACCGTGCTTGCGGCGGTGGCGCGGGCGCCGAGCGAGAGCACGATGAGCCAGATGCTCACCAGCAGGCCCATACGGACGAGGGCGGCAACAGTCATGGCTCTTCGCCCCCTGTCATGTCACTGACTGGCCCCTTGTGCGGCCAGGTCCGCCTCCCTCTCACCGCAGAGCGTGGTGGCTGATGCGGGCTCAATCGGGAATCCGGTCGTTCCCCTGTGACCGTGGCGCGAAACGCCCGATACAGTGATTTATTCCTCAGTGACTGAGGTCGTCCCGCTCCAGCCCGCGGTGATGCGACTGCTGCTGATTGCGATAAATGCGGGAGCGCTTTCCTGTTTCCGGTGGGAGTGCTCTAGGATCGAACATCGCCGCGATCATCGAGGGTCATGTGACTATGGAAGACCGCGAGGTTAGAGCGGCTCTGGATCGCCATTGGGTCGCCTCCGATGCAAGCGACTTCGAAGCGGAGCACGACATTTATCGAGAGGACGCCATACTCGAATATCCGCAATCGGGCGAACGCATCCGTGGCCGGCGCAATATCCAATCGTCTCGCACCGCGCAGCCAAATCGCAAGCGCTTCACGGTGCGGCGGGTGATCGGCGGAGGCGACCTCTGGGTCACCGAATTTGTCCTGACCTACGATGGGCGGCCGTCTTACACGGTGAGCATCATGGAGTTTCTCGATGGGAAGGTGGCCCGCGAGACCCAGTACTTCTGCGACCCGTTCGAGCCCGGGCCATCGCGCGTGCGGTGGGTCGAGCGGATGACCTGAAGCCTGACCGCGGCAAGGATGGCCTTCAGCGGCCCGCTCGCTCGCGCGGAACTGCCGATCGATACAGTGTCCCTCGCCCGCTATCTCATCGGCAAGGCGTTGGTGCGTGAGCTGCCGGAAGGCGTCGTCAGCGGGCATATCGTCGAGACCGAGGCCTACATCGTCGGCGACGCGGCCGGGCACGCCTATCGCGGGATAACCCCACGTATTCGCTCACTGTTTCTCGAGCGCGGGCACGCCTACGTCTATCTCGCCTACGGCATCTCATACATGCTGAATGTCTCGAGCGAAGAGCCCGGGATCGGGGCCGGCGTCCTGATCAGGGCGCTCGAGCCGCTCGAGGGCATCCCGATCATGCAGCGAAATCGCGGTGTCGAGCGCTTGCGCGACCTGGCGCGAGGGCCGGGTAGACTCGCCACCGCGTTCCAAATCGATCGTCGGCTCGACGGGCTGGACCTTTGCCGAGAAGGTCCCCTATGGCTTGGACCCGGAGACGACGAACCCGGCGAGGTCGGGCAAAGCATCAGGATCGGCATTTCGCGGGATGCGGACCGTCCCCTGCGATTTTATCGTAGGGACAATCCATTCGTGAGCGGACCAAGATCACTCAATCGATAGGAGGCCGTAGGCGCGCCGGGTCGGCTTGGTCCACCAGCTTACGCCCAAGCTACAGGGAAGGCAGGCAACCTACGGTCCAGATTTTCAGGCGCCGCTGAGCCGCTCGCGAGTCCTCTCGTGGATTTCCCTGCCCTCTGGTGAGAGATGCTCCTGCAGATCAGCCATCTCGTACAGCGGTCGGATTTCAATCTCGCTCGGGCCGGGCATGGGATTGGGACAGCGCTTAACCCAGGCGACCGCCTCGTCCATGTCCTTGACTTCCCAGATCCAGAAGCCAGCCACCAGTTCGCGGGTTTCGGCGAAAGGCCCATCGATGACCTTGCGTCCGGGGCCATCGAACGCGACGCGTTTGGCATGCGAGGTGGGTTTGAGGCCGTCGGCGGTGAGCATGACGCCGGCGTTGACCAACTCCTCATTGAATCTGCCCATCTCCTCGAACATCTCGGGGGAGGCGGGAATGCCCTTTTCGCTGTCCTCGGTCGCCTTCACAAACACCATCACTCGCATCGTCTGTCTCCTTGTCTGAGACGGCCTTGTCGTTGGTCCGTCATTTGAACGACGAACGGGGCCTCGGAAATCGACGTCGACCTGCAAATTAATTCAGGCGACGACGTGCGCCCTTCCCCACTTCCCTCGCCTGCGCGATCTGGTCTACGAGCTTGGCCCAAGGCCCCTCAGCATTTGCAGGCGTCTGCACGCGCGAGGAGAAAAGCCCGTTCCCGCACGTTGCGGGTAAGCGTGGCCGCAACCTTGAATTCTGAACACGCCTCGTTCAGTCGGCCGGCCCTGAACAGAAAGTCGCCCCGCGCCGCCGGCAGGGGAGCGTAGTTTCGGAGGGCGGCTGCGTCCGCGATCTCGTCCACCAGTCTGAGGCCTGCTTCGGGCCCGAAGGCCATGCTGTGGGCGATCGCGCGATTGAGCTCGACGACGGGTGTGGGCGTCACGACGCGCAGCCGGTCATAGAGCGCGGCGATGCGCGGCCAGTCGGTATCGGCGGCTCGGCGCGCGCGGGCGTGGCAAGCGGCGAGCGCGGCTTGCAGCACATAGGGGCCGTAGCCGCCCAGCGCTTCGGCGCGGGCCAGCGCATCGAGACCCCGGCGGATGAGCAAATGGTCCCAGCGTGCGCGATCCTGCTCGGTGAGCGGTATGAAGGCGCCGTCCGGCCCGGCGCGCGTCCTGAGGCGCGACGCCTGGATTTCCATCAGGGCAAGGAGGCCGAGCACTTCGGCATCGTCAGGCATCAGTCCGGCCAGCATGCGGCCGAGCCGTTGCGCCTCCAGGCACAGGCCCGGCCGGACAAGGTCTTCGCCCGCCGTGGCCGCATAGCCTTCATTGAATATTAGGTAGATGACCTCGAGCACCGAGGGCAGCCGCGCCGCACGTTCGGCGCCCCTTGGCGCCTCGAAGGTCAATCCGGCCTTTGCGATCGCCTTTTTCGCGCGGACGATACGCTGCGCGATCGTCGCCTCGCTCGACAGGAAGGCGCGAGCGATCTCGTCGGTCGTCAGTCCGCCGACCACCCGCAGGGTGAGCGCTGCGCGGGCGTCGGGCGAGAGCATGGGGTGGCAGGCCGTGAAGATCAGGCCCAGCAACTCGTCGCCAAGATCATCGTCCATGGCCGCTTCGATCGCCTCGGCTGCGCCGTCGCCAGAATAAGGGTTGGGCGTCTCGTCCGGCGTCCGCGCGATCTGCTCGTGCTTGCGCTTGCGCATCTTGTCGCGCCGAATGGAGTCGATGGCGCGCCGTTTGGCGGCCGTCATCAGCCAAGCGCCCGGATTGACCGGAACGCCGGTCCTCGGCCATTCGCTCAGGGCGACGACCAGCGCGTCCTGAGCCAGCTCCTCGGCAAGATCGACGTTCCGCACGACGCGGGCCAGGCCCGCGATGAGCCTGGCCCGTTCAATGCGAAAGGTCGCTTCGATCGCCTGGTGCGTCTCGCCTGCGGTCACTCCGCTTTTTCGGTCATGGCCGCAGGGGAGACAAGCCGGGTCAATTCTCTAGCCGACGGTGTCAGGCGACCCCGAGCTTCTCGCGCGTCTCAGACGACAGGAGTTCGACCATATCCCCCATCTCGTAGAACGGGCGGATTTCGATCTCGCTCGGGCCCGACGAAGGATTGGGGCAGCGCTTTGCCCAGGCCACGGCCTCGTCCATGTCCTTGACCTCCCAGATCGAGAAGCCGGCGACCAGTTCGCGGGTCTCGGCGAACGGGCCGTCGATAACTCTATAGTTGGGACCATCGAAGGCGACGCGCTTCGCATGCACGCTCGGCTTAAGGCCGGCGCCGGCCAGCAAGACGCCGGCCTTGACCAATTCCTCGTTGAACCGCTCCATCGCCTCGAAGGCCTCCATCGTAGGGGGCGCGCCCTTTTCGCTGTCCTCTGTGGCCCTCCCGATCACCATGACTCGCATCGTCGGTCTCCATGTTTGAGCCGGCCCCTTTTTGGCGCCTCATCGAGACGACGAACGGGGTTTTCGAAAATCGACGCCGATCTGCAATTTTCTTTCGACGCTCAGCGCCCTCCATGGTGCGGTTCAACTCGGCGCCCGCTCGGACCATGAAGGCAAATCAGCCTGGAAGCCCGAAGCCGAGGATCTGTAGCGGCAGGCTGAACAGCCTGAGGAAGCCGACGACCACCGCCGCGCCGGCGATCACGAGCAGGACAAGGCGCGCGGTCCGAACCTTGAACACCTGGCCGATGCCGCCGAAGAAGAGCGCCAACGCCAGGCCGGTCGCGCCCTGCTCGAAAGCGTCGGAGACTGCATTCGCGTACTGTCCCTTTGCAAAGGTCTGGTCTGCCTGCCGGTCGAGCTCCTGTGCGGCCGCGCGCCCCGGATGCTCATAGGGCGCCGCAGCGAAGGGAGTCGGCGGCGCCGAGGGGTTATGAAGCGGGCGTTGCGCCAGCCACGCGTTGAAAGCCGGCTTCATGCC
This sequence comes from Caulobacteraceae bacterium, assembly GCA_036488935.1. Taxonomy (GTDB): domain Bacteria; phylum Pseudomonadota; class Alphaproteobacteria; order Caulobacterales; family Caulobacteraceae; genus Acaudatibacter. Next base: position 19,593 of record DASXGR010000040.1, on the reverse strand, counting down.
TGCAGGAAATCGGGTCTCGTAGAACGCCGCCAGCTGATCCTGGCCTCGCGCCTTGGCGTCCAGCCAAGCCCAGAACATGTGACTTTCCACAACCGCCAAAGAGTCGCCCTCGAGTGCGGCCCGCGAGGCTTGCGTACGAAGGGCGTTTGCGCGGCTGTAGTGGGTCGCCTGTTCCCCGTCCCATAGTCCGGCCTCATAGCTCGCCCAGGACGAGCCCAGGCCAGCCACCGAGATGATGATCGCGCTCGCGATTTCCAGCGCGTTTGTGGGGCTGCTGTCGTCCGCCATCGGCCGACTCCCTTCAGTCCTCAAAAGGACGTTCGGGCCACAGCGAGGCCATCCGATCCAGCATGGAGGAAGCGCCCGATTTCGCCGGAGCCTGCCGCAGAGCCTCCTGCGGGTGCGAGGATCCTCAGGGTTTCTCCGGGTGGCGACCGCCAAGCGGCCATGCACACTCAGCCTGATTGGCAGCAGGTTCAATTGTCAGAGGCGCGAGATCATGGCGAGCGTGCAGGATATCCGGCCCTCAGAGCTCATCGACGGCGACGCTGGCATGCAGCTTTCGTCGGACCGCGCCGTCGCCCTCCGGGTTTTCTGAGGAGGGCGCGATGGTTTCCGTCGCCCACGCTCTCAAGCACGCGAGGCCCAAGTCGCCGCATCCGGGGATGATCCGGATCGCTGGCGGCAGGTTTCACATGGGCTCCGACCGGCACTACCCCGAGGAAGCTCCAACGCGCTGGGTCGAAGTCGGCAGTTTTTGGATCGACGAGACGCCCGTGACCAACCGCGAGTTCGCTCACTTTGTGCGCGAGACCGGTTGGATCACCGTCGCCGAACAGGCGCCCGAGCCCTCCCAATATCCTGGCGCCCTGCCCGAGATGCTGACGCCCTCCTCGCTCGTGTTCGTCCCCACCTCCGGACCGGTTCCGTTGGACGATCTGCACGCCTGGTGGCGCTACACGCCGGGCGCGAACTGGCGCCGCCCGCTGGGCCCGGAGAGCAACCTCGTTGGGTTGTGGGACCATCCGGTCGTGCACGTGGCGTGGGCCGACGTCGCCGCCTACGCCGTCTGGGCCGGCAAAGAACTACCCACCGAGGCGGAGTGGGAGTTCGCCGCACGCGGCGGGCTGGATGACGCTGAATTTGCCTGGGGCGACGAGCTCCATCCTGGCGGCCGCGTCATGGCCAACACCTGGCAGGGCCGCTTCCCGTTCGAGAACCGCAAGCGGGGCGGGAATTTCCGGACCTCCCGCGTGGGAGCCTTTCCGGCGAACGGCTACGGCCTTTGCGACATGATCGGCAACGTCTGGGAGTGGACCCAGGACTGGTGGTCGGCCTCCCCTGCCAAGACAACCTCGCCGTGCTGCGCCTTGCGAAATCCGCTCGGCGGCGGGGAGGAGGAAAGCACCGAGCCCTCCTGCCCTGGCGGACACATCCCTCGCAAGGTCCTCAAGGGCGGCTCCCATCTGTGCGCCCCATCCTATTGTCGGCGCTATCGTCCCGCGGCGCGGCACGCCCAGCCGATCGACACCTCCATGTCGCACATCGGGTTTCGTTGCGTGGTGCGGGGGAACTAGCCGCCGGCCGCGAGGCCTGAGCCGCCTCCAAGCATTCGCAGCACACCGGAAATCTTGTCCCAGTAAGGCCGGGCGCACTCAGCGTGCCAGCGACGACCGCTCATGCCGAGACGACCGTCCGGGTCCTCATTGAAATGCATGATGGTGAAAGGCTCGTCGTTCTGCACGGGCCGGGTGCAGCGCGGACAAGTCGGCCCCCTCGGGTCGCCATCCGGCGCACAATCAAACGCCATAACTCTACTGTTCCTCATGCGCGCGAGACGCGCCGCCTCGTTTGAACCACTCCGAGTCGGACCGGTCGCGCACCCTAGCCGCTCGATCAGTGGGTGTTCCTGCGGCCCACGGCCGCGCATTGGTCTAAGGCGCTATTCATGGCTGCGCCTGAGTCCTGGGTGATCAGCAAGAAAGCTGATTGAGGGGCGATTTTTTCGAGCCCGCCCACAAAGATCAGGGGGGTTAGTGCGAGCGCCACTCCACTGCCGCGGGTTTCGCCCGATGCGTGGGCCGCGATGATTTCAGACTATCGCGAGCCATTCGCAAGGAGCAGCGGACATGCCCAGCGGTAAGCCGAACATCCTCGTCATCTGGGGCGACGACATCGGGATCACCAATCTCAGCTGCTATTCGGACGGCCTGATGGGCTACCACACGCCCAACATCGACCGCCTCGCGGCTGAAGGGATGCGGTTCACCGACAGCTATGGCGAGCAATCCTGCACCGCCGGGCGCGCCGCGTTCATGCTGGGCCAGAGCGTCTTCCGCAGCGGCCTGTCGAAGGTCGGCCTGCCAGGGTCCGACGTGGGCGTCCAGCCGCAGGACCCGACCATAGCCGAACTCCTCAAGCCATTGGGCTACGCCACTGGCCAGTTCGGCAAGAACCACTTCGGCGATCTCAACAAATACCTGCCGACAGTGCATGGCTTCGACGAGTTCTACGGCAACCTGTATCACCTGAACGCCGAGGAAGATCCGGAAGACCCGGACTATCCGAAGGACAAGCGCTTCCGTGACCGCTTCCTGCCGCGCGGCGTGCTGCACTGCTGGGCGTCGGACAAGGATGACGCGACCGAGCAGCCGCGCTGGGGACGCATCGGCAAGCAAAAGATCGAGGACACCGGTCCGCTCACCAGCAAGCGGATGGAAACCTGCGACGACGACTTCGTGGCTAACGCCAAGCGGTTCATCACCGATGCGCACAAGGCCGGGACGCCGTTCTTCGTGTGGATGAACACCACCCACATGCACCTTCGCACGCACACAAAGCCGGAGAGTTTGGGCCAGGCGGGACCGCACCAGTCGCCCTATCACGACACCATGATCGACCATGACAAGAACGTGGGCGAACTGCTCGACCTGCTCGACGAGCTCGGCATCGCTGACGACACCTTTGTCATGTACTCGACCGACAACGGCCCGCACATGAACTCCTGGCCAGACGGCGCCATGACACCCTTCCGCAGCGAGAAGGACACCAACTGGGAAGGCGCCTTCCGCGTGCCGCTCGTCGTCCGCTGGCCGGGCAAGATTCCCGCGGGCGTGGTCTCCAACGACATTGTCCAGCACCACGACTGGCTGCCGACCTTCCTGGCCATGGCCGGCGACCCGGACATCGTGAGCAAGTGCAAGAAGGGCTACAAGGCCGGGGACAAGACCTTCAAGGTCCACATCGACGGCTACAATCTGCTGGATTTCCTGACCAAGGAAGGCGTGCGCAGTCCGCGGCAGAGCTTCATCTACTTCAGCGACGACGGGGACCTAGTGGCGCTGCGCTTCGAGAACTGGAAGGCCGTCTTCATGGAGCAGCGCTGTCCAGGCACCCTGCTGGTCTGGGGCGAGCCGTTCACACGACTGCGCATCCCGAAGATCTACAACCTCCGCACCGATCCGTTCGAGCGCGCAGACGTAACCTCCAACACTTACTGGGACTGGTACATCCGCAAGGGCCCAACGATGCTGCTGGGCGCCCAGGCGATCGTCGCGGCGTTCCTAGAAACCTTTAAGGAATTTCCGCCGCGGCAGAAGGCGGCGAGCTTCACAATTGACCAGGTGATGGAGAAGATGACGGCCGGCGTGGCCGGGCATTAAGACCTCGTCGCCTCGCGGCTGTGCGCACGCCGTTTCGGCGTAAAAGGGGCCCGTCTTGATCCGGTGGGGCCGGCAAGCGCGATGGCCGTGGCGGGCTCTGGGCGTTGCGGCGTGCATTGCGCCCGAGATCGCCCAGGCCCAGGCGGCAGCGTCTCCGCAGTCCGGCCCCTTCAGCGTGACCCCCGGGCTCCAGGTCGAAACCGCGGCCTTCCTGCAGGGCAATTCGTGGTTCGGCCAATCGCAGGCCAACATCGGCGCAGTCTCGAAGAACTGGACCGAGACGGTTCTTACCCCGTCGGTTGACTGGCGATACCCGCTGGACGACGGCTCCTCCGTGTACGGCCGCCTCAGCGCAATCGGCGCCGCCACCGATGGTGTCGACGCCGGGGGCTCAAATGCGAACTCGCCGCAGATCTCGGCTTTCGAGATCGAGGACTCCTACGTTGGCTGGCGGTCCGGCAGCCTCTTTGCAGATACGCTGGGGACCGACGCCGTCGACATCACGATCGGCCGGCTCAAGTACCAGCTTGGCTCCGGTTTTCTGTTCTGGAAAGAGTCGAACAACGGCGCTTCGCGCGCCGCCAACGGCATCGCCCCACGCAAGGCCGCGCGCCTCGCCGCGGACGCCAAGCTGTCGAGCCACGGCTGGACAGTCGAGACCGTCTACCTGAAGTTCAACGATCGCCCGTCAACACATACCCAGCTGGCCGGAACGACAATCTATTATTCAGGCAGTGCATGGGGCTTGGTCGGATTCGGCGTCTACAAGGTTCTGACCTCAAACTATCCTAACCGCGCCGGCATGACCGTGTTGAACCTGCGTGGGGATATCCATCCGATCCCGCAGCTGCGCGGCCTGGACCTGACGGGCGAATACGTGCGCGAGCAGAATGGCGATCTTCTTGCGACGGGCGCGGGTTTTCTCGGGATCGGCTACGCCTTCAGCAGCCTGCCGTTCGCGCCCTACGTCGACTATCGGCGGGCGACATTTCGCGGCAATAGTCCGAACACGACGCAGTCCGAAGCCTACGATCCATTCTCGCTGGGTATCAGCAACTGGGGCAGCCTGCTGGTTGGCAAGTACGTGCTGTCCAACTCCAATCAGCGGGCCAACTCGCTTCGGCTCGTCCTCCAGCCACTTAACCGACTAAAACTGACCACTCAGGTCTATAGGATAAGCCTCGACCAGCCCCTCGTACCGACCGGCGTACGGGACTTCGCCGACGAAGTGGACCTGGTCGCCGAATGGGCGGCGACGCAACGACTCACACTCAGTGTGACGGGCGCTGTCGCCCGTCCGAGGGCCGCCGCCCTTGAGATCACTGGTGGCGACCACACCTGGAGCTACGTCGTCCTCGACGCACGCTGGGCCTATTGAGCGCGGGGCGCCGCGCTTAGCCCCATGGCGCCCGTCCCGCCGCGCGGGCGCTTGAGCCACATCCAGGGGTGGCCACGATCAGGCCTACCTGCATGAAGGCCAGTATCGCCGCGGTGACTCCTCACTCCCACTCGATCGTCCCAGGGGGCTTGCTCGTCACGTTGTAGACAACGCGGTTCAGGTCTAAATCTACGAGTTAGCGCCCTAGTTCGGCCCTAACGAAAAAGCTGTCAGTAGTCCCAGAAAGCTGCAACCCAACGAAAGACGTCGCCCTTGACCGCCACCCGGCCGACGGACGGGAACGGCAGGTGAGTGGCCACGACTAGCTCTCGGGTCTCTGTAGTCTCGTGCAAGAGACGGATTCGAACACGAGCGGCCTCTTCGGGGTCATGTTCGAAGCCGTTGTGCCAGTCGGGATGGTCGAAGGCGACCGGAAATATGGCGTCGCCCGCAAACGTCAGACGGTCATTGCCGGACGTCAGGCGGACCACGCTGTGGCCGGGGGTATGACCACCGGTGCGCTTGGCGACGACACCCGGCGCCAACTCATACGACTCCTCGAACGTCCGTAACTGGCTGCCATATTCGTTCACGAACTGCTTGGCGGTCGATCGAAGCACGTCCGGCACCGGCGAGGGCATGGAGGTGCGGGAGAAATCGGGCGACTTCCAGAAATCGACCTCCGCTGCCGAAACGTGAATTCGCAGATCCGGGCGCAGCCGACTCTTCACCTCCTCGACGAGCAGCCCGCCGATATGGTCCATGTGCATGTGGGTGAGCACCACGTCAGTCACGGAGGCAAGGCCGATGCCAGCGGCTTCCAGTCTTTGGGGGAAATGTCCGGCTCGCGGGAAACCGGGGAACTGCCCTCCCAGGCCGGCGTCGACGAGTATGGTCTGGCCGCCACTGCGCACCACGAGCACATTCAACGCCCAGTCGAGCGAGTCCGGCCCCAGGAATTGGTCCTTGAACCAGGCCGCGCGGGCGGCCGGGTCGACATTGGTGGACATAGTCTGGGTTGAAAGAGGAAACACTCCATCGCTGATCACCAGCACGTCGATCTCGCCGACCTGCAGCGCATAGCGTGACGGGACCAACTCGTCGGGCGCTGTTACACCTGGATGTGGGATGTCTTGTATGCTCATGTTTTCCTCCTTCTCTTGGCGCAATAAGAGCAGTTCATCGCATTTCTCCTCGCCTTGAAGATTTATTCGATCTCACACTTGGTCAGTGATGTCCCGCCTCACAGTTTATCGTTGATGACAAGGTTCGTTTCCCTGGTGTCGACGACGACGACGGCCAGCAAACGTGCGGGTTGCGTGTCGCTTGCGTTTGCGCTGACGGCATGATGATCGCCTGGTAGCTCCGCAAAGTTCTCGCCGGCGCGATACACTTTCTCAGGACCATTATTAACCTTGCTGCGGATGGCGCCTTCCAGGACTGTTGCATAGATGAAAGCAGAGTTCGGGTGAGTGTGTGCTGGAGAATACCCTCCGGGTCCGTATTCAACGAGCACGCCTTTAATACTTTTTCCAGGTGCGTTCGGTAGGACGTGATCGAAAACAACGGTCACCTTGGCGCGCTTGCTTGCCGGGTCCTGGGCCATCGCCGGAGTCATCACAAGGGCCGCGAAGACAACGGAGCAGAGGAGGTGCTTGAACATATGAGCGATCCTCACGTGAGGCGGTGGTCCGTACAGGCCGAGTCAGCGCCGTCGGAATGGGCTGGCTCGGCTCGCGATGAAGTCGGCTGTTTCTTCTGTTCAGCCACTAACCGGCTGGCGGCCGAGCCAGTCTGTGAACGAGATGGAACCGATGTGGGGATGGTCGCCCGGCGTGAGCGACTTGTCGTCCAACTCCGCGCCGAAATAGCGCGCATGGACGTCAGCGATCACCTTCCGGGGATCATGCTTTGCAGTGAAGTAGCGCCGCACGAGATCATCGAGGCTGATGCGCTCCGGTCCGGCCAGTTCGATCGTGCCGTTCACCGGCGCCATCGTCGCGGTCTTGGCCACCAGCGCCGCAACGTCGTCGGACGCCACGGGCTGCAGGTGAGCCGGCGACAGCCGGACTTCTCCGTCCTGGGTCGCGGATTGCGCGATCCCGGGGACGAACTCGAAGAACTGCGTCGAGCGGATGATCGTGTAAGGGATGCCAGAGGCCTTGATCAGGTCCTCCTGCACGACCTTTGCCCGAAGATAGCCGCTGTCCGGCAGGCGCTCGCTACCGACCACGGAGAGGGCGACGTGGTGCTCCACGCCCGCTTCACGTTCCGCGGCGAGAAGATTGCCGCCCGATTTCTTGAAGAACGCCATGACCGCCTCGTCCGCGAAGGATGGAGAGTTGGCGACGTCGACGACGACCTTTGCACCCATGAGCGCTTCCGCGAGCCCTTCGCCGGTGAGGGTGTTGACCCCGGTGTTGGGCGCTGCGGCGACGGCCTGGTGTCCCTTCTCACGCAGGCTCGACACGACCTTGCTGCCAATGAGTCCGGTGCCTCCGACGACGACGATCTTCAACGCTTGGTCCTCCAAGGAAATTTGATTGGCGGACGATGCCCGAAGCTCGTCGGCAAGACCTTGCAGTGACGTCCAAATTGGCTTGGGTTTTTGTCCAAAAACGTCCCGGTTCGCGCTAGCATCGAGGGGCGGTCGGGGGTCGTGCGGGCTACCGCCTGTTGGGAAGAGCGACCTTTTGCAGTTCGCGTTCGAGACCTATGTGTTCGATCCGGATCGCCGAGAACTCACCTGCGGCTCCAAACCGGTTGCAATTGGACCGCAGGCCTTTGACGTGCTGGCACATTTGCTGCGGAACCGCTCACATGTTGTCAGCAAGAACGACTTGATTGAAGCCGTGTGGGGTGGGCGGATCGTCTCTGAGTCCACTTTGACCAGTCACATCAATGCGGTGCGCACTGCGATCGGAGATTCCGGCGAGGAGCAACGTCTGGTGCGCACGGTGGCGCGCAAAGGCTATCGATTCGTGGGCGAGGTTAGCGAAGCGAAGTCGCGAGGGCTGCCCGTGCTCCCTCTTCCGGATCGCCCATCCATCGCCGTTTTACCGTTCCTCAACCTCAGCGGCGATCCTGCCCAGGAATACTTCGTCGACGGTGTCGTCGAGGATATCATCTCGGCTCTATCGCGCATGAGCTGGTTGTTTGTGATCGCGCGCAACTCGAGCTTTACCTACAAAGACCGCGCGGTCGATGTGAAACAGGTGGGCCGCAAGCTGGGGGTCCGGTACGTGCTGGAAGGCAGCCTTCGCAAGGCGGCGGACCGCGTGCGGATCACCGGCCAGCTCGTCGATGCGCCAACAGGCGCCAATCTTTGGTCGGAGCGCTTCGAAGGCACGATCGGCAATATCTTTGAGCTGCAGGACCAGTTCACCGAGAGCGTCGTCGGGGCGATCGCGCCCCAGTTGGAGCGAGCGGAGATCGAGCGCGCGCTGCGAAAGCCAACCGAAAGCCTCGATGCCTACGACTACTATCTGCGTGGCATGGCGAACCTGCACCGGGGGACCAGGGAAGCCGTCGATGAAGCGCTGCCCTTGTTCTATAGAGCCGTACAATTCGATCCGGCATTTGCCTCGGCCTACGGCATGGCCGCCTGGTGTCATTTCTGGCGCAAGGTCAATGGTTGGATGACCGATCGTGGGCAGGAGATCGCCGAAGGGACGCGGTTGGCGCGCCGGGCAGTCGAGTTAGGCAAGGACGATGCCGTTGCGCTCGCGCGAGGTGGTCATGCGCTCGCACACCTTGCCGGCGATCTCGATGCCGGCGCCGCCCTGATTGACCGGGCGCTGGTCCTCAATCCGAATTTGGCAGCGGCTTGGTTTCTCGGTGGCTTCGTCAAGGTCTGGCACGGCGACCACGATGGCGCCATCGAGCATTTTGAGCATGCCATGCGGCTGAGCCCACTCGATCCGGAAATGTATCGGATGCAGGCCGGAATGGCGGCCGCCCATCTGTTCGCCCGGCGCTTTGACGTCGCGTCGTCGTGGGCGGAGAAGGCATTCAGGGATTTGCCGAGCTTTCTTATGGTGGTCGGCGTCATCGCCGCGAGCCATGCGCTTGCAGGGCGAACGGACGAGGCAGGGCGCGCGATGGACCATCTGCGCGAGCTGGATTCAACTCTGCGCGTCTCGTCCATCAAGGATTGGCTACCGATCCACCGCCCTAGAGATCTCGCTACCTTCGAAGAGGGCCTACGCAAAGCGGGGCTGCCGGAGTAAAGTACGAACGCTACCCCTAAAGCTTCACCCTACACTCCTCATTCCCACTCGATCGTTCCAGGCGGCTTGCTCGTCACGTCATAGACCACTCGGTTCACGCCCCTCACCTGGTTGACGATCCGCGTCGCCGCTCGGGTGAGCACCGGCCACGGGAATTCGAAGACGTCGGCGGTCATGCCGTCGCTCGAAGTGACGGCGCGCAGGGCCAGGACGTTCTCGTAGGTCCGGGCGTCGCCCATCACGCCCACGGTCTTCACGGGCAGCAGGACGGCGAAGGCCTGCCAGATCGAGTCGTACAGACCCGCCTGGCGGATCTCGTCGAGATAAATGGCGTCGGCCTTCTGCAGCACGGCGACCTTCTCTGTGGTGACCTCGCCGGGGATACGGATCGCGAGGCCCGGCCCGGGGAACGGATGCCGCCCGACAAAGGCGGGCGGCAGGCCCAGTTCGACGCCGAGCGCGCGCACTTCATCCTTGAAGAGCTCGCGCAGGGGCTCGACGAGCTTCAGCTTCATGCGCTCGGGCAGACCGCCGACGTTGTGGTGGCTCTTGATCGTGGCCGAGGGGCCGCCAAGCGGCGAGACGCTCTCGATCACATCGGGATAGAGCGTGCCCTGGGCGAGAAAGGCCGCGCCCTCGATGCGAGCCGCCTCGCGGTCGAACACCTCGACGAACTCCCGGCCGATGATCTTCCGCTTTGACTCGGGATCGGACACGCCGCCCAGGGCGCCGAGGAACCGTTCCGAGGCGTCCACATGGATCAGCGGAATGTTGTAGTGGTCGCGGAACAGGCTCACGACCTCGCTGGCCTCGTTCAGGCGCATCAAGCCGGTGTCGACGAAGACGCAGGTGAGCTGGTCGCCGATCGCCTCGTGCAGCAAGACGGCGGTGACCGAAGAGTCCACGCCGCCCGACAGGCCGCAGATCACCCTCCCCTTGCCCACCTGCGCCCGGATCCGCTCCCGCGCCTCGCTGCGGAAGGCGGCCATGGTCCAGTCGCCGGAAAGCCCGGCGATCCGGTGCGTGAAGTTACGCAGGATCAGCGCCCCGCGCGGCGTGTGGGCCACTTCGGGGTGGAACTGCACGCCGTAGATGCGCCGGCCTTCGTCTGCGATGGCCGCGAAAGGCGAGCCTTCGGACGCGGCGATGACCTCGAAGCCGGGCGGGATCGCGGTGACTACGTCGCCATGGCTCATCCACACAGGCTCGCGCGCGCCGACGTCGCCGAGCCCCGCCAGCAGCGGCGACTCCCGCACGATCGTCATGTCAGCGCGGCCGAACTCACGGGCGTGGCCGCCCTCGACCGCCCCGCCGAGCTGGGCGCAGAGCGTCATCTCGCCATAGCAGATGCCCAGGATGGGCACGTCCAGTTCGAAGAGCCGCGTGGAGGCGGCGGGGCTGGCCGCCTCATGCGCGCTGGCCGGGCCGCCCGAGAGGATCACCGCCGCGGGGGCGAACGCATCGAGGATCGCCTCGACGCGGTCGAAGGGATGGATCTCGCAATAGACGCCGCTCTCGCGCAGGCGCCGGGCGATCAACTGCGTCACCTGGCTGCCGAAGTCGACGATCAGGACGCGCTGGTGACGGGGCTCGCTCATGGCTGTCCGTTAGGCGAGATTCGCGCCGCGGTCACGGCGCTGGAGCGCACAAGGTAGGAAGTCGGCAACGCTGGCTGGAGAGGCCGCGACATCCCGCCCGAAACGATCAAAGGCCGTCCCGCGCATGCGGAACGGCCTCTGCCGGATGTAGCTCGATGAGGTTCCCCCGGATCGGGCGGAAGCGCGGCCTCAGGCGACCGTGATGAGGCGACGGCGGCGAAGCGCTGCGCCCGTCGCGCCCATGCCGATGATCATCAGCGCCCAGCCCGCCGGTTCGGGAACGCCGAGCGGTATCCCACCCTGGAAGGTCCCCAGGTGGTCCTCGCCGCCCTGGACGAAGTTCGCGACCGCCACGCTGCCCTCGATCTGGTTCGAGCTGGTCAGGGTTGCCCAGGGCGCCAGGATCGCCCCGTTGAATCCGTGGGGCACGTCGATCGACGTGGCGTTCTCGAAGTTCCAGAGGACGTAGGGGTCGTACTGTTTGGTATTCCCCTGGTTGAAATTCAGGTCAGCAGTGCTCCCGGTCACATTGATGATCACCGGCACATACTTGGAGCCCGCCGACTTCAGCACCTCTTCGAGCTGATTGGACGCCGAATTGAGCACCGCCGTGGTGGTGTCGATGACGATGTAGCCCGAGCCGGAATTGGCCACGACATCCAGGTCATGGGCGTCCCCACCCTTGGTGGGTACGGACACGCTGTCGCCTGCCGTGGGCGTCAGGCCAGCGAGCGCCTTTGAGAGATCCTTGAGATCGATCGCCATGGTAGCGGTCTGCGTCTGGATCTGCCCAACCAGGGTCCCGGACTGCCCGCTGGTCAGCTTGGACGCCGTGGCGCCGTTCGTGTTGAAGTTGCCGCTCTTGGAGCCGTACTCGACAATGCTGCCCTTAGACCCGTTGAAATTCGCCAGGTTGCCGGCCACGATCACGGTCCCGTCAGACGCGTTCAGGTTGAGATTGCTGACGTTGCCTCCAACCGTCAATCCAGCGGGCGAATACTTGCCGTTGATCTGCAGGCCGCTGAGCGTGATGTTGCCGCCGACCGTGAGCGTCGGGTTGGCGGAGGGGACATAGCCCTGTCCGGTCGAGGTTCCCGTGCCAAAGTTTGCGCTGCTGCCCGTGAGATTGCCGCCGATATAGGCGTTACCTTCGACGTCCGAGCTGGCCCGCATGTTTCCCAGCACGATGACATTGAATTCGCTCAGGTCCGCCAGCCCCTGCTGGGCAGGAGTCACCGTCGCCTGCGCCCCGGTGGACAGGGCCGACAAGGCGATGGCGGCGACGCCCGCGCCCAGTGCGTGACGAACATTCATCTTCAACAACCCCTCTCGCCCCACGAGCGCCCGCGCCCGTTGACCCTGCCGCTTGGAATGTCACTCAGACAAAGCCACCGCCCCCAACGCCGGCTTCAGCGCGCTCTGGGAAAATGCCACGACCAGGGCTACGCTCGTTTCGTCGGCTATTGCATCAAACTTGCTTCAACAAGCGCACGGCCGTGATTTTAACGAAAGTTCAATCTTTGCCGAGGGTTAGCGTTCGCTCTCGCACCGTTTGCTTCGGCTCGCACAGATAACCGCGATCCCGAGCGGGCTAGCGTCGATCTGAAGCTACGCTCACGGGTTCCGCTGAAGAACAGCCACGAAGAAGCCGTCGGTCCCATGCGAAAGAGGCGTCAGGCGCAGGCGCCCGGCGCTGTTCGGCGGCGCCATCGCCGGAAGCTCTACGGAGACGGGGCTGAAGGCGGGAAAACGGGAGAGGAAGAGATCGAGCCGGTCCTCGTTCTCCTCGGCGAACAGCGAACAGGTCGCGTAAAGCAAACGGCCGCCGGGTTTCACGTAGGGAACGGCCGCAGAGAGGACCTCGTCCTGCTCGGCCATGCGGCGCTCGAGCTGCTCGCGCCGCAGACGCCACTTGGTGTCCGGATGTCGCCGCCAGGTGCCCGACCCGGTGCAGGGCGCGTCGATGAACACAAGGTCCATTCGGCCTTCAAGATCTGCGAGCGGCGCAGGCTGCAGCGGCGAGCGGACCTGAAGGTTGCGCACGGCCGCCCGGCGGCCTCGGCGGACGGTGTCGGTCAGGCGTCGCGCATCGGCGTCATAGGCGAAGATCTGGCCAGTGTTGTTCATCGCCGCCGCCAGGGCGAGAGTCTTTCCGCCACCCCCTGCGCAGAAGTCCAGGACCTGGCGTCCCGCCAGATCCCCTGCGCAAGCCGCCGCAAGCTGTGAGCCGAGATCCTGGACCTCGAACCAGCCCTTTTCGAACTCCGGAGCGGCCTCCACCGGAGCTCCACGCTCCGCCGCGGCTGGCGCCGCTACGCGAAGGGCGGTTTCAAGGAACGGGGCCTGAACGGCGCCAAGCGGCGCGAGGGCTCGCAGGGCGCGCGCAACATCGGTGCGCAGAGTGTTCACGCGAAGATCGGTGGGCGCGCGTTCCGCCAAGGCTCCGCCCTCGGCCGCCCTCGCCTCCCCGAACACACGCTCGAGATAGGGGTCCATCCAGTCCGCGTAATCGCCACGCACCGGCGCAGGCGCATCGGCGAGGTTGCGGGGCGCGTCCAGCTGCGCCAGTTCGGCCGCCGTCCCCGGACCTGGGCCGTGCGGCTCCTCGACCGCTTGTATGAGGCGCGCTGCCTCCCAGCCCCAGGCGCAGCGAAGCACGCCGAGGGCGAGGGCCCGGGGGCTCTCGTCGTCCATCCGCCAGGCGATCGAGCGCCGCCGCCGCAGGGCGTCGAGGGTAAGACCGGAGACGAAGGCGCGGTCCTTCGCCCCCGCGTAGCGCGCGGCGTCGCCCCATGCCTTGAGAGCGAGACGCGCCGGTCGCCCGCGACCCAGGATGTCCTCGATCAGTTCGATCGCCGCCGATATCCGGCCGCCGTCGCGCAAGTCCCTCAGACCCGCGTCGGGTAGTTCGGCGCCTCGCGGGTGATCATGACGTCGTGCACGTGACTCTCGCGAACGCCTGCGCCGCTGATGCGCACGAACCGCGCGCGCGCCTGGAACTCGACGATCTCCGCCGCGCCCAGATAGCCCATTGCGGCGCGCAGCCCACCAACCAACTGGTGGATCACCGGCGCGATCGGTCCCTTGTACGGGGTCTGCCCCTCGATCCCCTCGGGCACCAGTTTCATGGCGTCCTCCACCTCCTTCTGGAAGTAGCGGTCGGCGGAACCCCGCGCCATGGCCCCCAGGGATCCCATCCCGCGGTACGACTTGTAGCTGCGTCCCTGGTAGAGGAAGACCTCGCCCGGCGCCTCGTCGGTGCCTGCGAACATCGATCCCATCATCGCGGTCGACGCGCCGGCGCCGATCGCCTTAGCGAGGTCGCCCGAATAACGGATGCCGCCATCGGCGATAACCGGGACATTGGCGTCCCTCGCGGCGCGCACGGCCTCGGTGATGGCCGTGAACTGCGGCACGCCAACGCCGGCGACGATCCGGGTGGTGCAGATCGAGCCGGGCCCGATGCCGACCTTGATTGCATCCGCGCCCGCATCCACCAGCGCGCGGGCCCCGTCATAGGTGGCCACATTGCCGGCGACGATCTGGACGCGGTTCGTCTCCCGCGCCAGGCGGCGAACCGCATCGCCCACGGATTTCGAATGTCCGTGAGCGGTGTCGATCACCACCACGTCGACGCCGGCGTCGATCAGCGCCATCGACCGTTCGAACCCGGCGTCGCCGACCGTGGACGCGGCGCCGACCAGCAGGCGCCCGCGGGAATCCTTGGCCGCGTGCGGGTGGGCCTCGGCCTTCTCCATGTCCTTGACGGTGATGAGACCGACCGCCCGGTAGTCGTCGTCGACCACGATCAGGCGCTCGATCTTGTGCCGCTTCAGCAGGCCTCGCGCGATGTCCTGGCTGACGCCCTCGCGGACGGTGACGAGGTTCTCCGTCGTCATCAGCTCCGACGCAGGCATGTCGGCGCCACCTTCGAACCGCATGTCGCGGTTGGTGAGGATGCCCACCAGCTTTCCGCTGCCGCGCTCCACGACCGGGAAACCGGAGATGTGCCGCTGCGCCTTGATGTCCCGGATCTCGCGCAAGGTCGTGTCGGGGTGAATTGTGAGGGGATTGATCACCATCCCGCTCTCGAAGCGCTTCACCTCGCGAACCTGATCGGCCTGCTGTTCGACCGTGAGGTTGCGGTGAAGCACGCCCATGCCGCCGGCCTGCGCCATGGCGATGGCCAGGCGGCTCTCGGTGACGGTGTCCATCGCCGCAGAGACGAGTGGTATGTTCAGACTGATCTGCCGGGTGAACTGGCTCGCCGTGCTCACCTTGGTAGGCAAGACCTCGGACGGTCCGGGTTCGAGCAAAACATCGTCGAAGGTGAGCCCTTCGCGAATCTCCATGAGACTCTCCGTTTTGCGCGGCGGAGATAGCTGCGCTCCCCCGCCGTCGCAAGGGCCTGGGTTGCGCGGACGGTCGACAAACGCGACGGCGGGGCAGCACAAGCAGGTGATGGCGCGGGAGCGCGGACCGATTCCCGCGGTTGGGTTCGGCGCCGGAGGTCGTTAAAGCGCCTCATGGCGTTCTTCCGCAACGACCGCGTCAACTGGCTCAACCTGCACTACGCCATCAACGCGCTCGCCCGGACGGGCGGCGACGCGTTCTTCGGCGCGTTCCTGCTCAGGAAGGGGCTGCCGATCCCGGTCGTTCTGACGGCCATGGCGGCGGTGCTGTTGGGCCGCTTCCTCGTGCGCCCAGCCGTCCTGCCGCTGGCGGTGCGGTTCGGATTGCGAAGCCTTCTGATCGTCGGATCGGTGCTTGTCGGGGTTCAATACCCTCTGCTCGCGACCGTCACGGGCCTCGGGCCGCATCTCTACGCCCTGGTGGCCGTGACGGCGGTCGCGGACGCCCTCTACTGGACCTGTTACCATGCCTACTTCGCCTCTCTGGGTGATGAGGCGCATCGCGGCCATCAGATCGGTGCGCGCGAAGCGATCGCAGCGGTGACGGGCGTGGTCGGACCCCTGGCGACCGGCTGGTGTCTCAATGTTTTCGGACCGATGGCCGCCTTCGGCGCCGCGGGCCTCGTCGTCGCGGGCTCGGCCCTGCCCCTGCTCGCGACGCCGGACGCGCGAGTGGCTTCCGAGGTCGGAGAGTCCTTCGGCAGCCTTCTTGGCGGGGCCAGGTTCTTCGCCGTGGACGGCTGGATCGGCGCAGGGTCCTACACCCTCTGGCAGATTGCGCTCTTCATCTCGCTCGGTGAGAGCTACACCGCGTTCGGTGGAACGCTGGCGCTGGCGGCTCTGGTCGGGGCCGTGAGCGGGATGGCCCTGGGAAGGTGGATCGATCGGGGTCATGGCCGCCGCGCGGTCTGGCTGGCGCTGGGCGGCGCGGGCCTCGTCTTCGCCTTTCGTTCCGTGGCGTTCGGCCACACCACGCTCGCGATCCTGGGAAGCGCGGCCGGCGCCGTATCAGCGGCGCTCTATATCCCGACCCTGATGACTGCGGTGTACAACCAGGCCAAGCTCTCGCCGTGTCCGCTGCGGTTCCACATGGCGGCGGAAGGCGGTTACGACATCGGCTGCGGCGCCGGCTACGTGGCGGCAGCGGGGATGCTGTGGGCCGGAGCGCCGATGAGCCTCGTTCTCCTCGCCCCCCTGATCGGCGTCGCCCTCATGGCCGTCATGTTGGCCAGATACTATTCGGCCGGTCCCTTGAAGCCTGTCGCGACGATATAGACCTCGGAACTCTCGCTGCGGCTGGCCTTGGGCTTCACATTGCGCACCACGGCGAACCTGCGCTTGAGCCCCTCGAGCACGTCTCCCGTCTCGCCGCCCTGGAAGGCCTTGGCCACGAAGTTCCCACCTGGTCTCAAGGCTGCCGCGGCGAAGTCGGCGGCCGCCTCGATCAGGCCCATGATCCGCAGATGGTCGGTCTGGCGATGGCCTGTCGTGTTCGGGGCCATGTCGGACAGCACAAGGTCGGGAAAACCACCGAGTTCCTCCAGCAGGCGCGGACCCATGGACGGGTCAGTGAAGTCCCCTTCCAGGATCATGGCCGGCGGCAGCGGATCGACCGGCAACAGGTCGACACCCACCACGGCTGCGGCCCGCCGCCCGAGAGCGATCTGGATCCACCCTCCGGGCGCGCACCCGAGATCGATGACGCGCGAGCCCCTGCGGATCAGCCCGAACCGGTCATCAATCTCGGCGAGCTTGAAAGCGGCTCGGGATCGATAGCCGAGCGCGCGGGCCTCGGCGGCGAAGGGATCGTTGATCTGGCGCTCCAGCCACGCCTGGGAAGACGCCGTCCGGCTCTTTGCCGTCTTCAGGCGCGCGGGAGCTGCGCGACCTCCCGGGTCGCCGCCCGTCGGCGGGCGCACCAGCCTTTTGCGTGGCGGCTCGGTCATCGAGCGCCCCCGCGCCGACGTCGGCGACGAGACCGGTGAGATGCGAGCAGACTGAGCAGAAGCCCCTCTCGAAGGCCCCGATCGGCCACTCGCACCCGCGCGGACGGCCAAAGTTCCTGCACGGCTTGGAGGATTGCAGCACCCGCGAGGACAAGATCGGCGCGATCCGGCCCGATGCACGGCTGAACCGCCCGCGCCTCCATCGACAGGGCCGCCAGGCGATCGGCGGCGTGTTCGCAGGCTTCCCGGCTCAACCAGATCCCGTCGACTCGCCGGCGTTCATAACGCTTGAGGTCCAGGTGGACGCCCGCAAGGCTGGTAATGGCGCCTGAGGTGCCAACGATGTGGCCGCGACCGGATTCAAACAGCTCTCGCAGACCGTCCGCGCCTTTGAAACTGCTCAGCTCGGCCTTGAAAGCTTCAACCATGGTCCGGCGCCAGACCGGATCGCCATGCGTCTCAGGAAAGCGCTCCGCGAGGGTCACCACCCCGATTGGCGCCGAATACCAGGCCGCGATCGGGGGCGGTCCGCGCAGCAGCCCGCTCGCCAGATCGGACAGCCCCGGCGAGCGCATGTCGATCCACGACAGTTCCGTCGAACCTCCTCCAACATCCAGGACGAGACCGACTTCCGCCTTGCGGTCGAGAAGATCCAGGCAGCCGATCACAGCCAGCTCCGCTTCCTCGCGCGGCGAAATCGTCTGCAGCTCGATACCCGTTCGCTCCATCACCCGCGCGAGGAATTCCGAACCGTTCGCCGCCACCCGGCAGGCCTGCGTCGCCACCGCGCGCAGGCGAGAGACGCCCCGGCGCTCGATCCGCTCCGCGCACGCCTCCAGAGCCTCGAGCGCCCGCGTCATCGCCGCCTCGCCCAACCGGCCGGTGTGCGAGAGTCCCTCACCCAGGCGTACGATGCGGGAAAAGGCGTCCAGGATGCGGAACCCGCGCAGGCTGGGCTTGGCGATCAGCAGTCGACAATTGTTGGTTCCCAAATCCAGCGCGGCGAACACCGGCGCACGGGGAGCCAAGGTGACGAGACCACGCGGGAAATCGAGCGCCGTCGTCGTCTCGTCCATCCTCAACCGTTCCACTCCGCGAGACAATCGGCCGCTCCAATTCGGGCGCCGGCGCCTGCTCCGAAGCCTTAAGCTAGCAACGCTCAACCAGGGGAAAAGGCGACCCTTGTCGATCGCGCCGAACCCTCTACGTTCAGGAGCCGTTCAAAGTTAAGTCGTCAACCTGCATCCTGCTATGACCACGAGAGTCGCAAAATTCGCCCTGGGCCAGGTGGTCAAACACCGTGTCCTGCATTTTCGTGGGGTCATCTTCGACGTCGACCCGGTGTTCGCCAACACCGAAGAGTGGTGGCTGTCGATCCCCGAGGACCTCCGACCGCGGAAGGACCAACCCTTCTACCACCTGCTCGCCGAGAACGATAAGTCGAGCTATGTCGCCTACGTCTCGGAACAAAACCTCCTGCCGGACGAGAGCTGCGAACCCGTGGGGCACCCGCACACGGCGCTGATCTTTTCGGATTTTGCGGAGGGGCGTTACCGCCTTCGGCCCCGTATCACCCACTAACCGGGCCTGGCCGAAACGGCGGTGTTCTAGGAGCGTTGTAGAGTCCATGAGCGGCGCGACCGCCTTTCGAGATCCCCCCTCCCCTGACTGGGTCGTCGACCAGGGCTGGGCCAACTACGAGGCCGGCGAACACGAGGTCTGGGTGACGCTCTACGAGCGCCAGAAAGACCTGCTTCCCGGCCGGGCGTGCGACGCCTACCTGCGAGGGCTGGACGCGCTGGACCTGCGCCGCGGCGGCATTCCAGACTTCGCCCGCATCAACCCTGAACTCCAAAGGCTGACCGGCTGGACAGTGGTCGCTGTGCCGGGATTGGTGCCTGACGAGGTGTTCTTCGAGCACCTGGCCAACCGCCGATTTCCTGCCGGCCGGTTCATCCGACGTCCGGACCAGCTCGACTATCTGAGTGAGCCCGACATTTTCCACGACGTCTTCGGGCACGTGCCGATGCTCACTGATCCGGTGTTCGCCGACTACATGCAGGCCTACGGCGAGGGCGGCCTGAGAGCCGGGCGCCTGGAGCAGCTCCACCATCTGGCGCGGCTCTACTGGTACACGGTTGAGTTCGGCCTGATGGAGAGTCCGCAGGGCCTGCGCATCTACGGCGCGGGAATCGTCTCTTCCAAAACCGAGAGCGTCTTCGCTCTCGAAGATCCCTCGCCCAACCGCATCGGATTCGATCTCGAGCGTCTGATGCGCACGCCCTACCGCATCGACGACTTCCAGCAGACATACTTCGTCGTCCCATCGTTGCAGGCTCTGCGGGAGGCCACGCTTCAGGACTTCGGT
>DASXGR010000010.1:0-6189 GCA_036488935.1 Caulobacteraceae bacterium | reverse complement strand
GTCCGTCGGCGTCTTCATGGCCGCCAGCGGCCCGAGAAGCACGATCAGAATGGCCAGAACCACAAAGGTGTACGGCCGATTGAGCGCGACGCGCACGATCCACTGCATGACGGTCTTTTCTCGTGGTTGTCGCAGCTCACCCGCGACCCGACGACGGGCCTGCAGGTGTCACGAAGGTGTCTCGCGCGCGGGCCGGGGCACGGTAAAAGTTGGCTCCGCGCGCGAGACGTGGCGGCGCTTGGGGGACACGCCGCACGAGGCGCTATCTGCGCCCCGGCGACTAAAGGACCGCGCTCCCCGCGATGAAGAAAGTTTTACCTTAGCGGAAGGGCGGGGGCGGGAGGGACGGCGTGGTCGTGGCCTGGGGCTGCTTCGATCGCGGCCTGGGCGCCGAGTTCAGCGAGCTTGCGGCGGAGCCGGGCGGCGCAGCGATGCGCGCGGATACGAATACGGGGACAGGTTATCCGCGACCGGAGAGCAGCGTGGGCTGAGGATCGGGTGAGGCGGATCGCTCGGCTAGCGCGGCGATGGGTTCCTTGGCATTAGCCGCGGCGGACTGCACGGATCGACACCTTCGGGCAGGAGGCGAGGCATGACATCCGGCATACAATCCGCCCGGGCAGGTTCGCATTGCCGCAACTGTGGCGCCGAAGCGACGGAGGCCTACTGTCCTCACTGCGGGCAGGACACCGACGAGGCGTTGCCGACCGCCCGGGCCTTTGTCCACGAACTCGTCCTGCACCACCTCGCCGCCGAGGGCCGAATCTGGCGCACGCTGAGGGCGCTTCTTCTTCATCCGGGCCTGCTGACGATCGAGTATCTTCGCGGCCGCAAGGCCGCCTATGTCCCGCCGTTGCGGCTCTACCTGACGGCGAGCGTCGTCTTCTTCCTGACTCTGAGGATCGCGATCGCCCCCGGCAACGAGCGCCTGATTGAGGCGGTTCACCGGGACCTGAACGATCACCGGACGACCTTCAGCATCGTCGACCTCGGCGTCGCTCACGCAATACGCAAGCCCGACGGGTCCCTGGACTGTACGTTCCCGATCTGGTTCTGCGCGCACATCCAGGATCGCATCTTGCGGCCGCCGGGCGAGCTGGAACGGCGTCTCGCCAGTCTGGCGCCCGATCTGTTCGACCACCTGTCGGAAGCCATGTTTCTGCTGCTGCCGATATTCGCGGTCTTGCTCCAGATTGCCTATTGGCGTCGCACGTACGGCGAACACATTCTGTTCGCGTTGCACGTTCACAGCTTTTGGCACCTTGCGTTGCTGCTCACGCTGATCCCGGGGCTGTCATGGATGCAATTTCCGGTCATTCTCTACATGGGCGGTTACGCCTTGACCGCGTTGCACGCAGTCTATCCGACCGCATGGTGGGTGACCGCGCTCAAAGGGGCCGCAATTACGCTGGCCTATCTGACAAGCCTGCTGCTCGTGACCGGTGCGATTGCCGTCTGGTCGGTCATCCACTAAGGGCGCAGCGTCAAGGCAGCGCCTCCGGGAGGACGAGGTGCGGCGATTAACCTGAAGAAGGTTTTAGCTGAGCGACAGGGCTGGCGAGGCCCGCAGGGCGTAGCCATGGCCCGGCTTCGCCTCGATCGCCGCCTTTGCGCTGAGCGCGGCCAGCTTGCGGCGGAGCCGGGCGGCGCAGCGATGCACGGGCTCGGACGCCGGGTCGACGTCATCGCCCCAGGCGACGCGCCGCAGGGTGGGAATGGGGATGAACTCGCCGGCGTGGTCGGCCAGGTGCTGGAGCATCCGGAACTCCACGGCCGAGAGCACGACCTCCGCCCCCTCGCGGGCGATGGTCCGGTGGGCGGCGGCGAGTTCGAAGTCCAGGGGCTCCTTGACGATGCGGGGGGCGGCGCGGCGCAGGGCCTGCAGCCTGGCTTCGAGTTCGGCGAAGGCGAAGGGCCGCACGAAACAGACGTCGGCGCCGGCGCGCAGCGCCTCGGTCCGCTCCCGCGCCGCGCCCCGGGCGCAGATGACCACGACCATCGCGGCAAGACCGGCGAAGCGCCGAGCCCACGCCTCGGCCGGCCTGGACCAGTCCAGGATCACTGCGTCGAAGTTCAGCTCGGCGGCCATGACCGGGCCGTCAGCAGGATCGGCCGCCGCTTCGACCACGTGGCCGGCCTCCCGCAGTGCGCCCACCAGATAGGCGTCGGGCTCCGCTTCGCTGACGTAGAGGATGCGCACGGATCAGCCGTTTGCCGGCCAGCACTCGAGGGTCGCACGAAGGCCGGGCCGCGCGTCGGCAAGCCTAAGCCGGAAGTCGTGCAGGCGCGCGATGGCCGAGACGATACTGAGGCCCAGGCCCGAGCCCGGCGTCCCCTGGCTGTGCCGGCCCCGGTAGAACCGCTGCATTACCGCCTCGCGCTCCTCTTCAGGCACGCCCGGGCCATTGTCGCTCACTTCGATCGCCGGACCCCGCGCCGAACACTTCAAGGCGAGCTGGATTCTTCCGCCGCACGGCGTGAACTTGATGGCGTTGCCGACGAGGTTGGCGACCGCTTCGAACAGCAGCTCCCGGTCGGCGAGGATTTCGCGAGAGTCCTGGATCTGCAGGTTCAGCTCGACGCCGCGGTCTTCCGCCAGAGGCTCGAAAAAGTCGCCCAGCTGTTCGATGAGCTCGTCCAGGCGCACGGCCCCAAATCCCGCGCGACGCTCGCGCCGGTCGATTTCGCCGATCCGCTGGATCGCCTTGAAGCGCGCCAGCAGGGTGTCGGTCTCCTGCAGGGCCTGGTCCAGAGAGCCGATGTCCGGATCTGTCTCGCCGCGATCCTGGCGCATGCGATAGAGCAGGGCCCTCAGGCGGTTGAGCGGGGTGCGTAGGTCGTGGGCGACGTGATCGCCGACGCTCTTGACCTGCCACAGCAGCCTCTCGACCTCGTCCATCATCCGGTTGGAGATGTTGGCGAGCATGTCCAACTCGTCCTGGCGAGAGGAGACAGGCAGGCGGGCGCTGACTTCCCCCGCCAGGATCGGCTCGCTCGCCCTCTGGATGTCGCGCACGCGCCGCAGCGGATCGAGGCTGACGGCGGCGCTGACCGCCAGCCCCAGGACGAAGATCAGCGCCCCGCTGACGATCAGCGATTTCTCGAGGATCAGGCGCACCTCGGCCAGGGTCTTGGCGTCGAAGCCGACGAACAGAGTCTCGCCCCAGGGCAGCCGCTCCGCCAGTGCGCGGGCGCCGGGCTGAAATCCCTTTTCCTTCAACTCGCGGGGCTGCCCGTCCACGATCATGCGTGGAGGCAGGCGCCGGACATTGCCGGCGACCCACGCGCCGTCGGTCCCGAAGAGGCCATAGTAGTAGACGTTCCGGACGTCTTCGGCCTCGTCCGCCTTGATGATCGCGGGCAGGTTCTCCGGCGAGACGCCTTCCAGGCCCCGGGCCTGGCCGATCACGATCTCGTCCATCACCCCGACCAGATAGCTTGCAGTGCTCAGGTAGATCAGCCCGAGCAGGGCGACGAGGGCTGCCGCGAACACGCCGACAAGCAGGACCGTGAGGCGGAAGGTCGTGGTCCGCCAGAGTTCAGGCGGGCGCACGCAGCGTGTATCCTGCGCCGCGGACGGTCTGGATCATGGCGGGCGCGCCGAGGGCTTCAAGCTTGCGCCTCAGCCGTCCGAGGTGAACGTCCACCAGGTTGGTGCCAGGGTCGAAGTAATACCCCCACACCGACTCGAAAATCATCGTGCGGGTCAGCAATTGACCGGCGTTGCGCATCAGGAATTCGAGCAGCTTGAATTCCGTCGGCAGGAGCCGCGCGTCGCTCCCGCCAAATCGCGCTTCGCGCGCGACGAGGTCCAACTCCAATCCGCCCACGCGCAGGATCGTCTCTCGCGCAGGGGCGCCCTGCCGGCGCAGCAGCACCTCCAGCCGGGCCGCCATCTCCTCGGAGGCGAACGGTTTGGTCAGGTAGTCGTCGCCCCCGGCGCGCAGGCCGCGCACCCGCTCGTCCACTTCGGTGAGGGCGCTGATCATCAGCACCGGCGTTTCGATCTTGGCGTTGCGCAGGATGGTGACGATCGTCAGCCCGTCCACGCCCGGCAGCATGCGATCCAGGGTGATGGCGTCATAGCGCTTGCTGGTGGCGCGGATCAGGCCCTCGCGACCGTCGGCCACCCACTCCACGTCGAAACCGTGGGAGGTCAGCTCCGACACGATTTCGCGCGCAGTGGCCTCGTCGTCTTCTATGGCAAGGATGCTGGTCATGGACCTGAACTGTAGGCGGCGGCGCGCCGCTCAGACGCCGCCGGGCCCTAGATAGGGGCCAAGCTCGTCCGTCCAAAGGCGGCGGCTTGATCCGGTTTGCCGATTAGGCGCGGGCGCCCAAGTTTGTCGCATCCGCGAAGCGCGTGGGCGGTCAGATCTCGGCCACGGTTCTGCCACAGTGGGGCGTGCGAGGGGTCGAGCGGCGGCTGTGGCTGATGTGCCGCCGGCGGGGGCGATGGTCGCCAGCGAGCTCGAGGATCGTTCGATCTTCGAGTCGCAATTGGACTCTGTGCAGTCCCGCACGATCGTGCAGCGTGTTTATCGCCTCTGCCTCGGTGGCGCAGTCGAGCAACTCGGACCGCAACGCCTCACCTTGGTCGTCCAGGAATGAAAGGGTGTACCGGCTCACCGCCTAGTTACTCCCGAAATTTTACGTTTCGCCGCTGTTATCTCATTCTCGCCCTTCATGTGTCTTTTTTCTGGGCAGGGTGACAAAGCTTAACGATATCGTGACAGCGCCTTAACTGTTGCTTAATGTAAACGCTCGGACGGGCCGGCCTCCGGGGGCCCGTCCGAAGGGCCATCCGTCTTACCGATTGGCGCACTTGCGCCTAAGTAGGGCTCCGGAGACAAGCCAGGAGGGCCGCCATGCCGCTGTTCCGCAAGTCCGCCGAGATGGTCTCGTCCGACCGGGCGCTGCCCGGGCGGGGCCAGCCGATCCCGACCGCAGAGATCTCGTTCGTCAATCAACGCCCGCTGAAGGGACCCTACCCGGAGGGTCTGGAAGTGGCCGACTTCGCTATGGGCTGCTTCTGGGGCGTGGAGCGGAAGTTCTGGCAGGTCCCCGGCGTCTGGGTGACGGCGGTGGGCTACATGGGCGGGCACACCCCCAACCCGACCTATCAGGAGGTGTGCACCGGCATGACCGGCCACACCGAGGCCGTGCGCGTCGTCTTCGATCCGCGCCAGGTGTCCTATCAGGACCTGCTTAAGGTGTTCTGGGAAGGGCATGACCCGACCC
This sequence comes from Caulobacteraceae bacterium, assembly GCA_036488935.1. Lineage (GTDB taxonomy): Bacteria > Pseudomonadota > Alphaproteobacteria > Caulobacterales > Caulobacteraceae > Acaudatibacter. The sequence continues at coordinate 948 of DASXGR010000010.1, read as the reverse complement.
AGGGCATGCGCCAGGGCAATGACCTGGGCACTCAGTACCGGTCCGGCATCTACACCCACGACGCCGCCCAGGCCGAGGCCGCCGAACGCTCGGAGGTCGCCTACCAGAAGGCCCTCGACGCCGCGGGCATGGGCCACATCACGACCGAGATCCGCCCTGCGGGCGAGTTCTATTTCGCCGAGGACTACCACCAGCAGTACCTGGCCAAGAACCCGGACGGCTACTGCGGCGTCGGTGGAACCGGCGTCGTCTGCCCGATCGGCGTCGGGGTCGAGGTCTGAGTCCCGAAGCCTTCGACGCCGCCTGCCGCGCCCTCCCGGCGGTCACCAGCGTCGTCCAGTGGGGCGCAGACAACGTCTACAAGGTGGGCGGCCGCATCTTCGCGGTCGTCGGCGGCGAAGGGGTTTCGTTCAAGGTCAGCGACATCGCCTTCGAGGCCCTGACCGAGTCCGGCCGCGCCCGTCCCGCACCCTATCTCGCCCGCGCCAAATGGGTCCGCTTCGACGACCTCGCGGATTTGGATGATGCGGAGACGACCGACTGGCTGGTCCAGGCCCACGCCCTGGTCGCCGCCAAGCTCACGCGGGCGCAACGGCGGGAGTTGGGGCTGGGGTGAGGCGGCGCCCAGTCCCTCCCCTTCTGGGGAGGGTGGTCGAGCGAAGCGAGACCGGGTGGGGGAACCCAGGGGAAAGACACAGACGCTGCGGTCCTTCCCCACACTTCCCCCACCCGTCTCGCCGCTTCGCGCCGAGCCACCCTCCCCATGAAGATCCTATGAGGGGTGGATGGCGGCCGGATCAGGCAGACTGAGGTTGCACCCACTCATTCTAGGAGCAACCGATGTCGAAGACCGGTCACCCACTGAATGATCGAACCGCCATCCGCACTGATCTTGGGGCTGTTTTCGTCTCGCTGGAACTCAGTCGGAAGAGTTGGCTGATCACATCC
>DASXGR010000246.1:0-8827 GCA_036488935.1 Caulobacteraceae bacterium | reverse complement strand
CGCGGCTCCGATGCACTCGGAGCGGAACGCGCCCTGGAGATCAGCCCCTGGGCCGCTTGGCGTCGTTGGACGCGGGCTTCTTCATGACAAAGCGCATGAAGCCGGCGGAGGCGAGAAAGCCGCACGCAACGATGAAGGCGTGGGCCATAGCGGGATCGAGCTGAGCCATGAGTATTTGGTCGGTCTGCGGGCGCAAGGTGATGTCAGAAGGACACGATCCGGCCTGTTGGCGCAGACGTGAACGGCCGATCCTATAGCGGCGGTGCGGGCGCCTGTCTTCTCGCAACTGCGAGGTGCGTCGCTAAGTCCGCAGGAATGGCGAGAATCGAGCACGAAACGATCAGGTAGAAGCGGGAAATGGCAATGAAGCCCTTCGCTGTTCCTGGATGATACTGCGCCCGCAATCGACAGATTCGACCCGCGATAGTCCCTCAGGGGCGCGCTGCGGAGATTCGACTGACAGTGACCCCGTTCCTGAGACTCTTGCTCAGGCAGAACATCAGATCACTGCTGAACTGACCTGCAGCGGTCCGAGACAACATGCCGCGGGAACCCTACCGGCGGGCGGGAAAGGGAAATTTGCATTCGTACGGTAGATGACCCATTAAGGGGAACCACTCGACGACAGGGCGTGTTACAATTCCTTGATGGGCCGGGTAGGCAACCTACTGTCGAATGTTTCAGAGTAGCATTGTACGCATGAGTCGACGCAGGCTCTCGACCCAGGAAGGAGGTCAGGATGGTGGATAAGGGGGTCGTTTCCCCGCACCGCGCACTTGGCGGCCGTCCAGGGCCGCGCTCCTGGTTCCGCGACTTCGCCTTCCTTCGGCCGCGCTGGGAAGCGGTCGTCATGCTGCTCGGGCTTCTGGTGTTCTGGGGCGGCTTGATTCTCAAGCTCCTCGCCTAGAGCCTCGCCAGCCGCGCGGGCTACCCGCGGCTGCGCCGGCGTCAGGTCTCATTCTTGTCAGCTGGCCACCAGAGGATGCGGCTGTTCCCTCGCCAGAGCTCGGCCGCGCGTCCCTTGCGCTGAGCTTCCAGCGTCTCAATCGCCGACGAATCGTCCGGCTGCTCGAACTCCACGAAATCCGTCGGGCGCTGCGCCTGGTCGAAGAAATAAAGGATGTAGTGCGGCACGTACGCTCCCGAGGCTGCGAACGCAGCTTCCAGAGCCGGCAGGCTAAGGTGCAAGCTTGGCCGATATGAACGATTGTGAACCTGCGCCTCGGGTCGTCTGAGGACCCTCTGAGGCCGTCCTCCGATCAGGACGCTCAACCCACATGCGATCCGTCACAATGGCCAAGTAGGAAGCCCGACGACGCCAGTTGGCGCCTGACCCGGGGATTCCTTGCCGATGAAAACCAGCACTTTGATCGCCGCCGTCTGCGCAGCTCTGTCGTTTGCTGTGTGGTCGACCACGCCTGCGACGGCTCAGCCCGCCGGAGCCTGCCCCCCTGGTGACGCCGCCACCATCCGTATCAGCCGGATTACTCCGGGCGGGTCGATGGCCGGTCTTGAGAAAGCAGCGGCCGACCACGCCAAGTGGTACGCCGATCACGGCTTCAAGAACGACCGGATCTTCACGGCGCCTATGCTCGTGACCGACCCCCAGACGAAGAAGCTCGTTCCGTCCACCGAAGTCGTCATGACCTTCCACACGCACGACTCTGAAGTGCCGCATTCAATGGAAGACGGCGCCTGGAACGCCTTCGTCGCCGAATATCGGGCCAACTCGGTGATCGAGAGCACGACGCACGTCTGCCTGCCGAAGTGAAAGGCGGCCAGGGTCGCGGCGATCCGGCTGGGATCTCAACCCGAACGTCGGGGTGTCGGCTCACGGCGTGACTGAATCGCCACGTTCAGAAGCGGTCGTCGCCAGCGCAGGGTGCGAGTGGAAGTCGTAGTCGGGAGGCGAACCCGCTTGTTCCGCCCGCGTCAAGGTCTGAGTCTTGCACAGGACACGAAGGGCACATCCCTTCACGTGCAGGTGGTTACTGTCCACAAGGGTGATGGACCCTGAGTAGTGTTTGCCGTCGTCAGGATTGTAGACGTGGCCTCCTGTCCATTTGTGCGGTCCGCCTTTGAAGCCTTCGAGAATGGGCTGGCCGATCAAAGTGAGTTGGCGTTTGGCCGGGTTCTTGTTGTGGACGTCGAGCAGCTCCGGATTTTTCTTGGGCCGGGTTGCAGACAGGAGCGTGCCGCAGATCGCGCCGCCTTCACAGGGCGCGATCTCGAGGCGAGCCTCGAGCAACGATGACCGCCAGACGCCGTACACCGGATGAGAAGAGTCGGCAGCTGGAGGCTCGTCAGCAGCCAGAAGGAGGACCAGAACCGCAAGCATTGGCGTCATTGTCATGACATGATCCGGAGGTGACTACGCCACAACTCTATCCGGCTTCAGAAATTCCTGGGTATCGGGTGTCGAGCCTAGCCCGACGCGTTCGCCAAGTCGCGTGGCAGGCGCGCCACGTCGGCTACGCCCGCTCATGGCTCCCACCCCGATTTGCATAAGAAAATTCAATGATCGGGGAAGGGATGGTGGACGCGGCTGGGATCGAACCAGCGACCCCTACGATGTCAACGTAGTGCTCTCCCGCTGAGCTACGCGTCCGTCCGGGAAGGGGCGCCTTGTAGCGGTCGAGGCGCGGCGCGGCAAGCCGCGGCGCGCAAGGCGTTTGACCGCGATCTGGGCGCTCCCCAATATGGTCCTTGATGAGCGCCATGGAGATCATCGCGCGGGATGCCGCCGCCTGGGATGATGGCCAGGACGCCTTCCGCATCGTGACTCCGCCTGAAGGCGTCGAGTCGGTTCCGCTGGTGTTCGCCTCGCCCCATTCGGGACGCGTGTATCCGCCCAGCCTCATGGCGGCCTCGCACCTGGGCGCCAACGATCTCCGGCGATCCGAAGACGCCTTCGTGGATGATCTCGTCGCCGGCGCGCCTGGGCGCGGCATTCCCCTGATCGTCGCGCGCTTCGCGCGCGCCTGGCTCGATCTCAACCGCGAACCCTGGGAACTCGACCCCGGAATGTTCGAGGACGAGTTGCCGGCCTTCGCCCGCGGTCGGACTGCGCGCGTGGCGGCGGGCCTGGGCGCCATCGCCCGGGTCGTGTGCGAAGGCGTGGAGATCTATCGCCGAAAGCTGACCTTCGCGGAGGCAGCCAGTCGCGTGGAAGGCGTTCACCGCCCCTACCACGAAGCGCTCGCCGGCCTTCTGGCGCAGACGCGCCAGGTTCACGGGCTGGCGGTGCTGATCGACTGGCACTCCATGCCCTCGCTTGCGGCGGGCCAGGCGGGCGGCGGCTGCGATATCGTCCTGGGGGATCGGTTCGGCGCCGCGGCTTCGCCTGCGGTGGCGCGGCGTGTGGAGCAGGAGCTGAAGGCGCTGGGTTACAGCGTGGCGCGAAATACGCCCTATGCGGGGGGCTACACCACCGAGACCTACGGCCGGCCGGCTCGCCAGGTCCACGCTCTGCAGATCGAGGTAAACCGGGCCCTCTACCTCGACGAGGGGACATTGGAGCCCACTGACGGCTACGAACCACTCAAGGCGGATCTGGAGCGCCTGACCGCCGCTCTCGCGCAGGTCGACTGGTCGAACCCCTGAATCACGGACGCTGAAGGCGCGACCAACCGCCGCCGAAAGCGGCGCGGGCTGGACGCAGCGCTGGATTCTAGGGCATTGGGCGCCCCGCGCGCAAAAAAAGGCCGCGCAGCTGTTGAGCCGCGCGGCCAGTCAATTAGGGAGGAAACGCCCAGGAAGGGCAGATGCGTCAGCGACGCGTCGTGAGTTGTATTTAGGTTGCAGCGCACAATCTGGCAAGCGAAAAATCCGCCGCGGCGCGGAAAAAAAATCTGAAGCCAGGAGAAGTTTTTGTAAAATCAGACGCTTGCGAGATGACCCGGGCGACATGTCGCATGGTGCACCGCACCCATTTCACCTGAGCGCACAAACGACTATGTATGTGCCTCTTCCCGCGCAGGTGGTCCCGGCCAAGCCGATCCCTTAAAAGCCCGCCCGGCCTCCCAACTTCGAGACACGCCCCAAGGGTCCCCCAATGTCCCTGCGCAACATTGCGATCATCGCCCACGTCGACCACGGCAAGACCACGCTCGTGGATCAGATGCTGGCCCAGTCCGGCGCCTTCCGCGCCAATGAAGCCCACGCCGAGCGGGCGATGGACTCCAACGACCAGGAGCGCGAGCGGGGAATCACCATCCTCGCCAAGGCCACCAGCGTGCTTTGGCACGGCGCGGCGGGCGAGACGCGAATCAACATCATCGACACCCCCGGCCACGCCGACTTCGGCGGCGAGGTCGAGCGAATCCTCGGCATGGTCGACGGCTGCCTGCTGCTGGTGGACGCTGAGGAAGGAGTCATGCCCCAAACCAAGTTCGTGCTGGGCAAGGCGCTGAAGCTCGGCCTTCGCCCGATCGTCGTGCTCAACAAGGTCGACCGCCCGCACGCCGATCCGGACCGCGTGCTCGGCGACGCCTTCGACCTCTTCGCAGCCATGGGCGCCAGCGACGAGCAACTGGACTTCCCGCACATCTACGCCAGTGGAAAGCAGGGCTGGGCCGCCGCGGACATCGACGGCGAGCGCAAGGACCTCGCGCCCCTGTTCGACAAGATCGTCGAGCACGTGCCGGCGCCTGCCGCGGAAGGCCGCACGGACGAGCCGGCGCGCCTGCTCGCCGTACTGATCGAATCCGACCCCTTCCTGGGCCGTCTGCTCACCGGCCGTGTCGAATCGGGGCGCTTCACGCCCGCCATGGCCATCCGCGCCCTCTCGCGCGAGGGGGTCGAGGTCGAGCGCGGCCGGGTGAGCAAGATCCTCGCCTTCCGCGGCCTCAAGCGCCAGCCGATCGAGGAGGCCACAGCCGGCGACATCGTCGCCATCGCGGGCCTCGCCAAAGCGACGGTGGCCGACACGCTGGGCGCGATGGACGCCGAAGGCGCTCTCCCGGCCCAGCCGATCGATCCGCCCACCATCGCCATCACCGTTTCGGTCAACGACAGCCCCCTGGCGGGCCGTGACGGCGACAAGGTGCAGAGCCGGGTGATCCGCGATCGCCTGCTGCGCGAGGCCGAGGCCAATGTGGCCATCAAGGTCTCCGAGACCGCCGAGAAGGACGCCTTCGAGGTCGCCGGTCGCGGCGAGCTTCAGCTGGGCGTGCTGATCGAGTCCATGCGCCGAGAGGGCTTTGAGGTTTCCATCAGCCGCCCGCGCGTGGTGTTCCAGGCCGACCCCGACACCGGCGCCCGCCTCGAGCCGATCGAGGAGGTGGTGATCGACGTCGACGACGACTACGCCGGCGTGGTCATCGAGAAGCTTTCCGCCCGCAAGGCCGAGCTGAAAGAGATGGGGCCGTCTGGCGCGGGCAAGACCCGCATCAGCCTGCTGGCGCCGTCACGCGCCCTGATCGGCTATCAGGGCGTCTTCCTCACCGACACCCGCGGCTCGGGCGTGCTCAACCGCGTCTTCTCGCACTACGAGCCCTACAAGGGCGCGATCGAGGGCCGCCGCAACGGCGTGCTGATCTCCAACTCCGACGGCGACACCGCGGCCTACGCCCTGTGGAACCTCGAGGATCGCGGCGTCATGTTCATCGGAGCCGGCGAGAAGACCTACCAGGGCATGATAATCGGCGAGAACGCCAAGCCGGACGATCTCGACGTCAATCCGATGAAGGCCAAGCAGCTCACCAACGTCCGGGCCTCGGGCAAGGACGAGGCCGTCCGCCTCACGCCCCCGCGCCGCCCGACCCTCGAGCAGGCCATCGCCTATATCGACGAGGACGAACTCGTGGAGGTCACGCCCAAGGCCATCCGCCTGCGCAAGCAGACCCTCAACCCCGCCTTCCGCAAGCGCCGGGTGAAGGAAGACGCATAAGGGCCACGCCCTTCACCTTGTCCCTCCCCTTCTGGGGAGGGTGGCTCGACGCGCAGCGGCGAGACGGGTGGGGAACCCTGGGGAAAGACACCGGCGCCGGGGATGATCCAAACTTCCCCACCCGGTCTCGCTTCGCTCGACCACCCTCCCCAGAAGGGGAGGGAACAGGTTAAGTGGGGCGTCATGCCCAACAGCCTCTACGCCGGCCTGCCCACGACCATCTTCACCGTGATGAGCGCCCTGGCGCGCGAGCACGGCGCGGTGAACCTGGGCCAGGGGTTTCCTGACGAGCCGGGTCCCGACGCGATCCTGCGCGCGGCGTCCGAGGCGCTGCTGCACGCGTCCAACCAGTATCCGCCGATGCAGGGCCTGCCCGAGCTCCGCGCCGCGGTGGCCAATCACTACACACGTCAGGGGTTGCAGCTCGATCCGATGCGGGAGGTGACCGTCACCTCGGGAGCGACAGAGGCCCTGGCCTGCGCCTTTCTGGGACTGATCGAACCTGGCGACGAGGTCGTGCTGTTCCAGCCGCTCTACGACTCCTATTTGCCGATGGTTCGGCGGGCCGGCGGGGTCCCGCGCCTGGCCAGATTGCAGCCGCCGCACTGGCGCTTCGACCGGGCGATGCTCGAGGCCGTCTTCACCGACCGGACCCGGCTGGTGGTGCTCAACAACCCCCTCAACCCGACCGCCACGGTGTTCCGGGACGAGGATCTCACCCTGCTCGCTGAATTCTGCGTCCGCCACGACGCCGTCGCGGTGTGCGACGAGGTGTGGGAGCAGGTGGTGTTCGGGAACGCGGTCCACCGGCCGCTCATGGCCATGCCCGGCATGCGCGAACGCACGGTCAAGATTGGCTCGGCCGGCAAGATGTTCGCCCTGACGGGTTGGAAGGTCGGCTGGCTGCTGGCGGCGCCCGCCCTCACCGAGACGATCGCCAAGGCCCACCAGTTCCTCACCTTCACGACCGCGCCCAACTTGCAGACAGGCGTCGCCTGGGGGCTCGCCAACAGCGAGGCCTGGTTCGAGGTGATGCCTGCGTCCCTGGCGAGGTCGCGCGATCGGCTGACGGAGGGGCTGCGGAGCGAAGGGTTTGTCGTCCTGCCCAGCGAGGGAACTTATTTCCTCAACATCGATCTGGCGGCCTCGGGAGTCGGGGAGGACGACGCAAGCTTCTGTTTCCGCTCGGTGAAGGAGGCTGGTGTTGCGGGCATTCCCGTTTCCGCCTTCTACGAGACTGACCCGGTCACCAATGTCCTTCGCCTGTGCTTCGCCAAGCGTGACGCGACTCTCGACGCCGGCGTCGAAAGGTTGGCTCGGGCGCGCGAACTCTCGCGGCGCGCCGTGGCGGCCTGATCAAAAGTCGCAGCCAGCCGCCCGCCAGAACGCGTCGACCAGGCCCATGGCCCGTGCGTCCCCCATGGTCGTGTTCCCCATGCGGTTCATGACGTAGGCGATGGTCGTGCGCGCATCGAGGTCGATGATGATGATCGACCCGCCATAACCGCCCCAGAAGATGGTGTTCGGGTTCGGCACGGGGAACATGTCCGAGAGGCCAAAGCCGAGGCCGTAACTGGCGTGCAGGCCCAGCACCAGGTCCTTGCCCTCGATCTGCCGTTCCAGAGCCCGGCGGGAGCCGGCCTCCGACAGCAGCCGCTTGCCGTTGACGACCCCGCCATTGGCAAGGGCGACATGGATCTGGGCGACGGCGCGCGCCGAGCCATGACCGCCGGCCGCCGGGATCTCCGCGGCTCGCCAGGCGCGGGTGCGCGTATCCAGCGGATTGATCGGCGGATTGTTCATCACATTGGTCATCAGGTCCGAGGATGGCGGACCGCCGGCCGGGGCCGGTGGCGGCGGCACGAGATCGGCAACGCGGGCGTCCTCGCTGGCCGGCAGGCCGATGTGGAAGTCGGCGCCGAGCGGCTCGGCCACTTCCTCCCGGAAGAACGTCCCCAACGATCGGCCGGTGATCCGCCGCACGACCTCGCCAACCAGATAGCCCTGAGTGACGGCGTGGTAGCCCGGCGCAGTCCCCGGCGCCCAGAGCGGTTCCTGCGCCGCCAGCAAGCCGCAGGCCCTGTCCCAGTCGTAGAACGTCTCCAGGGTAATGGGCTCGCGCCAGCCGCAGAGGCCGGCGGCATGGCTCATCAGGTGGCCGACAGTCACGCCGGACTTCCCGGCCTGGGCGAACTCCGGCCAGTAGCGCGCCACGGGCGCGGCGAAGTCGAGTTCGCCCTGATCGGCCACCATCAGAGCGCACAGCGCCGTCATCGTCTTGGTCGTCGAATAGACATTGACGATGGTGTCGCCCTTCCACGGCCGCGTCCGCGCCTCGTCCGCCCAGCCGCCCCAGAGGTCGAGCACTGTCTCGCCATCGACCGTGGCGCACACCGCCGCGCCCAGATCCGCGCCGCTGTCGAGGTTCGCCTGGAACACTTCGCGCACTGGGGCGAACTTCTCGTGGGCAAACCCGCCGACCTCGATCTTCCCCATGGCGCTCTCCCGACCTCTCTGTACGATCAGGTTCGCCCGAACACCGCGCCGCGTCGAGGTGTTCCGCATGCTTGCCGCCTAAAAGTCCGTCATGGCCGGCCTTTGTGCCGGCCACCCATCGTCGGCTCGGCGTCCCGCTCGCATTGACCGCGCCGGGCGGCGCGGTCACGCCCGACCGATTGCATGTTTTGGCGCGCGAACCGCCCGGTCGCTCAACCCGTCATGGCCGCGCTCGCGCGCAGCCAGGGCGATCGCTCGCACAGCCGATCGATGGGTGGCCGGCACAAAGGCCGGCCATGACGGAAGTTGGGGGAAGGCTTCGAGAAGACCAGGGATCAGTGCGCCGGAGCGGACTCCTGGCGCTTGGTCATCATCTGGTCGAAGGCCGACCAGACGCCGGCCTCGCCGTGCCATTCGCCGCGGGTGGCGGCCTTGGAGTAC
>DASXGR010000219.1:0-6162 GCA_036488935.1 Caulobacteraceae bacterium | reverse complement strand
TGCGTCGCGGCGGCGGCTGGAGGAGAAGGAGATCTCCCGGCTGGAAGCTGTGGCGGCGCGCTACCACGCCTGGGGGGTGAAGAACCCTGCCTTCCACAAGCGTCAGAAGGCGACGGAGACCCGTATCGCCCGGCTCGAGGCAACCAAGACCAAGGCTCACGTTCCACGCGCGCGCCGGCTGGAGATCCCCGACAACACCTTGGAAGCCAGGGTCGTGCTGCGCGTCTCGGGGCTGGATCTGATGGCGCCGGGCGCCGAGCGAAAGCTGCTCGCCATCGACAACCTTGCGGTCGCGGCCGGGGACCGCGTGGCCCTGTTGGGTCCCAACGGCGCGGGCAAGACCACCCTTCTTACGACCCTCGCGGGCGCCTTCGTCCCCGGCGCCCACTATGATCGTTCGGCGCCCATCCGGTTCAACCCCGGCGCGCGTCTCGCCTATTTCGACCAGCTGATGAGCGGTTTGCCGCTCGACTCCAGCCTTATCGACTACCTGCAGGCGATTCCTGGCATCGTAGAGCGAGACGCGATCCGGCAACTCGCCCAGGCCGGCTTCGACTTCCGCCGCACGCGCGAACCCATCGCGGTGCTCAGCTCGGGTGAGCGCGCGCGTCTGTTGTTCCTTCGGCTGAAGCTGGAGGCGCCGAACCTCTATGTGCTGGACGAGCCCACCAGCCACCTCGACATCGAGGGGCAGGAGGCTTTGGAGAGCCAGCTCGACGAGTCGGACGCCGCCTGCCTCCTCGTCTCTCACGACCGGTGGTTCACCCGCGCCGTCGCCACGCGATTCCTCGAGATCCAGCGGGGCCGCCTGGTTGAAGTCGACAGCCCCGAGCCCTTCTTCGAGTCTCAGACAGCATGAGCTGAAAGTGAAAGATCACTGCCTAGCCAGAGGCGTTTTTTCGTGGTCTCCACTGCAACCGTTCCAATTGGCAGAACTGGTCGCGTCGACGGGGAGGGCCCGTCGCAGGCGCGCGGCCGGGACGGAGGCGCAGGATGCAGGGCAAGACTGTGGTGATCACCGGCGCCACGTCCGGTATCGGCGCCGCGGCGGCCGAGACGCTGGCCCGGCAGGGCGCGCGTATCGTCTTCACCGCCAGGGACCAGGGCAGGGCGAAGGCGACGCTGGCCGACCTAACCCGCGCCAACCCCGACGCGGCTCACGACTTCGTCCTCGCGGATTTCAGCACCTTGGCGGCCATGCGAGAGGCGGCAAGGCAGCTGCTGACCAAGGCGCGGCGGATCGATGTGCTGGCCAACAATGCCGGGGCGATCTTCCAGCACCGCGAAGTGACCTCCGACGGCCTGGAGAAGACCTTCGCGCTCAACCACATGGCCTATTTCACCCTGACCCAGGCGCTCCGCCCGGCCCTGGCGCCCGATGCTCGGATTGTCAGTACGGCGTCGGGCGCCCACGCGGCCGGCCGCCTGGACTTCGACGACCTCGCCCTCGAGCGCGGTTATTCGGCCTTCCGCGCCTACGGCCGGTCGAAGCTCTGCAACATCCTCTGGACCCGGGAGTTGGCGCGTCGGCTGGAGGGAAGCCGGATCACGGCAACCTGCTTCCATCCAGGCGGCGTCAACACCGGCTTTGGGGACGACATGTCAGGGTTCGCCGGCGCGGCCTTCGGCCTGATCAAGCGGTTCATGCTGACGCCGGCCCAGGGCGCCGACACGCTCGTTTGGCTCGCCTCGTCGGCTGACGCGGAGGGGCTTTCCGGCGGCTATTTTGCAAAGCGCCGCCTGGCGCAACCTTCGGCCGCAGCACGGGACGACGCTGCAGCGCGACGCCTCTGGGAGGTCAGCGCGCGCCTCGCCGGAGCGCCGGCGACCGTCTGAACGGAGTTTGCTGTCTTATCGTCGGTTGGAGGGCAGGGCCTTCCAGTGGAAGTCCCGGAGCGGGCAGACCCGATCTGTCCCGTCTCGCAGGTCCTTCAGCCAGGCCCGCCCGTCGGAGAGGCTGATGACCCGGTAGATCGGGAAACCGCCCGCTTCGGCGGAGATGAGTTCCCCCTGGTGGACCTCGCCTTCGTCGGCGCGGTCCAGATAAACCCACTCGATCTCGCCAGCTTCGCCGGCCATGGAAGTCCTCTCCTCACGCGGCCGGTCTCGAAGAGATCGGCACGATACTCTTGTGCCTCATCAGCCCTTAAATCGGAGTGAAGCGGCCGTTCAGCCGCCATTCATGTTCGAAGGCGCCCCCGCCCTCCTGCCTTGACATAGCCGGACCCTCATGGCCCTTGCCGCGCCTTCATCTTCTTTCGCTGAGCCCGGAATTACCGTGACTTCGCCGAGCCATGTTTATCGCACTCACACCTGCGGCGCCCTGCGTCTGGCCGACGCGGGACAAAATGTGCGCCTGTCAGGATGGATTCACCGCAAGCGGGACCACGGCGGACTTATGTTCGTGGACCTGCGCGACCACTACGGCCTGACCCAGCTTGTGGCCGACCCCGCCACGCCCGGCTTCGATGTCCTCGAGCGGCTGCGCCCCGAAAGCGTCATTCGCATCGACGGCGAGGTCGTCGCCCGATCGGCCGAGACCGTGAACCCGAGCCTTCCCACTGGGGAGGTCGAGGTGCGCGTGCGCCACGTCGACGTCCTCTCCGAGGCGGCGGAGCTTCCGCTGCCCGTATTTGGCGAGCCGGACTACCCCGAGGACATCCGGCTGAAGTACCGATACCTGGACCTTCGGCGAGACACGCTTCACCGCAACATCGTCCTGCGCAGCAGGGTGATCGACTCGATCCGCCGCCGGATGGTTGATCAGGGCTTCCTCGAGTTCCAGACGCCCATCCTCACGGCCTCCAGCCCGGAGGGGGCGCGCGACTTCCTCGTGCCCTCGCGCCTGCATCCAGGGACCTTCTATGCGCTTCCCCAGGCGCCCCAGCAGTTCAAGCAGCTCCTGATGGTGGCGGGCTTCGATCGCTACTTCCAGATCGCTCCGTGCTTCCGCGACGAGGACCTGAGGGCCGACCGCAGCCTTGAGTTCTATCAACTCGACGTGGAGATGAGCTTCGTCACCCAGGCGGACGTCTTCGCGGCGATCGAGCCGGTGATGCACGGCCTCTTCGTGGAATTCGCCGAGGGCAAGCGGGTGACGGCCATGCCATTCCCGCAGATCCCCTATCGGGAGGCGATCTCTAAGTATGGAACGGACAAGCCGGATCTGCGCAACCCGGTGGTCATGCAGGACGTCTCCGATCACTTCCGCGGCGGCGGGTTCGGCGTGTTCGCCCGCATCCTCGAAACCCCCGGACGGGCGGTTTGGGCCATCCCGGCGCCCGGCGGCGGCTCGCGCGCGTTCTGCGACCGGATGAACAGCTGGGCCCAGGGCGAGGGACAGCCGGGCCTGGGCTACATCTTCTGGCGCGAGGGCGACGGAGAGGAGGGCGGGGCGGCCGGCCCGATCGCCCGCAACCTCGGGCCCGAGCGCACCGAGGCGATCCGCGCGCAACTGGGCCTGGGAGTCGGCGACGCCGCCTTCTTCGTCGGCGGCGATCCGAAGGTCTTCTACAAGTTCGCCGGAGCCGCCCGCACGAAGGTCGGCGTCGAGCAGTCGCTCGTTGACGAGGACCAGTTCGCCTTCTGCTGGGTTGTCGACTTCCCGATGTTCGAGATGAACGAACAGACCAACCACGTCGACTTCTCGCACAACCCGTTCTCGATGCCTCAGGGCGAGCTGGCGGCGCTGAATGACAAGGATCCGCTGGAGATCCTGGCCTACCAGTACGACATCGTCTGCAACGGCCACGAGCTGTGCTCGGGCGCGGTGCGCAACCACCGCCCGGACGTGATGCTGAAAGCCTTCGAAATCGCAGGCTATGACCGGGAAACCGTGGAGCGGGACTTCGCGGGGATGCTGAGCGCATTCCGACATGGGGCCCCGCCGCACGGCGGCCTCGCGCCCGGTATCGACCGCATCGTCATGCTGCTGGCCGGCCAGACCGCCATTCGCGACGTCATCGCCTTCCCGCTCAACCAGCAGGGCGAGGACCTGATGATGAACGCGCCGTCACAGGCGCGCGAAGCCCAGCTGAAAGAGCTCCATGTGCGGCTGGCGCCAGTGGTGAAGGGTTAGAAGCGCTTCGCCATCAGTGCAGCCCTCTCATTGACGCGTCGCATGACGGCGATGATTTGATGCTGACGATCTCGCGGACGGCCGCTGCTATGGCGGATGGCTGCGAAGATGAGGAAGACAGGGACTCTGCTCCATGGCTCGCGCAAAGCTGTTCGAACCGCGGCGCAGGACATCGAGCGTCCTGCGGATCACTCTCGGCGGGTTCGCCTTCATGACGGCGATCTGTGCAACCTCGGCGCTGGCGCAGTCCGCGGACCTCGCCGCCGGCGTCCAGGCGCTCCAACATGGCGACAACGTCGAAGCGGTCCGCCTGATCAGCCGCGCGCTCGACGCCGGGGGCCTCACGCCTGCCGAGCAGGAGAGCGCTTACGCCCAGCGTGCGCTGGCCTCCCTGGCTACGGGCGACGCCGCCGATGCGCTCAACGATGCGCGCAGTGCGCTCGCGATCAACCCTAATGACGACGTGGCTGCTGGGGTGCGCCAGCGGGCGCAGATCGCCCTCGCTTCGCACCGCCCGCCGGGTCAGCAGGATCCCTCACAGGCGGCTGCGGCGGTCGCGCTGAACAGCGACGCGAGGACCAAGAGCGACCAGATCGCCGCCGAGAATGCAGCGAATGCAAAGGCATATCAGTCTGCAGTGTCGAGCTATCACGAGAACCTGACCCAGTATCAGGCTGACCGTAAGGCGGAACAGGACCGCTACACGGCGGCGCAGGCCGACTACCAGGCCAAGCTCAAGGCGGCGGAGCAGAAACGCCAAGCGGACCTTGCCGCCTGGCAGGCCTGCAAAAAGGGCGACCGTTCGAAGTGCGCGCCGACGGTGAAGTAATAGCCTGAACGCTCTGGTCCGCCGGCGGCGCACCGAACTTGGGCCTGGCCCTGACGACTCACGGCGGGGGTGGCGGAGTCGGCGGGATCGGCGGGATTGGCGGTGTCGCCCGGTGGAACACGACGACGCCGTGGAAGCCGCAGGTTCGGACGTCGCCGAAGGCCTTGGGCAGGCGGGTGGCATGGTCGGCGCAGGCGTCGCCAAGCTGGTCCTTTGTCAAGCCGACAGCGCCTGACAGGTCAGCGCCCGCGAGCATGGCGCCGCGAAAGTTCGCTCCGGCGACATCGGCCTTCTCGAAGTGGGCCCCGCGCAGGTTTGCGGACGTAAGATCCGCGCCCCGCAGGGACGCTCCGCTGAAGTCGACGTTCTGCAGGTCGGCGCCGATGAGGCGAGCCCTGTCGAACCTCGCGCCATGCGCGTCGACGTTCCGCAACTGCGCGCCCTGGAATGAGGCTCCCATCACCTTGGCGCTGTGCAGATCGGCGTCCTCCAGCTCGGCGCCCATGGCCATCACCTCCTCCAGGGATGCGTTGGAGAAGTCGACGTGGCGGAAGATGGCTCCGGGCATGCTGGCCCCGTGCAGGTCGGCGTGGGAGAAGTCTGCGCCGGTGAAGTTCGAGCCCAGCAACATCGCGCCGCGCAGGTCGGATCCCACCAGCGAGGCGTTGCGGAAGTCGCCCCCGATGAAGTGGGCGCCGGTCAGGCGACGGGCGGCAAGGTCGCAACCGACGCAGGAGCCGCCGAGTGAGACGATCCGCGGCACGGGCCGGCCATCCTCCTTCGCCACCACGTCCCCGGCCATCGCGCTGACCATAAGGGCCGCCAGGGCGAGGACGCTGATGACTCGGGTTTGCCAGGTTCGGCCCAAGGATCGTTTTCCTGTCGTCAGGAGACGGAAACAGCCATTGGAGGCTGGGAAGGCCACAGCGCCACTTAAAACGAGGTAATGTCCGTTCGCTTCAGCGACGTTTCAGCGGCTGGAGGCAGGCATGGCTGAGCCTCACGCCAAGCCGCTGGCCGACAGCAGGAACGGCGCACGGCGGACATCCAGCCGCTCCACGGCTCCGCCGGTCGCGAGCACCAGGGCGGCGGCCAACTAAGAGGCGGTAATATCTGATCGCTTCGACGCGCCGTGGCGCGAGTGACGGGACTTGAACCCGCGGCCTCCGGCGTGACAGGCCGGCGCTCTAACCAACTGAGCTACACCCGCGTTTCTTACGGCGGAGCGACCCGATGTCGGGTCGCGCCGAAGAGG
>DASXGR010000192.1:0-27091 GCA_036488935.1 Caulobacteraceae bacterium | reverse complement strand
CACCAAGAAGATGGCCGAGGACCTCACCGAATACATGCACGAGCAGGGCCTGCGCGTGCGCTACATGCACAGCGACGTCGATACGCTGGAGCGGATCGAGATCATCCGCGACCTGCGCCTGGGCGCGTTCGACGTGCTGGTGGGGATCAACCTGCTGCGCGAGGGCCTGGACATCCCCGAGTGCGGCCTCGTCGCCATCCTCGACGCCGACAAGGAAGGTTTCCTCCGTTCGGAGACCTCCCTGATTCAGACGATCGGGCGCGCAGCGCGCAACGTCGACGGCCGGGTGATCCTCTACGCCGACACCATCACCGGCTCGATGGAACGGGCGATGGGCGAGACGCAGCGCCGCCGTGAAAAGCAGACGGTCTTCAACATTGAGAATGGCCTTACACCCGAAAGCGTTAGGAGCCAGATCAAGGACATCCTCGCCAGCCCCTACGAACGGGGCGATCGCGTCACCGTCGACGCGGGCGTGGCCGAACAGGCCAAGCCTTTCCTCGGCTCCAACTTCCAGGCGACCCTCAAGGACCTGGAGGGCCGCATGCGCGAGGCCGCCGCAAACCTCGAGTTCGAGGAAGCCGCTCGTCTGCGCGACGAGATCAAGCGCCTCAAGCTTCTCGACCTCGAGTTCGCCGCCGACGTCCTCGCCCCCGCCGGCGAGAGTGCGGACCGGGAAGCGGTCAAGTCGATCCGCGCCGAAGCCCGCGCCCAAAAGGCCGAGGAGTTCCGCCGCAGCGGACGCCGGCGGCGGTGACCGTAACGCCCGGAGATTGAACACGGAGCGCCCGCGTCCTCGCCGGCATCTCTCCACATCAAGAGCGCTTCTCCGGACACCCGAGCGTGACAGCAGCGGCGCGGCCGTTTGCCGGCGAGGACGTCGGCGCTCCGGGTTTGTCCGGCTCTCGCCCCCTAACCCGCCGCCCGGCACACCGCTTCGATGTTGTGGCCGTCGGGATCGAGGACGAAGGCCCCGTAGTAGTTGGGGTCGTAGTGCGGCCGGAGACCCGGCGGGCCGTTGTCTTTCCCGCCGACGGCCAGGGCTGCAACGTGGAAGGCGTCGACCTGGTCACGCGACTTGGCCTCGAGGGCAAGGTGGAGTTTGCCACGCGTGGCGTCCTGCTCAACGATCCAGAACCAGGGTCGCGCGTCGCCATAGCCTGAGCAGGGCACGCCCCCAGTGACGTTGGGCGGCAGGTCGATCAACCTGCGTACGCCCAGCGGAGCGAAGGCCCGGTCGTAGAACGCGGCCGACCGCGCAAAGTCCGAGACGCCGAAGGTCACGTGGTCGATCATCGCCCGCTCCCGCCCATCAGGCGCCCGCCGCCCGGCCGGTCCATCAAGCTGGGCACGACCAATCGGCGCGGTCAACCAGTCCCGCGATGTCACAAACCCGGCGTCTCCCGCGTCCTTGGATCAGACAGGGAGATGTCGATGATCCAACGAAGTCTCGCCGGCGCCCTTGGGGCGCTGCTCGCCGCCAACGGCCTGGCGATGCTGCTTTTGCCGCTGAGCTGGTACGGCGCTGTTCCGGGCGTGACGGCGACCGGTCCGTTCAATCCACACTTCCTGGCCGATGTCGGCGTGGCCTACCTCACGACGGCGATCGCGCTGGCGTGGTTCGCGGCGGAGCCGACGGGGGCGTGGTCAGCCCTGGCGATCGGCGCCCTCTTCCTCGACGCGCACGCCGCCATCCATCTGGCCGGAGCCCTGACCAGCCCGCGCTGCGGGGCCCTGCTCTTGCGGGACCTGCCGGGCGTGTTCCTGCCCGCGCTCCTGGCCAGCGCCCTCGTCGTCTTTCCACCCGTCCGCCAAGGAGCGCCGCAATGATCAGACGCCTGATGTCCCTCTGGATCGATCGCTTCGAGAAGACCTGGTCTTACGACGCGAGCTATCTTCGCCGCATGCTGGCCGCCAGTCCGTCCTCCATGCTGAAGTTCTCCTTCGTCAGCAGCATGGTCCAGCGCCGCGACGCCCCGATGGCCGCCCTGGCCGCAGCCGGGATCGCCGGAACCCTGGCTGAGGACTGCGGGCCCTGCCTGCAGCTCACGGTAGACATGGCTGACCGCAAAGGCGTCGATCCCGAGGTGCTGCGGGCCATCCTCGCCGGGAACGTAGCGGCCATGGGCGAGGACGCCGCCACCGCCTGGCGCTTCGCCTCGGCGGTGCTGGAGAAGCGCCTCGATGCGGCTGATGCGGCGCGCGACGCCGTCCTCGACCGCTGGGGCGAGAAGGGTCTGGTCGCCCTCTCCCTCACCCTCACAGCCGCGCGCATGTATCCAACCGTGAAGTACGCCATGGGCTACGGACGGGCGTGCTCGCGCGTCATGGTGGCCGGCGAGGCCGCGCCGGCGATCCGCGCGCCGGCGCTGGTGATGTGAGCGACGCTGAGACATTCGAGGCGCAGCGGCCGCGCCTCACGCGGCTGGCCTACCGCATGCTGGGCTCCCTCGCCGATGCGGAGGATACCGTCCAGGATGCCTGGCTGCGCTGGACGCGCACCGATGCTGACGAGGTGCGCGACCCGACCGCCTGGCTCGTGCGCGCCACGACCCGGCTTTGCGTGGACCGTCTGCGCGCCGCCCGCGCCGCGCGGGAGGCCTATAAAGGTCCCTGGCTGCCCGAGCCTCTGATCGAGGACCCCGTCGATCCCGTCGAACGGGCTGAGGATATCTCGGTGGCCTTCCTAGTCGCCCTCGAGCGGCTGTCACCGCTCGAGCGCGCCGTGCTGATCCTCCATGACGTGCTCGACGAGGACTATGGCGCGATTGCCGAGACGCTCGGGCGCGAGGAGGCCGCCTGCCGCCAGCTCCTCTCCCGCGCCCGCGCCCATATCCGTCAAGCGCGTCCGCGCTTTGGGGTCACCCAGGACGAGGTGAAGCGCCTCGCCAACGCCTTCATGGACGCCATGAGCCGCAACGACCCGGCCGCCTTGTCCGAGCTGCTGGCGGAGGACGCAATCCTGGTCACCGACGGCGGCGGCAAGCGCGCGGCCGCCTTGCGCCCCCTGGTCGGACGCGCCGACATCCTGCGCCTGCTCGAGCGGCTGATCTGGCGCGGGACCTGGAAGCCGCCCACCAAGGTGCGGATCACCCACATCAACGGGCAGCTCGGCGCGGTGCTCGCGGATGCGGAAGGGCTGACGACCTTCGTCGCGGAGGTCGATGGCGAAGGCCGCCTGGCCGCCATTTATGTTCAGCGCAATCCGGAAAAGCTGGGCCGGGCGGCCGAATGGCTCGACCGCGCGTGAGAGGTTTGTTCGACAGACCTACAATTAGATGTTCATCTAATTAGACAGCAGTCGCAGGAGGTCGACCATGGCGGCACGCCCACAGGCGCCTTCGCGGATGAGAAGAGCGCCGTCCTGGCGCTCCGAGCCGACAACAATCGCGCCATCGCCGCCCACGATGCGGAGGGCGCGGTCCTGCTGGATGCGGACGACTTCGTCCTGGTCTCCGGCGATGACGCGATCGATCGCAGCGCGGCTAACGACCGGGCGAGCTGGGCCAGGGTGTTCGCCCAGTCCGCCTTCGACCGCTACGTCCGCACCCCGGCGTCGGCGAGATCGGCGAGAATTCGGGTATCCTTCGCGCGGCCGAGAGCGGAACCTGGGAGGGCGTACTGAAGCACGGCGAGGCCCACCCTTACGGCGCCTACTTCGCCCACCGGACCAAACGCTCCGGCCAATGGCGCGTCGTGTCGAAAACCTACGTCACCCTCGGTTGCCGCGGCGAGGGTGCTGAGCCGCAGACCAGCTCGAGGTCGGGACTGGGTCGTCTGGAGACGCCGACGCGTCTTCAGACGGGTGCTGGCCTATCGTGTACCCTCCTTGAGGGCGAGCAACTGCCATTCCCAGCGTAGACCTTGGCCAAAGCCGCCGCCCAGGTCGGCGAACAGGGTGGCGACCGCGCCTGCAGTCGCCTCGCGCGACCAGTCGCGCTGAAGTTCGCTAAGATAGGAGGCCACGGTCAGCGGCCTCGCGCCCGCCTGGACCATGCGCTGGACAGCCCGTTCATGGCCTTCGTCGCTGCCGCCGCCGGAGGCGTCGGTAACGATATACACCTCATAGCCCTCCGCCAGGGTCGAGAGGACGGGCATGGTGAGGCAAACCTCAGTCCATAATCCAGCCATGACCAGCTTCTTCTTGCCACTTCTGCCGACCCAGTCGCGGATACGGTCGTCATCCCAGGAATTCAGGCCGGTGCGGTCGATCGGCTTCTGGTCGGGAAAGACCGCCTGAACCTCCTGGACTAGCGCCTGGCGTTCGGCAAAGGCTGTGGTCAACAGGGTCGGCACACCAAATATCTTAGCGGACTTCGCCAGCAGTGTCGTGTTGCGCACGACCGTATCATTGCTGTGCGATCGCACCGCCAGCAGTTGCAAGTACTGGTGATCTATCAGAAGCAGCGCGTGGTTGTCGCCGGTCAGTAGGGTGTCGTCTTTCGGCGCCGCGGAAACCATGTCGACATTCCTTTGCTATACGTGGGAGGAAAGGATGGGAGACACTGTAATGTCGCCCACCCATCGAAGTTAGCGGGTCCCGGCTATTTTCAGGAGATCGCGAAATCGCGTCGCCTGCGTCCTAGTGCTGGGACAACGGCGGGGCGTCCGCGTGGATCTCCGGGAAGCGAGAGCGGTCGCCATCGTGGCGCTTCCAGGCGCAATTGACGGACGTTCGGGGGGCCGTCCGAAGTTGATCGGGCGACGCGCACCGGCCGTAGTTCGACAGACTTGAATTTAGATGCCGGCCTAATTAGACGGTGATCGCAGGAGGTCGATCATGACCGAGACCCTGCTCGCCTTCTTCAAGGCCCTCGCTCACGAGAGCCGTTTGCGGATCGTCGGCCTGCTCGCTCAGCGGGAACACAGCGTGCAGGAGCTCGCCGCCCTGCTCCACCTCAAGGAGCCGACGGTTTCGCATCACCTGGCGATGCTCAAGGAGCAGGGTCTGGTGACGGTGAGGGCCGAGGGGACCACGCGCTGGCACGCCCTCGACACTGCGGCGCTTGAGACCCTCTCTCGGCGCGTACTGGAAACCCAGCACGCGACGCCGACGCCACGCTCCGCCGACGAGGAGGAGGCCCGCGTGCTCGCCGCCTTCGTCGACGCCGACGAGCGGTTGCGAGAAATTCCAGTCAACCGCGGCAAGCGCGTGATCGTCCTGCGCTGGCTGATGCAGATGTTCGAGGAAGACCGCCGCTACAGCGAGGCGGAGATCAACGCCTACCTGAAGTCCCGATATCCTCCGGACTGGGCCAGGCTGCGCCGCGAACTGGTCGATCACCGGATGATGGAGCGCGACGCCGGAATTTACTGGCGCCTGCCTCGCGACAGGTGGCGGGACGAGAGGCTCGAGGCGTGAGCGGCGGCGTCGTCGACATCCGCACAGCCAAGACGAACCTCTCACGTCTCGTCGACGAGGCGGGTCTGGCGCATCCAGGTCCGGCCCCAACAATATCGCCGTCTTCCGGATGATCTCCTCGACGCCTTCGAAGAGCGCTGAGTAGACAGGCTAACTCAGGCGAAGCGCTTCCACGCCGCCTGCCGCGAGACGCCGAGGGCTTCGCCGATCTGGGTCCAGCTCACTTCCCGCTCGCGCAGGATGTCGACGATGTCCTGCATCGCCCGGCCGACGGTCTCGGATGCCTGGTCGTGGAGCTTGAGGCCGCGCAGGAGTCTGTCGGTCGGCAGGTAGTCCTGAAACATTGTCTGGGGAGACCTCGGCTTTCCGCGCGTCTCCGCAATCACGTTCGCGGCGAGTTCGACGCACTCATTGCAGATCTTCACGCCGGGGCCGGCGACAATCGTGTCCACATCCACCTGCGACTTGCCGCAGAAAGAACAGTGAATCTCGCGGTGGGTCCGCCCCTTGGTCTCGACATCGGGCATAGCGCCCCTCCGTCAACGTTAGGTTGACAACTCACCACGGCTCGGCATTCGCGTCAACTCACAGTTGACGCCTCCCAGCCCTTGCAGGGGCGCGCGCTCCATGCCTCTGCTGTACGGGCAAGGGGGTTCCCATGACTGGACTCTACGATCCGTCCCGCCATGAGCCCATGAGGGAAATCCCGTGGGACACGGGCGCCGCGCGGGCGGCGATCGAAACGATCGTAGCCGACACACGGAAGGCGTTCACGCCCACCGGCCTGTGGCCGATCCATCCCGACGACGGTCCGCCCGAGTGGGGCGCCCTGACCGGGCTGTACTTCGGCGCCGCCGGGGTGATCTGGGCGCTCGACTACCTCCAGCGCGAGGAGGCAGCCCGCGAAGGCGCGACGTTCGCCGAGCACCTTGGCGACATCCAGGCGCGCAAGGCACACTTCGTCGCCGCCTTCGGCGGCATGAACGCGGGGTACCTGTTGGGCGAAACCGGCGTTCTGCTCGTCCGCTGGCGGATCGAAGGCGATCGCGCAGTCCTCGATCGTCTCGCAGAATTGATCGCCGCCAATACCGAAGCGCCGCCCAGGGAGCTGATGTGGGGCGCGCCGGGGACCATGCTCGTCGCACTGACCTTGTACGAGGAAACCGCGGAGCCGCGCTGGGCCGAGTTGTTTCGAGCCGGCGCCGCCGCCCTCGCAACAACCTTCACGCACGACGAGTCGCTGAGCGCGCCGATCTGGACCCAGGAGCTGTATGGCCAAAGCCAACGCTATCTAGGCGCCGTCCACGGAATGGCTGGGAACGCCTATGTCCTCATCAAGGGACGGCGCCTCCTGGGCCTCGAGACCTGGGACACTTGGTCTTCCGGCATCGCTCGCTCGGCCGAGGCCGCGGCGCGCAGGGATGGCGCGCTCGCCGGCTGGCCGGCCATGGCGCGGCCGTCAAACGAAAATCCATCGGCGGCAATGCTTGTCCAGCACTGCCATGGGGCGCCGGGGATGATCACCTGCCTCGCTGGCCTGGACAGGCCCATCGACGACCTCCTCGTGGCAGGGGACGAACTCACCTGGCGCGCTGGTCCGCTGACGAAAGGCTCGAACCTTTGTCATGGCACCGGCGGCAATGGTTATGCTTTCCTCAAACTCTTCGAGCGCACCGGCGATGGGCTCTGGCTCGATCGCGCCCGCGCCTTCGCGATGCACGCCCTCGCCCAGAGCGAGGCCCAGGCCGCCGAGCTTGGCCGACGGCGCTATTCCCTGTGGACCGGCGACCTCGGGCTTGCCTGCTACCTCCACGACTGCATCGACGCCCGCGCGCGCTTTCCCACCCTTGATGTGCTGTGAGGCCCGGGCTCTAACCGGCCCATGGGGGAACAGAGGTCGACATCGGACGAGCGGGCCAGGCGCCAGTTCGAACGCCTCGTCTTCTTCAGCGACGCGGTGTTTGCGATCGCCATCACCCTGCTGGTGCTCGACCTGAAGGCGCCGGTGGGGGCGCATGGGGAACCCCGCCTCGACAAGGTTGTCCCCAACATCATGGCGTTTTGCCTGAGTTTCTACGTCATCGGAATCTTTTGGCAGGCGCACCACAGTCTGTTCGGCCATCTGCAGCGCGAGGACGCCGCTCTGCGGCGGGTAAATCTGTTGTTCCTCGGTACGATCGTCTTCTTGCCGTTTCCGACCAGCGTGCTCGCCGAGTTTCCACCTTCGGCCGCCAACACAGCCTTCTACGCCGTCAGCGCCGGCGCCGTCGGTCTTATGCAGGCGGCGCTCGCCCTGACGGCGCGCCGTCCGGGCTTGATGTATCCAGGGGACCAATTCTCGCCCGGAACGCTGGCCCGGCCGCTAGGCGCGGCCGTGGTCTTCCTCGTCAGCATACCGGCCGCATTCGTGCTGCCGCGCCACGCACAATTGTTCTGGATCCTGATCATCCCCGCCAGGGCCGTGGCCGAACGTCTCGAGCGCCGGCGCATCGACGCGCCGAAGCGGGCGCGGTAGCGTCGAACAATGCTCGACCGCTTCGATCCGCAATTGGACGGCCAGTTCGCGCCCGTCGATCGGACGCGCCTACTGGGCGCGCTTGGCCGCGTGCTTCCCCCCGATGGCCTGATCGCCAAGGCCGAGGGTATGCGGGTCTATGAGAGCGATGGCCTCGCCGCCTATCGGGGAATGCCCGCGGTTGTGGCGCTGCCTCGCACGACCGAGGAGGTCGCCGCCGTGCTGCGGGTCTGCCGGGAGCTTGGCGTGCCGGTCGTGGCGCGAGGCGCTGGGACCGGTCTTTCCGGGGGCGCCCTCCCCTTCCCCGGCTGTGTGCTGCTGACGCTTTCGCGGATGAGCCGCATCCTGGAGGTCGACGCCGACGCTCTGACCGCCCGCGTTCAGCCGGGCGTGCGCAATCTCGCCATCTCCGAGGCCGTCGCGCCGCTTGGCCTGTTCTACGCACCTGATCCGTCCTCTCAGCTCGCCTGCAGCATCGGGGGCAACGTCGCCGAGAACGCCGGCGGGGTGCACTGCCTCAAGTACGGCCTCACCACGCACAACATCCAGAAGATCGAGATGGTCACTATCGAGGGCGAGCGGCTTGTCCTGGGCGGCGATGCGCCGGACGCGCCGGGCTTTGACCTGCTCGCCCTGGCCACCGGCTCCGAGGGACTGCTTGGGGTGGTCACGGAGATCACTGTCCGGCTGTTGCCCCTTCCGGCCCACACCCGCCTGCTCCTGGCCGCCTTCGCCGACGTGCGCCACGCCGGCGAGGCCGTGGCCGCGATCATCGGCGGCGGCATCATCCCGGCCGGACTGGAAATGATGGACCATCTCGCCCTGCAGGCAGCCGAGGAGCACACCCGTTGCGGCTATCCGCTCGACGCGGCGGCCATCCTGCTGTGCGAGCTGGATGGGGAACTGGACGATGTCGCCGAGGATATCGACCGCGTCGCCGCCCTCTGCCAGGCCAGCGGCGCAACCCTGGTGCGACTCGCCCGTGACGACGCCGAGCGCGCGCGCCTGTGGGCTGGACGCAAGGGCGCCTTCCCCGCCATGGGCCGTCTCGCGCCCGACTACTACTGCATCGACGGGACCATCCCCCGCAGGCGCCTGCCGGACGTGCTCGAAGCGATCGAGAGGCTGTCGTCCGAACACGGCCTGCCGGTGGCCAACGTCTTCCACGCTGGGGACGGCAACCTGCATCCTCTGATCCTGTACGACGCCAACGCGCCGGGACAGATCGAGCGCGCCGAAGCCCTGGGGGGCGCGATCCTGGAGCTGTGCGTGGAGATGGGCGGCGCGATCACCGGTGAGCACGGCGTTGGACGCGAGAAGATCAACCAGATGTGCGCCCAGTTCGGGCCGGACGAACTGGCCCTGTTCGCCAGGCTGAAGACAGCCTTCGATCCCACCGGACAGCTCAATCCCGGCAAAGCTATCCCGACCCTGGCGCGTTGCGTCGACCACGGCGCCATGCACGTCCACGCCGCTTCCGGCGCCGCCTTCGATCATCTGGAGCGCTTCTGAAGGCGATGGACGGAGAAGCCCGACCGCCGGCGGCGCACGCGCCGCCCGCCGACCTGACCGAAGTCTTCGCCGAAACCGTGCGCGCGGCTTCCGAGGATGGCCGTGCGCTGGAAATCATCGGCGGCGGGACCAAACGGTTCTACGGCCGCTCCGTGGCGGGCGAGCCGCTCCACGTCGCCGGCCACTGCGGCGTCATCGACTACGAGCCCAGCGAACTTGTGATCACCGCCCGCGGCGGCACACCCTTGGCCGAGATCGAGGCGCGACTGGCCCAGCACGGTCAGATGCTGGCGTTCGAGCCCCTCGATTTCGGACCCGCGAGCACGCTCGGCGGTGTCATCGCGGCGGGCCTCGCGGGACCACGCCGCCCCTTCGCCGGCGCGGTGCGCGACTCCATACTGGGGGTCACCGTCCTCGACGGCCGGGGCCGCCCTAATCGCCTCGGCGGAACTGTGTTCAAGAACGTAGCGGGTTTCGACGGATTCAGGCTGCAGGCGGGGGCCTTGGGATGCCTCGGCGTGCTGCTCGATATCTCGCTGCGTGTGGCGCCGCGCCCGGCGAGCGAGGTCACGGTGGCGCTGGAGGAGTCCTGGCCGACCGCCGCCGGCCGGCTCGCCGCCCTTCTGCGCCGGCCGACGCCGCTGTCGGGCGCCATGCATGATGGATATCGGTTGTGGCTGCGCCTCTCGGGTCCTGCAGGCGCGGTGGAAAAGGCGGCGACTGGCCTGGGCGGCGAGCGGAGCGAGGGCGAGGTCTGGTCGCGCCTGCGGCGATTCGAACTTCCGGTGCTCGAGGCTCCGCGCCTTTGGCGGCTCTCGATCCCCCGCGCGGCCCTTCTGCGGGACCTGCCCGGAGAGGTCCTGCGCGACTGGGCGGGCGCTCAGGTCTGGCTCGCGTCCGACGCCCCTGCTGAGCACGTCCGCGGCCTCGCCCACGAGGCAGGAGGCCATGCCGCGTTGGTCCGCGGCGCCCAGGCAGGCGAACCCGTGTTCGAATCTCTGCCCGAGCCCCTGCTGGCCCTGCACCAGCGGGTGAAGGCGGCGTTCGATCCGGCCGGGGTGTTCAACCCGGGCCGGATGTACGAGAGCCTCTGACATGCGCGCGAAGATCGCTGGCCCTCTAGCCGACACCGCCTCCGGCGCCCTGGCTGAACAGGTGCTGCGCGCCTGCGTTCACTGCGGCATGTGCAACGCCACCTGCCCGACCTACGAGCTGACGGGCGACGAGCTCGACGGGCCGCGCGGGCGGATCTACCTGATGAAACAGGTCCTCGAGGGCGAGCCCGCGAGCCGACTGACCCAGACGCACCTCGACCGGTGCCTGACCTGCCGGGCCTGCGAAACCACTTGCCCCTCCGGAGTCGGCTATCACGCCCTCTATGACGTCGCGAAGCCCCTGGTGAACGCCCAGGCGCCGCGCCCCTGGGGCGAGCGCCTGGTGCGGTGGGCGATCCGCTTCGCCTGCATCGATCCTCGCCGACTATCCGTCCTTATGGCGATCGGCCGGAAGGTCCGCTTCGCCCTGCCGGCCGCCCTTCGCGGCAAGCTCGCCGCGCCAAGACCGCCGGGTCCGGCGCCAACGCGTCGGCATGGTCGGCGCATGACTTTGCTCGGCGGCTGCGTGCAGGCGGCGGCCGCGCCTTCAATCAACGCCGCCAACCGGCGCGTCTTCGACACTGTCGGGATTGAGCTGGCGGAGAGCCCGCGCGCCGGTTGCTGCGGGGCGCTCTGCTTCCACACAGGAGCCGTTGAGGAAGGCCGCGCTTTCGCCCGGCGCAATATCGACGCCTGGTGCGCCGAACTGGACGCGGGCGCGGAGGCAATCATCGCCAACGCCAGCGGCTGCGCGGCCTTCGTCCGCGACTATCCCGGCATCCTCGCCGACGATCTCGTCTACGAGCCGCGCGCCCGCCGGGTCGCCGAAGCCGTACGCGATCCGGTCGAAATTCTGCTCGCAGAGCCGCCTGAGGCCGTTCGTGCGCCAAAGGAACCGCGTGTGGCGGTGCATCCGCCCTGCACGCTTCGCAACGGCCCGGCCCTTGCCGACGCGCCGGCGCGGCTGTTGGGCGCGCTGGGTTTCGAGCCCCAACCGATCCGCGACGCCCATATGTGTTGCGGTTCGGCGGGCGCCTACTCCCTACTCCAGCCGAAGATTGCGGAGGCCCTGCGGGAGAAGAAGATCGAGGCGCTAACCGGCGCAGAGCCCCAGGCGATCCTCACCGCCAACATCGGCTGCATGATGCATCTGGCCGAGGCCTCGACGGTTCCGGTCCGGCATTGGATCGAGGCGGTGGACGAAGTCGTGAGCGGCCAGACCGCTATTTGAACTTCACCCAGATCTCACCGCCGAAGGTGCGCGGGGCGATGTAACTGGCGAGCTTGTCGACCACCTGACCCGGTCCCGGATTGGTGACTGGGATGCCGGTGGCCGTGTCCAAGGCCAGGGTATTGTAGATGTTGTCGCAAAACAGGATGAAGGTGAACCGGTCCTTGGCATCCTGATACATCAGGCGAATATTTGCCTGAGTATAGCTGGGCGCAAAATTAAAATATCTGTTGAAAGGTTCTCCGTACTGCCCCGCCTTATAGACGAAGGCTCCTGAGACCGAAAAGGTCCCCGTTTCAACTGGAATCCTGTATATGGCAGTCAAGGAAAGCTTGTTGGGAGCGGCCTGTGGCACGTACTGCCCCGTGAGGTTCTGCAGACCCGAGCCGGCCGGGCACCCCGTCGTGTTCGCGCCAGGAGCCAGGGCGAGCGGATCCTCGGTGTCCTGAATGCACTGGCCCTTCATGTCCGCAATGACCGCGTGAAGGTAGGCGTAGTTCAGGCCGAGCGTCAGGTAGCGCGTCGGCTGCCAGATGTTCTCGAGTTCGACGCCCTCCACGTGAACAACGGGGAGGTTCGCAATCAGTGTGTTGACCACGCCATTTATGTTCACGCCCAGAGGCTGTTGATCGTTGAAATAGGCATAATAGAAGGCCGCGATGTTCGTCTGGAAGGTGCGGGAGAGGGTGTCCTTGAAACCGACCTCCCAGGCGTTGACGAATTCAGGCTCGGTCATCGGAAAGACGGTGACGGTGCCAGAGTTGAAGCCGCCGGTCTTGTAGCCGCGGCTGTACCGGGCATAGGCCAGCGTATCCGGGGTTGGCGTCCAGGACAGGTTCACCGTGCCCGTGAGCGCCTGCCAGTGGGCGTCGAGGTGGCGCATGATCCCACCGTTCGGATTCTGCACGCACGGTCCAGCGCCAGGATAGAGACCGCCCGCCTCCGGACCCGGCGCCGGGCACGCGGTCGCATCGAACGCCGGGGTGTTGGAGCCAAAGGTGTTCACGCCGAGTCCGAAGTCTTCGAGATTGAAAAGGATCAGGCGGAACGCTTCTTCGCCGTATTTCCGGTCAGTCGTGTAGCGCATGCCGCCGGTGAGCTTCAGCGTATTCGTCATCTTCCAGTCGAGCTGGAAGAACGCGGCTTCCGAATTCTCTACGAGCCGGGTGTCTTCGTTGTAAACCGAGCCGCCCGGGTTCGGCTGCGCCGGCCCAAACGTGGCGATGGATAGCGGGGCCATGACCTGTGGCTGGTTCGGATCGAGCACATTGACCGGCTGATCATAGTTCTCGTGGTACCAGTACAAACCCGCCAACCACTGCAGCCGTCCGTTGCCGGTCGAACTGAAATCCACCTCGTGGCTGAAGAAACTCTCGTTCTCGACGAAGGTGAACTGGGTCTGCGCAGGGTCGATCTTCAGATTGCCCGTGCAGCCGGCCAGCGCCGTGCTGAAGATCGCTGAACAGAGGGCCGTGGGGGCGGTCGGTCCCTGGAGCAAATAGGACTCCACGCCGCTGGAGATCCCCTGCGAGTAGAGCCATGGCGCGTTCAGGTAGTATTTGAAGGACTGAAAACCTCCCAGGTATTTCACGTCGAATCCATCGGCGTGATAGGTGGCGGTGAAGTTCAGGATAAGGTTGTTGCGCTCGCGAGAGCGGGACCTGAAGTCGGCGTCGAAAGTTCTTGGATCGAGGTTGCTCGGGTTGAACGCCGGCGTATTCGGCAGGGTGGTGACGCTCAACAATTTATCAGGGTTGGCTGTGTTGCACCCTGGATTGACACCTGAGCCTGGCAGGAGGCACAAACCGTAGTTCTGGTTCGGAAACAGAGGATTGTAGAACTCTCGGGTGTCGAGCGGACCGATCAGTGACTCTGTGTGATAGCTCGCGTCGTAGTCGTTGGTCGCCACCTTGGCCCACCAGTCGAATCTTGAGCCAAAGTCGCCCTGAAACTGAATCTCGGCGTGATAGGAACTGCCGTTGCCACCCTGGGCGACCCCGCCGCCTTCGGGCGGACCATCGAGATTGGTGTAATATCCGGGGTTCTGCGCGGTATAGTTCGCGCCAATCCGGATCCGCAAGTGATCGTTGATTGGACCGGACACCGTCCCTTCGACGAAGTATCTCTTATAGTTGCCAATTCCCGACCGCGCTTCCGCTTCGAATTCATGGCTCGGAAGCCTCGAGACATAGTTGATCGACCCGCCATCGGCGTTGCGTCCGTAAAGCGTGCTCTGCGGCCCGCGCAGCACGTCGATCCGATCGACGAACAGCGTGTCGAGTTGCAGGATGGTCGAGGCATTGGCGCCGAAATAGATGCCGTCCTGATAGACCGCGACGCCGGATTCGACCGCCAAGTTATCAGATTGCCGTCCGATGCCGCGAATATAGGGTCGGTTGTCGTAAGTCGAGTATGTGAGGCCCGGTGTGTAGTCAGTGAGATCCTGAACCGATTGTATGCCCAGCGCATCTCGAATCTGAGAGGTGAACGCAGTGACGGCCACCGGGGTCGTCTCCAGGTTCTCCGCTCTCTTCTCGGCGGTAACCACCACCTCGGCCACCGTCGCGCTTCCGGAGGTCGCAGCCGGCGCCGCTGGACTTGCCGGAGCCGCGCCCTCGGCTTTCACTGTGGTCGAGGCGAGGCAAATACCCAGCGCCAACGCCAAAGGCGAAGCGCCGCAGACCAAGCTGCGAGACATCCGTTTCCTCCCCAAAAAGATGGATTTCGCTCTTTGCTGGCGGCGAAATCTTTCTCTTTAGATATGGCAACGGTGACATGATTTAGAGATATGTCAAACGCAATTACGACGAACCTGTAACGCCGCCGACTGGAGCCGGCTGCTGCGTCCCAAGCGTGATGAATGCTTTGAATCTTCAGGACGTGCGGTAGGGCGCGAGGATCTCGAGAAGGGACCCCAGTCGATCTTCGTATCTACGCCAACCTCCGTGGTCGGAGCGGGTGATCGGACGACGCACCTGGGTCGCGCTTGCGGTCCGAACAGCGCGTCGCGTTTCCCAGAACCGAAGAATGGCGGGATCCCACGGCAAGCTGCAGATCTCCATCACCAGGCGACGGATCTGCCTGTCCGGATCCGCCGTCAGATCCTCCAGGGCCAAGCGATCGATCCTGGCTTCGGATGCGCGCCAGTGGTCCATGAGACCTGCATAGATTGCGTACTCGGCAGCAATTTCTCCGAAGTCATAAAGTGTCTCGGCGCCGCGGTTGAACAATTGACGCCAACACGCGACGCAGGCCGCCACCGGATCCCGGGCGCTTTCGAGGATCACGGCGTTGGGAAATATCCGGCGAATGACGCCGACATGCAGGAAGTTCTCGAGCGTCTTGTCTACGAAGCGACGCTGGCCGTCCCATCCTCGTTCCAACAACCCAGCCAGGTATGCGGCCCGGATCTCGTCGAGAGACGGAACGAAGGGCTCTCCGACCCGTGCCGGATAGGCCCGCTCGAGCAGGCGCGGCAGCACGCCCGTCTCTCCAAGACCTGTGACATCGCGATGGCTGGCGAGGATCTGTTCAATAAGGCTGGAGCCTGACCTCGGCATGCCGACGATGAAGATCGGCGCAAGCTCCGTGACGCCCGGTTGTGCGCTGGCTACTCCGGCCATCACCCCTGCCACATGGTCCGCGGCCGCCCGATGGACGCGCAGAACCTCCTGCGGTCGCTCCCCGAATGGACGGCGTTCGAAACTGGCGCGCTTGAGCGCGTTACCGGCGGCGAAGGCGTCAAAGGCGGCGTCGCTCCGGCCCTGGACCTCCCGAATGCCTCCAAGAGCGAACCAGAGGGCGATCCGGGAATCTTCGTCGACGCCCGGATCCTGCGCCGCGGCGGCCATCTCCTCGGCCTCGCCCTCCTCGATGCGCGCGGGATCGGCGATTGCAAGACGCCCCAGGGCCCACAGGCGGTGGGCGGGCTCCGCCGCGAGCGTGCGATAGAGTTTCAGTCCCTCGGCGGTGCGGCCGATGACGATCAGCGCTGCGGCCAGGCCGAAACGGGCTTCCGTGTCGGATGGGTCGAGGTCAATGGTTCTGCGCAGGGCGCTGGCCGCCTCATCCCATCGTCCCAGGTCCTGACAAACCGCAGCCAGATTGCGCCAGGCGTGCGTCAGTCTGGAATCGAGGGTTACGACCCGCCGCAGCCGCTCCCTGGCGGACGCGGGCCGGCCACTGCGGGCGTCGATGACAGCGAGCGAGGACAACGGCCGAATGTCCGAGGGGGCCAGAGTGGCGGCCTGGCCGTAAACGCGCGCCGCTTCGTCGAGCCGCCCGGCGCGATAGAGAGCGCCTCCTGCTCCCAGCAGGCGCTCCACCGCCTGCGCTACGCCCGTCGAAGACGCCCCTCCCCCGCCCGTCCGGGGGAAGCCCGCGCCCTTCGACCTGCCCTCACCTGAACCGATACTGCAACTCCACACCGAAGGTGCGTGGCGCCGTCAGATAGACCTGACGGTTCTGAATTTCGGGCCCTGTATAGCCGCCGCCCAGCGGACTCACCAGAAACCCAGTGGCGCCGTCGTAGCCGAGAGTGTTGGAGACATTGTCCATGAAGGCGATCACGGTGTAGCGGTTGCTCTTGTCGGTGAAGCTTGCCCGCAGGTTAATCTGAGAATAGGGGGGCGCCTGGTTGTACCAACGATTGAAGATGCTGAAGTAGTCATATGAGCGCCAGATGTAACTGGCCGAGAACGTCAGTGTGCCCGGATCAAGATTGAAGTTGTAGAGGGCGTTGATCGTTACGCGATTGGGCGCCGCCTGGGGCAGACGCTGTCCGGAAGTGTTCTGGACCACGGTCGGGGTGGCCGTGCCGGTGGGCTGGGTGCAGCCTGTGGTGTTCGCGCCCGCGGCCTGCGCAAGCGGGTCGGCGACATCCTCGAAGCAGTTGCCGCCGGTGCTGGCGATGCGGGCGTCGAGATAGGAATAGTTGAAGCTGATCGTCAGCGGACGGGTCGGCCGCCACACCGTCTCCAGCTCCACGCCCTTGGTGTGCACCGTGGGGATGTTGAACACGAGAGTCGTGAGCGGCCCGCCGGCCGCCGGCTCGACGCTTAAGGGAACCTGGTCGTCCTGGTAGATGTAATAGAAGGCTGACAGGTTCGTCTGCAGCGTGTGGTTGAACCATTCCCTCTTCAAACCTGTTTCGAAGGCATTGACGTACTCTGGCTGGGTTTCGGGAAAAGGCGCGCCAATCCCTGAATTGAACCCTCCGGTCTTGTAACCGCGGCTGTACTTTGCGTAGACGAGCGTATCCTCGTCTGGCGTCCACTCTACGCCCGCCGTTCCCGTCACTGCGTGCCACCAGGCGTCGAGCGTCTGGATTTCCTGCCCGGTGGCGGGGTTGATGAAGGAGACGCCCGTGCCCGGATATTGCACCCCCACCGGCGCCAGGGCGCTGGTGATGTCGAGCGCAGGGGTGAATGCGCCAAAGTTCGCCGCCGTGAAAGGCGGCACGAGATCGAACGATAGCGCCCGGAACCCTTCGAAGCCGTACTTATGGTCCGACGTATAGCGGATGCCGCCAGTCAACTTCACGGTCGGCAGGATCTTCCAATCGACCTGAGCAAAACCCGCGTAGGAATCCGCGTCCAGATGCGTGTATTCGCAGTAGATACATCCTGAGGGATTCGCCGGCCCGTTCGCCGGCGCGAAGATCTGCGACTGATTGGGCTCCAACACGTTGACGGGTTGGCTGTAAATCTCGTGGTACCAATAAAGACCGGCGATCCACTGGACTGGGCCATTTCCGGTCGACGTCAGATCGAGTTCGTTGCTGAAGAAAGTTTCCTTCTCTATGAAGCTGACCTGAGTCTGAGCGGGGTCGATCGTAAGATTACCAAATCCTGGCGGCCCCTGGACCTGGAAGGACTCGACGCTAAGGCTGGTTCCGGTCGTCGAGTAGGGATAGTTCAGATAATAGTTGAAGGTCTGCCAGCCTCCAGTCCACTTCAGGTCCATCTTGTCGAAATGATAGGTCAGGTTGCCTGCGAAGATGTAGTTCTCCGTCAGACGCGAATGGCTGCGGAAGTCGGCATCGAACGTGCGGATATCGCTGTTCGCCGGGTTGGTGGTTGGCGTGTTCGCCCCTAGCACCACGCTGCCGGGAACGATGGTGTCGGGCGAAAAGGCGCACCCGAGACCGCCGGCGCCGCCGGGCAGCCCGCACAATCCGAAGAATGCGTTCGGGCTGAGCGAAGTGGTCTGGAACTCCTGCTGAGCAAGGGGTCCCTGCTCGGCCGTCGTGTGGAAACTTGAGTCGAAGCCGTTCTGGGCGAACTTCAGCCAGCCATCGAGCTTGTCGCTGAAGTGGGCCTTGAGCCGCGCTTCGACGTGGAAGCTGTTGCCATTGCCGCCCTGGACGACACTGCCTCCCTCGGGTGGTCCGTTGAGGTTTCTATAGTATCCGCCGAGCTGGTCAGTGTAGTTCGCGCCGATCAGGAAATCGAGACCATGGGCGATCGGCCCCGAGACAACCGCTTCGATCCACTTTTTGTCGTAATTGTCGTAGCCCGCGCGCATTTCTGCGTACCAGCTGTCGGTGGGCTGTCGCCCGGTGTAGTTGATCGCGCCGCCGTCCGCGTTGCGGCCGTACAGAGTACTCTGAGGTCCGCGCAGGACTTCGATCTGAGGGAAGAAAAGGGAGTCGAGCTGCAGCAGCGTCGAGGCGTTGGCGCCAAAGTAGACGCCGTCCTGGTAGATCGCCACGCCGGATTCAGTGGCTAAATTGTCCGTATCGCGGCCAATTCCACGGATATAGGGCCTGTTGGTGAGGGTGTTGAACTGCAGGCCTGGCGTGTAGTCGCTGAGGTCCTGGAGGGACTCGATGCCAACCAGATCGCGCTGTTTGGCCGTAAAGGCGGTCACCGCAACTGGCACCGTCTCCAGGTTCTGTTCGCGCTTCTCGGCGGTGACAACCACTTCGCCAACGGTTGCGGTCGCGCCGGATGCAGGGGCGGCAGGGACGGCAGGCGCGGCTGCGGCCACTGCTTGAGCTAGAGCATCGTTCGGAATAGAGAAAAGAGCGGCCGCAGTCGTCAGGGCGAGCGCGGACACACCTCGGGCGCAGGCTGATTTCACGGTTTCCTCCCATCATCCCGCCTCTTCGGGCGGCTCGAACACTCGTACGAGTGTTTCAAACGGAGGATCGGTCACCCTGCGTCAACGTGTCAACAGCATTATGAAACTTTTGTCACACGGTTACGCACCCGAAGTTGAAGCTTTTGGGGTGCATCTGGGTTGTTGCGACCTCACCAGCCACAAGCTGGCGCCTCCTCGCACCTGGGAGCAGGAGGGCCGCTTGCGATCGCTTCGCGGTTTTCCTCAGCTGAAGCCGAGGTCGCGGGCCACGGCCGGGTGGGTGATGCGGCCGTCCTTGATATTGAGGCCCTCGGCGAAACCGGGATCCTCCGCCAGGGCCTGGTCCGGCCCCTTGCCGGCGAGCGCCGAGATGTAAGGCGCCGTCGCGGCGCTGAGCGCATAGGTTGAAGTCAGCGGCGCCGCTCCGGGCATGTTGGCCACGCAATAGTGGATCACCTCATCCACGACGAAGGTCGGATCTGCGTGTGTGGTGGGATGGCTCGTCTCGAAGCACCCGCCCTGGTCGATCGCAACGTCCACCAGCACCGAGCCCGCCCGCATGCTCTTGAGGTCGCCACGCGACACCAGTTTGGGCGCGGCCGCCCCCGGGATGAGCACGCAGCCGATCACCAGATCCGCCGTGGGGAGCGCCTCGGCCACGAGGTCATGGGTTGAATAGCAGGTCTTCAAACGCCCGCCGAACTGGTCGTCCAGTTGCTCCAGTCGTTGGGCGTTGATGTCGTAGAGGGTGACGTCGGCGCCATGGCCCACCGCCATCTCGGCGGCGTGCTTGCCGGAAACACCGCCGCCCAGGATCAGCACCTTGGCCGGCAGCACGCCTGGCGCGCCGCCCAGCAGCATGCCGCGACCGCCCGCCGGCTTCAGCAGATTGTAGGCGCCCACGTCCACCGCCATGCGGCCAGCCACCTGGCTCATGGGCGCGAGCAGGGGCAGCCGCCCCCAGCGGTCGGAGATGGTTTCGTAGGCGATGGCCGTGCAGCCAGAGGCCATCAGGCCCTTGGCCTGGTCCGGATCGGCCGCGAGGTGGAGATAGGTGAAGAGAATGTGGCGCGGCTTCAGACGGGCGATCTCGACCGCCTGCGGCTCCTTCACCTTCACGATCATGTCGGCGGCCTCGAACACTGCGTCCGCGTCCGGCAGGATCTCAGCGCCAAGATCGCGGTAGGCTTGGTCGGAAATGCCTATCCCGGAAGCCGCCCCCGTCTCGATGAAGACCTGATGGCCCTCGCGCACCAGTCGCTGCACGACCCCGGGAGTCGCCCCGACCCTGAATTCCAGGGTCTTGATCTCCTTGGGAACACCGATGCGCATGGGAAACCTCTGTCACTGTTCAGTAGGGCCGCTCCGCGCAAAGCGGGCCTGCGGCGAGGCGCCCTATAGCCTAAGTTTGCCCCCAAGCGAACGATGGCTGCGCCCATCGTCGAGCTTTCGTCACAGCCATGCCCTGGATAGGCTCAGATAGGAATAAAGGATGCCCTTATGAGCCCGCGATTCACCCCGCAGCACCTCGACGCCTGGCGGCAGGACGGGGGCGTCCTCATCGAGGAATTCTTCACCGAAAATGAGGTCGCCGCCGTAGTGCGCGACTTCGATGCGGTGTTCGGCCGCACCGAAGGCGACCATGAGGCCCTCGACCGCAAGCAAGGCGACGAGATCGGCCGCTTCCACCCGGCGCAGTTCAAGGGCGTCGCGCCAGTGCCGCTGGATTGCTCGCCGGCCCTCAACCTCATCGGCGTGCATCCGGCCCTGATCCAGTTCGCGAAGGCGGCCCTGGAGACCGACGATGTCCACGTCTACCAGTGCCAGGCCTGGGCCAAGTTCACGGGCGAAGCCGATTACGACCAGCCTCTGCACACCGATTTCGCCAACCATACCCTGGTCGCACCCGCGGAAGACGCCGCGCTGAACTCGGTGACCATCCTCTGCTACTTCACTGACGTCACCGACGCCCACGGACCGATGCGTTATGTACGCCGCCCCGATAGCGAGCGGCTCGCGGGGCCCGAGGCCTCCCTGGGTCGCGACCCCGAAGCTCACGCCCGCCTACAGCAGGCGCTTCGCCCTCATGAGCGCTCCAGCGCTGCGCGCGCCGGTTCGGTCTTTCCCTATGCTATCGACGTCTATCACCGTGGCTCGAACCTCACCGCGCCCGGCGGTCGGCGCTACGCCCTGATGACCTGCTTCAAGCGGGCGGGAAACGACTCCATCGGCTTCCACGCCTGGGCCTTCCACCACACCAAGCCCTGGGCCCGCATCTTCGATCACGCCACGCCAGAGCAGCTCGCCTGCTTCGGCGTGCCTCGCCCGGGCCATCCATACTGGACGCCGCTCACGCTCCAGCGCGCCCAGACCCGTTATCCGGGATGGGATCTCACGCCTTACCGTGAGGCGATGGCCGTCCTGGCCTGAAGCCCGTGCCGCCGTTCGGCGGTATTCTCACCCTATTGATGTGCGAGAGCTGCGTCGGCGCGGCGGACCAGTCGGTGCGCCGCGTTGAGCGCCGTGGGCCGACCAAGGTGGAAGCCCTGCCCTGTCGGCACGCCCAGTCCCCTGAGCGTATCCAACTCGGCCCAGGTCTCGATGCCTTCGGCCACGAGAAGGATGTGGACGCGCGAACAGAACATCGACATTGCCGAGGCAAGCGCCTGTCGCGACGGATCGGCGTCGACGT
Source organism: Caulobacteraceae bacterium (assembly GCA_036488935.1). Lineage (GTDB taxonomy): Bacteria > Pseudomonadota > Alphaproteobacteria > Caulobacterales > Caulobacteraceae > Acaudatibacter. The sequence goes on along the minus strand of DASXGR010000192.1, from coordinate 5,602 downwards.
CCCGCGTCAGGCTCATGTCCAGCTTCACGATGTCGGGCTTGAGCAGCACGATGTGCCGAAGGCTCGCATACCCGGCGCCGGCGTCATCGACCGCGATGCGGAGCCCTTCCGAGCGGAGCGGCGCCAGGGCGTCGTCGAGGGCCGCATAGTCCTCGACAGCGTCATGCTCCGTGAGCTCGAGGACCAGCCGGTGCAGGGGCGCCGAGCCCCTCAAGTCGTCGAGGGCGCCTGACACGACGGTCCGCGCCGACGCATTCACCGCGAGATAGCAGTCCTCACCCAGCACGCGCAGTGCCTTCAGAGCGCACCTAATCACCGCAGTCTCGAGACCGGCCGCGCAGCCAAGCTCAGCCGCTTCGCGGAAGAGCTTGTCCGGTGAAATGTCCGGCTCGTGGGTGAAACGGCAGAGCGCTTCGAACCCCATCACCCGGCGAGCCCCGAGGTCCCAGATCGGCTGATACACCAGCGAAAAGGCCTCATCCTCGATCACGCTTTGGATCCTGGAGCGGCGGGACTCCAAATCTCGTTCGCCTTCCACGCGGCGCCGTATCTGTATCGAGGCCAGATCGGCGAACATCCGCATCACCTGAAGCTCGCGCTCGCTCAGCGCGGGATTGGGCGTCGTGCTCAGGCAGCCAAACATGCCCAACGCCTCGCCATCCGCGTTGAGTATCGGTACGCCCATGTGCGCGCCGATCGGGACAGACGTTGTAATCGGCAGACTTCGTGCGAACTCGAACTCGGAAGTGTCGGCCATCAGTTCCGGCAGGCGGGCGTCGGCGATGTGCCGGCAATAGAGTTCTCCGAATGCACCTTGTTCTCCTGAGGCGATCGGCTCCTGAAATCCGGGCGCATCGATCTCACGCAGGACCGACGCGCCGTCGAGGAACTCGGCGATATACGCGGCGTCCATGCCCAGATGCCTGCGGATGGACATCAGCGCGTTCTTGAGCATCTCGTCCCCTGAACGGGAAGCGTCGATCAACGGCGGACGCGACAGCGTGCGCGGCCTGGATGCGACCGCCGCTTCGCAAAGTGTTTCGTTCATTTCCCCTCGCCTGCTGGCGCTGCGGACGACTCCGCTTCCCGGTGGCGAAGTCAGTCTCGAATCCGCTGGGACGCCGCGCTCGAATTAGCGCTACCGTAATTATTCGAACAAACTTACTTAAATTTTAACGTGTGCCCCTGCGCCATATGCGCGCCCACGGCGCCGACCGCCGCGGATGGTCAGGCGTTTCGTTTACGGAACCTGGGTTCCTCGACCTTGGTGAGCAGCACCAGCAGCGAAATGGCCAGCATCGTCGCCGAGATACCGAACAGGGTCTGGAAGCCCAGCGTCTCGGCCACCAGGCCGCCCAGGATCGGCCCGGCGGCGTTCATCGTCCCCTGGGCCGTCGCAGTGAGCGCCAGCCGCATCGGGATGTCCTCGCGCGAACCGAACTCCAGCACCATGGTCTGGGAGCTCATGAGGAATCCCGACTGCGAGGCGCCCAGGGCGAAGAAGGCCGCGAAGATCAGGATGCGCGTGCCGGGGGTGAAGCCGCCGATGGCAAAGTGCGCGAGGCCGGGAGCCGCCATCAGCAGCACCGTTCCGCACACCCAGACGATCAGCGCCACGATGAAGGTGAAACGGAAGCCGAAACGATCGCCGGTGAGTCCCCAGATCATGTTCGTCAGGGTGTCGGAGCCCAGCGAGATCAGCGACAGCATGCCGATGTTCGCCCCGTCGAGCTTCATCGAGTGGCCGGCGTAGAGGATGTAGAATGGCGCGGCGACCCGGCCTGCCGTGGCCAGGGTCTGGGCGATCATGAAGTAGAGGAAGCTTGGGTCCTGGCGAAACAGGGCCGGGAATTCGCGCACGCGCGTCATCAGGCGGGTCTTGGTCCGCACCGTCGGCGGAATCGGCTCGCGCATCAGCATGGCCAGGGCGGTGAGGCCGGCGCTCGTGAGCACGAAGGCGACCAGGAAGGTGACGCCGTAGCCGTTTCCGAAGATGTTCTTCTGGATCAGGTAGGCGCCCGCCCACCAGGCCAGGGCCGCCGCGATCGCGCCGCCAGTCACGTTGCGCAGGGCCTGCAGCGCGCCCCGGCGGGTGATGGGGATCACCTTGGCCAGCAGCAGCTGGAAGGCCACGCCCTGAGCGCCCTGGAAGATCCCAAGCAGGAACAGAAACGCCAGGATCGTGATCAGCAGGGGTTTGCCGTGCAGGAAGAAACCCGCGCAGCCCATGCCCAGGATCTGCACCCGCATCAGCGTGCCCATCAGCATCGACACGGGGAGCACCTTCTTGCGGTGTTCGATCTCGGTAGCGCCGATCACCGGCGAAACGATGCCGCCGAGCTGCTGCAGCGATTGCCCCAGGCCCACGACCAGGGCCGAGCCCCCCGACAGCATGCTCAGATAGGCCGGCATGATGGTGAGGCTGTTGACCAGTCGGAAGCCCGTCATTCCGAGCATGCCGTGAAGAAAGTGCCCGGCGAAATTCCGCGGAAGGTTGTCCCAGACGAACTTATCGTAGGCCGCCTCGGCTTCCGCCAGCGACTGGCCGCCTTCGCCAACTGCAGTCTCAGGCGTCAGCTCAACGGCGGTTTCGGACACGCTTCACACACTCCCCACATAATGTGAGGTTTCCTAACCATGATTCACCTGGGCGGAAAGCCGCCAAGCGCCGTCCGCACGAAAACCGCTTAGTGTCGCTCCGCCACCCACGCGTCGATGTCCCGAACGGCCTGGGCGCGGATCCTCGCGTTGAGGCCGATCTGGGCGACGGCGGCGACGACCGGTCGCCGTGCGTCGGCAGGGACGTGGCTATGGGCCCACGCTTCCAATTCGCGCGCGCGCTCCGGCCGCGACGAACCGCCCGCCACGCCCGAGAACAACAAAGGCCGCACAAAGGCGTCGATCGGCAGGTTGGGATCATCGGCGCGGGCCAGCAGCACCGGCCAGACCGCGTCCGGATTGACGTTAGCGGCCTGCTCGATGAGGCCCGGGGCCGTTCCCGCCGGCGCGAGCGGTCCAAGCGCAATGGCGACGAAGCGGCTCGAAAGGGCGGGATCTCTCACGAGGGCCATGGCTTCGAGGATGCGGCTCCGCTCGAGGGGATCCGACGCCGCCTTCGCGCGGGCCAGCAGCAGATCGAAGGTCGCCGGATCAGCTGTCGCGCCGACGACACTCAATGCGGTTCTCCGGAGCTCCGGGGATGCAGCGCCTGGAGCGCTTGAGGCAAATACCGCGCGGGCGCGGGCGATGGCCGCGCGGTCTCCGAACGACGCCTGAGCCTGCCACAGCGCATCGCGCAGTTCACTGGCTGCGCCGTCCTCGCCAGGCCGCGCGTCCGGCCCGAGCCTGTCGGCGACCGGCGCCAGGGCGGCGAGGGCGAAGCGGCGGAACGTCTCGCGCGCGTCGCCCGGCTCGTGATCCTGATCGATCTCCACGAGCAGCCGGGTGGCGCGCCGCCAGACGATCAGATCAGCCGTCGGCGGCAGGGCGCTGACATAGGCCGCCGCGTCCCGCGCGGGCCGGTATCCGGCCTGGCCGAGCGCCCAGGCGTCGTTGATGAGGTTGAGTTGGTCGATGGCCGGCAGGGCGCCGAACCGTCCGGCCAGCGCGCGCACCCGCTCCGGCGGATAGGCCACGCGCGCATAGGTGGTCGCCCCGGCGTTGAAGACCGCGGCCGGCGCCGCAGCGACCGCGTTCTCGAGTGTGGCGCGTACATTGAGCACGGCCTGAAGGTCAGGCGCGGGGGGCGCGGAGACCGTCAGCGGTATTCGCCAGGTCGGCGTCGCGGCGGCCGGATCGGCCGCGGGGTCCTCGCGGAACCGGCCCACCGACAAGGAGGCGCCGCCGGAGGCGGCCGCAACCTCGATCAGAGGCAGACCCGCCTGGCGGACGAAGTCCTGCTCCACCGCGCTCACCGGCTTGCCGGAGGTCGTATCCACCTGGCTCCACAGATCGGCGTCCACGGAATTGCCGAAGGCGTGAGCGCGCATGTAGCGCCGCACGCCGTCGCGGAAGGCGTCGGGGCCGGCGAAGGCCTCGAGCATGGATATGACCGCGGCGCCCTTGTCGTAGGTGATCTCGTCGAAAGCCTCCTCCGCCTGCGCCGCGCTCGCCACCGGCTGAAGGATCGGATGCGTTGAGGGCTTGGAGTCCGCGCGCTTGCCGCCTTCGAAGATCGACTGCGCCTGCAGGCCCGTGCGCCACTGCGGATGCAGTGCATCGGCCGCATGCGTCTGCATCCAGCGCGCGAAGCCCTCGTTGAGCCAGAGGTTGTCCCACCAGGCCATGGTGACGAGATCGCCGAACCACTGGTGCGCCATCTCGTGGCCGACCACGAGGAACACCAATTGGCGGTCCGCCTCCGTGCCGTCAGCAGAATCGAACAGCAGATGGTCCTGCGAGTAGAAGATGGAGCCCCAGTTCTCCATCGACCCGCCGGTGATTTGGCCCGGCGCCGCGACCAGGTCGAGCTTTGGCAGGGGGAAGCGCACGCCAAACCAATCATCGTAGTAGCGCAGCAGGGCTCGCGCCTGGTCGAGCGCATAGGCGGCTCTGGCCGTGTCGCCACGCTTCACCACCACGCCCACATCCACGCCGTCGGCCGGCGCATGGATACGTTCGTAGTCGCCCTCGGTGAGAAACAGCAGATAGGTGGACATCGGCGGCGTCGCCGCGAACCGCACGCGCTTCATCCCGCCGGCCGGCGCCGCCGTCACGGCGGCCACCGGCATGTTGGCCACCGCCATCTCGTCCGTCGGCGCATCGAGCGTCACGCTGAACGTCGCCTTGCGGCCGGGCTCGTCCCAGCAGGGCAGCAGCATGCGCGCGCCGGTCGGCTCGAAGTTGGTCGCCAGGGTCCTGCGCTTCCCGTTCGCCGAGTCATAGTCCATGGCGAAGAAGCCGAACGTGCCCTGCCCGATCGGCCCATGGTAGGCGATGGTGAGGCTATGCCGCCCCGCAGGCAGGGACTGGGCGAAGAGCAGGCTCGCCCGCTCCGCAGTCTCGTCCTTTGTCACCGATTGCGGGCGCCGACCGTCGAGCGAGACGCTATCGAGGGTCAGCCCCTTCTGGTTAAGCGTGATGGTCCGCACCGGCGCCCGCACGGTCACATCGATCTTCACGCGCCCGGTGAAGGTGAGCGCCTGTGCATCCGGCGAGATCAGCAGGTCATAGTGACTTGGGACCACATCCGATGGCAGCCGGCCCGGCTCGTCGGACGCCGCCAGAGCGCCGGAGACGAGCGTCAGCCAGAGCGTCCCAGCCACGCCGATCGATCGCCTCATGGTTCTCTCTTCCCTGCTGGGCGAGCAAATCTCGGGCGGCTCGTCCCCGATGAGCCCTCCGTCCCACGGTCAGGCCCGAAACGAAGCCGGGCGTCCCGACTGCCGCCAGGACGCCCGAATGTTCACAAACTGCCGACGTCAGCCGGGACGGAGCCGTGGATTGCGCCGCCCCGGCCGTCCGGCGATCAGAAGACCTCGAAGAGGCCCGCGCCGCCCATGCCGCCGCCGATGCACATGGTGACCACCGCGTGCTTCACATTGCCCCGGCGCTGGCCTTCCTGCAGCACGTGGCCCGCGAGACGCGCGCCGGTCATGCCGAA
>DASXGR010000186.1:0-2117 GCA_036488935.1 Caulobacteraceae bacterium | reverse complement strand
CGAGTCGCGGAAGGCGTTCGAGAAGGTGTTGGGCCGTAGTGAAGAGGAAGATATCGCGGCGGCAAAACGGGGCGAAGGCTCGTTCATCGGTATCGACGAGCCCTATCATGCCCCCAAGCGCAAGGCGGTGAGCCCGACGCTTGCGCCGGCGAACCTGGCCAAGATGTCGCCGATCGTGCGCGAGCGCGCCGGTGAGATCCTCGACGCCCTGCCCATCGGCGAGCCTTTCGACTGGGTCGACAAGGTGTCGATGGAACTGACGGCCATGACGCTGGCCACCCTGTTCGACTTCCCCATGGAGCAGCGGCGCCGGCTCACGACCTGGTCGGACATGTTCATGAACGAGCCCGGTCATGGCGGGGTGGAGAGTTGGGAACAGAAGATCATGTCGATCTTCGAGTGCCGCTCCGTCTTCCAGGACCTGTGGAACCAGAGACTCCACGCCGAGCCGGGCATCGACCTGATCTCCATGCTGGCCCACGATCCAGCCACCCGGAACATGGGATACGAAGAATACCAGGGGAACGTCGTGCTGCTTATCGTGGGCGGCAACGACACGACCCGCAACACCATCAGCGGCAGCATCTACTGGCTGAACAAGAACCCCGATCAGTATGCCAAGCTGCGCGCCAACCCCGATCTCGTCTCCAACATGGTGTCCGAGACCATTCGCTATCAGACGCCGCTCGCGCACATGTCCCGCGTGGCGACACGGGACGTCGAGCTCGGAGGCAAGCTCATCAAGACGGGCGACCGGGTCGTCATGTGGTACATCTCGGGCAACCGCGACGAAGCGGCTATCGACAATCCGGACGCCTTCATCATCGACCGCGCGCGGCCGCGGCATCACATGTCGTTTGGCTTTGGCGTGCACCGCTGCGTGGGCAACCGCGTCGCCGAACTGCAGCTGACCATCATCTGGGAAGAGATCCTCAAGCGCTTCCCGAAGATCGAGTTGGTCGGCGAGCCGGTGCGCAGCTACTCGCCGTTCGTGCATGGCTACGAGAGCATGCAGGTGGTGATTCCAGCGCGCGCGTGATCGAAGACCCGGCCTCGCTGGGATGATCAGGTTCTTGGCTGGCGCAGGCTGGCGCGGTGTTCCGCCCAGCGCGCGTCGGTCCAGCCGAGGAGATCGTCCGCGCCTGAAGTGCGCAGGTGGAGGCCTCCGTCGATCACCACCATCTCGCCTGTGATGAAGCCGCCGGCGTCCGAGACGAGAAAGCTGGCCAGTTCCGCGAGCTCCGCGTGTTCGCCCACTCGCCCCAGCGGGACTGGGCTCGTCCGCCCCTCACGCCGCCCCGATGGGTTGAGCTGGGCCTGAGAGCCGGGGGTTGGGAAGGGTCCGGGCGCGATCGCGACCAGGCGGATGCCGCGCGGGCCCCACTCGACCGCCAGGCTCCGCGTCATGGCGAGAACGCCGGCCTTGGCCATGGCCGACGGCGTGGTGAAGGCGCGCCCGGTGATCGTCGATGTCGACAATATGCTCAGCACGGCGCCCTGACGGCCTGCCTCGATCCAGCGCCGCCCCGCCTCGAGCGTGCAGTAGAGCGCGCCATGAAGGGTTGCGCCGAGCACGGCGTCGGCCGCGCGGTGCGATAACAGGTGGGTCTGGGCGATGAAGTTGGCGGCCGCGTTGTTCACCAGGATGTCGATGCCGCCCGCCTCGTCGATGTGATCAATCATGGCGGTGACGGCTTCGGGATCGCGGATGTCGCAGACCTCGTGCGAGACTCGCCGACCGGGCGCCTCCGAAGAGATCGCCGCCGCGGCAGCCTCCAGGACGGGCTGGCGGCGGCCACAGATGACGATGTCCGCGCCGAGTACCGCGAACCGCCTCGCCATGGCGAGGCCGAGGCCGGTGCCTCCGCCTGTGATCAGGGCGGTGCGACCGGACAGGAGGTCGGGCTTCAGAGCGTCCATGCCGTCAGCCCCGGATGCTCCGCCCCGTGTTCCTGGGAACGTCGCGGAAGGGGCGGTCGGCGTCGAAACCCGGCTCCTTGGGCATGCGAAGAACCCGCTCGGAGATGATGTTGCGCTGGATCTCGTCGGTGCCGCCGGCGATGGAGACCGCTGGGACGGAGATCAGGACTTCGGCGATGATCCCCTCCATCGGCGCC
>DASXGR010000141.1:0-4307 GCA_036488935.1 Caulobacteraceae bacterium | reverse complement strand
GCTTGTGAAGATTTAACCGCAGAGACGCAGAGGTGCGGAGAGGAATACGCGCCGTAGGCGCAACAGATTTCCCCTCTCGGCAGATGACCTCCAATCTCTCCGCCGCTGTTCGTGTAGTTCGTGAGGTTCGTGGCTGAAAAGACGGCGACGCCGCGCCGAATCGATCCGAGTGAGTGAGCCACGAACCTCACGAACCACACGAACGCCAGCCGTGGAGCCGGGATTTCATCCCACCTTCCAGGAAGCGGCTCTCGTTCGAGCGCGCCTTCGGCGCATCTTCTCTGCGTCTCCGCGTCTCTGCGGTTAACTTTTCACAGGCTCGGACGAGCGGACGTCTAAGCCTGGGTGAAGGCGAGGATGTCGGCGTTGAGGCGGTCGGTGTGGGTGAACATCAGGCCGTGTGGGGCGCCCTCGTAGATCTTCAGTTCGCTGCCCGGGATCAGGGCGGCGGTGGGCGCGCCGGTGAGGGCCAGCGGGGCGGAGGCGTCGGCGTCGCCGTGGATGACCAGGCAAGGGACGTCGATCCGGGCCAGTTCGGCGCGGAAGTCGGTCTCCGTCACCGCCCGGTTGCAGGCCAGGGCCACCGGGAGCGGGATCTCCAGCATCATGCGCACAATCCAGTCGATCAGCGCGCTCGAGGTGGCGGGCGTGAAGAAGGGGGCGGTGTTCTGCGCCACCCAGCCCGGGAAGTCGGACCTCCAGGCCGTCCGCATCGCTTCGAACGCGGCTGCGGGGAGGCCCGCGGGGTTGTCTGGGGTCTGGGCCAGGAGGGGCGTGGTCGGCGCCAGAAGCACGATCCCCTTCACCCGCCCGCTCCCGTGGCGGGTGAGATAGCGCACCGCCTCGCCCGCGCCCATCGAATGACCGACGAGGGTGACGTCGCGAAGATCCTGCGCCTCCATCACAGCGGCCAGGTCGTCGGCGAAGGTGTCGTAGTCGTAGCCGCCCGCCGGCTGGTCCGAGCGGCCGTGGCCGCGGCGGTCGAAGCCCACGCAGCGCAAGCCGTGCGGGGCAAGGGCGGCGAACTGATAGTCCCACATCCGCGCCTGCATCGCCCAGCTGTGCAGGAACAAGACCGGCGCGCCTTCGCCCCACGCGCAGCAGCGCAACCGTGTGCCGTCGCGGGCCACGGCGAAGGATTGCGGCGCGGCGACCGAGGAGGAATGGGGCTTGGATTTCAGGGCGGTAGCTTGATCCATGGCGACCTCCGAACCTGGCTCGGCTCTGGGCGCGCCGCGGGCCAGGGCGCGACGCCGCGCCCTTGTGCGACGCCCCCGCGCCGTGAGCGATTACCTGTCAGGTAATCGCTCCGCCCATCCGTCCGGAGCGTGGCGCAACTGCGCTCTGCTTGGCCCGTTTCGTTTAATTCGGCCGACCGGAGGTCGACTGCCTAAGGCCAACTGCCGGGGAGGCCGGTTCTACGCAGGAGAACCGCATGCTCTTCCGTCTCGCCATTTTCACCGCCGGCCTGACAGCTGCGGGCGCGCTCGCCGTTCAGGCCCAACCCATCGGCAAGAGCCTGTCCAACGCCGGGCACGACGTCGCCCACGCCGGCAGCACAGCCGGTCACGACGTCGCCCATGCCGGCAGCTCCGCCGGTCACACCGTCGCCAAGACCGGGAGCAAGGTTGGCCATGGAACGGCGCAAACCGCCCGACATGTCGGCCACAGCGTGCACAAAACCGTCGAGCCCCACAGCTAAAGCCGACTCGCCGGGCTGAGGATCGGAAATGGCGTCGCGGCCCCGCTCCGCAGCTCGTTGGATTCGGGGATAGCGAGCCGGTCGCCTTAGATCCCCGCTACGTCCGGTCCGCCGGCGTCTGAGGCTGTGAAGGGTTGAGGGGGCGAGCCCCTTCGGCAGCGGGTGGCATATTTGCCCGGGTTGCGGCGATAGCGCAGTTGAAGAGGATTGCATCGGCTCCGCCTGACCCAGGAAGTGGTCCGGCGGCGAGGCTCCGCCTGGCTTACAGGGCGAGCAGCAGTTTCGGTCCGTGAAGAAGGAGGTTGGTGGCCACGGCGAACAGCAGGGCCACGGCCATGACCTTGTCGACGCCGCGGACCGGCATCTGCAGCAGGCCGTGGTTTCGCATCTGGGCGTGAGTGTGCTCGGTGTTGATCCGGCGAGCGTAGACGGCCTTGCCCTCATCGGTGGCCATCCGCGTCTTCCACTCGCGCACGCCGGAGGTGTCGCCGGGCCTGATTTGCGCGTCCGCGGCTTTCTTCGGCAGGGGGACATGCACCGCCGTGCCGCCGCCCTCGACCGCTTCGATGTCTTTGCGAGCGTCGTAGCCATCGTCGGCCAGGAGGACCTTCGGCCGCCGGCCGTGGCGCCGCTGGATCTCGGCCGCCGCCGCCTCGAGCAGGCCGCGGTCGGAGGCGTTCGTCCCGACCGAGACGCCGACCACCACGGCGGCGGTGGGATCGGTCTTGATCTGAAGGTTGTAGCCCGGCCGGAAGGCGCCGTCGCCGAGCTTCATCACGCGCGCCGCCGGATCGGTGGTCGAGGCCCGCGGCGCGTTGCGCGGCTTGGGCGTTTTGCGCCGCTTGGCCTTGTCCTCGGCCGCCCGCGCCGCCTCGATCTGCGCGACCGCCTCAAGCGCGGCTTCAAGACGATCGGCCCGCTCGCGCGCCGCCCGCTCCTGAGCCTTGCGCCGGCGCGCCGTCTCGACCCCCGGTTCGGCCTTCAGCTGCTCCACCCTTTGCCGCGCCAGGGCCTCCAGGTGCGCCAGGCTCGGGCGGCGTCGGAAGCTCGCCGACCCGGCGCTCGCCTTCACCCTCAGGCTGTCCACCGCCACACACGACAGATCGGCGATCCCCGCCTGCACCAGGGCGGCCACGCTCTTAGTGAGCACCTCGTCGAGGAACGGGCCGGCCGAAGCGCGGAAGTCGGCCAGGGTGTGGTAGTTCACGCCTACGCCGCCGGCGATCCAGCGATAAACGTCGTCGCGCTCGCACAACCGGTCGATCTCCCGCGCCGAGCCCACCCCATCGAGCGTGGCGAACAGCCAGAGGGCCAGCAGAATCCGCGGATCGGTCGCCGGGCCGCCCCGAACGCCCTTGAAGGTCTTCAACCGTGCCAGCAGAGGCGAGATGTCCAGTCGCTCGACAAACGACCATACCAGTCGAACTCGATGGTCCTCCGGCACCCTCTCGTCCAGACAGCTGAAGCTCATCTCAACCTGATCTCGGACCGGGCGTCTCAGCTTGAGATTGTCCACGACAGATCGTCCTCTGATCGAAAGCCGCTTCGAATCAGAGCCTACGGCGTCTCCTCATAACTCGGCGTAAAAGATTCACAGGCTCTCTCGCCGGCTCTTACTTCATTCGCCCCACGTCGGTCCTGAAGACAGAAGAAAAGGGCCGGCGAGACGCCGGCGGACCTGGGGCCGGAGGGCGACTAGAGTTTCGACAAGAAGGCCATCTCCAGCTCGCCTTCATAAGTTTCGGCGCCGAGCTTCAAGACTTCCGCAACGCGGGCGCGCGTCACCTCGTCGGCGACGCTCAGATCTGACTCCTGGGCCTCCACCAAAAGCCCCTCCGCCAGGGATCCAAACGCTCCTTTATCCACAGCCGCCTTGGCGTGGGCGATGGCGTGGGCGGGAAATGAGGCGATGCGGCGAGCCAGGCTCTCGACAAAAGGCGTCAGCTCGTCCGCCGGCAACGCCCGATTGATATAGCCGTAACGCTCCGCCAGCTCAGCCGGGAAATCATTGCATCCCAGGAGCACCTCAAGGGCGCGTCCGCGCCCGATAAGCCGTGGCAATCGCTGCGTGGAGCCGCCGCCTGGCACTAGCCCGATCGCCACCTCGGGCTGGCCGAAGATCGCCTTGCCCGCAGCGGCAAAACACATGTCCGCGGCCAGCGCGATCTCGCTCCCGCCGCCCCGGGCCCGCCCCTCGACCTTGGCGATGGTCACCTTGGGCATGTTCCTGAACCGCTCGCCGATCATCTGCGTCAGGCGAAAGCTGCGCGTCTGGGACACCGTCCTGGAAGCGGCTCCCACCCGGCCCAGTCCAGAGTGGGCGATGAAGAAGTCCGGAAGCGCGCTCTGCAAGACGACGACCCGGACGCTCTCATCGGCCTCGAGCTCCCTGCCGAGCTTGTCGAACTCCTCCGACAGGATCTCATCGAGGAGATTGATCGGCGGGTGATCGATGCTGACGAACGCGACTCCGGAATCGAATTCGAACCGGAAACAGCTGTAGCCGGAATATCCCATGGGCGTCGCTCCCTCCCGATGAGAATAGCTTCTTCATCGACGGTCCCCTTCCCTCACTCGTCTTCGACGGGGTTGCTCAGGACACCAA
>DASXGR010000124.1:0-9457 GCA_036488935.1 Caulobacteraceae bacterium | reverse complement strand
GAAGGGCTATCAGACCGAACGCCCGCCAGGCCCCATCACCATGGTCAAGGGTCTCAGGCGCTACCGTGACATCGCCCAGGGCTTCACCCTCGCGCGAGGATGACCCTCAACGAAAAGGATGTGTGCGCACGCTAGCCCCAGAAGGGGAGGGAACAACAGAAAGCGTGACAGTGGCAGAACGTTCTCGTATTGTTCTGGAATGCGCGAGGGAGCATATCCGGTCAAGCGGGCGCGCGAACTGCGGAAGCGGTTGACGCCGCAGGAGGCCCGGTTGTGGGTTTACCTGCGGACCCTCAGGGCCGACGGCTTCCACTTCCGGAGGCAGGCGCCGTTCAAGGGGTTCTTTCTCGACTTCGTCTGCTTCGGCAGCCGGCTTGTGGTCGAGGCCGACGGGGGCCATCACAATGAGGCTGTCCAGGCCGACCACGACGCCATGCGCGACGCCATCCTTGCCCGGGCAGGGTTGAAGACGATGCGAATCCAGAATGGCGAGATCGACCGCAACTTCGATGGGGTCGTGTGCCATATCCGCCGCGAGCTGGGGATTGACGACGCGCCGGAGGGGGCTCTGCAATATCTGCGGGCGTAGCCAACACCTTGTTCCCTCCCCTCCTGGGGAGGGTCGCTTCGCGCAGCGAAGCGGGGTGGGGGAAGTGCGGTGAAAGGGCGAGGCCTCGCACTGCCCCCCGTGCCCCCGCCCGTCTCGCCGCATCTGCGGGCGTAGCCAACACCTTATCCCTCCCCTTCTGGGGAGGGTCGCTTCGCGTAGCGAAGCGGGGTGGGGGAAGTGCGGTGAAAAGGCGAGGCCTCGCAAGGTCCCGCGTGCCCCCACCCGTCTCGCCGCTTCGCGTCGAGCCACCCTCCCCAGGAGGGGAGGGATCAAGCGAGGGGACCCCCTACCTCGGAATCCCTTTCGTCAGCACGACCCAGGCGAGGCGGCCCTTGCTGACGCTGACCCGGTTACGCGGCGGGCGCCACGAGTCGCGAATCATGCGGCGGAGGATGTGACGATAGACGCCGATCATCAGGCGGGGTGCGCGCAGGCGGCCGCGCGGTCCTGACCGGATGACCTTTTCGGCCTCGTGGTATTGCTCCAGGGCCTTGGCGGCGAGCCAGCGGCAGGCGCGGTCGATGTTGGGGTCCGAAAGAACTGCGGCGGGTTCGCGGGCCGTGACGCCGGCCGACGCCATTGCCTCCAACGGAAGGTAAAGCCGGTCGGTGGCGGCGTCCTCGTCGAGATCGCGCAGGATGTTGGTGAACTGGAGGGCGCGACCGAGGTGGTAGGCGAGCTTCTCACCCGGTTCCTCATCCATGCCGAAGATGCGCACCGAGAGGCGTCCCACCGCGCTCGCCACGCGGTCGCAATAGAGATCGAGGGTCTCGAAATCGGGCGCGACGATCGGCTCGCCGATATCCATTTCCATGCCGTCGATGACGGCAAGAAAATCTTCCTTCTTGAGGCCGTAGCGCCGCACAGGCTCGACCAGCGAGCGCGTCCTCTCTGTGGATCCCCCGTCGTAGAGGGCTTCGATGCCGCGCCGCCAGACGTCCAGCTGAGCGCGACGTTCTTCAGGCGTGGGACCGTCCTCGTCGGCGATATCGTCAACCCGCCGACAGAATTCGTAGACGGCGAACATGGCGCTGCGCTCCGCCTTCGGCAGGAGTCGCATGGCGGCGTAGAACGACGATCCCGAAGCCTGCGCCTCGGGGGTCGCCAGGCGGGCCGGAGTTTGTTTCTTGGCCGTCGCGGTCGTCATGAGTCGCTTATGCCGGAGCCAGACGGCTTTGCCGACCCGCAACGCGTGAACCGAACGTCAGGCTTACGCCCCGCAAGGCCGCGCCGGCCGCCTCGAGCGGCGTCAGGTGAACGCGTTGACTGAGCGGGTCACGGCGCTCCAGGCGGCCCGTCAGATCCTCGGCGATCGCCTGGATAACCCCCACTTCCAGCGCGATCCGCAGGTCGGTCAGAGAGCGCGCCAGGCCCCGCGAGGCGGTCAGCAACTGCGCGGTGCGTGAGGCGAGGTCCGCGATCACGCCCTTGAGCGCCGGCGAGGCGCGATCCGCCGCGAGCGCCGAGACGTCCGTCCCTGCCGCAGCCAGGGCGTCGAGCGGAACATAGACGCGATCGATCTCTCGGTAGTCCTTGGCGCAGTCCTGCAGGTGGTTGATGACCTGAAGCGCAGCGCACAGAGCGTCCGACGCGGGCCAGGTCGAGCGCGACTGGCCGTGAACGTCGAGCATGAAGCGCCCCACCGGCGCCGCCGAGTATCGGCAGTAATCCATCAGCTCGTCCCAGTCGGCATAGCGGGACTTCACCGCATCGCGTCGAAAGGCTTCCAGCAGCTCGAGGATGTGGTCCAGGGTGATCCTGCGATCGGCCAGCACCTGGCGCAGCCGTGCGGCGGCCGGCGCGGCGTCGCTGCGGCCCAGCAGCGTATTCTCGATCAGCTTGAGCTGGCGCAGCTTTTCCTCTGCGGCGAGGCCCGGCTTGTCGGCGACATCGTCCGCCATGCGCGCAACGCGATAGAAGGCCAGCACGACGGGCCGGTTCCGCGGCGCGATCAGGACCGATCCGACCGGGAAATTCTCGTCGTGGTGGCCTTTGCCCGAACCTTCGGCGATCGTCACGAACCCACTCCCACGGCCGCCTGGGACCGCCCCTTCCACATTCCGCCCCGGCCGCGCCAACTGTCGAGGGCCGACTTCAACGTGAACACCGTGTAGAGCGCTCCGATCGCCGGAAGGGCGGCGCCCCAGGCGGGATGGCGCTTGTAGTAACGGAGCATTGGCTGGAAGGCCGCCGCCATCACGATCCAGGCTGCGAGGCCGAGGATCCGGGCCGCGCCGTGGCCGAACAGAGCCAGGAATGGTGCGGCGAGATAGACCACCGCCATTCCGAGCACCGTGGCTGCGAGAATGAATGGCGAATAGCCGAGCTGCGCGTAGGCCGAGCGGGAGATCATCCGTCCGACTGCTGCAAGATCAGGATAAGGCCGCAGGCTTCGCGCGCGCTGGGTCAGGCCCAGCCAGATCGGGCCCTGGCGCTTCATCGTGCGGGCAAGGGCGCAGTCGTCGATGATCTCGCCGCGGATCGCGGCCACGCCGCCCGCGCGCTCCAGCGCAGCGCGCTGGACCAGCATGCAGCCCCCCGCGGCCGCCGCGAGGGCGCGGCGCGGATCGTTGGTCCAGGCGAAGGGGTAGAGCATGTCGAAAAAGAAGACGAAGGCCGGTATCATGAGCCGCTCGGCCCAGGTCTCCACCGTCAGTTTCGCCATCAACGAAGTCAGAACGAGCCCATCGTGCTCCGCGCGCGCCACCAGGCGGGTCAGGTTCTCGGGGGCATGCGCAATGTCGGCGTCGGTGAAGAGGATGTAGTCCGGCGCGTATTCCGCGGCCCGCTCGACACCTTGCTTCATGGCCCACAGCTTGCCCGTCCAACCGGGAGCGAGGGGTGCGCCGTGCAGCACCTCCAGCCGTTCGGGCGCATTGGGCGCCGCGGCGGCCGTGCCGTCGTCGCTGTTGTCGTCCACCAGGATGACCCGAAGCGGGCCGGGATAGGTTTGCCCAACCAGGCTGCCGAGGGAGGTTGCAATCACGTCGGCCTCATTGCGGGCGGGAACGACCGCGACGACCGAGGGCCAGGTCTTGGGGATGGGCGCCTCACGGCGGTCGTCGCGCTCGCGCATCAACCAAAAGCCGCCCCTCAGGGATATCAGGTAGACCCATGATAGGAGGGCGATCACGCCGACGCCGACAGCCAGGTTGAGCGTCATGTTCATTGGACGTAACCGGCGCTTTTGAACCAGGCGAGCGCGTCGCTCAGCGCCTCGCGATAGGGTCGGGCGTGGTAACCGAGGTCACGCTCGGCCTTCGCTGAACTGAAGAACATGTGGTGCGAAGCCATCTTGAGCGCGTCACGGGTCACGAACGGCTCCTTGCCGGTGATCTGCGCCACCGCTTCGGCCGCCACGGCTAGGGGATAGAGCGGCGTGCGAGGCAACCTGACGGTTGGCGGCCTGCGTCCTACCAGACCGGCGATCTCCGCCAGCATCTCCGCCAGCGTCGCGTTTTGGCCTCCAAGGATATAGCGCTCGCCGATCACGCCCTTTTCCATGGCCAGCAGGTGACCCTGGGCGACGTCGTCGACATGCGCGAGGTTGAGTCCCGTGTCGATGAAGGCCGGGATGCGGCCTTGAGCGGCTTCGACGAGGATTCGGCCTGTCGGCGTGGGCTTGATGTCGCGCGGTCCGATCGGGGTCGAGGGATTGACGATCACGGCCGGCAGACCCCGCTCGGCGACCAGGCGTTCGACGAGCCGCTCGGCCTGGACCTTGCTCTCCTTGTAGGCTCCCACCGCCTCTCCAGGCGCCAGGGCGGCCATCTCATCGACGGTAGTCGCCGCATCGCCCGCGCGGAGCGTCGCCACGCTGCTCGTATAGACGACCCGTCCCACGCCCTGCTCGAGGGCCGCCTCCATCACCGCGCGCGTCCCTTCCAGGTTCGCCCTGATGATGTCGTTCGGGTCCCGGGCCCAGAGGCGGTAGTCGGCGGCGACGTGGAACAACAGGTCCACGCCCTTCAGCG
The DNA here is from genome assembly GCA_036488935.1 of Caulobacteraceae bacterium. Classification (GTDB taxonomy): domain Bacteria; phylum Pseudomonadota; class Alphaproteobacteria; order Caulobacterales; family Caulobacteraceae; genus Acaudatibacter. The sequence goes on along the minus strand of DASXGR010000124.1, from coordinate 4,873 downwards.
CCAGCTTCATGTCGTCCGGCGAGCGCATGTCGCCCTCGACGAGGTCCACGTCCAGGCCAGCCAGATTTGCGCGCGGGCTGGTCTTGCGCACAAGGGCCCCAAGACGAAGGCCGCGTCCGCCGAGTGCGCGCAGCACCGCAGATCCGACGAAGCCGGAGGCGCCGGTGATCAGGACGCGATCGCCTGGCCGCATCTAAACTTCAGTCTCCCACTGCACGTGCGAAGGACCTCGCACGATCGGCCCCGTTCGTCACCCCCTGCGGCGACGCTATCGCGGCGCCGCACGAGGCCAAGGTCCACCACAATGTAGGGAGACATTCGGCTGGCGCGCGCTATCTACGCCGCAAATGGCGGACTTCGATTTTCTCATCATCGGTTCCGGGATCGCCGGAGCGTCGGCGGCGGCCTTCCTGACATCCAGGGCGCGCGTGGCGGTTGTCGAGCGCGAGGGCGCGCATGGCTATCACACCACCGGCCGCTCGGCCGCTTTGTACTCGCCCCTCTACGGCAACGCCGCGTTTCGCGCCCTGACTGTCGCGAGCCGCGATTTTCTCACCTCGCCGCCCGAGGGTTTCACGCCGCATCCGGTCCTGACGCCGCGCGGCGTCCTCTACATCGCTTCCGAGAGCCAGCTGGCGAGCCTTGCGGCCGTCGCCGACGGCGCCGAGGGGCTTGGGATTCGCATCCTGTCGGTCAGCCGCGAGGAGGCCTTCGCGCTGTGTCCAGTGCTACGGCCGGAGCGACTGGCCGCGGCGGTTCACGAGCCTGATGCGAAGGACATCGACGTCGAGGCCTTGCACCAGGGTTATCTGCGGATGGCCCGGGCAAACGGCGCGGCGATCCGGCTGAACGCCGAGGCGGAGGCGTTCGAGCGGCGCGATGGGGTGTGGACTGTGCGCCTCGCGGGTGGCGAGCTGATCACGACGCCGGTGGTGATCGATGCGGCCGGGGCCTGGGCCGACGTGGTGGCGCAACGCGCCGGCCTCGAGCCGATCGGTCTGACACCCCTGCGCCGCACCGCCTTCATCATCGATCCGCCGGAGGGACGCGACGTCACGGGCTGGCCCTCGGTGATCGACGCCGACGAATCCTTCTACTTCAAGCCCGACGCCGGCCGTATTCTGGTGTCCCCCGCCGACGAGGTCCCATCCGAGCCCTGCGATGCCTGGGCCGAGGATCTGACGATCGCCGAGTGCGTCGAGCGGATGCAGGAGGCGGCGGACGTGCCGGTGCGTCGGATCCTGCGCTCCTGGGCGGGTCTTCGGACCTTCGCGCCCGATCGCTCCCTGGTGTTGGGCTATGATCCGCAGGCGGACGGGTTCTTCTGGCTCGCCGGTCAGGGCGGCTACGGCGTCCAGAGCTCCGCCGCCGCCGGCCGGACAGCGGCCGCACTCGCCCTTGGAGAGGACGTGCCGGCGGACGTCGCAGCGCTGGGGCTTAAGGCCGAACACCTCTCCCCGGCGCGGTTCCGAGGCTGAGCTTAATCCCTCCCCTTCTGGGGAGGGTCGCTTCGCGCAGCGAAGCGGGGTGGGGGAAGTGCGGTGAAAGGGCGAGGCCTCGCACGGCCCCACGTGCCCCCACCCGTCTCGCCGCTTCGCGCCGAGCCACCCTCCCTAGAAGGGGAGGGACAGGCGCTGAGTCACCCCAGGATGAGGCCGAGATCGTTGCAGTAGCCGTCGACGGCGGCGACGGTTCCAGTGGGATCGGCGAGGCCGACGTAGGTGTCGGGGCGGAGGAAGTAGAGGGCGTCGCGGGCGAGGCCGGCCGCGCCATGGGCTTCGGTCCACTCGAAGCTGTGAAGCGGGACCCGGCGCGACTCGCACCAGGCGGGAAGGCCGGTCTTGGGCTGGCCATAGACGTGCGCCTGCCAGCCGGCGTGATCCAACCCCTTGTAGTTGTCGGCGCCGTTAACCGGGACCCAGGGCAGGCGATCGCCGCCGCGCACCTTGCCGGCTTCCCCGCGGCTGAGAGGACAGCCCCGGTAGTTGAGGGTGATCTGAGAGACGGTGCGGAAGACGTATTCGCGCGCCCGCTCGGATGAGGTCACCATCGGCGCGACGATCGGCGCAAGGCGCGTCCGCATGACGTCCGCCAGCAGGCCCTCGGCCGTCGCGAAGGAGAACACCCGATCGGTGGTGTGGACCAGCCGGCGGGCGAAGCCGATGCGCTCGGCCTCATAGCTGTCGAGGATGCGGTCGGGCGCGCGGCCGTGGATGACATCGGCCAGCTTCCAGGCCAGGTTGATGGCGTCGCCGATGCCGGTGTTCATGCCCTGGCCGCCCGCTGGGCTGTGGATGTGGGCGGCGTCGCCGAGCACGAAGGCGCGCCCGCGCCGGAAGCGGTCGGTGACGCGGTGGTGCACGTGATAGGTCGAGAACCAGTTGACCTTCCGCACCTCGACCTTGAGGTGTTCCATCGCTCGATGGCCGACGTCCTGGAACGTCAGGGTTTCTGGGTTGGCGGCGCGGTCGTCCCGCACCGTGCCGATCAGGCGAACGCGCCCCGCGCCGTCGATCGGGAAGACCGCCAGGAAATCGGCCTCGTCCAGATCGATGTGAAGCTCTCCATCGGCCGTCGGCCCGGCGACGTCGACATCGGCGACATAGAACAGCTGACGATAGGTGCCGCCCTGGAAGCTCGCGCCGATCGCATGTCGCACGACCGAGCGCGCGCCGTCGCAGCCGGCGATCCAGCTGGACTCAGTGGTGCGTTCAGCGCCGCCCGCGTCGGCCAGGCGGGTGACGATGCGGTCGCCATGGTCGTCCACCGACATTACTTCGGTGCGCCGTTCCACGCGCACTCCGGCTGCCTCGAGCCGTTCCTCCAGCAGTCGCTCGTGGCGGTCCTGCGGGAAGATGTGGAGGAAAGGGTAGGGGGTGAGGCCCTCGCCCATTTGGGCCAGGGAGACGCGCGCCGCACGAGACCCGCGCACCCAGAGGTTTACCGCGGGCGTATGATGGCCTTCGGCGACGATGTCTTCTGTGAGGCCGAGCTGGCGATAGAGCTCGAGCGTGCGCGCCTGGACCGCGAGAGCCCGGGAGGTTGTCCCTGGGCCCTCCGCACGGTCCACCACCCGCACCTTCGCCCCCTGACGCGCCAGCCAGAGGGCGAGCACAAGACCGGTGGGCCCGGCGCCCACGACCAGCACATCCGTTTCCATTCCTGAGCTCTCCCCTCGCAACGGGCGCCATTTCGCGGCATCATGCAGTTGTATGGCGCGCCCGTGACCGAGAATTAACGCGCATCGCGCGCCAAGGCCGATTATGGAGACCGCTTTGCGCCCCGGCGGGCGTGCGCGCGGAGATTGCGTGAATGTCGAAATTGGAGAGCGTCCCGGCCGCCGCCGGTAAGACGCGAGCCGGCGGCGAAGCGTGGGAGACGATCAAGACGGTCGTCTTCGCCCTGCTGATCGCGTTCGTGATCCGGACGCTCCTCTTCCAGCCCTATACCATCCCCTCCGCTTCAGAAGAGCCGAACCTCTATCAGGGCGACTACATCATCGTCTCAAAGTGGAGCTACGGTTACAGCCGGCACTCCATCCTGGGCAGCCCGCCGCTGTTCCCCGGCCGCGTCTTCTTCCATGCCCCGACCCGGGGCGACATCATCGTCTTCAAGCTGCCCCGTGACGGGCACACCGATTACATCAAGCGTCTGGTCGGCCTTCCCGGCGACCGGATCCAGGTCCGCCACGGCCAGCTGTTCATCAACGGCAAGGCCCTGCCGCTGGGCGACCCGAAAGCGGTCACCGCCACCGATCGCGGCTGGCCCGAGCCGGCCAAGTGGGAACGCGAGACCAATCCGGCCGACCGCAGCTACACCATCCAGGTGCACGGAGACGGGAACTATCCCGCCGACAACACCGGGGTCTATGTCGTCCCCCAGCACTGCTACTTCATGATGGGCGACAACCGCGAAAACTCCGCCGATAGCCGCTTCGATCCGGGCCTGCCGCCTGAGGATCCCAAGCTTGGCGGATGCGGCTGGGACAGCCGGCTCGACTCCTTCGTGGGCGCCGATGAGGGCGTCGGCTTCGTGCCGGAGGCCAATCTGGTCGGCCGCGCCCGCATCATCCTGCTCTCGTGGAAGGAGGACGCCTCCTTCTTCAAGCCCTGGACCTGGCTCGACCTGCGCTGGGACCGTTTCTTGCACCCGGTGCATTGAGGACGGCTCGTCCGTCCCCTTCATGGGGGTCGTTGTGAGACGCTCCGTTCTTTTCTTCCGTCATCCCGGGCCGTAGCGAACCCGGCCGCAGGCCGGGTGGAGCGAGGACCCGGGACCCAGGGGCCACATCCCGGAAGCTGCGGTTCGCGAACCCCGGCGCCCGTCGCAGTCACCTGGGTCCCGGGTCCTCGCTTCGCTACGCTCGCTACGGCCCGGGATGACGGGTGAAATTGTGAATTTCGGAACAGTCGCCCAGAAGGGGGGGATAAGCTTGGGCTAGATCCGCTCCAGCGTCGCCGGGTCGCGTTGCCCTGCGAAGAAGCGTTCCAGCGCCCGCGCGAACACACCTTCAGGCTCGACCGCGTCGAACAGGGTCATCGACGAGCGGAACTTGACGGCGTCGATGTCGCCGAAGACCGCCCGCGCATCGGTCTGCCGCAGGGCGATCAGGATCTCCGTCAGTTCGCGCAAGCGCGGGCCCAGCACGGGGTGGGCGAGGTAGGTCTGGGCCTCGGCGAGGGAGCCAATGGCGTAGCGCTGCGCCATGGCGCTGTGGCCGAGCCCGGCGATCTGCGGGAAGATGAACCACATCCAGTGGCTCGTCTTGCGTCCGCGGCGCAATTCCGCACGTGCACCCTCGAAAGACCCCTGCTGGGCGTCGACGAAACGGGTCAGGTCATGGGGATCTGCGCTCGGCACAGATCGAAAATGG
>DASXGR010000122.1:0-1963 GCA_036488935.1 Caulobacteraceae bacterium | reverse complement strand
AGGGCGGGGTCCGTCATCACCGCGCGACCGCCGGCCGCCTCCACCGCCTCGACGATCTCGAGGTCACCCGCCGCCACGGCGACCGGACCGACGTTCGCCGCCACGGCCTGTCGCCAGACGCGGACGATCATCGGGACGCCGCCGATCAAGGCCAGCGGTTTGCCCGGAAGGCGGCTTGCGGCCAGTCGGGCGGGGATGAGGACAAGGGGCGGCATGGCAAGGGGATATGGAGGCGCGCGGCGGACTTAGCCGCGAAAGCGGCCGGTTGCGCGAGCGCCGGTAGCGTGTAAGAGACCGCGGCGCAACAACGGCCGGCCGCGGTTCCGGTAAAGCCTCGCGGCCGGCCGATCGTTGTCTTAGGGGAAGGGAAGGATTCGCGGGGCTCCATGAGCGATCTGAGCACCAACAAGGTTCTGGGGGCGATCCTCGGCGCGGCTTTGCTGACCGTGGGACTAGGCGTGATCGTCCCGGAGTTCTTCCCGCTCGAACCACCGGCCAAGGACGGCTTCAAAGTCGACGTCCCGGCCGACCTGCTGGGTGGCGCCGGCGCCCCGGCCCCCGCGGACCTTCCTCCGGACTGGGGGACGGTCCTGCCCAAGGCGGACGTCGCCGCCGGCCAGGCCGCCACCGCCGTGTGCCAGGCTTGCCACAACTTCAGCGCCGCCGGCACGAACATGATCGGCCCGGGCCTCTATGGCGTCGAGGGCCGCAAGCCGGGCTCGCACCCGGGCTTCGCCTATTCGTCGGCGATGGAGACCTTCGCTCAGAAGCAGCCGGTCTGGGACTACGAGCACATCTACGAATTCATCAAGAACCCGCAGCAATATATGCCCGGCTCGAAGATGACTTTCGCCGGCCTGAAGGACCCGCAGACGCGGATCAACGTCATCGCCTATCTGCACACACTCGGCTCAAACCTGCCGATCCCCAACCCGAATCCGGCCAAGGCTCCGGCGGGAACCACGGCGACCGCCGGCGCGACGCCCGCCGCGGGCGGCGCCCCGGCGCCTACGCCCACACCCGCCCAAACCCAGCCGAGCGCGGCGAAGCCAGCGTCATGAAGCTGCGACTCGGCCTCGCCGGACTGCTGGCCGCGGTGTGCTTAGCCCCGGCCGCCGTTTCCGCGGCGCCGGCGCCCAAGGTGTCGATCGCAAGCCTGGCGGAACTGCCGACGCCCCTGCCCTTACCCTATGACGAGTCCGCCGACGCCAACGCTGACGTCGCCGCCGCGCTCGCCAAGGCCAAGGCGACGCATCGCCTGCTGCTGATCGATCTGGGCGGCAACTGGTGTCCGGATTGCCGGCTCCTCGCCGCCCTGATGCGCCAGCCCGAGGTCGCCCGCTTCGTCGAAGCCCACTATGTGGTGGTCACCGTGGACGTGGGCCGCTTCAACAAGAATCTGCAGATCCCTGCCCGCTGGGGTCTGAACGCGGTCACCGGGGCGCCAAGCATCCTGATCATCGACCGCCACGGCCGGCTGCTCGACCAGGGCCATGTCGCCGCCCTCGCCGACGCCCGCCACATGACCCCCCAGGCCCTCGCCGACTGGCTGGCCAGCTGGACTGAGTGAGTCGAGCGGCGAGCAGCCGGGCTGCGGCCTTCCCCCTCCGTCCACGGCTTCGCCGCGTCCACCTCCCCCATGAAGGCAGGGCAATCGCATATGGCGTTCGGGGGTGGGCCGAAGCGGGAACAACTCGGAATCGGTCCGAGAACATCGGCACCCAGATTCCCGGTCTGTTCGGCATATGCGATTCCCCTGCCCATGAAGGGGGAGGAGAGCGATGAGTATGTGAAGTTCGAACGACGCGCTTTCCTTCCCCTCCTGGGGCTAGCGTGCGCACACATCCTTTTCGTTGAGGGTCATCCTCGCGCGAGGGTGAAGCCCTGGGCGATGTCACGGTAGCGCCTGAGACCCTTGACCATGGTGATGGGGCCTGGCGGGCGTTCGGTCTGATAGCCCTTC